>CAYRCK010000009.1:17177-59484 GCA_964422745.1 uncultured bacterium
ATAAAACGAGACTCTATTTGCTCTGTATTTGCATGGTCTATATTGATATGAATAGCAAAAGGTTCCAGGAAATCATGCTGGAACAGCGGAATCCAAAGGCCATGGAGCTGCTTCGGCGAACGCATGATGCAAAAAGTGACGAAGAGCGAATGAAAGCCTTGATGGAAACAAGTCACACCCTGCCGACGATATTAACGGAGAGCCCAAAATACTGGGCGGAGGACATAGTGTTCTTTATCGATCGATTGGAAGACGCAACCGGTGTAAACAAGCTCTTTCAGGGTAAGCTTGATATGGATCGTATAGGCGTTTTTGGGATGTCACTGGGAGGCCTGGCGACGAGCGAGATATGTGCGACTGATAAGAGGGTGAAGGCGGGTGTAAGCCTGGACGGAGGGCTGTACGGCGACTTGATGGAGAGAGAACTTGAAATGCCCTTCATGTATATGAACAGCAAAAGGTTCCTCGGGTACGGCAAGATATTCACCGATCGATCGAAGACGGATTGTTACTCGCTTGGTGTTAGAGATTCGGACCATTATAATTTTACGGATTATTCCATATACCCTGTTCCTGCCGTCGGTTTTCTCCTTGGAGAGATCGATGGCAAAAGGACGATCGAGATGATGAACGTAATGGTCCTGGCATTCTTCGAAAAATACCTTAATGATAGAAGCAAAATCGACCTGATAGAATTAGCGGAAAAATATCCAGAGATTGAGATAACTACAAATCTCGGGAAATAGCGGGGAAGCGAACCATGCAGGCTCATTCCACCGTCGAACCGTGGTGGGCCGTTATAACGGTCTGGGTGATAGTGAATGCCGTTAACACTCTGCAGGGAGTAGGATTTCTGTCACGTGTTAGAACCGGTTCAATGACGATCAACCACTATATTGGAATCGCAATCATTCTTCTTGCCGTTCCGGCAATTCTCACCATTGTCGCATTCATTCGCGAGAGGGCGAGCTTGACCTACTGGATCGGCCCGGCGATCTTTGTCGTTTTTATTGCTCTGCTGCTGATTGTCGACTATATCCGACCGGTGGAGTTTCGCTCTCCCATGCGGCCGGAAATTCTCATACCCTTTCTTGTGTTGTTCTTTGGTGGAATCCTACTGATGGGCTTGCCGATGTTCCGCATCAACCGTTCATTATGGCTCGTCACCGCAGCGACGACCGTTTTTCACCTGATTTCGATGGTGATTGCAATGCGCGTGGGTGTGGGATAATAGCACGGATCAGCTGCTTTCAGCTTAGTCCGCCAATTTCTTGGTCTCGAAGCATCGAGCACGATCATTTCAATAGAGCCATAGCGTATTTCATTTTTATCGTTATGTCGCTTCTGTCTATAAATTCCGAGATTCGAGAAACAGCCAGATCGCCCATGACCCCAACCTTAGTCAATAGATCCGAGTAATTCGGAAAATACTGCTCGGCATCGAACGATTTCTCCTGTATCACGTTGAATTCCCTTGCAGCATCCCAGCTTCTACCGGCTTTTTCACTTTCCAGGACATACCAGGCCCATCGGGAATCGGGATGATGATCGATGACCAATATGTTTGGGGCTATTGTCTGCGCATGTCTCAACGCCTTTGCGGGATCTGACATCTCGTGGAGGCAAAACTCGAAGAACACCACGTCTGCTTTGGTCGAGATGGATAGTATGTCGGCAACTTTAATTTCGAACTTACTTGAAAGACCCTTTTCTCGAACCGATTCATCGAGTCGTGATGCCGCTTTTTCGTCGATATCAATAGCTAAAACTGATCGAGTGATTTCCGAGTATCCGATAAGCTGCCCTCCACCTGCACCAACATGCACGACAACCTTGTCTTGAAAATCGTAAAAAGACCTGAGATTTCTCTCTACAGCTTCTATATCAGTCGCCATTTTAATCCCTTCCGGTGCTAGTGGTTTATTAGAGCCCAAGTGCTTAGCTATAAAAAAAATTGCATCAGTATTTCCATTAGCTCTTATCGAGCCGTTTGTCACGACAATTCTTTTGCTAATAAGTTATAGAACCTTTCGACGACGCAGCGGAAAACAGCAGGATATTATCCTTGCAGTACGTAACGGTGGTTGCAGCAATCGTGTCCCAGCATCAGAGTCTTGTTTCTTATCATCTTGATCCTTGGACTAAAGCCCTGTGCATGTCCGTAATCTGCGTCGCACAACAGTGCATTGCCGATCCTCCCGGCATCGAGCTCCAACACGGGCTGAACCAGGATGCATTCGGTTACATTGATCTCGAATGCCTTTTCCGAGTCCTCGACGATTTCATATGTAACGATGGACTGCATTTGGCCGTTTCTGAACCGCTCATTGTACGAGAAAAATCCCTGTCCGGATACTGTTTGGCAAACGCATCACCCTGTTCCTCACCTTTTTTGATGCTGAAATCATGCAGTATCCGTAGGAGCCTTTCTTCCCCCATCTCGCTCTCAACGGCCTTCAAGGGCTCGATGCAGCTGGTCAGTTGCCTCGACATATACTGACGTAGGGTCAAGGGCTGAGGGTAATCCATGTCGAACTTGTGTTTCTCCGGGTCCGGCAAGGTATCGGCCCGCAGCCCGGAGAGAGAGACGGCCCCGCAGAGACCCAGACAGCCGATGGTGCATGCGGGCATTACCTTGGTGAGGAAGTCCCTTCTCGTAAAGGGGCAGGTATATGATTCTCCCTTCTTTCCCTCTTGCAGGTTTATCGGATTCATTGTTCCTATTTGGGTTGGAGTGAAATTGGATTTCTATGTCCCATCGGATCTTATGCTAATGTTCCCCTTTTGACAAACCGGTTTTCGTGGTCACCACTATTCAAACTATGAATATGGGGAGTCAGATGTAAATGGGCATTAGTTCCTGAATGCAGGTGCTGGGAATATTTGCCCAAAGACCACACAGTTCTCTGGACAGCCTTGCGCTTACAGGGTATGCTCATAAGGGATTAAAGCGGAGAGAAATACGCATGCAGCATCTGTTTCTTTTCATATATATCTTTCTGATATTGATGGGCGCCATCTCCATCGCTATTGCGAGCATCACCTATACTAGAACCCGGAACAGCCTGCTGGTTAAATATATCCTGTACATTTCAAACCTCACGATATTCATATTCGTCTACCTCTTCACACTTCAGTATCTGAATTTGAACGTTGATGCCGCCAATTTCTACGTGTTGCTGGTAACAGTTTCGCTTACCCTGATATCTTGGGCATTCTTGATATTCACGTTGCCCAGATTTACGCACTCGCTGATCTGGGATGAATACCCGTGGGAGCGAGACATTGTTTTCGGTGTCATAGCCTTGATCGCTCTTGTGTTGATGATCTTCACTTTTCGTGTGAATCTACCGGATAAAGCGATATCGCAGGAGCGAAACGCCTTGGCCTACATATCAGCAGTGCTTTTTTATCTAACCGTCGCATACTCGATAGTTCTGAAGGCCATCTCCTTGCGCAGACTCGAGGGCGGGCGAAAAAATATCGTGAAGAGCATTACTCTTCTGGACATTCTCGTCTTTCCCGGTATTGTGATCGATCTATACATATATCTTCGACAACAGGTTTTTATATTCATCCCAATTACATACTGTGCACTCTGCTTCATGTTCACCAGGTACATCATAAAGCAGTATTTCATGCAGTTGTCCACGATATCATCCGAGCTCGATGAGGCGGAGATCGAGAATTTGATGGATCGTGCGGGAATTTCATCGAGAGAGAAGGAAATCGTTCTGCTTTTGATGAAGGGGCTGGGGAACAGGGAAATCGCCGATAAACTCTTCATTTCTCTGAACACGGTTAAGACCCATAACCGAAATATCTTTCAGAAGCTGGGTGTGAGGAGCCGTTTTGAGCTTCTTGTTAAAATCAAAGAGAACAATTTCAAATAACTGCAGCCTTAACATCCCAATTATCAATCGATTAATATCCTAATACCAAAGTGTGACCAATTTTCCCTTAAAAATTCATACTGTCGGGCGATTGTCCAGTTTCAGCTTCCTTACGTATTATTATTGCGAGGCAACGTAACGGGATAGTTCGAAGTAGTGTCTGTTAGAAAGGAGGAGAAGCTCATGCGGTCAATCGTTATTTGGCAAACGTTCGATCCGGTACGAGTCTTAATCTGCGCGACAGTCTTCTTAATGCTTTTGACGGCTCTGGGCATACCGGCAGTCGCCGGCGAGAAGCAATTTGTTACATGGGTGGATGAGAACGCTGTTCATTTCGATTCGATAGAATGGCGAAACATCAGCCCGGACGATCTTTCATTCCTAGATGACCTGTTGAAAGGCAAACGAATAGTATATCTCGGCGAGTCTGATCACTGGGTGAATCAGAAGTATGACTACAGACTGATCCTCGTACGCTATCTCTTCGATAGGGGATGGCGGCGGATCGGGATGGAAATGGACTTCTGCGATGGTAAGCGTATCGATCGCTATCTAGAAACGGGTGATTCTTCACATTTGGAGCGGGTAGCGCTATACGGTTACAAAGGAGGGTGGCGGGAGGATCGTGATGATCTTCCAGATGGCTTTCCTGGTTTCCAAAATCCCGAATTCAGAAGGTCTTTCATAAAACAAGAGTATAGGTTTCTCGCTGCGCTGCGCTCGCTCGACGAATCCCTCAAACGCAATTCGCCCAGGCTCAGCTGGTTTGGCTTTGATGTAGGATTACTACCGTGCGTCGGTTATGAGGATGCCCGGGAGATTCTTGCCCATCAAAAGGATGATCCGGCGATCCGGGAGATCCAGCGCCGCATGCGGCTTGTCCCCGGCGAATCACGGAGCGAGGAGATCCAGCGCCTTGAAGGCCTCCTCGAATTCATCGAGGAGAAGTCAAATTCCGTGAGCAGGATAATAGGTAAAGATCGATTAAGGAGTTTGCTTCGCACGCTGTGGCATCAGGCGGATTACCTGCACTTCGCCGAAGCCGCTAAAGAAGGTCCCAGAACGATGAAATGGGTTCAGGGCCTAGCTCGGCGAGAGCAGCGAATGGCCTGGTTGATGGATGAGATCCTCGCAGACCTCGCACCGAACGAGAAGATTATCCTGATGGGGCATAATCTGCATCTCAGCAAGAGCAGCGAGGACATAGCATTCGGGCCAATCGGCTCACCGGCACCGAATATGTGGACCTCCATAGGAACCCATCTCGAAAGGAAGTATCCAGGAGAAGTTTATTCCGTTTGGATGATGTACGACCACGGTGTACATGGATTCGTCTTAAAACCCGAAGGTTTTGAGCATGTGCCGAGCAATCCCGCCAGCGTTGAACATCTGCTGGCCAAGGTCGGCGAGTATTTCTTTCTGCCGCTGAGCTCAGATGAAGATGGAATATCGTTCTTACAGGAAAAACGAAACTTCCTTCAAAACGGATCGATTGCACACGGCGTGATTGCCAAGCATGCTGATGCATTGTTCTTTGTCCGTGAAGTGAACAAACTCGAGGAGTAATGAGCCGTTAGGAGGTACCCAAATGATGAAAAGAGTGGGACTTGCTATGATTCTCGGATTCCTGGTGATGGTTCCGGACGCACTTGGGAATACCACCAGAGGAATATCGGAATTAATGCTCAGCGGTTCACTCAGCACTATGATGGGAAATGATGTGGGTCCGAGGGACTTCTATCTTACAGCCGGTCATGGAACATTCGTGCACAGTTCTATAGAGGTAGGCTCGCTCGTTTCATTCATGCTGAACGATTCCAATGAAATCTCTGGGACCGCTTCCGCTCTGATTTTGTTCTATCCGCAATCGTGGACCATCAAGAATATTCACTCTTACGCGGGCTTGCAGATCGGGATCGGCTTGGGTTCAGGTGACAATCCCCTAATATACGGGGGTCGAGCCGGATCCAAATATTTCTTATCGGAGAGGGGAACTGTATTCATTGAACCCTATTACGTGCGGTATGAATATGACATTGGGGCGCAAAACGAATTCGGCATCTCGACAGGCATCTCCGTGCTGTATTAGACATCATTATAAATGTCGGTGCCGGATGGTATTGAGCAAAACGGCACAATATTTTCTTACTGTTAGAAATTTCATGAGGCGAGGCCAAATCGTTGAGGGCAATATTGGGGGCCATGTGCAGCCATCAAGTGGTTCCGGGAAGCCTCTGGGTAAATATTCCCAGACCTGCATTCAGGAACTAATGCCCATTTACATATGATTTCCCTTATTCGTATTCTGGGTAGTGATGTGTACCGCCGGAATGTCAATTGAATGGAGGACAAATATGAAGAAAGAAATGCTTATCTCGGGCTTGTTGGGGGGGCTTGTGATTATATTGTGGATATTGATCTCGAGCACTATAATTCCGTTGAGCGGGGATCAACCTGAAGAGTTCAATGACGATAAAGAAATACATGCAATGCTGAAAGAACGAATTCCAGAAACCGGAATTTATTGGTTGCCCAGCGACAAGAGCCAGTTTTCCGATTATGAGGATGAACCTTTATTTTTCATATATTATCCAGGAACTACTCCCAGCAACTCGTTAAGTCCAATGGCTGTCGAGATTCTATTGATCTTCCTGGCACCGATGATCGCAGCTTGGCTGTTATCTCGAGCTTCAATGAAAGTGTTGGCAAAATATGCCCGCCGGGTTGTATTCGTGGCGGTTATAGGATTACTATTCGCCGTATACGGTGATATATTCAGCCAAAAGCCTCTGCATCACATGTTGTTGTCCTCCATAAGCAACTTGATAGTCTGGATACTTGTAGGATTGGTCCTAGCCTGGAGAATCGATCCGAAAAGGTTAAAGCTCAATCCAACCAATGAATTCAACTAGGAGAACCTAGCCGTGGTTGGCGTAAAACCTGGAGGAGCAGAGCAGGCAAGATCTCGCAGGAGGGGCTTGATCAGGTTGTTGGCTGCCTGGATCTTGCTGCCTATATTCTTTTGGGCCACGGGAGGTTCGTTGCTATGGCCGCAGGCCTGGATTTACTGCGCTGTTCTTCTAGTTCCGATGACCATATTTACCGTATGGATGGTGAAACACGATCCTTCATTTTTTGACCGCCGCTTCAAGAAGAAGGAAAAGGAGCAAGCTCAGGCACGCCTTCAGTCCCTGGCTGTACCCCTCTTTCTCTCCGTGTTCATCCTACCCGGGCTGGATTGCCGATTCGGCTGGTCTGATCCCCCTCTGGCATTCGTTGTTGTCGCCTTGCTCCTAACGCTTGTCAGCTACCTCATGATCCTTCGCGTCTTTCTGGAGAACCGCTGGGCGGGAAGGACCGTTGAGACCTGGGGAGATCAGAAAGTCATCGACACGGGACCTTACGCCGTTGTCAGGCATCCAATGTACACGGCGGTCATGTTGCTTCTTCTAGTGACTCCGGTAGCTCTGGATTCATGGTGGGGTGTGATAGGGGCTTTGGTACACTATCCAATCTTTTATTTCCGTATCAGAAACGAGGAGGATGTTCTCCTGCGTGAGCTCGCAGGATATGAGGAATACCGCGCAAGAGTCAGATATAGGCTTACTCATTTTGTCTGGTAAATCGTTTTTGATGTCAAGGGTTAGGCAATGCATTGTATGATGAGAATTTGCAGGGGGGTTAATTAATGCTGGCAAAATCCAGGTTTATCGTCGGGATTATTTGTATCATCATTGCAGTTGCAGTTTTTATTTTTGGAGAGGGCAGGGTTCCAACTACATCCGGTGTTGTTTTCGCGGTGCTAGGCCTCATAATGATCGCTATTTCAAGGAGGAAATGATCCCAGAGCAAAGTAGTGTGATGAACACTCAATGGATGCGTTCCTTTCATATAAAATGAGATGATTTTCAAGATATCCTTCGGCATATTTGCGATAACAATCCTGAGCGCCATGATTCATGCAAATCTCAAGGCGCATCGTGAGCATGGATCGCCTCTGGTGAGAGCAAAGAATGAATACCGGCCATTGATATTCCTTCGCCTGTTTTTTGCGATTCCACTGTACGCCGGGCTGCTTGACTGGTTGTTTTCTGCAAACAAGATTCCGTGGTCATATGTGCAGATGCCGGTTTATATGCGCTGGATCGGGTGTGTGCTCGTAGCCGTAGTGGGTGTGCTGTTCTGGTGGATACATCTTACACTTGGCAGCAATTATAGAAGCACGATGGGATTGCATGAAAACCACAAACTCATCACGCGGGGACCCTATCGAATTGTCAGGCATCCGACTTATGTGGCATTTTTGATCGTTCCGGTCGTTCTATTCCTGATATCGGCAAATTGGCTTATCGGATCATCATCATTCGTGCTCTTTTTGATACTTATGGCAGTACGCGCTCCAATAGAGGAAAAGGAGCTTATTGGCCGTTTCGGTGATGAGTACAGATCGTATATGCAGAGAACAAACCGGTTCTTCCCGTCTCTTCGCCGGCCGGTTAAGCCAGGCAAATAGGGTCTAGTTTATTTTTTACTCGGCTTCAACCTGGTAACCGAGTCGACGGACCGGATGACTATTTCGCCTGTCTCTTCGTCCACTTCAACCTGCACGTTTCCGCCACCACGGACCTCGATTTCGGTGCCATCCAGGCTGCCGGTATATCGAAGCGGCTGCACGTCCATTGGATGACTAAGCGCCGATGCGGAGTCTATCTGTGTCAGCTCCGGGCGCTCACCCGCCTCGGTTTCGACGGTGAATGTTTTCCCGCCCCGCTGAACAGTCCACTCGATGATCTGCCCGGGTTCCATGCGGGAAAACCGTTTGCCACCTTTTCTGCTGTCGAGTTTCAAGCCGTCGATCTCGAGGAGAACGTCGTCGATCTGCAGACCCGCTTCATCGGCAGGGCTGTCCGGTAGGACCGACTTGATCAGAGGTGGATCATTGAACCGCCACTCGCAAGGCTCGCCCGGATCCTTTCTCCGTATTTTGCCGCTGAAAGATAATCCGAAGCCGATCCACCCACGGGGGAAATGACCGGAGAGGTCGATATCGAGCTCCGGAATCAGAGCGAATTCAGGAATAAACGGCAGCCCCATATCGTCTATCACCCTGCCGATTTTTGTGGCACTAAGTGATAGTGATTCGATCTTACGGGCGAGCTCCGGCAGACCACTAGCTCTCGGTTGGATGGTCACGGTATTCAAGGGATCGTCCCTGCGGACGGTCAGATCTATCGGAACGGACAGCTTAAGTGCTTCCTGTGGCACGACGGTCACCGAGCGCGTGCGGCCCCAGCGGCGGACTGTTAATTCAACCGGTTCACCGGCGATGAGGTTGGCAAACCGGATGCCGGCCTTCCGCGTCGTGATGAGCATGCCATCGATAGACACTATCACATCCCCCTGCTTTAGTATGCCGTGAGATGGGCCTTTGCGGTCGACGCCATTTATCTTCGGTTCGGCGTGAAACAGCCATAATTGTCCTTCTTTACCCGCGGTGAAAGTGCAGTTGCACTCCATACCGGTGATTCCAAGCATATCGAGCGAGTAACGCGTAGATACCGCGGCCCACTCTCCTATTTTCTCCATCAGCTCAAGACCATGGTTGGTATCGGATTTGGCCGTTTCCTGATCATTGAACGCTAGGGATTGTAAAGGAATCAGTGACAGCACCGCCGCCACGGATGCGCACCATATAATGTATTTTTTGATTCGCTTCATCTTTGTTTCCTCCTCGACTTTCAAAATCTGCAGCAGTGTCAGAACTCCATGACCCTGGTGCCGATGGTGACAGGCCCCGTTCTGTCTATTTTCGATCTCGGGCCAGCGTCGATCGCCAGGAGCAGCTGTCTGGCAAGATCGTCTTTCGGTACCAACCGCGTTAATTGATTGGCGGCGGTATAGAGCGTTGTAAGCGCCACCTCTCGCCCCTGGACGGCCTGATCTCCGTTGACGGAATCGGGCAGCCCGGTGAAGTGTTGGAGCGCCAGCACATATTCCGATCCCGCACGTTGCAGTGTGGCCGCTACGGAGATGTCGCTGATCTCAGGAGTGATGATGTCGTATCCGGTGATCTGTCGTGCACCCGTCCATTGGCCCAGTGCAAAGCCGGTGGCCAGCAATACAATGCAAGCCGCAACGACCGTGGCTATGCGCCGTTTCGTTAGCTCGATCACGCGGCGGTGCTGCGTGAAGAGGATGCCACGGTCATACAGCGCGTCGACGATACGATCCTCCAGCGTAAAGCCCGGCATGAGGTCACGGGGCAGGGTCTCCAGCTCCTTCTTTTCCGCCGGCGTCAGCTCGACTGGCTCCTGATGCATTTCTTCTTTACGTTTTTTTTCTTTGTCGTCCATTGTATCACTCCGTTTTTTCAGATAGTCGTTCTCGAATCAGCCTTCTGGCTCTGAACAGCCGGCTCTTTGTCGTTCCCACCGGGATCTCGAGCCGTTCGGCGATCTCCTGGTGTTTTATTCCCTCCACATCGTGAAGCACCAGCACCAATCGGTTTTCGTCCGGTAGCATGCTGATTGCTCGTTCGATATCGATCCGTATCGCATGGTCCGTGTGTTGTCCCGGCGGATCGAGGGACCGGCCGGTTGGCGCCGACCGGGATCTACTCCTTCGTCGCAAATGGTCGCGAACTACGTTTAGTCCAATCCCCAGCAACCACGTCGAGAACGTTGATCTCCACTGAAACCGATCGAGCCGCTCACTGGCACGGATCCATGTCTCCTGGACTAAATCCTCGCCCTCCGGGTTGCCTCCGGCGATAAGGCGCGATACGAATCCGAGCAGGCGTGGCGTGTGCCTCCGGTATAGCTCGCGGAACGCTTCCTCATTCCCGCTCTCCAAGACGGCAATGACAAGCCCATGATCTGTTACGTTAGTGGATTGCTGGATATTCATCTCATATAGTTGGTCGTACAACAGGGGGAAATGGTTCCCATAATTCGTATGGCAAGCATCCGACCGACGATTATTATTGGGATTGTTTTCTATAGTAATAAGTTACGAGCTAATATCAGAATTGTTGCCCTTCACGCGCTGATGAGGAACGCGGCCAATGGACAGCGCAGCCGGAAGCTGTGCCCGGGAAGCGCAAGGTCATAAGAGGGTTTGGATCGGGGTGAATTACCAGCTTAGCGCATACCGCGACCGTGCCTATTTTCCCCTTCGCCGGCCCACGTATTCTATCCACCCCAGTATCCCCGACAGCACGATGACGGTCGTCAGGAAGCACGCCCCGACACCGATGAAAAGCGATTCACCGAACCACCTCCAAGCCGGGAAGACCGAGAAGACCATCGATCCGAATGCAAGCATCGTGGTAAGCGTCGTCAGGAGGATGGCCTTTCCCGTGCTAGAGAATACGGTCAACAGCTTTCCACTGCCCTCGTGCCGCCACCTGTGCATCACGTGCACACCGTCGTCTATGCCTATTCCGATGATGAGAGGCAGACCCATCATGGTCATGAAGTTCAGCATCTGGCCGCTGAGATGCATGATCCCCACCATCCAGAATGCGCCCAGCGCCAGCGGTAGCATCGCCATCAGGGCATACCAGGGTCTTCCGAAATCCAGCCACAGCAGGGCGAACACTATTACAAGCGTCAGTAGAATGGCGTTGCGGCCGTCACGGCCTGCGATGCGCATCCAGGCCACGGCCACCGGTGGGCTGCCCGTCGTTTTCGGGCTGATCCTTTCCATATCATCGACAAACCGGCTGAGCACCTTGTTGTCCTCGAAGAGATGGCCGTTCGGGTAGACCGTGATCATGAAGTGGTTCCTCCCTGGATTGCTGAACTGATCCAGGACCGAAACGGGAAGATCGTCCAGGCCGATGGATTGCGTGGAGCACATGGTGATCACGCTTTGCCTGTAATACGGCGCGAAATATCTCTGGAGCGTAGAAAATCCGCGCAGGGCGCCTGAAGGCGAACGGTTGATTTCCCCCAAGAGATCTCTGATGAGGTTGTAGGATCCGGGATCCTCCGGGTCGCCCACGATCGCCTTGCACTTGGCGTCCACCTTGTCCTGTCCCCCGAGAAACGCCATGTCCTGCATCTCCATTATGTTCATCTCGAGACGGTCGATCTGCTCGAGCAGAACGGGTATTTCGTTAGGCGAGATCCCCCGTCTAACCTGGGCGGTTTCCATGCGAGCCCTGATGTCCTCAAGGTGCGGAGCCCTCTCCGCCTGCTCGTCCGCGGAGGGGAGGTAGAGTGAGATGTCGCTCGCCATAGCCACGGAGCCGTGATCCCTGTATTTCTCGGCCAGTTCACGCGATTCCTCGACGCTCTCCGCCAGGCACAGGGAGTACTCCATGCTAAGGTCGAACTTCTCGACGACTGTGTCCATCAGAGCGATGGAGGTGAGACCCTCGGGCTCCATGTCCATCCAGTTCTGATTGTACTTTATCTGGAATGCGGACCAGATCATAAGCGCGCTGACCAGCACGGATCCGATGATGGTCCACACGAAATGCCTGCTCAGGAATCCGCCCGCGCGGCCAAGGGACCTGAAGGAGATGTCACGCCGTGTGAACTTCGAGTCTTTCACGTCCCTGCGCCTGTCCAGGCGGCGTTCGCGGAACACCAGCAGAACGGGCAGGAGCAGGAAGGTTGCCAGCATGACGGACAGGAGCCCCGCGGCGGTCACGAGTCCCATCTCCTTCATACCGCGCGACTGGCTGATCAGAAGCGCCAGGAAGGCGCATGCCGTCGTGAGGGCTCCGGTGATGATGCCCTTGCCGCTCTTCTCGTATGTCTTCTCGAGTGCGGTCCTTATGTCGTCACCGCAGGCGCGCCATTCGGAGAATCCCGAGATCAGATGGATCGAGAAGTCTATGCCCAGCCCCAGGAGGACGACCGAGAGCATGGCCGTCATCATGTTGAGCTGCCCTACGGCGATGTACGCCGCCCCCATGCCCCAGATCAGACCTATCATGAGATTGATCATTGCCAGCACGGGCGCCGTCCACATACGGAAGGCGATTATGAGAAGCACGAGTATGGCGGCGAACGCCAGGATCGTGGAGAATCCCAGGCTCTGTGCGGATGCGATCTGCTCGTCGTGCTCGCGCGCGATGTCACCGCTCAGGCCCGCACTCAAATCTGGGTAATCCTTCAAAAGCTCGTCCACCAGGGCCTGTACGCGGTCGGTTCCAAGCATCAGCAGGTCCCGGTCCATCATGGTAAAGGATGGGACCGCATTCAACATGAGTGCCTCTTTGTCATAGGAGAGGATGTAGGGCTCTCCCAGGAGGAACTTATCCGCAAGCGCCTCCACCTCCTCCCTCGACGGCTCCCGCCCCCCGGCCATATCCTCCATCGCGGCCAGTAGTGACTCGATGCCGTCCAGGAACCCGACCGCCCCGTCCTCCTTCTCACGCGTGGAGATGGACTCCTCCTGCCCCACGTACTCCTTCTCCATGGCGTTGTTGATGTTGGTCACGAGCTCCGTCAGGTTCGGATCCGAGAACAGGTCCTTCGTGTTCTCCAGGTCGTTCGCCTCGACGAGCATGAGGGCGTGATTTCTGAGGAATTCCGTTTCCATCCTGTAATCGACGCGGGAGAACAGCTTCTTGTCGATACGGTCCTCGAAATAGGCGATTTCAGCCTTCAGATCCGCTATCCGGTCCTTGCTGTCTATCTTAGCCTGCAGCTTCTCCATGCGCGCCTCGAGAGATGCTATCCGTTCCCGGTGCTCGTCGTTCCGGCTGTCATCGACCAGCTCCAGGATGCGCGGGGCCAGGTCGTCCGCAAAGCTCTTTATCCGATCCTCCTCACCCTGGACGACGATGAAGAGGCTGGTGGCCGAGGAGAATTCGTCTATGATCTGGTTGAACGCATCTACCCGCGGATCGCCCTCGGGGAGCAGATCCTGTGTCCTCATCGTCACCGAAAGCCGGCTCGCGAAGCCTCCGAGGATTACGGTGATAAAGAGGGCGACCAGAAGCATCCTCCATGGATGGTCCGCCTGCAGCCTCGCCAGGATTTTAAGGATCCTTTCTCTCATCGGATGCTCCTTCCTCTACAGCTAGAAGTAAACGCGGGCGCGGAGCAGTCCGCCGTCGCCCATCAGCTTCGAGTAGGCCGTCCCGTCCTCCCCGAAATTCACGTTCGCATAAGCCGTCACATCGACGTTCTCGAACAGGCTCCAGGTCAGAGTGGGGACCAGGGCGAAGCTGCCGTCCGAGATGCTCCAAATCCCCGACACGCCGAATTCGGTGAAATCCGTGACCGGATGCTGCACCAGCGCATAAAGCTGGTCCCTCGATACGGTTTTCTGCTCCATTGCCAGGAAGCGCATCCAGTCGTTGATGTCATAATCGTGATAATCGGATTTCGCGAATGTGTTCTGGTAGAACTCGAGCATCACGTACGTCTGGAAGTCGAATGTGTAGTTCAGCCCAACGGCCCATTCGTGGAAATCTTCGGTGAACTCCATGTCGTTGTATCCGTACTCGGCGTATAGCCCCAGGCTTAGCAGCTCGCCTTCGGCATTGGCACCTATCACGCGGCGCCTTTCGGGGAGCTCTAGAAATCCGTAATCGAGGGTGTCGAGCCTCGTGTAGTCGTGGAAGCGCCAAAGCGTCTCTATGAACAGAAGCGACACGTCGAATCTCGGGATCCGGCCCTTGATCTGCACGAGCTTGCCGGATGATTCCCACGTGTCCTCCGGGGTGTAGAGCGCAGTCAGGTTGAAGGATCCCCAGGGATGGACGTCCACCCGCGCGGCGTTATGACCGGGCTGCTCGTAGGTGGGATCGAGCACATCCTTGACGTTGAACACATCGATCGGATTCCACACATAACCCGAGCCCAGGGAGATCTGCTGTTTCCCCACTGTTATGTCAAAGCTGTTAAACGACAGACGTAAGTTTGCGTTATCAAGGATGTGCTGATCCTCGAAGGGGATCACGTAGAAGGAAGCCATTGGATCTGCTATGCCGGCCTTGACCTGGTTGGACAGAAAGTCGGGCACGTTCCACTGCCTCTTGCCGTGATATGTTACGTCGTTGTAGTTGGCGACCACGGTCACGTGGTCGGAGGGGCTGTACTTCATGTCGAACCGCAATTTATTGGTTTGGACGTGATAAAATGTACTCTTGATCTCCGCGCCCATCAACTGGCTCTCCAGATATCCGAAGAGCTCAAGGTCGTCCTGGCCGGATGCGGCCGATGCCGAGAGCATTATCAGGGCCGCGGGGAGCCAACGTCTCATCGTATCATCCCCCTTTCGGTGAACAGATGGTCGTCAACATCTATGTTGTACTCGATATCCACAACTTCCATCGTGGTCCGGGAGTTGTCCTCCTCGTTTGTCATAACGACCTTCCAGGCCGTCGGGATTTCATCGATGACCCTTATATCGCTCTGAACTAGACGCTTTATCCGGCGCTCGCTGTCATCCTCGTCAAAATATTCGATCACGATGGGGTAGAAGTTCTCCTTAATGACCCACATGATCAACCGCGAGTAGGACATGTCACTGTCCTTCTTCTTGACAAGCTCGACACAGTAGCAGTTTTCCCCTTCGGCCTTTCCGTCATCCAGCCGCTTCGCGGTGAAATCGGTGATGAATGCGTCGCCGCTTCCCATATCCTCGTACGAGAAGTCGCTACCCTGCATCTTCTGCTTCTTGGCATGTGTCGCCAGCTTGCGCACACGCTGCGTCCTCGGGAAATACATCCATATATCATCGGCGTTATTCAGCATCAGAACGGCCTGGTCCTTGACGCGCCGGGGCTCGCTGTAACGGATCAGGTTCTTCTCCCCATCGTTCTTGCTCCAGGATTCCATCACAAAGGTACGCTCTTTCCCGGACGTCGTTATGATCGTCATCTTCGATGTTCCATGGCTCGAACCGGGGCTGAGGATATCGTTCACCTTCTGGATGATATCGTCACCCGTGAGCTCCTGGGCACGAGCCGGGGAGATCGATACCAGGATAAGCATGAATATCAGCACCACCTTCATCAAAGACCTCCTTCTGTAGTTGCCGGGAATTACTGATTTTTCGAGCCTTCTCGTTCATCTTTCGATATCCGGATCCCGGTATCTCCGGCCGACCGCATCAGCTCTCCAAAGTAGAGGCAGTAGAGCTCGTGGCTGCCATCTATGCATACCTTCTGCCTCTCGTGTACCGGAAGACCTTCCAGCTCTTCGGTCACGACGAGCGGCGGCAGTATCAACGCGATGTTCGGTGTTATCTCCAAAGCCCTTTCGAGCAGTTCATCCGATGGCGGCCTGGTATTTGACGGCTTGAAGTGAAAGATGTGCTCGGGGCCCGTGACAGCCCAGTCGGGGTCTAGGAATGCAGCATCTATCGGAGGTCTGCCGTCCAGTATCCCCCTATCGAGCGCATCGCCCAGCACGAATGTTACCCGGTCCGAGAGCCCGGACGTTTCTATATTGCTTTTTGCCTGCGACTGGTGAGCCGGATCGATTTCAACGGTTATTACGTGCTCGGCCTCGCGGGCCAGAGCGATAGTCGTAAAACCCGCCCCCGTGCAGGTCTCTAGCACCCTGAGCGATCTGAATCGCCTCGCTACGATAGATGTGAAGCGGTGATCCATCCCCATGGTGTAGGTCCGCTCGTCGGCTATGTAATCGCTTCCGAATTTCTCGCGGATGGCAAGGGGATCAATCATATCGAAATCGCTTGGACTTCCATTAATCACTTCTCAAATCTATTGCACGTGGATCTTTAGGAATACGGTATTTGAGTAATTGTGCTACCTTATACCAATCTTCCTTTTCTATTGAATCAATCCAATCGATAAGTTGTAAAAGAGCCGTTCCTTCTATTGACAATTGAAATTCAGCAGGTACCAGTTTCTTCCACGAAGTAGGTTCAAGATACCGCCCTTCTGAGTAAAACTCGATAAGAGCTTTTAGATACATCTCAAATGCTTCTTGGAGCAGGGTCATGGCATCTCTGGCATCTTGTTTATTTTTGTGAATGATGTTAAGGGCTTCGCCGGCTTTTAGATCTGAGAATTGATCCGTGTCCCCATGATCCCTATGGGCTATTGCTGCAAGCATGCATATCTGCCGATATGATAGCTCTTCAACTCGACGAATTTGAAGATTTGCATCCTCTTTTGACATGAATGGATGGAATGCTATATTGGCGAACAAGATGCCTAATAATTTCAGCTTCTTTTCTTCATGCTCGGATTTACCGACCAAGAGAATATTCTCGAATAACTCTTCAGCCGTGGATGTTTGTTTCTTTGTGGATGCAAACCATTCCTTCCTTGGAGGGGCTCCTTCGTCAACACGCTTTTTTATAGCTTCTATTGCATAGTATGATGCTGCTCCGATCTTAGCTCTTTCGCGTTTTGAAAGCACTCTGCAGGCTATGTCACCAATTGTTTTAGTGAGTACATATCCTAGCACGCTACCCGCAGCTCCTCCAATGGGTCCGGAGAGGATCCCGGAAAGTGCTCCTCCGACCGCAGCACCGGTGATTTCACTTCCCGCCTTGATCAGTTTGATAGCCTTTTTGAGTTCATCGTTCATTACAGATGGCAGTATTCCCCCAACAGTTTGCCCTGTCCAGTGGAAAAAGGATCTAGGCTGCTTAGGATCCAATGCCAGGGAGGATGAAAAGCACTTCTTGACCTGATGGGATGCCGGTCGTATAGAATTTAGTTGACGATTACAGGGATTACAAGATCTCGGATGAGCATGATGATCAATTGACCCAGGGGGGATGTGCAATGAAAAGAATATTTGAATATTATGAGTTCGGGATTCTTATGATTGCCTTATGCTGCGCTTTTGCCGTAACGGCTTTCGAGGTTGCATGTGCGGATACGCAAGAGGCCATTTCCACATTCTCGATCGTGGCCAGGGATTCGGTGACGGGCGAGCTCGGGGTGGCCGTTGCTTCGCGGTTCTTCGGTGTCGGGACGGTCGTGCCCTGGGCCAGGGCCGATATCGGCGCAGTAGCTACGCAGTCGTTCGCCAATACGACCTTCGGATGGCGGGGCCTCGAGCTGCTGGAGGGAGGGGCGACACCGGAGGAGGCGGTGGATATACTCATCAGATCAGACTCTGATCCCGGGAGAAGGCAGCTCGGGATAGTATCGGCCGACGGCAGGTCCGCGACCTATACCGGGGATGGATGCATGGCCTGGGCCGGAGGCTGGAGCGGTCCTAACTACGCCGTTCAGGGCAACATACTCGCGGGCGAGGCGGTAGTCGAGTCCATGGAGAGGGTGTTCCTGGAGACGGACGGCACGCTTGCGGACAGGCTCTACGCAGCCCTGCTCGCCGGAGAGGAGAACGGCGGTGACGCGAGGGGGAAGCAGTCGGCAGCGATGCTCGTGGTCAAGAAGGGCGCGGGATACGGGGGGTACACGGACCGCGCTATAGATATCAGGGTGGATGATCATGAGGAGCCGTTCAAGGAGCTGGGCAGGCTGCTCGACTATGCGCAGATGAACTACTCCTGGAACGAGGGGTGGACGCTGTTTACGAAGAAACGCTACGCGGAGGCGCTACCGCACATGGAGAGGGCCAGAAGGCTGGCGCCTGACAATCCCGAGGTGCTTTACGATTTCGCGGTGATAAACCTCGCCGCCGGGAGGAAGGATGAGGCGCTGCGGGCGCTCGAGATGGCGTTCGACCTGAATCCGAACCTGATAAAGCAGGCGACCGGGGACACCGATCTGGACGTGCTGAGCGAGAATCCGGAATTCAAGATACTGATCGGTGTGGGCGGGAAGTGACGCGCATGACTGCATCGTGATGGACGGCGGTGGTTCTTCAAATCAGGCCGTCCGTGGAGCGAGCTCTGCCCGGGCTCGTGACCGGATTGCGGTTGATCAAAATCCTATAAAAACATAAGGGCGTTACGCTTATCTGCCGATAATCCTTACACCGTGGTTGTACTGTGCCCGGTGGTCCGCCGCACTTTCGTGTTTCGGCATTCGGAGGGAATTGTATATGAGTACAATGAAAGACGAGAGAACAAAGGAGCAGATGTACGGGAAGCACCTGGAGCGGGTGAGGGGGATCGTTGAAGACAGAGGCACAAAGGAGTTGAAGCTCAAGACGATCTGCGAGCTGCTGTACAACGAGATCGACTACTACGACTGGGTGGGGTTCTACCTGGCTCACGAGTTCAAGAGGATCCTCAACCTGGGCCCCTACGTCGGGGAGAGCACGATTCACACGATGATACCGTTCGGCGAGGGTATCTGCGGGCAGGCGGCGGAGAAGGAGAGGACCATCATAGTGCAGGACGTGAGCAGGGAGACCAACTATCTCTCCTGCGCGCCGGATGTCAAATCTGAGATCGTCGTTCCGATCTTCAAGGACGGCAGGATCGCGGGCGAGCTCGATATCGATTCTCACCTGATCTCGCCCTTCACGTGGGAGGACAGGAAGTTCCTCGAGAGCATATGCGGTCTGATCGAACCACTAATGTGATACGAATCATAGACATTCGATGGTATCGTTGCTCGCCGTTATGAGAACCGGTGGTCGGCAGTGCCGGCCTGTGAGCCCCCTGCGGTTGGAGACTGCCTGAACGACAGTGCATTTCAAGCGGGAAGTGAATCCAGGTGATCACCTCATCAGCGCCATCTTCCTCGTCTGCCGGAAATCACCGGCGGTCAGTCGGTAGAAGTAGATGCCGCTCGACACCTTACGCCCATGTTTATCCCTCGCGTCCCAGGTGACCTCCTTGCTTCCCCTCTTCATGCGCCGGTCGACTATCTTGGCGATGAGCTCTCCCTTCACGTTGAATATGCACAGCCTCACCTCGGCATCCTCCGGGAGGTCGAACCGTATCACCGTCGTCGGATTGAACGGGTTGGGCGCATTCTGGTAGAGGGCGTAAGATCCCGGGATCGCCGGCAGATCGTCTCCCGTCACCTGCCCGGGGGAGGCCGCCGTGCTCTCGTTGCCCGTGTGGTCGACCGCCGCTATCTTGTAGTGATACATCCAGCCCTCCTCGACCGTGTCGAGCCATGAGGATTCGATCGTTATGTGAACGAGGTTCTCCGGGGACGGTACGAAGTCCTCTGTCTCCGATCTGTATATCCTGAAATTACAGAAGTCCTCGTCCTCGCATTCGTTCCACGTGAGCTGGTTTCCGCCGCCCGCGTTGTAGGCCACGGCGAAGCCGAGCGGCACGGCGGGGGCGAGGTTGTCGACCGAGTAGCCGCTGTCTATCGGGGAGTCGTAGTACACGTAGGCCGTCTCAGTTTGCGCCGACACCATGAAGTACTGCCAGCCGGGATCCGAATCGAGCGAATCGTAGAGGCTCTCCACGGTCAGCGCGTAGGTCTCGAAGTACCTCGCGGGGACGTTCTCCAGCCATTCCCAGGCGTACCCGTCTGAGAGCATGCGGACGGCGTGGCCCTCGAAATCGGCCGTAATCTTGGGCTGCTCCGTCTGTTCATCTGATGCGTACAGCATGCCTTCGGCGAGCGGCGGCAGCCGCCTCCATACGCTGTAGTGGGTGATCTCGGTGTTCGGGATCGTATCCAGATAGCTTCTCGCCCACCTCAGCTGAATCTTGCCGCCCTGATCGTTTGGCACATCCTGCACCGATTCGATAACGGGCATAGGGTAGTATCCCAGGTAGCCATTCAACTCGATCCGTTGTGCGTATATATCTAAGTCACCGGCGAGCTCGTCCTCCCATGCTACGACCACGCCCGAAATGCCGTTCGGCATCATACGGATCGACTCGTAAGTTGTTGAAGAAGTTATTTCGATGCCCTCCGGATCCCACTGTACGATCCCGCTCGAATCTACTCTCTGGGCGAAGATGCCATCGGTGTATCCAAAGACGATAACAGCGCCTCCTCCAGCGTCCGGGACTATCTGGAGCCTATCAATCGAAACACTTCCCAGATTATTGACTTCTATTCCGTTGTCACCCCAGATGCGGTTGCCCGAATCATCTATCCTCTGCACGCGGATAGTTTTGTCCGCAGAACTCGGTATTTTAAAGTATGCTAATATGGCGCCTCCGGAACCGTCCGGGATCAGCCTGGGGAACGTGTACCACGATGTCACATCGGTGTTTATATGGATACCGTCCTCGGTCCACACCGCATTCCCCGTCGAGTCGATCTTCTGGGCGTAGATATTGAAAGCCGAACCGCGCCAATCCACCCAGGTTGTTATCACGCCCCCTTCCCCGTCCGGAACCGAATAAGGTGAAAGCTCGGGTGTGTAGTCGGCAAAAGCCGATCCGTCCACGATGCAGATACCGTTCTCGACCCATAACGTGTCACCTGTGGGATCCACCCTCTGGGCGTATATCGATGCCTGGCTCCCCCCGCGATTGTCTACCCAGGCTATTATCGCCCCTTCGGCCCCATCGGGGACGAGCATCGTGTTATACTCGCTGCTGACCGTCTCGTCGCAGATCAATATCCCCTCCGGATCCCAAAGCCTGGCGCCCGCGGATGTTATCCTCTGGGCGCGTATATCATCGTCATCAAATCCTTCAAACCATGCGATGAATGCGCCTCCGAAACCGTCCTCCAACGCGCATGGCTCTGCCTGGAGTGAAGACGTAGTGCAGACGGGAATTCCATGCCCGCCCCACAGGGTGTCACCGTCCGGATCGATCCTCTGCGCGTATATATCCCATTCCGGAAGAGTTCCAACACTAAACGCTATTATGGCACCGCCCGAATCATCGGGTACGATGGAATTAATAAGGCTATGTGTATCAGAGACGCCTTCACCGTCCGTGCCCCACTGGAACTCGCCGTACTTGTTCAACCTCTGGGCATAGATGTGGTGATCGACGCGATCGTCATCCCATGCAATAATGCTTCCCCCGGAGCCGTCGGAGATTATCAGCGGTTCCGTCTGATCGTTCACCGCCGTGCAGACGCCGATCCCACCAGCTGTCCACTGTGCCTCGAGCAGCGATATCACGGATACGATGAGCAGGAGAAAGAAGCCGAGCACCTTGACATAGCCTCGCATAACGGACCTCCCCGTGTCTGATCAAATCTTGTAGTTAATTATCACCCGATCCCTTGAATGGATGCGCACAAACACAGAACATCACATTATACCATATCTTAATCATATCTTCAATGATTATCGTGTATTACGGCGGCAGAGCATTCATTTCGGCTACACTTTGCGTCTGATTCGGGTTCAGTCTAGCACTGCGTTACAGCCTGAACACTCTCTCAATTGACTGCCCGGCGTCCATGAATTCGATATTGAATGTCGAGGCGGCACGGCTCGTGTCGAATGCCCTGAGCTGCTTCAGGCCCAATAGGCTCTCGGTCGTGAACGGGAGCTCGATCCCGATTAGCTCGAGAGCGCTCAACACTGCATGGACGGGACCGAACGGGACGGGGATGTAAACCGGCCTCAGACGGAGCTTCTCCGATATGAGATCGTATAGTTCCCTTATCGGCCTGGGGTCCCGCTCGGCGAGCGCATAGCTGCCCGCTATGCCGTCTTGGTAAGCTCGGTGGATGACCTCGCACAGGTCCGATACGGCCAGTGTCTGTATGGGCTGCTTACCCCCGCCGATCAGCGGTATGAGCCTGGACCTTCTGATCGCGCCGGCCATGTCCATGAACAGCCCGCCCCCCTTTCCTATAACGAGCCCCAGCTTCAGAACGAGGTCTGTCGAGGGATCGAAGAGCCTCTCGAGCTCGAGCTTGTGTCTCCCGTAGTGCGAGAGGGCCGATTCGTGCGCCGACATCGTGGAGAGGAACACTAGCTTTGTGCTGTGTTGCCTGCAGATCTCTATAAGCCTGCATGTACCTGCCCTGTTCACCTCGTCGGCGTCACGTCTCCTCCTGCTGTACGGCTGGTAGGCGCAGTGTACAAGCATGTCCGCGGCAGTCAGCGCCCCCCCGGGAACATCATCGGGGAGCGAGAACCTGTGATACCGGACCGATGGCGTCTCCTCCGACGGAGGGCGTCTCTGGAGGGCCAGCACCTGCCAGCCCTTGACCGCAAAGTATTCGGCCAGCGAGCTGCCTATGAAGCCGTTGGAGCCCGTTATGGCGACCGTTCCACCGTGATTCGCTTCGTCTATCATCGATTCTCCAATGCCCTCTTGGCCACGAGGTGCGCGTTCGCCATGAGCGTCAGTGTGATCCCCTTGGCCGGCAGGTACCTGAATCCGGAGCCGTCGGCCACGAATACGCTCCTTGTCCCATTCATCCTACCGCCGGGTGACAGTGTCAACGGCTCGTCCCTCTCGCTGAAGGGAAGGGCTCCGCCGTAGTGTATGCTCGAGCCGTGCGCCGGGTATATTATCTTAAGCGGCAGGCATCCGAGCCTCATAAGCGCCCCGATGTACGCCCTGTCCATCCGCCGCAGCTCGTTCTGTTCCTCCTTTGACAGCCTGTAGGACGCCCGGAGCCTGTCACCGGTAGGTGATCCGCCATCCCTCACAAGCTCGACGAACTTCCCGCTCCCCCCGCGCTCCGGATGGAATATCCCCGCGATCGTTATGGAGGGCAGCAGGAATCTCATCAGCCTGAGCGCGTCAACCTGCGCCAGCGGCACCTCCTTGACGAGCTTGAACATCAGCAGCGACCTGTAGGTGAACAGCGAAGCGGCTCCGACATCGAGGTTATCGTGATTCCTGTCGTAGAAGATATAGAGCTGTGCGAGGCTCGTCTTCGATTCCGGTATCGTGGAGGCGAGCATCTTGAATCTGACACAGGGGACGTAGCAGTACGGATTGCTGATGATGGGAAGACGCTCCTTGCGGTAGCCGAACGACCGGATGGCGATCCTGGCAGTTCCGAGCACTCCGGATGCGATTATCAGCTTCCTGCATGTGAACCTAACAGATTCGCCGTTATCGACGTTGACCGCATGCACCGTCACGCCGCCGCCTTCCTCGCTGAACCTGGTGACGAGCACCCTGTCCCTGTACTGGAAGTTGCGTGCCTTTGAAAGAGCATCAACGGTCATCCATGCCCTGTATGTCGATCCGCCCGGATCGGACCAGAATTCCATGTCGGTGTACGACGTCTTCCTGCGGTCCCCGAGGTTCTCGGTGAGCAGCGCAAGGGATGAGCGTCCGACGTAGAATCCGCGGTCGTTGAGCCTCTTTCGTTTCCTCTTGTACATACTGTACACGTCCGCAATCTGTGGATCTATATCTATAGGTCCCTGTATATCGTTGAGGCCGTCGACGCAGTAGCGGGCACCGTCGTCCCGGGCTCCCGAGACGCCTATGCGGCCGGCGGCGATGTTGTAGGCATCGGTCAGTCCTTCCTGCGCTAGTCCTATCGCCTCGAGCTCGGGCTTCGAGAAGACGAAGCAGCCGGCCCCCCAGCCGGCCCCGAGCCCACCTCGGGCCAGGCTCTCGAGTGGCTCGAAATCACCGGAGTCCATGCGCAACCACATCTCGGTGTCCTTGGAGATGAAGGCTCGCGGCGGGGTCAGCTGGGCTCCTACCCCGGTGCTTCCCCAGGGGATGCCGCAGAAATCGTCTCCCAGGAAGTACCGGTGCTGGTTCTCGTCGTTCTTCCTTATCTCGAGGAAATTCAGATCCGGGATCATGTCGGCGTACTTCAGATCCCTGTTTCCGACATCGAGCATCAGCACCTTCGCACCCGCCTCCACCAGGGTCTGGGCGGCATGGGCGCCCGAGATGCCGGAGCCCACGACTATGTGATCCACCTGCTCCATTCCGTTATCCACCGTACCTTATCAAGAGCAACAATCCCGAGGCGGTGCGAAAGACCGTCACTATCATCCTGAGAACCATCTTAATCAAATTGTATGTTTTGAACGGCTCCGGAAGGAAATGACCCGTATGATGCGGACTCGCCTCGAGTATCGAAAGCATGATGAATATCCGCTTTCGGATGGTACTCGAGGGTTTGACAAGGGCCAGGCCCGCATCGATGGCGCCCATGGCGAACCTGCTGCGCAGCATGAGCCGCCAGGTCCTATCCTGGCGGGAGTCGAGGGAGGCGTCGAGCGAGGCCAGCGCCCGGCCGTAGAGGAGCTCCTCTTCCGCTGTAGGCCGTTCACCGATCAGGTATTCCGATACGAGCGCCGCTTCCTCCGGATGAATATCGATATTCTTACGCTCGTTCGACAGATCCGATCACCATCCTCCATAAAATATCGTTATACCTCAGGATCTCGTCCCGCCGGAAGTTCGGGGCCGGCATCATCGACTGGTTCGCAGAAGAGCCGGAGCCCCCCCGTTGAATTCAAACATCTAGCATATCCCGGTTGATTCCACAAGATTTTGTACATTGTCCCGGTCCATGAGCTCCTTCTAAATAGGACGAGCCACATAGCTCCCCGCTGTTGCCGGATGCAATGTACACGATGGATCCGACCGGGCCGCCCGTGAGCCGCCGACCGGGCCGCCCGTGACAGGTGAATAACATGATGCCGCGCCGACTACCGCTCGAAATCACGATGATTTTTATTGAAGTATAACCATCAATAAAATATAATGTTTATTGTTATTGTATATGCGACGATCACTGTCCCTGTTCGTTATCAGTGAAGCCCGCATACCGTATGGATTCAATAATCCGGCTACCTTAATCAAAGTTCGGAGTTTCTGTAATGAAAAAACCCAATGCCTGCTCCAAGTGTGTTCTGCCATCCACAACACCCGGGATTCACTTCGATGAGAACGGTGTTTGCAACTACTGCTCCTCCTACGAACCGATGAAGGTGAAGGGAGAAGAGAAGCTCATAGAGATCTTGAACGGTTACAGGGCACAGAAGAACCGGTACGATTGCATAATATGCATCAGCGGAGGTAGGGACAGCACATACACGCTATGGAAGCTCGTACATGATTACGGTATGAACGTCCTGGCGGTGAACTACAAGAATCCCTTCACATCCGAGCAGGCCAGCGAGAATATAAAGAACGCAGTAGAGACCCTCGGTGTAGATCTATATGAATGGGAGTTCCCGAACGATATACAGCGCAGGACGACAAAGAAGGCCCTGAAGGTCTGGAGCCACCATCCTTCCTCGCTCATGATACCCATCGTCTGCACTCACTGCAAGCTGGGCGGCCCAACGCATTTCAATATAGCTCGCGATCACGGAACCTCGTTGATGGTGCTTGGTTCCAACCCACTGGAGACGGCTTCATTCAAGAGAGCGGGCCTCGGCGGAGCGAGAGACTACCACAAGCTGTCCAAGCTGCCTCGGGTGCTCTGGCTCTCTCTGCGTGAGCTTGCGTCGAATCCGCGGTATCTGACGAACTGCTCGTGGGGCATGGTGCTCAAGCTGTACCTCTATACGGGTAACACACCGTACCTTCGAATGCGATACAGTGACATGACGGTCCTTGCGCTATTCGATTACCTGAAGTGGGATGA
This sequence comes from uncultured bacterium, assembly GCA_964422745.1. GTDB lineage: Bacteria > Krumholzibacteriota > Krumholzibacteriia > Krumholzibacteriales > Krumholzibacteriaceae > CAYRCK01. The sequence goes on from CAYRCK010000009.1 coordinate 43,407, forward strand.
GCAGGAGGTGGTCTCGACGATAAGCGAGAATCTCGGTTGGCGAAAGTCCCCCGAGGTCGCCTCCTCGTGGAGATTCGATTGCCGGCTGGACTACGTGAGGCGTCTCATGTACTCGTCTACAGTCGGAGTGACCGAGCTTAGAGATCTCTTCAGCAAGATGATCCGTGAGGGGATGATGACAAGGGAGGAGGCCCTTGCAAGGCTCGAAACAGAAGATGTCATCCCGCCCGAAGTGGCCAACAGCGTTTTGAGCGAACTGGACATGAAGCTGTCCGATCTGAACCTGCCGTCGTTTGATTCCGGTTAGGTTACGTAATTCCAGTTATATGTCTTGTATTCACGGATTCTTTGCAATAGAATCGCCGGGATTCGTTCTTTTTTTAAAGCATCTTGAGGAGTTGGCATCTTTGAGTTTCCCTCCCGATCATCGATACGGTATTAACGCAAACAGCCTGCAAGGAGCATCTTTTTATGGAAGAGGGGCTTGGTAACCGCAGCATGCGGAAAGGGGACGGGATGGAAGGGCGGGGGGGCGCTGACTGCGGGAACGGCGGCTGTGAGGCCGGAGCCTCGAGCGGTCGTATTGCACCCACCGCGGCGGACGCAGCCGGAAGCGGTAATCTCGTCGAGGGACGATACTCGATCAAGGATCTCGTCGATATCGACAGGTTGCGGCAGCTGTTCGATAGGTTCTCCGAGATGACCGGATTTTCCGTTGGGCTCAATTCATGTCCGGATCAGGAGGTTCTCATAGCCACAGGTTGGACCGATATCTGCGCCAAATTCCACAGGATCTGCCCTGAAGCCCGCAAGCTATGTATAGAATGCGATACCAGGCTGACCGAGAAGCTCAAAAGGCTCAAGGAATTCAGCATGAATCACTGCGTTAACGGTTTGGTGAACGCAGCAACGCCTGTGATCATCAAGGGGAAACATATCGCGGACCTGCATGTAGGCCAGGTCTTGTTCGACAAGCCCGATATGGGGCGCTTCATAGATCAGGCTCAGACCTACGGTTTCGACACGGAGCGGTACCTCGAAGCAGCGGCGAGGATCCCCGTGGTTAGCGAGGAGACGATAAGGAAGACAGTATCCTTCATGGGCGAGATCGCCTATATGATAGCCGAGCAAGGATTGCACAAGCTGATGATCGAGGAGGGCAAGAAGGAACTGGAAAGGGAGATGGAGGAGAGCAGGAACCTGGAGATGCAGGTACAGTACGCACAGAAGCTGGAGAGCCTGGGCGTGCTGGCCGGTGGGATAGCACATGATTTCAATAATCTTATTATGGCCGTGATGGGGAACGCCAGTCTTGCGCTCGAGGAGCTCGATCCTTCGTCGCCGGCCATGATGAGCGTGATGGAGATCGAGAGGGCCTCGGCCCGCGCAGCCGATCTTTGCGAGCAGATGCTGGCTTACTCGGGCAGGGGCAGCTTCTCGATAAAGGAGCTGGATCTGGCGGAGATCATAAAGGAAATGACTCATATGCTTATCGTGTCGATCTCGAAGAGTATCGACCTGGAGTATCATTTCGGGGAAGGACTCCTGCCGGTAGAGGCCGATGCAACACAGATGCGGCAGGTAATCATGAACTTGATGACCAATGCCTCGGAGGCTATTGGAGACAAAGACGGCATGATCGTGATCCGGGCGGAAACGAGGCGTTTCGATTCGAGCCGTCTCAGAAGGATGTATTTGGGGGAAGAGCTTTCCGGGGGGATGTATTCATTCATAGAGGTCAGCGACGACGGCTGCGGCATGGACGAGAAGACACAGAGCAGGATCTTCGATCCATTCTTTACGACCAAGTTTGTGGGGCGCGGGCTGGGCATGGCTGCGGTCCTGGGTATTGTACGGGGGCACGGCGGGGCTATAGAGGTTCAGAGCGAGATAGGAAAGGGAACGACCGTTAGAGTGTTGTTCCCCGCCCTGGGTGAAGGCCGGTCCAAGGAGATCGAGAAGGCTCCCGAAAGGAGCGATGCGGTGGGAGGGTGGCGCGGGAGCGGTACGGTGCTGTTCGTCGACGACGAGGAGCCGGTACGTGATGTAAGCAGGCGCATGTTGGAGCTGGCCGGCTTTGATGTATTGACGGCAGCGGACGGTTTCGAGGCGATCGAGCTGTTCAAGAAGAACCATGGTAGAATCGTATGCACGGTGCTTGATCTGACTATGCCGCACATGGACAGCGGGCAGGTCTTCAGGGAACTGAAGAGCATAAAGTCGGAAGTGCCCATAATAATATCGAGCGGATACGATGAGCTGGAGGTAGTAAAGCGTTTCTCCGGAAAGGTTCTGGCCGGCTTCATACACAAGCCCTACAGGATGCGGAACCTCGTATCGAAGCTGAGGGAGGTGCTTGGGGAATGATGCATCTGATACTCCGGTCATTCGTCCGGGGATTCCGTATTATGGATCACTCGCCTGCCGGATCTGCACCCGAATACCGGTAGGGTGCCGAAAGGCACAGGGGCGCTCGGTCTCTCTATTCAAATTCCCTCATCGCCTCGAGAAGAGCCCTCTCTATCGGCTTCTGATTCTGGGAGTGCCCCGCCATTTCAGCGATCACAAGCTTGGATCCGGGCAGCTCCCCGTGCAGCCGGTAGGCCGCCACGGGTGGACAGATCATGTCGTAGCGGCCGTTCACGATCGTGACCGGGATGTCCCTTATCCTGTCGGCGTTATCGAGGAGCTGTCCCTCTTCGAGGAAACAGTCGTTGGCCATGTAGTAGTTCTCCAGCACACCCATGTTGACTATCAGGTTTCTCCATATCTCCGATGTCTTCCACAAGCTCTCGATGTTGTTCTTGGTGGCCTCTATGGATGCGATATCCGACTCGTATTTGACCCAGGCTATGCTGAATTTTTTTCTGATCTCCGGCACGTCGCTCTGTATGAGCTCGATCAGAGCCTGCGGCGAAGCTTCCTTGCCCTGATCGGCGAGCGCGTCCTCGAATTCCTCGTAGACCTCCGGGAAGAAGTATCTGACCCCCCCGCGGTAGTAGTGATCGATCTCGTCCTCGGTAGCCAGGAAGATGCCCCTTAGCACCATCCCGCTGACATTATCGGGATATGTTTCCGCATATGCGAGCGCAAGGGTCGATCCCCAGGAGCCTCCGAAGAGGATTATCCTCCCGAGCCCGAGCCGTTTTCTGAGCCTCTCTATGTCCTCGACGAGGTTCTGGGTGGTGTTCTCCCGTGTCTCGGCGGCCGGTTTCGACTTGCCGCACCCCCGCTGGTCGTGCAGGACGATGTTGAATCTCTTGGGATTGAAGAACCGGCGGTAGTAAGGATAGCAGCCCGCTCCGGGCCCGCCGTGGAGCACGAAGACCGGCTTGCCCGCCGGGCTCCCGCATTGCTCGTAGTATATCTCGTGCAGGTCGGAGACCTTCAGGTAGCCCGTAGAGTATGGCTCTATCTCGGGCCAGAGCTCTATCGACTCATCCTGGCTCCACGCGGAGCAGAGCGGAATTGCGAGAGCGAGCATCACGAGGACCGATACACAGAGGATGTGTCTTTTCAAGGGAGAACCTCCTTCCGTATCGACCACCGGCCCGCACCGGACCGGGATCAGACGGGTGTAGTAGCTGCCGATCAGGATAACAATTTTGATATTTATTATGTAATATAATAAGAAACAGCGTGTTATGGAACCGAAAATCTCTTTGAGGCGTCGTTTACATGTCGCCTTCGGGCCTGCGGAATCTCGCCCTAGGATCTGAAAATGGAAGCGCCCCTTCCATGAAAAGGGGCGCTTCATAGCGGCTTGCATTTACAACGTGATCCTGTTACTTCACGGTGATCAGCTCGGTCGTTACCGTGCCGCCTCCCATCTGGGCCGGGAGCTGCTGTGTCGATCGAATGACGATATGGGGCGCTTCACTGTTTATGAACATCGTCCCGCCGCCGAGCTCGCCGTCGAGGGGTTTGAGCTCCAGCTTGTAGGTATTGAACGAACCCGCAGGAACGCTCACCTCTTCCATGCCGGTAACCTCGAGGAACAGCGGGCGCGATTTCTGCGATTGCAGATCGAAGACGCGAAGGGTCGTTTTGTAGCCCTCCTCGAGCGGCATCGCGCTTATCGCTATCTCCACATTGGTGTCACTGCCGAATACTGGAGCCGGAAGCTCGATATCCACGGGAATCTCGTTCGCTCCCGTGTTTATCATGCCCTTGACCGAACTTTCGGTGAATTCGACATCGACGGTCACGGGGCCCTGTATGACCTTTCTTTGAAGGGGCAGAAGGGTCTTCCTGTCGATTATCAACGTGTCCAGGGCGCTGCCCATAGGCAGTTGCTGTGTCGAGGAGCAGCACCATACCTGCTTGCCGTCCATCTTCATACCGCTGGTTTCCGCCGTGATATCGATCGGGATCTCCTGGCCTCCAACCATGGCGGTTGCCTTGTAGGTACAAGCGACCGGTTTGACGAGGGCTGGATCCATGGCCGGCAGGGGCGCCGTTTTAGCCTTCTCGGGATCGGCTTCGGGTTTCTCCAGGGTGACCGACGCCACATCGATCGTTATATCATCGAGTTTCTTGCGTGTTTCCTCGCTCATCGCCTGCTGGTAACGGCCGCCTATGTGCTTGGAGAAGAACTTCTCCATGGCGGTGACCATGGCCATGCGGTTGTCGACGCCGCTGAAGCCGTGCCCCTCGTCGGGGGCGACCATGTACTCCACGTCACGGCCCAGATCGCGCATCGCGATCACGATCTGGTCCGATTCCGCCTTCTTGACCCTCGGATCGTTCGCACCCTGCACGACTAGCAGAGGGGCCGTGATCTTGTCCGCCGCGAACAGCGGGGATTGGCGCTTCAATCTCTCGACATCCTCCGGATTCTCGAGGTCGCCCACCTGGTCGTTGAGGAACTTGCGGGCCGTCTCCCAATACGGGGGGATCGAATTGAGGAATGTCAGCAGATTGGATACACCGACGTAGTCCACACCGCAGCAGTAGATATCCGGCGTGAATGCAAGGCCCGCCAGGGTGGCGTAGCCGCCGTAGGATCCACCGAAGATCGCGACCTTTTCAGGATCGGCTATGCCCTTGTCTATCAGGTAGTTGACTCCATCGGTTATGTCGTTCTGCATAGCATCGCCCCACTGGCGCTTCCCGGCGTTGAAGAACGCCTTTCCGAAACCGGTCGAGGCGCGGAAGTTGGGCTGGAATACCGCGTATCCGCGGTTCGCGAGAAACTGTGCGTACGGATCGTATCCCCAGTAGTCACGGGCCCACGGGCCTCCGTGCGGCAGGGCTATGACCGGGAGCTTCTTGGCCTTGACACCCTTCGGGACGGTTAGGTAGCCGGAAACCTCGAGCCCGTCCCTCGTCTTGTACCTTATGGGCTTCATCTTCGCGAGGTGCTCCACCGGCAGCTTCGGACGCGGCCTGTAGAGGAACTCGACTTCACCGGTCTCCATGTTGTACAGGTATCTCGCGCCCGGATCGGTGTCCTTCGTGACCGTTACCATCCAGAGGCGGTCATCGAGTGTCGATGAGCCGAAGTAGATGTCACCGTCTGGCAGTTCCTTCTGCAGTTTCTTGTAGGCCTTCTTGAACTTATCGTCCTTGAAATAGACACGTAGGCGGTCACCCACGTAGTAGGTGGCCACGAGCTCGTCGGTCGCAGACGAGAACTCGGCCCCGCCGAAATCCACCTGCTTCTTGGGATCGGATTCGATGACCTCTTCCTCGAGCGTCTCGGGATTGAAAATGGTCAAGCGGCTTAGATCTATATCCTCACCCTTGTTCGTGCTCAGGTAGACTCTCTTGCCGTCCTTATGGAAGCGGACAACACCCACCTGCTCCTCGTTGCTGCATACGTATATTTGTGTGAGCTCGTCACCGTCTATGCGCAGAATCTCGGTGCCGCCGTCGTCGGTGACCCTGGAGGCGAGTCTGAGGTTACCGTCGAGATCGAATATCCATCCGGAGATGTTCTCGTTGTTCTCGCGGATAAGCGTCCTCTCGCCCGTCGATATCCTGAGCTTGTAGAGGTCGTGATACCGCTCGTCGCGGTCGTTCAGGCCTATGTATACGATATCCGGGGTCTTCTTAGGTCCTGCGTAGAACGCGACCCTTATGCCGTCGATGGGTGTCAGGTCGACCGCCTCGGGCACATCCTGGCCGGGCTCGAGCTCGGCGTATGGATCCACCCTGTAGGCGTGGAAGTTCTCGTCCCCGCCCTTGTCCTGTATGTAGATTATGTACCTGCTGTCGAAGGTCCAGTAGTAGCCTCTCACCGGCCGCGTCGTGTCGGATGTCACAGGCCTGGCCGCGTCGAACGGTTCGTCGAACGACTTGACCCAGATGTTCAGGACATCCTTGTACGGTTTCAGGAAAGAGATGAATTTACCGTCGGGAGAGATCTGTCCGCCTGCGATCTCGGGATCGCCGAAGAAGACCTCCCTGTCGATTATCGGCGGCAGCTTTTCGAGGTAATCAAGCTCCTTCGCCGCCGTCCCGGCCACCATCAGACAAACGAGGGCCAGGGCCAACAAAGCGCGTTTCATTTAGAATCCTCCTTTGGTTCTAAATGGCGGGTTACGTGAAATCGGCTCGAATGAACAGTAATATAACGGGGTAAAGGTATTTTATGTTCCAAAAAAAAGCAAACAATATCGGATGCCCGCCCGTTTCGACGATGACTCTCTGTTGCCTGGAAAGCATACGGGGTGGTAAGATGATGTATCGTCTTTAATAGTTAACAGAGGTTGGGAGTATCATATCTATTTCCCCGTTTGCAGGGTGCAAGATGCAGAAAAATAATAAGTTGCTGGGGATCATCGGGGGGATGGGCGCGGAGGCGGGCGCGGCGTTTTACGCCCGTCTGGTCGATATGACCCCCGCCGAGGCCGACCGGGATCACATCAGGACGATACTGTATTCGAATACGGCGATCCCCGACAGGACATTGAGTATCCTGGGCGAGGGGGAGGATCCCCTGCCTGCGCTCCTCGAATCGGCGAAGCTGCTCGAGGGCTGCGGTGTCGATCTTATCGTTATGGCGTGTGTTGCCGCCCATCACTACATCCGGACCCTGAGGGAGAGCGTATCCTGCGATTTCTTGAGCGCCGTGGAAACGGCTGTCTGGAAGCTGGATTCGGATCACCCGGAAGCTAGGACCGTGGGGATACTTGCCACTACCGGCACGCTGCGTTCGGGCATGTTTCAGGATGCGCTGCGTGCGGTTGGCCGCGAGACCCTCGTGCTTCCCGGGGATCTTCAGGAATCGCTCGTAATGGGTGCCGTTTACGGCCCGGACGGGATCAAGGCCGGCAGGCATTCATCAGCCAGGAAGAAGGTCCTTGAGGCTCTGGCGGTTCTCGATGAAGCGGGTGCCGATGCGATCATCCTGGGCTGCTCGGAACTACCGCTGGTCGTGGGGACGAGCGACTGGGGAAAGCCCCTGATAGACGCCGTCGGCACGCTTCTGGAAGAGGTTTTGAGTAGGTTTAAGTGACTCTATGATAAAGAGTCACGTTGATTTCGCGTTGGATGTGTAAACCGGGTTTGTGTAAATCCCGCCCGATTGGACAGCGACCTGAAGGCCTGCCGCTTTTATTTTTATGGCCATCATTTTTTGTTGAGCACGTTGTACTTCCCGCAGATCCTTAGGACCTCATCGACCGGTATGGCACATGCCGTATGCCCCCTGTAACCCTTCACGGTCGTCGCGGCGAGAAGCGAGTTGTAAACCGCCTCGCGTGTCGCGTCGGCCACCGCGACGAAGAGGGGTGTCATGTCGTTATCACGAAGCAGGCGGGGCATGTCGAGCGGTTTTGCGACTTCGTGAGGGATAGTGTAAGCGGTGGAGAACGCTATGACATAGTCGCCGGAGCCGTTGCTCATGTAGGAGCCCGTTCTTGCCATCCCCGCGATGGCCCTCGAGGCCAACCTCTCGAGGTTCCTGGGGCAGAGGGGGGCGTCCGTTGCAACGACTATCATGCAGGAACCATCACCGCCGTCCCGGGAGTTTCCGCTGCCGGCCTTCTCGAGCTCCAACCCGACGGGGGCCCCGTTTATATCGAGCATGCCGCCGAAGTTCGACTGCACCAGCACGCCTATCGTATGATGTCCTCCGCTGCTTCCGGGAACGAGCCTCGACGCGGTCCCTATGCCCCCCTTGAAGCCGAACGCGACCGTGCCGGTGCCGGCTCCGACGGATCCTTCCCCGACGGGGCCCGAATCCGCGGTTTCTATTGCAAGCAAAACATCCTCCACACCGACGTGCATGCCTCGTATGTCGTTTAGATATCCGTCGTTCGTTTCTCCCACGACCGCGTTCACGCTGCGAACGTCCTCGTTTCCGGCTGCGTCCAGGGTGTACCTCGTCACCGCGGTCACGGCAGTACCCACGCTCAGTGTATTCGTAAGCACGATAGGGGTTTCCAGGTTGCCGAGCTCTCTGACCTGAGTGAATCCGGCGAGCTTTCCGAATCCGTTTGCGACGAAGACGGCGGCCGGGACCTTTTCCCGGAATATGTTGCCTCGGTGCGGCAGCACGGCTGTCACGCCTGTTCTGACACTGTCACCGCGAACGATCGTCCTGTGCCCGACAATCACTCCGCTGACATCCGTGATCGCGTTCCACTCACCGGGCTCCATCGTCCCGACCTCGATACCGATATCGGCCGCACGCACACTCCTGGAACCGTCATCCGCCCCGGTGGCAGCGTTGACAATCACTGCTGACAATAGGACCGATACGGCCGCGGCCGAGCGAAGCGAGATATGCATCTGCCCCCTCCTTTCCTGCCTTAGGTGCATGTGTTATCGATCCGGCCGGCGATGGGGTAAAACGGCCTTCCGCGGACTACCGCTCGTGGCCCGCCGGGAAGTCCAGGTTATGACGGAGCAGCCCGCTCCCCGAGCTCGAGGCGGCCCCGATGGCTCTGGATATGTAATCTGTGGCGGAACCGACCGCCCTGCCGATGTCCTCGCCCCTGGAAAGGGAGGCTGTGATTGCGGCCGAAAGCGTGCAGCCCGTCCCCCGAAAAACCTCCCCCCCGATCCTGTCTCTTTTGTAGAACGTGAATCGGCGGCCGTCGAAAAGCGTATCCATGCATTCGGCATCCGGAAGATGCCCACCCTTGACGAGAACGCATTGGGCACCTTTCCCCTGTATTGCCCGTGCCGCCCGGTTCACATCCTCACCGCCCGCTATGTCTATGCCGCTCAGCAGCTCCGCCTCTTGTATATTCGGTGTTACGAGCAGCGCAAGCGGGAGCAGCTCTTCGATCAGCTTCTCGATCGCGCCGGGATTCGACAGTTCGTCGCCGCTCGTAGAGAGCACCACCGGATCAACCACGAGTTTCACAATCCCGTATCTCCTCATCCTCTCGGCCACGGCCAGCACGGACCCGGGATCCGGAAGCATCCCGGTCTTCACGGCATCCGGCACGGTATCCTCGAACACCATGTCGATCTGGTCGGCTACAGCCGAGGGCGGCACGTCGTGTCTGGATCTGACCCCGTATCTGTTCTGAGCTGTTACCGATGTAACGACAGACATACCGAATATGTTGAAGGCCTCGAACGTCTTGATATCGGCCTGTATTCCGGCTCCACCGCTTGGGTCGGAGCCTGCGATCGTAAGCGCTGTCCCGTCGTAAGTCATCGCCGTTGTTCCCGCCGCTCAGGCGCGGCTGCATCGGTCGTCGGGTGATCGGGAAATACAATCAGTAAATATGGTTCGATAATAACATAGTGGAGGTGGGAGTGTCACTGGTGACTTTGTGTCCGCCCGAAAGCTCGAATGCGGCTTGCCGTGCAGGCGATGGCACGGCCGCCCTCACAGCGGATGTTGACACGACCGGTCTTCTGCTCTAATCTCGAATCCACAGTGCTGTATCGTTCGGATCGTCCATGCCCCTCATAATCCATTGATAACAGCGGATAAGGGGGATTATGCATGGAGCCGCGTGAGAGGAGGAGACTGCCCTATCGAGCCGTGGATGAGTGATAACCTTTTCTGCCACGATCTACCCACCGAGCCGGATGCCGGGATCGGCACGATCCTCGTCACCGGAGCCAGCGGATACGTCGGAGGCAGGCTGGTCCCGGAGCTCGTGGCGAGAGGGTACCGGGTCAGGATCATGGTCAGGTATCCGTCTTCCAAGCTCGAGGCTCAATGGCCCGGGGTGGAGATAGCAGTGGCGGACGCGCTAAAACCCGCGACCCTAGATGGGGCGATGAAGGGTGTAGACACGGCATACTACCTCATACACTCCATGCTGCTCGGCCCGGAGGAGTTCGAACGGGCGGATATACTTGCCGCAAAGAATTTCAGGGAGTGCGCCGAGAGAAACGGTCTCAAGAGGATCATCTACCTCGGAGGGCTGGGTGATATCAGGGGTCGGCTCTCTGATCATCTTCGAAGCAGGATCGAGGTGGCCGAGGAGCTCGAACGTGGAGAGGTGCCGGTTACGATCCTGCGCGCGGCCATAATCGTCGGATCGGGCAGCGCGGCCTATGAGATAATCAAGAATATTGTACGCAAGCTATTCATCATACCGGTGCCGACACTGGCGAGGAACTCGTGCCAGCCGGTCTCGATCCGGGATGTTGTCAAGTATCTGGTGGGTGTGCTCGAGATCTCCGAAACATCGGGGGAGACATTTGATATCGGCGGCACCGAAGTGCTTACGTACTGGGATACTGTGAGGATCACAGCAGGCGTGCTCGGCAAGAGAAGGTTCTTTTTCAGGATCCCCTTCAATAACATCCCTCTCATCTCCTATGTGGCAAGCCTGCTCACACCCGTCCCCGCCTCTATAACCAGGTGTCTCATGGAGGGTCTCAAGAGCGACGTTGTCTGCCAGGAGGATGCCATAAAGAGGCACCTTCCGTTCGAGCCTATCAGCTTCAAGGAGTCGATCGTAAGGGCGGTGGTTCGCGAGGAGCAGGACAAGGTGAGTACGAGATGGTCTGACGCATACCCACCGTCTCATGAGCTCGCGACGAGGCTCGGGGAGCTGGAGCACCCTCCGGCATTCGAGGTTTCGTATTCCATCTCGACAAGTAAGGACAGCGCAAAGCTTTTCAGATCGATTTGCAGGATAGGGGGCAGGGAGGGTTGGTTCCACGGCAACTGGATGTGGAGGTTGAGGGGGATGATCGACAGGTTGATGCTCGGTGTGGGTGTTTCTCGGGGGAGAAGGGAATACACGCACCTCGAGATAGACGATGTTGTGGATTTCTGGCGCGTGGAGGACCTCAAGAAGAATAAAAGGCTTCTTCTGAGATCGGAGATGAGGCTGCCGGGCAGCGCATGGCTGGAGTTCGTGATCGACGAGGAAGAGAACGGCAACAGGCTGGCGATCACGGCCTTCTACGAAACGAGTGGACTGTTCGGAAAGGTCTACTGGTATATTTTCCTTCCCTTCCATGATTTCATATTCAAGGGATTGATAAAGCAGATAGAGAGAAGAAGCTGAGCTGCGGGAAGTGACCGGTTATGAGGGATCGGAGAGACGGATTCGATGCATCACGGGGGTAGCAAGAAACGCGGCACCGGTGTCTGGTCACCGGAACGGGTGATAGCGCATATAGACATGGACGCCTTCTATGCCTCGGTCGAGGTAATGGACGATCCGCGGCTGGAGGGTAAGCCCGTGGTCGTCGGCGGCCGGTCCCGTCGGAGCGTCGTGTCCGCGGCGAACTACGAAGCCAGAAGCTACGGAGTGCATTCGGCCATGCCGGTCTTTCAGGCCAAAAAGCTGTGTCCGCACGCGGTCTTTTTGCCGGGGAGGATGAAGCGTTACGCCGAGGTCTCCCGCTTGGTCATAGGCTGTCTCGAGGAGTTCTCGCCGCTCGTGGAGCAGGTTTCGGTCGATGAGGCGTTCGTGGATCTAACCGGCACGGAGCACCTGTTCGGCGGCCCGAAGCAGACAGCTCTATCGATAAAGAAAAGGATAATCGAACGCACTTCACTGACATGCTCGATTGGAGTGTCGACTCGTAAATTCATAGCGAAGATCGCTTCCGATCTGAATAAGCCCGATGGCATATGCATAATACCACCCGGTGATGTGAGAGGATTTCTGGACCGGCTTCCCGTAGGCGATGTTCCCGGGGTCGGCCGAAAGAGCGAGGAGAGCCTCAAGGGCTTCGGAATAGAGAGGTTGGGCGACGTCGGTAAATTCACGAGGGAATGGATCATCGAGAGGTTCGGAAGGTTCGGTGAACGGCTCATCGAGATGGCGGAGGGCGGGGGCGGTTCCCCGGTTGTGCCCTACACGCCGCCCAAGTCGGTCAGCACCGAGGAGACGCTCGAAGAGGATACAGGTGATATCGAGGTGCTCGAGAGATACCTTGTTAGGCAATCCGAACGGGTGGGCCGGAGGCTACGAAGACAGGGGCGCCTTGGCAGAACCGTAACGGTCAAGATCAAGTACTCCGATTTCGAGCAGGTCACACGCAGCGTATCGCTGGAGAGGCCGACTCAGCTCGGAAGGGCGATATACAGAGAGGCCTCGAAGCTGCTCAGGGCAAAGCGTCTGGTTCGTAAGGTGAGGCTCATCGGTGTGGGAGTATCAGGGCTGGAGACCTCGGGCCCGGGCGGGCAGCTTCATCTCTTCGACGGAAAGAATCCCGCCCTTGCGAAGTGGGAGAAGGCGGAAAGGGCGATGGACGAGATCATAAGGAGGTTCGGGGAGGGTAAGGTGAGGCACGGGGGGGCGATCGAGTGAATCAACAGGATCAGATCGCGCGTGGATGCTGTAGAGTGATACACCTCGATGAAACGGGCAATCGGCACCGGCACGGGTCGGCCGCTCTGTTCTGCGGGAGGTTCGCCATATGCTCGAGGTTCTCAGACATTCAGTAATGATCACCGGCTTCGTTTTCGTCATGATGCTGGTCATCGAGTATCTAAACGTCCTGACCAGCGGGGCCTGGCAGAAGGAGCTGGCAAAGAACAGATGGAGCCAGTATATACTCGCCGCGGGTCTCGGCGCCGTACCCGGTTGCCTCGGGGCGTTCGCCGTGGTCGCCATGTACTCGCACGGGCTGCTGGGCCTCGGAGCCGTTGTGGCCGCAATGGTGGCGACCAGCGGAGACGAGGCTTTTCTGATGATAGCCATGATACCGAGACAGGCCGTGTTGATAACGGCCGCTCTATTCGTTGCCGGCGTGGCGGCGGGAATGATCACGGACGTTGTGTCGTCGAGGCTCAAGCTTGGCCGCCTCCGGATAGGCTGTGAGCTCGAGCTGCACGATGAGTTCAGCGATTGCGGCTGCTTCCCGAGGGGGGAGATCCTGCGCCAGTGGAAGGAGTGCTCGGCAGCGAGGGGCATACTCGTATTTCTGCTGGTAGCGATCATCGTGGCCATCGCGACGGGGCAGATAGGACCCGGTGTGTGGAACTGGATAAGGGTGACGCTGCTCGTCGCCTCGATCATAGCACTTTTCATAGTGAGCACGGTTCACGACCATTTCCTCGAGGAGCATCTCTGGAGCCATATCGCAAAGAAGCATATCCCCAGGATCTTTCTGTGGACGCTCGGTGTTCTCGTATTCATCCACATGATCACCGACTACCTGCACTACGACCTGGCGGCCGACGCCGGCGGGGGCAGATGGATCGTTCTCGTGTTCGCGTGCCTGCTGGGGCTTATACCGCAGTCCGGACCTCACCTGGTATTTCTCACCCTCTATGCCAAGGGTGCCCTGCCGCTCGGCATACTTCTGGCCAATTCCGTCGTGCAGGACGGGCACGGCATGCTGCCGCTGCTGGCGCAGTCGAGGCACGCCTTCATAGTTATAAAACTGATCAACCTTGCCGCGGGCCTTCTGATAGGCGCGGCGGTTCTTTCGGCGGGACGCTGAGGGAAAGGGGGATCCCCGGGCATGGAATACGAGCGGATCGTTACACATGGTGATTTCGACGGCCTCGTATCCGCCGCGATATGCTCGCATGTATTCGGGTGCGAAAAGGTGATATTCACCGGTCCGAACGCCATATTGCGGACCGAGGTGTCGATCGACAGGCGTGACGTGGTGACCGACCTTCCCTACCCGCTCGAATGCGGTCTCTGGTTCGATCATCATCCGGGCAACAGGGAGGCTGTCAAGCTCAGGGGGATAGATCCCGCCGGCATCCCGGGCAGGTTCGAGGAAAAGCCGTCGTGTGCGAGGGTTGTACTCGATTATTTCACCGAGCTGGGCGAGGAGCTCCCGGGGCATTTCCACGGCACCGTCGACGAGGCCGATATCATAGATTCGTTCGATTACCGCTCGGTCGAGGAGTGGCGCAGGGATACTCCGGGAAAGCTGGTCGACATGAGCCTCAAGTCCGCCTTTCGCGGTTACCGGGAAAAGACCAGGTACTTCGAGGATCTCACGGCTATGATAAGGGATAGGTCCCTCGCCGACATCCTGGAGGAGCCCTCAGTGAACTCAAGGATCGAACGGTACCGTGAGGAGGAGAGGAGGATGATAAAGTTCGTCGAGGAATCGGTGGCCTTTCTCCCCGGGGATGACGGCGGGGAGCTCGTGATACTCGATTTCACGCACCACAAGAGACCGCCGAGGATCACGAGGAACCTCGCCTTCCTGATCCATCCGGGGGCCCTCGGGGTTCTCACGATGAACGCGATATTCAGGGGCGGACGCAAGACGAACGACCTCTCGGTTTCGATGTCGCTCTCGATGAATATGACAGGGCGCGAACACGACAAGGACATCGGCGAGATAATGCGCTCGCTGGGTATAGGCGACGGTCACAGGGGAGCCGCCGCCGGGACCGTGAACTGCGAATCGAAGGACGAGATGCTGCGTTCGAAGAAGAAGATCCTGGCCCGTATCTGGGAGCTCTGGAGGTCCATGAGCCCGGGGATGCCCTAGTGATGCATCGAGGCCGTCTTCGAATGATGCATATCTTTTGAATTCGCATCCCGGGGCGGTAGGATAAACCGTTGTTCGGCGAATCGTTCCCTGCAACATTGATCCCGTACGGAGTTTTTTAGCAGTGCCGATTAGAGGAAAGGGATTGAGCATGAAAGTCGATTATCTGCCTGTCGTGTTTATGCTGGCGGCCGGTCTCGCGCTGGCCGGTTGCGCCGGAGACGGCGCCCAGGGACCCGCCGGTCCCCGGGGTGAGGCGGGGAGCCCGCAGCCCGTGAAGGTTCTGATCGCCGGAGCGCATGAGGAAACTGTCCTTAAAAGCTGTGCCGCGAAGCTCGTCGGTTACGGGCTCTATCCAATGGGGACCGAGGTCAACTACGTAAACGTCGGTGATTCCGTCCCACCACTGGATGTCTTCAGTCGTTACGATGCCGTGCTTCTCTACTCCAATGACTTTTTCACCCACGCGGATTCGGTGGGGGACATCCTCGCCGACTACGTGGATGGGGGAGGAGGGGTCGTTGTATGCTTGGCGTGTCTTTACACGTCGGGGCTGCCCGATGATTTTGCGATCAAGGGCCGGATCATGGAGGAGGGATACTGCCCGTTCGAGCCGGCGGGTGCTTCCCTGACCGCGGCGGGGAGGATCGATGCGGAATCGGTGGACGTCCCGCTTCATCCGATATTCAACGGTGTCGATATCTTCAACCTGACATACGCGTATAATCCCATCGATCCCGATCCTCCGCTGAACGCTTGGGGTGTGCTGCTTGCATCGGATATCAACGGGAATAACCGGGTGGCGGTGAATACGGCCGGAAACGTCGCCGGTGTGGTGATCTTCCCGCCCAATCAGTTTCTGGATGCAACGACGTATCCGGAGGCGCAGCAGCTTCTCGCGAACGCCACGCTCTTTGTGGCCGGCGCATACTAGATCATCGCGATGCTTGCCTTAATGTACGGGAATATCGTTTATGAGGATCCTCGTGCTGAGAGCCCTCTATCCCTCGCCGGTTGCCGTATCCCCCCATTTCTTGACAGCATCGATTACTACGTGATAGCTTTTGTCGTCCGGTCCCGCCGCCGAGGGGGCACGGAGCCTTGGATGTGTGTCCTCGATGAGGCGTGGAGCCTTGGATGTGCGTCCTCGATGAGGCGTGGAGCCTTGGATGTGTATCCTCGATGAGGCGTGGAGCCTTGGATGTGCGTCCTCGATGGGGCGTGGAGCCGG
>CAYRCK010000009.1:59584-79415 GCA_964422745.1 uncultured bacterium
TCCTCGATGAGGCGTGGAGCCTTGGATGTGCGTCCTCGATGGGGCGTGGAGCCGGGAAGGCGGTATATAGGATCTTTGAAGATGTCCGATGCCGGGCGGCGGGGCTTTGCGGCCGGCTCGAATTCGACGGGGAGGAATAAGATGGATATCAAAACCATTCAGGAGGCTCTGAAGGAAAAAGGGGTGGACGGCTGGCTGCTCTACGATTTTCACAACAGGGACCATCTCGCCTACAGGATCCTCGATCTCGATTATAACAAGATGACATCCCGGCGCTGGTTCTACTTCATTCCGACCGATGGTGAGCCGGTTCGCCTCGTGCACAGCGTGGAGCAGACGAAGCTCGATTCTCTTCCAGGCAGGAAGATGGTTTACCTTCCATGGGAACAGCTTCATTCTTCCCTGAGGGAGATCCTCGGAGATCCCAAGACCATAGCCATGCAGTATTCGCCGTTCAACAACATACCCTATGTCTCGATCATCGACGGGGGCACGCTCGAGCTGATACGCAGCTTCGGGCACGAGGTGGTTTCCTCGGCCGACCTGGTTCAGCAGTTCGAAGCGGTAATAGACGAAAAGGGATTCGAGAGCCACGTGGAGGCGGGGAATAAGATCCAAAGGATCAAGAACGAGGCTTTCACGGAGATCGGCGAGGCGCTGCGCGGCGGGCGCAGGCTCACCGAGTACGACATAATGAAGTTCATCCTGAAACGCATGGACGAGGAGGGGATCGATTGCGGCGACGACGTGCCGATCGTCGGAATCAACGATCACCCGGCCGATCCACATTTCGAGCCGGTGCAGGAAGGGGCGTACGAGTTCAAGAAGGGTGACACGGTCCTGATCGACCTCTGGGGAAAGCTCAAGAAGCCCGGTTCCATCTACTACGACATCACGTGGTGCGGATTCGTGGGCGACGATCCTCCGGAGAAGTACCGGGAGATATTCCACGTCGTCCGGGACGCACGGATAGCGGCGCTGAACTTCGTAAGGAAACGCTTTGCCGATAACGAGCCTTGTTACGGCTGGGAAGTGGACGACGTGTGCAGGAATGTCGTGAAGAAGGCCGGCTACGGAGATTATTTCATACACAGGACGGGGCATTCTATCGGCGAGGAGGTCCACGGTAACGGCGTTCACATAGACAACCTCGAGACTAAGGATGAGCGGCGGCTGGTACCGGGGATATGCTTCTCGATCGAGCCGGGCATATATCTGGCCGGTGAGATGGCCGTGCGTACGGAGATAGACTGCTTCATAAAGCTCGACGGGCAGGTCGTTGTGAGCGGGGAGGAGCAGATGGAGCTGATCCGCATCCACGCCGATTGATCCCGGCGTGCACCTCGAGAGAGCCGGTCCGATTCTAAGCCGGCTGCCGATGCTTGAAGAGCCGGCCCCCACTAGCGGGGGCCGGCTTCCTTGTTAAAATCCTGTCGGCACGTTTCGTTCACCGGCCGTGCGATCCTAATCGGCTTCCAACTTTTTCGTGGCGGTTCTAATAAGCACTGCGCAGAGTGCCGCGAAGATGAGGACACCGAACCAGCTCGATTCTGTCAGACCGCCCAGGATCCTGGGCCCTATGGCCAGGATCTCGTCGAGCTCGAATCCAGCCAGGATGGCGTACAGCAGCCCGCCGAGAGCGCCTCCCGCTATCAGTCCGCTGCTGAACAGCATTCCCGGCCCTGACTCCTCCTCCGCCGTTTTGCCCCGGCGCGTGAACTTGTCCACGGCCCATTTGATGACGCCGCCCACGAATATCGGCATCGTCGTGGACAGCGGCAGGTAGACCCCGACCGCGAACGCCAGCGCCTTTACGCCGCAGAGCTCCACACCGATCGTCAGGCATATCCCCATCATGATGAGTATCCACGGAAGGCGCCTGTTCAGCACACCGTCGATCACCGTGGCCATCAGCCTGGCCTGCGGTGCGGGGAGCTTCGCCGAGCCGATGCCGGACTCGAGCCTTATCACGTCCCCTGCGTCGCTTGTATTGATCAGGTACTTCTCGCCCGAGCCGGGTATGCCGTAGACCTCGTACTCGCGGCCCTCCCGCTCCGTCACCATCTCCTTCACAGCCTCGGGCGGCACCCTGAAGGCGGGGTTCCTGATGGCCCTTTCCTCGGTGAAGGCGTTGTTGAGCATGATGACGGTAAGTCCCACGAGGAAGATCGCGGTGAAGGCCCCTATTATGTAGCCGTACTCCTGTTTCCTCGGTGTCGCTCCCATCAGGTAGCCGGTCTTCAGGGCCTGGGCGACGTTGCCCGCGTTGGATGCGCAGATGCAGACCACCGAGCCTATCATCAGAGCAACCGCCGTGTAAATGCCGCCCGACCACCCTACCCCCAGGAAGATAAGGGATGTCGCCATGAGAGTGGCTATCGTCATGCCGGATGTGGGATTGGATGACACTCCGATCTCGCCGACGAGCCTCGATGATACGGTTGCGAAGAAGAAGCCGAATACTATTATCAGCAGTGTGGCGATCAGATTGCCGAAGAGATGCCCGGGATGGATGACGAAGTTCAGAAGCAGGTAGATTACGACGAATGCAACCGCGATACCGGCGAATACGAAGGATATCGGGAGATCGCGCGATATCCTGCTGATCTTGCCCGCCGCTTCCTTGCCGCCGCGCAGCTCTGCTATGGAATCGCGGAAGGAGTGTATGATGGTCGGCATCGCGCGCACCAGGTTTATGATACCGCCCGCCACCACGGCTCCCGCGCCTATGTAGCGGACATAGCGGCTCCATATGATCGAGTAGTTATCGAGCTCGCCCAGGGTCGTGCTCAGCATGGCTCCTCCCTCATCGATCGTTATCGGCATGGAGGAGCCGAAGAACTTGATGATGGGAATGAGCAGCATCCATGAGATGAACCCGCCGGCCACCATGATGCTCGCCGTTCTGGGTCCGATTATGTACCCGACGCCCAGAAGCTCCGGGGAGACCTCGCCAACGAGCGACGAGCCCTTGTAGAAGCCTGGTCTCCAGAACGGCGCCTCCCTCCAGAGGCGAAGTATGCTCATCATGCACTTGTACAGGAAGCCCAGCCCGGCCCCCCAGAAGACGGCGCTCGCGTGGGCGCCGCTCTTCTCGCCGCTCTTTATAACCTCGGCGCAGGCGATCCCCTCGGGGTAGGGGAGCACCCCGTGCTCGCGTTCTATCAGATAACGTCTGAGCGGAATGAGGAAGCAAACCCCGAGGGAGCCTCCGGCAAGCGCCACGACGAAGGCCTTGGTGATGTCCAGTGTGAATCCCAGGAATATCAGCGCGGGCAGCGTGAAGATTATACCAGCTGCTATGGATTCACCCGCCGCTCCCGTCGTCTGTACGGTCGTTATCTCCAGGACGGTGGCCTGCTTTCCGAGCTTCATCTTGGTTAGGCCCGCGAACCAGGCCATGGCTATGATGGCGATCGGTATATTCACCGCTACCGTGAGGCCCACCTTGAGGCCGAGATAGACGGTTACGGCGCTGAAAACCAGCCCGAGCACCGAACCCAGGATCACGGCCCGCCAGGTGAACTCCGGCATGATGGTATCGGCGGGAACATACGGCCTGAACTCCTTCTTCTCCTCGCTCATTTGCTTCCTTTCTCCATTGTGACAATCGAATCTGCCAGATAGACAATGACTTTAAGGGTTGAAGCCGCTGCTTTGCAAGCGATTTTCATGTCGGCACAGCCGCCCGAATGGGATTGAATTCTCGCACGCCAGATATTAGGATAGAAGCCGTACGGCACGAGTCGTCAAAATTGGAGTTGTGCATGTCGATATCGGATAATCTGAAAAGGGTGAATGAGCGCATAGTCACAGCCGCACGGCGGGCCGGCCGCGATCCATCGGAGGTGACGGTCGTTGCGGTGACAAAGACATTCGGCCCCGAGGTGGTCGAATCGGTGGTCGGCGCCGGTGTAATGGACGTGGGTGAGAACAGGATACAGGAGTTCCTCGAAAAGGCAGGCAAGGTTCGGATGGAATGCAGGTGGCACCTCGTGGGGCATCTTCAGACGAACAAGGTCAACAAGGCGCTGGGCAGGTTCGAGCTGATACATTCCGTGGATTCTCTCAAGCTGGCCTCGCGTTTGAGCCGTGCCGGCGCCGAGGCGGGCATGGTGTCGGACGTTCTTCTGCAGGTCAACACAAGCGGAGAGGATTCCAAATTCGGACTGGGTCCGGGAGAGGTTCTCGAAACCTGCGGCGCGATAGCGGAGATGGACGGAATCAAGGTCAGGGGGCTCATGACCATCGCCCCATGGGTCGACGACGTGAAGGAGGTGGCCGGAGCGTTCGCAAGGCTGAGGCGCCTTCGGGAGGAGATCGAATCCGCGGATATCAAGGGGATCTTCATGGAACACCTCTCGATGGGCATGACCGATGATTTCGAGGTGGCGATTGCCGAGGGATCCACGATGGTGCGCCTCGGAAGGGTTATCCTGGGGGAGAGAGGCTGAGAGCCGGGTGGCAGCTCCCCCGGCCTGAAGCCGGAGGTTCCGTGTTCCGGACGGTGTCCCCGGCTAGCCGGGCGGCGGAGAACGCGCACGGGCCGTGGCAAAAAAATGGCCACCATGCGGAAAGATGATCGACTCTTCGTTCTCCACCACCGCGGCCGATACGGCGGACCATCGGTCTGCAAAAATGGAATGCCATATTTTTTAATGAGTTATGGGTTATTTTATTACTGATCCGGTTGGTCTGATAATTGCATTTTTAAACGTTGCCACATTTTTACTGATGGTTTATCTATTCTTGACGGCTGCCGGGGGGCAGGGCAGGGTGTTCAGAGCCCTCGACAGGGTATTTGATTTTCTTCTCGCTCCACTCCGTAGATTGTTACCGGAGTGGAGACTCGATCCGGCATCTATAATACTGATCGTCGTGCTACAGTTGATTGCCTTTGCCATCAAGAGGAATTGGCGGTAATATCGGCACCGAGCCGAGGTAGGTATTTAGAGGGTTTATGTAAAAGAAGGACGAGCAGGAAGGGCATCGAGCCGCGCCGCTAGCGGCCTGGGGATCGGCCCGGCTTGAAATCAGGAGGCGAGACGATGAGGATTACACCTCTCGATATAAGGAAGCAGGAATTCCGCAGGACCATGCGAGGGCTGGACACCGATGAGGTCTATGCATTTCTAACAACCGTTGCGGAGGAGTACGAAGCGGTGCTCTCGGACAACAAAAAGCTGCGCGAACACATGGTCGAGCTGGAGGAGCGCCTCAAGGATTACAAGAATATAGAGAAGAATCTCAGAAATACACTTCTGACGGCTGAGAGGGTAACGAGCGAGGCGAAGGAGAACGCCCGCAGAGAGGCGAGTCTCATCGTTCGTGAAGCGGAGATCGAGGCCGAAAAAGCAGCCGAGACCATACGCGCCCATACGGTTCAGCTGCGCCGGGAGATCCTACAGCTGAAGAAGCAGAAGGATAACTATCTGGCGCGCGTCAAGACGCTGCTCGAGAGCCACGGCAAGGTGATAGACGGATTCGAGGAGGATTTCGAGGGGATGGACCGTGAGATCGAGGAGATCGGCAAGCTGGTCGAGGAGGACGCCAAGAAGGCTATATCCTCGTCGAGGAGGATGAGCCGGGAGAATATCACCGAGGAATTCAAGCACGGCCCGCAGGACAAGGTGACCTGGGGGGACGAGAGAAAGCGGGAGGAGGAGCCGCGGCCCTCGATGCCGAGACCTGACTGGAGCGGCGCAGAGGGGACGGAGCGGGATGCATCGGCCGGCGGGGGGGATATGGATCCGACGTCTGCGGGTGCAGCCCCGGCAGGCCCCGGGCAGGAATCAGCCTCGAATGCCGAGGAGGTCCCCCACCTTGATGTGGAACCCATAGGTGCCGTCGAAGATATCCGAACCCAGAAACGTAATCAGACGGGCTTTTCCGAAACTCCTCAGGCGGAGATGCCCCTGGGCGATGCCCGTGCCGGGGGCGGAGGTTGGGCCGAAAGAGACAGCGAAGAGGGCCGCGAGGTGGCCAAGAACATAGAGGAGCGCGTATACCCGGGTATCGGGATGGAGGGAGGACCGGGGGGTTGCGCCCCGGTATCCCAGGGAACATCCGGAGAGCATTCGCCGGGCGGAGATGGAAACGCCGATCGGCAGCCGGAGCAGTTCACTCAGCAGCCCGGTGCTCAAATGCCGCCTCAGAAGGGCATGAACGGCCCTTCGACCGCGGGACAGGCGGTTGACGCAGGTGGTGGCGGGAACGTAGGGACGATTGTTGATGCGGGAACCGGCGGCGGAGCGATACCAGGTATGGGCGATCCAGTGCATCAGGGCGATAATTGGAAGGGTTACGAGGTCCGCGAGGCGAAGACCGACTGGAGCAACTACAGTATCGCCCACGGCGGTCGGGGTGCGGAGATCGGAGAGGGAACTCCGAGCGAGAGCGAGGTGGACGAGGCGCTCTCCAACCTGACGAATGGATCATCAGAGCGGCAGAGCATGGAGCAGGGAGCCGTGAGGGTTCAGGGTGATGCCCCGGAAACCGGAGCCCCCGGTGTGCAGCAGGAACATAACCCACCGGCCGCCCCCCAATCATCGGAAGGGGATACGGTTGACGATCGATCCCCGGGATCGTCCCAGCCGGTCGATGGCCGGCAGGGCGAATCGGTGCAGGAGCAGGAAGAACGCTCAGGATCCACGTGGTCCATGGACGAGCTCAGGAAGAACCTGATGAATTTCGGGCGGGACAGGAAGGAGTGACGGGGACAGCGGCAACGGAGCGGGTGCACGTAAGATTCGCTTTATGTATATATGAAGGAGATAAGGGATAGAAAGGACGGGAGGATCGGGTTTCGCGTGCGCCTTCAACCCTCCGCTCCGAGAAATGAGCTCCTCGGCTGGAATCCGGCCGGGGAGCTTCGTGTAAGGATCGCGGCCCGCCCGGTCGAGGGAGCGGCCAACAGGGAGCTACTTAAATATCTCGCCGGCTGCCTGGGTGCAGGAAGGGGAAGCCTGCGCTTGGAAGCCGGCGAGAGGTCACGCCTGAAGGCCGTATCGGGTCCGCCGGATATAAGGAAGGCCCTGCTCGATCTGCCGGATATCTGATCCGCGGGGGCCGGCCGTAGATACCACTTGCCTGGCGAAGATATTCCATGTATAAAGTGTCTGGTCCGGGGCAGCCGCCCGCGGGCTGAAGATGGCATTATTCAAAGAGCGATACGGTGTCGTCCGCAGTATAGTACTTATAAGAACGCCGAGAACGGGGTAGAAGGAAGGGAGAACGATGACCGATCTATACAACCGGATAAGGGAGAGTGCTTCGTTTGTCAGAAGCAGGGCGAAGGTCAGGCCGTCGTTCGGCATCGTTCTCGGAAGCGGTCTCGGAGGATTGGCGAAGAAGGTGTCGCGCCGCACCGTCATCCCCTACAGCGAAATCCCCAATTTCCCCGTCTCCACTGTTAAGGGGCTTCACGCGGGCAATCTGATAGTAGGGGAGCTGGCAGGCAAGAAGGTGGCCGTTATGGAGGGAAGGGTGCACTACTACGAGGGGTACACGATGAAGGAGGTGACCTTTCCCGTAAGGGTGATCAGGGCACTGGGCGCCCGCTCTCTCGTACTAACATCGGCTGTGGGAGCCATGAACCCGCTGATCGGGAAAGGGGACCTCGTCGCGGTGACGGATCATATCAACCTGATGGGTGACAACCCCCTCATAGGTCCCAATGACGGCAGGATGGGACCGCGCTTCCCTGACATGAGCGAGCCCTACAACCGAAAGTATATATCCCTGTTGGAGGAGACAGCCCTTTCGCTCAAGATCCCGCTGAGAAGAGGCGTGCTGGCGGCGTTGCCGGGCCCCAGCCTCGAAACGGCTGCGGAGTACCGTTTCCTGAGGCTGATCGGAGCCGATATCGTAGGTATGTCCATGGTCCCGGAGACGATAGCGGCGGTGCATGGAGGCATGAAGGTGCTCGGCCTCTCCGTCGTGACCGACCAGGCCCTCCCGGATTGCCTCGAACCCGTGAACATAGCGGATATACTGGCCACGGCAAAGAGGGGAGAGGTCAAGCTCCGCAGGCTTCTAGAGGCGTTCCTGCGAAAGGTCTGAGCCGGCGTGTTTTGGCAATCCTGCTTGACATGGCGGTTATATTCCTGTATAAGAAGTAGCTTGCATTTTCATACCCGGTTAACAATGTATTAGATGGATTGCCGGGCGGTGTATTCGCCCGGACCGGGCAATGATGATCGTATGGTATTCGATGTGAACCGGCAGGATCGGATAATGACCGAAGAGCAAAAGACAAAGAAGAGATACAGCAAGCTCCCGCCGCATTATCTCGCGCTGGAGACCGAGGGCGAGGTCCTGGGCTACTGGGAGGAGCACGACGTATTCGGGCGCAGCGTCGAGGTGCGGCCCGAGGACAACAACTTCGTGTTCTTCGAGGGGCCGCCCACAGCGAACGGGCGGCCGGGCGTTCACCACGCAATGTCCAGGTCTATCAAGGATATCATCTGCCGGTACAAGACGATGCGCGGTTTCAGGGTGGTCCGCAAAGCCGGCTGGGACACGCACGGCCTTCCCGTGGAGATCGAGGTGGAGAACGCGCTCGGACTCGATGGAAAGGACCAGATCGAGAAGCACGGCATAGCCAGCTTCAACAGAGAGTGCCGAAAGAGCGTCTTCAAATACCTCGATGAATGGCACGAGTTCACGAGGCACCTCGGCTACTGGCTCGATCTGAACGATCCGTACATAACATGCACGAACGAGTACATAGAATCCGTTTGGTGGATCCTCAAGCAGTTCTGGGATCAGGACATGCTATACGAGGGACACAAGATAGTACCTTACTGTCCGCGCTGCGGAACGGCGCTTTCGAGCCACGAGGTATCGCAGGGTTACAAGGACGTCTCCGATCCCTCGATATTCATCAAGCTCAAGATCACAGGCGAGGACGCATATTTCCTGGTCTGGACGACGACGCCGTGGACCCTGATATCGAACGTCGCCCTTGCCGTAGGTCCAAGCTATGACTACGTGCACGTACGGCATGGGGGAGAAACCCTCATCCTGGCGGAGGAGCTCCTGCACGTGCTCGGCGGGGAGGCGGATGTTGTGGGGAAACTCAAGGGCAGCGAGCTCGTCGGCAAGAATTACGAGCCCTGTTTCCCGTTTTTCAAGGACTCAGAGGGTGCTTTCAGGGTGATCGGGGCGGATTTCGTGACGCTGACGGAGGGGACCGGGATCGTCCACATGGCACCCGCATTCGGGGACGATGATTACAATGCGGGAAGGGAAGAGGGGTTGCCGTTCATACAGCCCGTCACGCCGCAGGGAAGGTTTTCCGATGAGGTGACACCCTGGGCGGGCAGGTTCATCAAGGATGCGGACCCCGAGATCATTGCAGACCTCGACAGCAGGGGCATACTGTTCAGGAGCGAGGAGATCGTCCATTCATACCCCTTCTGCTGGAGATGCGACGCTCCGCTCATATACTACGCGAGGCGTTCATGGTACATAAAAACTACGGCGTTCAAGGACCTTCTGCTGGAGGCGAATTCGAAGATCGAGTGGTACCCCCCCGAAGTGGGCGAGAACCGCTTCACGAGGTGGCTCGAGGGGAACGTGGACTGGGCGCTCAGCCGGGAGCGTTACTGGGGGACGCCGCTCAACATCTGGACTTGTGATTCATGCGGCGAGAGATACTGCATCGGTGACGTGAACGAGCTGAAATCGATCAGCGAGGAGTTTCCGCAGGAGTACGATCTGCACAAGCCGTTCATCGACGAGCTTGATGTCGGATGCCCCGAGTGCGGAGGCAAGATGACCCGGACACCCGAGGTTATAGACTGCTGGTTCGATTCAGGCTCGATGCCGTTCTCGCAGTACCACTATCCGATCGAGAATATCGATGTGTTCAAAACGCAGTATCCCGCAGACTTCATAAGTGAAGGTGTGGAACAGTCGCGCGGATGGTTCTATTCGCTGTTGGTGATCGGAGCCTTTCTGACGAAGCAGAGCCCCTATCGGCGTGTTCTCCCGCACGGCTTGATACTCGACGCCGAGGGGCGTAAGATGAGTAAATCCAGGGGTAATGCGGTCTTGGCGAGCGACATTCTCAAGAGCGAAGGGGCCGACGCCCTCCGCTGGTATCTCTTGACCAGCGGAGCGCCTTACATGCCGAAGAGGTTTGATACGTCAGCCCTGAAGGATGTGGCCAACAAGTTCCTGGGCACGCTCCGCAACCTCTACAACTTCTTCGCGCTCTACGCCGATATCGACGGTTTTTCTCCGACCGGTGACATGCGCGGGATCAATCCCATCGACCGATGGATACTGTCGCGGTTCGACTCGACTGTGAATGACGTAACGGAGGCCATGGAGAGCTACGAGCTCGCGAGGGCCGCCAGGCTGATCCAGTCGTTCGTGATAGACGAGCTGAGCAACTGGTACCTGCGGCGATGCCGGCGCCGTTTCTGGAAGAACGAGATGAGCGGCGACAAGGTGGCGGCATACGAGACATTCTTCAGGGTTCTCGAGGGGATCTCCCTGCTGACTGCGCCGTTCATCCCGTTCCTGAGCGATGCGATCTTCCTGAGACTTCATGCAATCGGCGAAGGGGAGGGCGACGGCAGGAGCGTTCACCTGGAGAATTATCCCGTATCAGACGGTGGCGCGATCGACGAAGAGCTCGAGCGCGGCATGAGAGGTGTTTTGAAGGCGGCTTCGGTAGGCCGGGCGGCCAGGAACAGGGCCGGAATAAAGGTCCGGACGCCCCTGGTGGAGATGTTCGTATACAGCCCTTACAACGATGAGACCGCATGGCTGGATGACGACGAGATGGTCTCTCTTGTACGGGACGAATTGAACGTAAAGAAGATATCACGGCTGGAATCGACGGCCGATTACATAACTTATAATATTAAACCGGATTACGCCGTTCTGGGCAAGAGGCTGGGCGGGGGGATGAAGGAGGCGGCCGGCATCCTGGCGGACCTTGGTTCGTCGGAGGTCGGGTCGCTGATGGATAAAGGGGAGATCGCCGTTAAAATTGCTGGGAAAAAAGAGGTTATAAAGAAGGAAGAGGTACAAATCCTGCAACAAACAGCGGAAGGATTTGTCTCAGAAACAGAAGCGGAATTCACGGTGATACTGGACGCCCGGCTGACCCCGGAGCTCATCAGGGAGGGGATGGCGAGGGAGCTGGTGAACCGTATACAGAACTTCCGGAAGGAATCCGGACTCGAGGTAAGCGACAGAATCGATCTTTCGTACAGAACATCCGAAGAGATGATTGAAGTTTTCGATTCTTTCGGCGAACATATATGTAACGAGACCCTCTCGGGCAGTCTCGAAGAGGGTGAGAAGAGCTGGGATTTCAAAACGGTTTTCGATTTGGACGAGCACAAGGTTGAGCTTTGGATGAGGAAGAATTGATCGCGCAGCCATAATCAGGAGAGATTCAAATGCCAACGAAGAAGAGAAAGAAAACGAGATTGACGAAGAGGGAACTCGATCACTACAAGAAGAAGATAATACAGGAACGCGAGAGGATACTGATAGATCTAGGGAAGATTCATGAATCCATTAATTCGTCCTATGCCGACGGGGACGGGTCCAAGCATGCCTATTCGAACCACCTGGCCGATCTGGGTACCGACTACATGGAACAGGAGAAGAACCTGTACTACGCCAGCAAGGAGGGCCAGCTGCTCCGGGCTCTCGACGAGGCGCTGAGGCGGATCGACAGCAAGGAGTACGGGAAGTGCAGCGACTGCGGCGAGCTGATATCGTTGAAGAGGCTGGAAGCCCTTCCCAACGCGGTTCTATGCATCAAATGCCAGAGCGAGAACGAGAAGAATCAGAAAGGGCTATGAGAATTGCTCTACTTCACGATAGCCGCTCTTATAGTTATTCTTGATCAATCATCGAAAAGAATAATCTGGGAGATGTACGAGTACAGCGGGGGTACGGACCTGATCAACGGGTACCTGCGCATCTCGCTCAGCAGGAATCCCGGGGCCGTGTTCGGGATCCTGTCGGGATCGAGAGCGTTTCTTCTTGTGATTACGATCATTTCCATTGCGGTACTGATACTCTTCGCGTACAGGATGAGGTACGCTCCGACCTCCAAGCGGGTCTATATCGGGCTCATCCTGGGGGGCGCTTTCGGGAACCTCATAGACAGGGTGGCCTCGGGGACGGTCGTTGATTTCATCGACATGGGGATAGGCAGTTACAGATGGCCCACTTACAACGTGGCCGATATAGCCGTCACGGTGGGTGCGGTATTGCTGATCCTCGGCTTCTTGACGTATTCTCCGGACCGGGAGGGGAAGAAGGTGGCTTCCACCGGCGGTGATGGAGTTGTTTCGGGCCACGGTGGCAGCGCCGCCGCCACAGGTACGACCGGTCACGGGCAGGAGGACGAGCGGCTGAATCTCACATCGAGCAAATCCACTTGAATTAGTAACGCCATGCATGAGAAATTCACATTCCTCGTCGATGAGAACGATGACGGCGAACGTGTCGATACCTATCTCTGTGAGCAGATACCGGAGCTGTCGAGGACGAGGATCCAGAGAGCGGTCCATGACGGTGACGTGCGCATGGACGGCGCTACGGTGACCAAGCCGTCCAGGAAGGTCCGTTTCGGCAGGCAGGTCGAACTGTCGCTCACACCGCCACGGCCTCTGGAGCTCGCACCCGAGGACATACCCGTCGATATAGTCTACGAGGACGGCGATCTTGCCGTCATCAATAAAGATCCGGGCATGGTTGTCCATCCCTCTCCGGGGCATGAGAGCGGTACGCTCGTCCACGCACTTCTCTCGCACTGCGATAACCTATCGGGTATCGGGGGTATAATGCGGCCCGGGATAGTGCACAGGCTGGACAAGGACACGTCGGGCCTGCTCGTAGTCGCCAAGAACGACAGGACCCACCTGGCGCTCAGCAGGCAGCTCATGGAGCGCACTGTGGATAGGATCTATTTCGCCCTCGTTTGGGGCGAGATGCCTGAGCGGTCCGGAACGATCGAGCGTCCTATAGGCAGGTCCGCGCAGGACAGGAAGAAGATGGCCGTTGTCTCATCGGGCGGGAAGAAGGCGGTCACATCTTACTATGTTCTAGACACATTTGAGCCTTTCCAGTATATTAAGCTCAAGCTCGGGACGGGGAGAACCCATCAGATAAGGGTTCACGTTTCCGACATCGGACATCCCGTTCTGGGCGACCCTGTATATGGCGGTAGAAGGATTAGAAAGGGAGCGCTGTCCGTGAAGGGGATCGAGAGGGCGAGAGAGGCACTCGATCTGATCGACCGGCAGGCTCTGCATGCAGGGGAACTTTCCTTTTTCCATCCCGGGCGGGAGGAAAGGGTTACATTTCGGTCGCCCCTTCCGGATGACTTTCAGAGGGTGCTCGATGCGCTGAAGGACCGATAGCAGCCGGCCCGGCGATGTAAGATCGAGAGAGGCCGCCAGTTGAGACGATTCAGGGCGGATCCGCCCTCCGCCACCGGAGGAATCGCTTGAAATTCGCGCAGAGGGTAAAAGAAGGTGTTGTCATTCTCGATCTCTCTGGTAAGCTTATGGGCGGTCCGGATGCTGATAATTTCAAGAGGATAATCAGCGATCTGATCGAAAAGGGCAGTACAAGGGTTGTATCGAACCTTCGGGAAGTGAAACGTATTAACAGTACGGGTGTCGGGATCCTCATAACCGGTTACACGACGCTGAGGAGGAACGGGGGGGATATGAAGCTGCTGCACGTTTCAGAGAAGATCAGAAGCATACTCTACGTAACGAAGCTGAACCTGATCTTCGAATGTTACGACAACGAGGATGAAGCGGTTGAGAGCTTCGAATTGGAATAGCCCTAACATGGTTGAGGGAGGAGGGCATACAGGCCAAATGGCTGAAAGTATCTCAGTAAGATTCCCGAGTGACTATAAATACCTGAACTTGATCGATCTTGTATGCGGGGAGTTCGCGGAGGATATGGATTTCAGCGACGAGGCGATCAACAAGATTTCGATTTCGGTGATTGAGGCCTGCACGAACGCTCTCGAACACGGGAACAAATGCTGTCCCGAAAAAGATGTCAAGGTGATATTGACTATGCGGCCCGACCGACTCGTGATCGAGGTTCAGGATCACGGGGCGGGTTTTAATTTCGAGGACTACCTCGAGCATATTCCCGATCCCACGGATGTCAGCAAGCAGCGCGGGAGGGGAATATTCATAATGCAGAATATGATGGATTCCCTTTCCTTCGAGAACCTTCCGGATTCCGCTGGCATGAAGGTCACACTGGAAAAAATGCTCAACAAAGGCAACGGCAGGAGTAATTGAGCTGGCTCTACGTTATTCCCCGCGGCTTTTAATTGAGGGAACTTTGGCCTCCCGGTGTTCGTAAATTTAATGTACATACTATTCGGTTAATGATTACGGCTGCCGGGCTGGGACTCTCTAAAATGGCGGATATGGAGTAAAAAGCGATGGATCCCTCGGCATTTCTTGCATCGTTCTATTTCGTATGCGGCGCCATCATCCTGTTTCTTGCCGTTACGATTCTGCGCCATTCCGTCAGGAGCATTGTCAACTGGTCCACCTCGCTCGTCCTGTTCTTCGCGGGATTCGGCCCCATTCTCGGCGCGATAAGCGTATTTCTCCAGCAAAATCTTAGGGAGGGCACATATCTCTTCAAGAACCTTGTCGCGAGCTTCGACTACACGTGGGAGTTCTTCTTTCCCTCCCTCGTGCTTTTCGCCCTCGTCCATCCCAGGGCGCAGAGGATATGGCCCTACATAAAGAGATATGCGGTTCTGCTATTCGTGCCGCATCTATTCCATCTCATACTGATCATCTTCCTGATAGACACAGTGGAACCGGCGAGGGTGTTTCACCCGCTGACGAACATCCCCGTGCCGCCCGGTGTCGCCGCTACGGCAATGGAGAACCTGGCGAACGGGCTTACGATATTTCTCGATCTCCTGTTCAAAGCTCACCTACAGCTCTTTTCGCTGGTTAACATCTCTTACGCCGCATTTTCTCTTGTACTGCTGGGTAAATCCATCCGGCTCGAACTCCCGCCCAGGGTGCGCAGGCAGATGAAGGTCGTGGTCATAGGCCTGGGGCTTTGCATACTGACATACTCGTTTGCGCGGCTGATACCGGTGTTCTCCGATTGGGAGGTCGAGGGCGATATGGCGATCGGGTTCATAAACGCCTCGCTTATCCTCGGAGGCGGATCCATAGCGTTCGCCATCGTACGGTATCAGTTCCTCGATATGCGTCTCATCGCAAGAAAGGGTATCTTCTACGGCGCGGCGGTGCTGGTTTTCGCCTCGATCTACCTTCTTGTAGTGAAACAGGTAATAGCT
Organism: uncultured bacterium; assembly: GCA_964422745.1. Taxonomy (GTDB): domain Bacteria; phylum Krumholzibacteriota; class Krumholzibacteriia; order Krumholzibacteriales; family Krumholzibacteriaceae; genus CAYRCK01. Next base: position 74,925 of record CAYRCK010000009.1, read on the forward strand.
TTCTTCTCTCGTTTTTCCGGCGAGGGGATCGAGATCCTCGAGACCGGTCTCATAATACTATTCATCATAGTGCTCCAGCCGGTGCTGAGCAGGCTCGAGGATTGGATGGAGAACCTGCTGAGCAGGGAGGAGCGCACGCCCCGGGTGAGGATCAGGGATTTGAGCGGGGACCTTCTCTCTATGGTGGAAGTGGAGAGCATGACCGGAAAGATCAAGGAATCGCTGTCGAAGGTCTTCCGGGCCGAGGAGGTCGAGCTGGTCTTCGCCTCCGAGGTGCTCGGGAACCAGGATGAGGACATATACGCCAAGAGGGTCATAGAGGTCCTGGGGCAGGTCGGCGAGCCCATGGTACGGCTCGATTTCATGGAGGCGATGGATTTTCTCAACCTGAGGACAAGGGTGCTCTTCCGTCCCGGGAGGAAGGCGATCATGGAGGCCGTCGAGGCCCTGCCCGATATTGTGAGGCGCTTCGCCAGGTTCGAGCTCATAGTGCCCGTCATGCGCGACGGTGAATGCGTGGCCGTGCTTCTGCTGGGACCGCGGGTCCAGCACGGCGGCTACTCGGCCGAAGAGCAGGCGTTGCTTTCCATGCTCGCCTCCCAGATATCGGCCTCGCTTTCCAGGATGGAGCTGCTCGAGGAGGTCGTGGAGAAGAAGGTTCTCGAGGAAGAGCTGAATATCGCGCGCTCCATTCAACTCAATCTCCTGCCGTCATCAGCGCCTCAATTGGAGGGTTACGACGTGTCGGCGCTCAGCTTGTCGAGCAAGCAGGTTGGGGGGGACTACTACGATTTCATAAGCAGCAATTCGCATCTGGCCTTCGCCGTGGCCGACGTTTCCGGAAAGGGGGTTCCCGCATCCCTGCTGATGGCGTCGCTCCAGGCGAGCCTGAGGGCGACCATGGACAGGATGGATGACCCCGTAGGTGTAGTGGGACGGTTGAACGATGTGATGTATGAAAACACGGCTTCCGACAAGTTCGCCACACTGTTCTACGGATGCCTCGATCTGCGGAACCACGAGATCGTCTATACCAACGCGGGCCATTTCTTCCCCGTTGTCGTAAGGAGCGACGCGGAAGTCGAGGTGCTCGATTACAGCGGATTGATCCTGGGTGTCAAACCGGGTTTCAAGTACGAGAAGAAAAAGCTCAAGCTCAAGCCGAGCGATACGCTTGTCGTTATTACTGACGGCGTTATAGAGGCGGAGAACAGGGAGGGAGAGCTTTACGGTGAGCAGAGGCTGTACTCGCTGCTATCATCGCTGCAGGGATGCTGCGCCGACGATATCAAGGAATCAATAGTGGAAAATGTCAACTCGTTCGCTTATCATCGTGGGGCCCGCGATGATCTGACTGTTCTCGTCTTGAAACGGAGGGAATGAAGTCTCGGCAGTGAACGGGCCTAGAGAAGACCGGCCGCGAGTTCTGGGGATCGACCCGGGGACGAAGAGAACCGGCCTCGCGATAAGCGATCCGCTCGGGGTGACCGCCCAGGGGCTTGAGACCTTCGTGGCCGGCAGGGGCATAGGGCTGATAGATCACCTCCGGAATTTAATTGAACAATACGGTGTTCGGGTCGTAGTCGTGGGAATGCCGCTGTCAATGGCGGGTAAGGCTATAGAGGGCACGGGGAGATCGCGGCGCCTCGCGGATAGAATTTCCGGCGAGCTGGGTGTCGAGGTCGAGATGCGTGACGAGAGGATGACGAGCCTCGAGGGCGAGCGGATACTAAGGCAGGGCGGCCGTATACGCGACCGGGGAGATGTCGACAGGATGGCGGCCTCGCTTCTGCTGCAATCCTACCTCGATGAAAGGGGAAGTTGATGCGGAGATTTTCCGCTTTTCTGGTTATCGCCTTATCGCTGTTGATCGTTGTCGTGATCCACATCGGTCTCGTGTACCACGGGGCGGGCGGGAATGCGCCGTTCGGGTCGGTCGAGGTGCTCGTGCCCAAGGGAGCCTCGTTCGAGCAGATCAAGACCCTTCTGGCGGATAGAGGCGTGCTCGAGCAGCCGGGCATGTTCAGATGGGCGGCCTACCTCACCCGGCGCGAGAGGAGCATAAAGACCGGCAGATACATATTCCGCCGGGGCGAGCCCGTGGCCGTGATCCTGCGCAGGCTCGTCGACGGGGACGTGGACTACATGAAGGTGGTGATCCCCGAGGGACTCATGCTCAAGGAGATCGCGGCGGTCCTGGAGAGGGCGGCCGGCTTGGATTCGGTGCTCTTCATGGATGCCGTGACGGACGGGGCGTTAGCCGGTAATCTCGGTGTTAGATCTCCAACAATCGAGGGGTATCTTTTCCCCGATACGTACCTCTTCGCATGGCCGCTCGAGGCGCAGACGGCGATCGAGGGCATGGTAGGCCGCTTTTACGAGGTTTTCGACGGCGATCTCAGGAGCAGGGCGGATTCCCTTGGATTGTCGGAGAACGAAGCGGTCACACTCGCATCGATCATTCAGGGAGAGGCCGTGCTGGACTCGGAGATGCCCCGCATATCGGCCGTATATCATAACAGGCTTAGGATGGGGTGGAGGCTCCAGGCCGACCCTACAGTGGCCTACGCGTTGGGTGGAGTGAGGAGGGAGCTGTACTTCAAGGATCTGGAGGTGGATTCGCCTTACAACACGTACAGGATCAGCGGGCTGCCTCCCGGTCCCATATGCAGCCCCGGGAAGGCGGCCCTGACGGCTGCTGTATCGCCCCTTACGGGGTGCCGGGATATGTATTTCGTTGCGGACGGTTCCGGTGGGCACAGGTTCAGCAGGACGCAGGCCGAGCATCTGAGGGCTGTCAGGCTCATCAAATCGGGAGGCCTGCCGATCGATGATGACGACAACGGTGATAATTTCATAGAGAGATAATCGTTATGGCCCTGGATGACGAGCTCGTAAACAAGGAGAAGTCGCTCAAGGAGTACATCGCCCGTTACGACAGGCTGGCCGTCGCCTTCTCCGGCGGTGCTGATTCGTCTTACCTGTTGAGCGTGGCGGCCGGGATTCTCGGAGACGGGGCCGTGGCGCTGACCGTCTCGTCGCCTCTGGCCACGAGCGGTGAGATCGGGGAGGCCTCGGAATCGGCGGCTGGCATCGGCGTCGAGCTGGAGGTCATCGAAGCCGGGTGGGACTTCATCGAGACCTTCGGGCATAATCCCCCGGACAGATGCTACATTTGCAAGAAGAGTCTCTTCTCCATGATCATCGAGAGGGCAGGGGAGATTGGGATAAGGACCGTTATCGAAGCATCGAACTTCGAAGACAGGGATGACTACAGGCCCGGTATAAGGGCGCTCAGGGAGCTGGGTGTCCTTTCCCCGCTGATGGAGCTGGGCTTTAAGAAACGGGAGATACGCGAGCTCTCGAAGGCCCGGGGGCTTGCGACCTGGGACAGGCCCGCCAGAGCATGTCTCGCATCGAGGATCCCCTACGATGAGGCTATCACACCGGACAAGCTCGAGCAGATCGGGCAGGGAGAGGAGCTGCTGGCCTCGCTGGGTTTCAGATCGTGCCGGCTCAGGCATCACGGCTCGCTAGCGCGTATCGAAACATCGCGGGATGAGATCGCCCGCCTGCTGGATGCCCCGGTCAGGGCGGAGGTGCTGGGACGTTTGAAGGAGCTCGGCTTCAAGTATGTTACCGTAGACCTGGAGGGGTACAGAACGGGCAGCATGAACGAAGTGCTTGACATAAAATAGGGTTGATATCATCTTATAGTACCAATTCAGCACAGACAGGAAAGGGGAACGACGGTACAGATGCGCATCATACGGAAATACAGGAGCATAATCCTCGGCCTGGGACTGGTATCGATAGTGGCCGGCTACATCTTTCTTGCCCAGAACTCCATCTCGCTCGCTCCCGCCCTTCTGGTACTGGGCTACTGCATCCTGGTCCCAGTCGCACTCATCTAGGATTTCATCATGGGCGAATAGCTCAGTTGGTCAGAGCGCCTGCCTTACAAGCAGGAGGCCGCAGGTTCAAGTCCTGCTTCGCCCACCATTTATTTCATTGTTTATCAAGGTATTATAGAATCATTCTATAGCGATGTCGGAAGGCTTATCTTTTAGGTCAACAATAGGTCAACATGCCGTTGAATTTATCTCCATAATTTATTGTAACTTGCGCTGGCCCCGTATGGACAATTATTAAGTAATTGTGTGTTATTCATAGATTGCTTCTAAGAAGGGCTATAAAGGCCGGTTTTAGGCCTATTGAGCGCCGATCGAGGTGTAAAAGCAGGAAAGCCTGTACATCATTCTTCAGATGGGATGCTGGCAATAAGGCGTTAATTCAATCTAAGGTACCCCCAGGGGAAGTGTTCCGGGGGGAGGGGGTGGAATGGCGCGCGTAGATGGTTAGCTCGATAATACGCTCAGCATTCTGAGATCTGGGAGTCCCCAAAAATTTTTATATTTTTTTCATGAAAAGCCAAGGTGTAGGTCGTCAAGTACTTTGGGACAGAACCTTCCAAACACTAACAGACACTCT
>CAYRCK010000010.1:0-78943 GCA_964422745.1 uncultured bacterium
AACGGTGGAGACGATTTCGTGTTGATAGCGCACGGCGAGCCCAACGATTCGCTCTTCGAGTGGGTCGCCCCCTCCATGTACACGGATTCCTGCCTCGTCACGATAGTCGCATACGATCCGGTGCTGCTGACAGGAGAGGATAGGAGCGACAGCCTCTTCTCGGTCAGGGACTACAACGATGCCGAGGAATACGAGGAAGATGAGGAAGCCGTTCCTCCGAAGTACGTGAACCTTCTGAAGCAGAACTACCCGAATCCGTTCAACGGGGTAACCACTATAGCTTACTCGGTTGCGGATGAATGTGATGTGGAGCTGTGCATCTACGACACGTCCGGAAGGCTCATCAGGACCCTAGAGCGGAAAAGAATGCAGGCGGGGGAATACAGAACGGTATGGACCGGTAGGGATAACGGCGGCAGGACGGTGACATCCGGTGTTTACTTCATGCGGCTGAAGACGGGCAAGTCAAAGCAGACGAAGAAAGTCGTCTATCTGCGGTAGAGAAATGGGAACCCTGCGGGCGGCCCCTGTCGTAATGCAACGCTGCAAAAACTCAGCTCGGCTGCGATCCACAGGGTACAGGAGTGGATTCGACGGCCGGTATGCTTCTTGAGGGTCAATAAGCGGTAATACAAAGGTCAGGGCGTAGAGATGCACGACCACCACGGTATCGCCGAGGGAAAGAGAGTGACCTGGGCGGGCATGCTCGTCAATGTATTACTGACCGTCCTGAAGTTCCTGGGTGGAATCTACGGTCGGAGCAAGGCGCTCCTCGCCGATGCCATACATTCACTATCCGACCTTCTCACCGACATTCTCGTGCTGATCGGTCTTCACTTCTTCGACAAGAAGGAGGACAAGAACCATCCCTACGGTCACGGCAAGGTGGAGACACTCTCGACGATCGGCGTCGGGGCCATCCTCCTGCTGGCCGCCGTGAGTATAGGGATAGGAGCGGTGACCGCGATATACCGCGGAGAAGCAACCGCACCACACCGCTACACGATCCTGATAGCCGCGATCTCGATAATCGCCAAGGAGGTCCTATTCCAGGTGACGATCCGGACCGGGAAACGGATAGGAAGCGAGGCGATGACCGCCAACGCGTGGCATCACCGCTCTGACTCGTGGACATCCGCAGTGACACTGGTCGGTGTGGCCCTCGCCTCATACGTGCCGTCCCTACGGTCGCTGGACTCCGCCGCCGCGATCGTCGTTTCCCTGTTCATACTGAAAATCTCAATCGACATACTGCGGGGATCGGTATCCAAGATAATCGACACCTCCCCCTCCCCGGAGTTCCTCGACAGTGTGAGGGAAGAGGTAAACGGCATACGGGGGGTGAAGAGCTCCCACGACCTGACGGGCAGGTACTATGCGGATTCGATCAGGATGGAGGTCCATATAGAGCTGGATCCCGATATGACGGTCCGCGAGTCGCACGAGATAGCGGACAGTGTGGCTCAGAGGGTGAAGGAGCGGTTCCCGGAGGTCACCGCCGTCCTCGTGCATGTCGATCCTTTCGAGCCCGACGCGTGAAGCACCGACGGATTCGAGGACTGACGGGTGAGTTCCGAGCATGCGCCGCGGCACGATATCCCCACGCGCTACCTATCTTATTCTCACCATGTAAACGATCCGCCCCTTCTCTCCGCTCTCGAGTACGAACGGGATCTGCCTGGAGAGCACTATTCGCAGCAGCCTCTCGGAGGGATCGTACATCGCCTCGTCCGCATCGTCGGGATCGGCCGTCAGGTAGACGGTCCCCGACCCGCTTATCCATGCTATATCCCGTCCCGGCCCGAAGCCGCCGGTTACGAGCTCGACCGACTCCGACACGGGATCGGTGATCTCGATTTCACGGACACCCTCGATCCCGGGATTGGAAAATACGATCGTATATGTCACGGTATCGCCCGGGCGTGCCCGGCCGAGATCGACCTCCTTCACGAGCCTGAGCATACCGCTTGCATTGGCAAGAACAAGCACCTTATCCGTAACCCCCGCGCCGACCACTATGGATGTACAGCCGAGCGTCTGCTCCAGTGTCAATGCAACGCAGGCCACCATAGCGCCGGGAGCCTGCGGGGGGATATAGAGCCGGACTATCAACCGCACCACATCCCTGCCGGGGACTCCGGGATCAAGATCGAGGTCCGCAGACGTGAGCCTCGTATCCGATCCGTCCACGAGGCCGTTCCCGTTGTTATCCTTGTAATACGAGGCGATCCATCCGTCCGGGACGGCTGCGAACAGAACCGCCTGCCCCGCCGTTCCCGCCGTTACCATGTGAGGCAGATCGACTATGCCGCCCGCCGGGCCGTTTGCCTCGTTTCCCGGTGAGATCGACGGCAGGGCCACATCCGCGAAATCGACGGTCACGGTATCCCCCGCCGACGCCGGGCCCGCCGTGACCGTGTCAGGGCTGAGCGATATCATCCCGGAGGGTGTAAGCTCTAAAACCTGTCTGAGCCCTCCGGAGGCCACTTCGAAGCAGTACGATCCGTCGGCCCCGGTACTCGCGACGATGCCGCCCCCGGGATCGGAAAGCGTGACCGTCACGCCGCCCCACCCCGGCTCTCCGGGATCGAGACTGCCGTCGTGGTCCAGATCGTTGAACACACAACCGACAAAGAACACGCCTGTTGCGACCTCGAGGAGGATGCTGTCCTCGAGATCCATGGACATTGCGACCGCGTCCATTATGACCCGGCTCCTGGGACGCGCATCGGCGGGAACGTAAACCCTGACGATGAACGAGACGGATTCGCCAGGATCGACCGGCTCCGTGACGAAAGGAGAGCTGCACTCGTCGAGTCCGTCGAAGATGAGAACCGATCCTGACGGCCATCCATCGGGATCCTCCCAATCCACGAGGAAAGAGTCGGGGAAACCACCCCGGTTGTGCACCTCCAGCACCGCCGTGACCATCACACCGGGATCTCCGAATATCAAGGCCTTCCCGCCTTCGCCCGTACCGCTCGGTGCCGTGTCGAATGCCCCGTCCCCCTCGATAATCAGGTCGACCTGGGGCGGCGCGTGCACATGAATCCGAGCCGTGACGCTCTCGACATTACCCGGATCTGCGGTGGAAGCCACGTCGATTATGAAATCATAGTCGCCCTCGGCAGCCGACGACGGGATGACGACCTCGAACACGAGAAGCCCCGACGAACCCGCTGGAATCGCCGATGTCGTGTGCGGCGGCGGCGAGCTCTCGAGCGTTGCCGTCCACCCCGCAAATCCGTTCCAATCGACCGTATAGCTCTCGGCATCCCCTCCCTGGTTCTGGAGCTCGATAGTGAAGTTCACCGTTCTTCCGCCGAGGGTGTTCTGCTGCGAGTGTCCTCCGTCACCGGCCCCCGGTGTCCCGAAGACCTCGTCACCGTCTCCATCGATCAATGCATCCACTATGCAGGGGAAGCTTACAAGGATCCGGCCCCTCACGCTGTCCACGAGAAATTTTTTATTGGTCTTCTGTCCGTCAATAATGACATCGAACGTCCCGCCGGGGCATGACTGGGGTATTCGCACCTCGAGAGTGTAATACCCGCTTGTGACACCCATCATCGTCGATGTGGAATCGCCGATGACAACCTCCCAGCCGCTCGGCGTGTTCCACATGAGATCGAACAGATCCTCTCCGCTTTCGTTCTGTACCTCTATAGTGAAGGTTACCGTATCGCCTGGATTTGCAGTCTGTATCGAACTGCCGCCCAGGCCGGTTCCGAGCGGGCCGTATGTGTCGTCGCCGCTGCCGTCTATCAGCAGGTCCGTCTCGTTTTGCGAGCTGACCGTGATCCCGGCCGTCACGCTTTCGGATATCGAGCCGTCCGCCATCGAGACGGCGTCGAGAATGGAGATGTACGTATCATATGAAGCGCCCCCCGGAATGGTCACGGCGAGCACGTAGCTCCTCTCGCTGAAAGGTTCGAAGGGCCGTGTAATCCACGGGAAGCCGTGAATCACGACGCCGTCGATTATCGTCGCCGACCATCCGCCGCCCGGCGCGGTCCAGTCCAGGGTGAACGAGTCTACAACACCCCCCTCGTTCTGAAGAATCAATGGATAGAACAGTGTATTTCCCGGCACGCCTGCTATAGTGCTGCTGCCTCCGAGCCCCGATCCAGTCGGATCTATCACATCATCTCCGCTTCCGCAGATGACTATATCGACCTTCGGCGCATTCACCCTGGTGACCCCCTGAACGCCGTCCTGCATGAGCGAATCGGTCATGGACCTGGCGAAAACCGTCGTTGCGTAATCGCCCCCGCCGATACCCGAAGGCACCGTCACCCTCAGCGTATAGGTCGAGGATCCGCCGGCGTCGATATGACCGGAGATGAACGGCCCGTAGTGGATCATCGCCCCCTCTTCCATCCGTGCCGAAAGCGGTGAGGCCGGAGAAAACCAGACCAGGAAGGAATCCACCCGGGATCCGGAGTTCATGAGATCGACCGAGAAGGTGACCTCGGTATCCGGGAAGGCCTCCCTGTACGCGATGCCGCCGCCTCCGAGGGGATCTATCACGCCCACCCCGTTTGCGTCTATGGCCAGATCCGCGAGGTGATAGGCGGGGACGACCAGCGTGACGAGCTTTACGCTGTCGAAACGGTTTCCGTAGCTCGTCGAAACAGCATCGAGGATCGATTCGTACTCACCGTCGCTCTCGCCCGATGCGATGGTGAGCCTCACGGTCGCCTGAATGCTCGTCCCCGAAGCCATGGGCGGCGTCGTCCACGGCAGCGTGTGATCGCTTCCACCGTAACTTATAACGGCGGACCAGCCTGAGGGGATGGATATCGACAGCGTGTAGGAGTCCGTGTCGGGTCCCTCGTTCTCTATATCGAGCATGTAGTCTATCGTGTTTCCCGCCTCACCGCTTCTCGCCGCCGTGCCCCCGTCACCGGTCCCCAAGTCGCCGAAGATGTCGTCGCCGTGTCCGTCAACGGCGAGATCGATCCACCTCCTGAATACGAGTGAAACGTCGTCGACGAATGTCCACGTCTCGTACAGATTGTCCCAGCTGTTGTCCTGGCGGAAGTAGAGGCGGACCGTCCTGCCCTCATAGGAGATCATATCGTATCCGGCGTGGCCGATCCCGTCGTCGTCGATCCAGCCGCTGTCCTTGAACTGGTTGTTCCATTCCGAGAATGAGTAATCGACGACAGTTGCCAGTGTACCTCCGCCGGGATTACGTATATCGACGAGAAATGGATCGTAGTTTGCCCCGTCGTATCCCTGCTGCCTGAACTTGAAGCTGAGAACCGCTGACGAGATGTTCGAGGGGATCGTCACATCCTGGTACATGAATCCGAAGCGGTTCCTTCTCTGTTCGGTGTACTTGAATCCGAGAAGCGCCGAGTAGTTGCCGCTGAACGGGAGATCGAGCACAACGTCGTGGTCCGCCCAGGCGGGATTCGTTCTTCCGAAGTAATTGCCGCCGCTGTGCACCCACGCCGCGGCGAAGCCGCCCGATTCGAAGCCGCCGCCGTCGACCAGCTCGCCCGCGCCCGCCCCGACGGCAAGTGATATCCACAGCACGGCGGTCACAAAGACCGCGACCGATCTAAAGCTTCCGATCACGATTCAACCGCCTTCCCGGGGCTACTCTTACAGTTGTATACGCACATAACATCGCTCCCGCCTGATGCCTACCCTTCGCCGTGGAAGTACTTCATCAGCCTCTCGTCGAACTTCCACCTCAGGCGTACGTGGAAACCGCTGCGCGTGAAGTCATTTATATCCGCATCCGAGTCAGAATGCCCGCCGAAATCGTACCCGATGCCGAGCCAGAGGTTCTCCGCCATCAGCCTGCCGGCCTCTAGCCCGCCCCCGTAGCGCACGGTGCGTGTCTCCTGCTGATGAACGATCCTGCCGGTGAGTCCCACGTCCCACCTGCCCCGTATTATCCTTATAAGCTGGCCCTGGTAGAGGAATGTCGTCGCGTCAGCGGAGTATCCCTTGAACATGTTCCTCACGAACCTGCAAGCGAATTTGCCCTCCAGCTCCCATCTACCGCCGACCGCGTAGTTCGCCTCGATGGAAGTAATGAATTCCTTGTCGACCGCGGCCGGGTGGGCCGGGCTGTTCCTCTCGTAGTCCATCCTCAAGAGACCGAGAAGAGTCAGCGGCCCGGCGGCCTCCGGCCTCAGCGACAGGCCGATCATCGAGCCCCCCTTGACACGGTCGTTACCGACCTTCTCGTCCGAGAACCACAGGTCTCCCCTGATCATCGCCGCCCAGCGGTCGCTCATCCTCTTGATCCCCGCAACGGCCGCCAGGTGCTTACGCCTGTCCGGTTGCAGGCTGATCTCGTAATCTCCCTTGACCCGGTAATCCTTCAACCCGGGCGTATAGAGCCCACCAGCCGCGAATGACAGGAAGTCGTTCGCCGTCTCTCCACTGACCGTGGCGAGCTTTTCAGCGGCGAATGTCGCCGTCAGATCCTCGGATACCTTGAACCTGTTCTTAAGCCCTATAGTCGCCTGGCCGCGTTCCCCGCTCATCGCCCCCTCGAGGCTGTAGCGTGAGAACATATTCAGGTTCTCACCGAGCTTCGATTCCAGACCGATCTGGGTGAAGTGCCTCGTTCCCGTCCTCTTCCCGGTCCTGTATTCATGTCTCAAGCTCGCTCTCACGTTCGCCCACAGCCCCCTCGACAGCTCGGCCTTCAACCTGTTCGGGAACTCCTGGGTCTCCTCTCCGGAAAGTATCTGGTCCCACTCCAGCCTTCCCCCGGTTCGCCCCCTCTCGGCCCCGAGCGCCGCCAGAAGCAGTGTCGACGAGTGATCGCCGTCCCTGGTATCGCTTTCCGAGCTGCCGGCGAACCCGATCTCCCCGCTGAGCGCCTTGGTCCTGCATTCGCCTGTCAAGGCGATGTGCTCCTTGAGCTCGTTACGTTCGCGCAGCCTATGACGGAATCCCCTTGCGTTGACGGAGAACGCCCTGGTTATCCTCCAATCGACATCCGCGCCGAGCTTCCTGCTCCCTAGCTCGGTCTTTCCCCCGGTGAACGAAGGATTGAAGAAGTTATCGTCGATCTCCCTGTAATATGCGGCCCATGAGACAGGAGTTCCGTGCCTGCCGCGCAGCTTCAGGCGGTAGGCGCTCCCGCAACCGAGCAGGAATTTCTCGCTCTGTGCAATCCCACCCTCCACCGCGACCTCGCGGTGCACAAGTGCGGAGAAGTCCAGTCCCACGATCGATGAATTCTCCACACCCTCCTCCTCCAGTATCGCCGTCGCCCCTATCCTGAGGCTGTCCCGCACCTCGACCGACGCCCTCATGCCGTAGATGAAATTCTGCCCGCTGCCGTTCTTGCACTCGTAGCTCACGACTATCGTGACCGGATTCAGGTTATCGTCCGAGGCCGGGACCGGTTCCTTGAACAGGATGCTTCCGTCCATGTAGTTGATATCGTAATCGCGGTTGAGCTGCATGTATTCCACCCTGATCACCTTCTCGGGCCTGTAACGGTCCCTGATCTCCGTCCGCACCTTCTCACTGGCCCTTATCAACGGGTAATGCTCGAGGAAGTAGAATCCGCTGGTTCCGTCAGCCGGTATCTCCTCCTGGTAGGTGATCTGGTCCGTTCTTGTCACGAATCCCTTGAAACCTGCGGAGCCGAACCTGGCGGATCCGGTTATCCCGTTGAAAGCCCTGTGATAGCTCGAGAACTCCGAAGCGCCGAACCCGGTGCGGAAGTCTCCCACCATCGCCGAGTACTCACGATGATCGAGCCTGAGGTACGTCCCGCTGCGGGAGACCGCGTTGTACTTGAGGCTGCTGGCGTCTCCGTAGACCGGGTAGTACTTCTCCGGCTCGATCTCCCTGAAAAGCCTGTCCTCGCGGACCGGTCTGGAGTCCAGTGCGCACGTTACGAGGTGCCCTCCCCGAACCTCTCCCTGTCCGTACAGCGAGATCTTGCCCTCCGCATACCCACCGCTCCTGTGACGTTCCATGGAGTTGTTCGTGCTTCCGGTCCCATCGAGGTCGCTGTAACCCAGCTCACCCTCTCCGTATCCCATGACGAACCAGCTATGCATGTGCGATGTATATTCGACGATGCAGCTTCCGGTGATCCCTTCGATCGACACATGTATCCTCTCACGCATCTTTTCACGCGAGGCAGGCAACAACATGGAGATGCGGCCGCTTCCGGTCGGTACCTGAACACCCTGCTTGGAGGGATCGGCATCGAGCCCGTCCAGCAGGAATCCGGAGCCATCGACATCGGCGAATATCCCGTCCCGCACGGGCAGCCCCTCATCATCATTGACGAGAAACACAAGCTCAGGCCGCTCCCTCCCGTCGGCCGGCACAGAAACGGTTTCGGTCTCCGGTACTATCCCCGATGGCCTTCCGGCCAGATAGACATTCCTGCGGCAGATATTCTTCTTTCCGCCGAAGTCCCTGCATACGACGAGGATCTCGTTCCTGCCGACCTTGATCTTGACGCCGTAGAACACCTGGGTGAGGGTCCCGGCCCCTACATCAACCTCCTTCTTGCCGATCTTCTCTATGCCCACGGGGACATTGTTCACGTACAGCTCCACTTCGCCGGTCAGGGGCGAGGCGACCTCCACATCGATCTCGTCCCTGCGGTAGAAGACGTGCCCCTCCTCGGGTCGAACAACCTCCGAGCACAATCCCGAACCGTCCGCGAGAGAGAATACGGTGGTGTCGGGCGCGTTCAGAACCTCGCTAAGATGAGGATCGCCCCTCACGTAGCCCACCGGCGGGATTGCCCTTATCTCCACTCTCCTGTTCCTGGCCCTTCCCTCCGCCGTGCCGTTGGTCGCCACCGGCTCCCTGGATCCCGAGCCCGAGTACTCCAACCGATCCTCTCCGATCCCGTTCATCCTCAGTATCCTGAAAACCTCCCTGGCGCGATGCAGGGACAGTTCGAAGTTGGAGGGGAACTCCTCCGTGCATATAGGTATGCTGTCCGTGTGCCCCACGACCGAGAGCTCCCAGCCCGGGTGCTCCCTAAGCCAGAGACCCAGCGCAGCGAGCTGCCGAAGGGGTATCTCCTCCAGAGTGGCCTCACCTGGCATGAAATGCGTATCGGTTATCGTGAACGCGTTATATCCGTCTCCCGGTGCCTCGCCGCCGGGCTCCCCCTCAACGCCGTCCGAGGCAGGCCCGGGTAAGTTCTCTTCACCGAACACAACTGACGTATCTTTGCGGGCAACCGCCGGAACGTCACCTCCGAGTGCGGCGGAGGTTTCCCCTTCAGGAATTGCAGCAGACTTTTTCAGGAGAAAATCCGCCCGGCGGTTACCCGAGGCGGGAAGATCTATCATCAGCTCCCCACTTACTCCGAGCCCGAAATACCCTGCATTCGCGGGGATCAGGCTGTCGGGCAGGGTGGAGGCGTCAACCCTGACAACATGGGTGCCCTCGACTATCCCCGGTATGGAATACAATCCCGCAGAATCCGTGACCGCATACGTGCCGTCCTCTATGAACACCCTTATCCCGGGTACTCCCGGCTCTCCGCCTGTGGTGTTCGCGTCTCCGTCGCTGTCGTAGAATACGCCGCCGAATATGATCCCGCGTCTCGTGAATATCCCCTCTACTATGCCGACCGACGCCACGGCCGGTCCGTCGGAGGCCCGCTCCCCTAGCTCTGAAACACCGTAGACCCATGCCAGGCTCGACAGCCTGCCCCATTCCTGCCCCGCCTTCACCCTGGCCCTGAAGACGATCTCGTGTTTCTCGCCTGGATCCAGATGCCCGATCCGCCAGATCAGGGTGTTGCCCTCGATGTCGGGCGCTCCGCCGCCCCCGGCAAACCCAAGGCCCGCCGAAAGGTTCTCGACAACCCGGATGCTGTCGATCCGGGTCTCCTCTGTCAGGTTCTCGACCGTCACGATATAGCTCAAGACGTCGCCGACCATCGCGGCCGGCTCCCTGATCGACTGCCTGACGGACAGCAGCGGCAGATCCGTCTTCGAGAGAACATCCGCCACGCCGTCACGGGAATTCTCGTCGACGAGAGAACGGACCTCGACTCCGAAAACGAGATCCCTTCCCCCGAACGACCTGAACCTGTCGGGGCTGGCGCCGAACCTCAGCCCCACCACCATCGAGCGGTCCCTTGCGATAGGACCGAGCACGGCGGCAAAACCGGGAACCCCGTTGATCGGTGCGCCGGTGGAGTCGACAAACCACGCGTTCCAATCCTGCGGTATGACCGTCGAATCCGGCAGCACCGCCAGCACCGTATCCGTGTAGTTTCCTGCGTTGAGGACCTCGTGCCAGAAGGTATACGTCGTGTCGTTCCCGTTGAGGCTGACGCTGACGCAATCCTCGGGTGTCCCGCTTTCCGCGGCCGGATTACCCTCCGGGCCTATCGAAAGCGAGCTGACCATGCCGACCAGAACGGTTATCTCGTTCGAAGCGAGTTGGTAGGGCTCGAGGTCCCCTCCCCTGTAGTCGGCGGCGGCCGAATTGAGGATCTCCCCCATATCACGGTCATCCCTAACCCGCACTCTGAACGAGAGATACCCGCCCATCCCGGGCGGCAGGGCCTCGAGGATAATCCGCACGCCCTTGACGTTCTCGGGAGCCGGGGCCACGTCCACCCACATGCCCGCCCCGGCATCGTAGTATTCGATTGCACCTGGAGGCGAATGACCTACCGATCCCGGCAAGAACACGGTTCCCAGGCCAATCCCGGAATAGTCCACGTAGTCGCTGATAACGACATCCGTCGCCTGGCGGTCTCCCGTGTTGCTGAAATTGATCGTGTAGGTGATCTCCTCACCCGGCATCACCTCGTCCTCGTCGGACTCGAGCGAAAGCGCGATCATGGCATCGTTTCTGGCGGTAATACGGACGACATTTCCAGCATCCAGTGCTGATGGATCTGAGACGGACCGCGCCTGTAGATCTAAGTGGGCTGTTTCCCCACCGTAAAGCCCGACCGGAAGTCCGGCTGCGAGAATCAGCGAAACGCTGTCACCGGCGGCCATGGGCCCGACCTGCGTGACGATTCGCTCACCGCCGTCGACGACGCTGTCGCCGTCTGCATCAAGATAAACGGCGGAATATGACGGCACGAAATCAGAGGGTGACAGAGAGGCCACAACGAGATCGAACGCGTCGACCGTGTTGCCCTTATTGGCGAGGTTGAACGGGAAATAGACCGTCTCGCCGCCGAAGGCCCCGCGCAACATGGAGGGTGAATCCGTGGTCCCGTCGGGCTCGAGACCCGGTCCGTAGACGGGAAGCACATCAAGCGTTATCTCGTTGGATGCCGCCGTGAAAGTCGAGTTGTCCGCCTCGTACGTTGCGGTCGATATGCTGGAGATGGAAGAACCGGCCGGGGGGATATCTCCATATGCGGCCGCGGGGAATGACAGCATGCGCATGAAAATACAGACGAAGAGGAGGTGGCCTCTCCTGTGGGGCCGCAGCCCGAATAGCCTCTTTTGTTCGCTTCTCCTCACGGCGCCGCCTCGCCGGCTCGATCGATCACAGCCTGTACAGTAGTGTATTCATAACATATTTCATATCAAGCGATTAACTCGTCGAGTCCTGTCACTGAACGTCCCAACCCCTAAATACTGATTTAGAGGCGGACCACCGACATGATGATCGCCTCTAAATCACTATGAAAAAATGACATTCGGTGGGGCGGTTCATATCCCGCCCCACCGCGTAACCATACGGATCCTCCCGCCCTACTCGGCGACGATCCGTGCTATAAAGGTTATTCCATCGGCAGTGCCGTCACCTCCGGCTATCCTGCCGCTGAGCGTCCAACGTATGTTCGTCACGTTCGCATCGAAGTTCACGGGCGCTCCACCGCCTCCGCTGACGGGCGCATAGGTCCAGGTCGCCCCTCCGTCATCGGAGAAATCGATGGTTATCCCTGTTATCCCCGTTGCGAGTGTCCCGTTCGCAGCGGAACCTACGCGGTACTGGGTCCAAGCCGGCATGGCGTCGTATATCACGATCGTCGAGAGCGTATCCGTGCCGACATTCGAATAATCCGTCCTGTAGGTGAGCTCCGTGCCGGGAAGCTGATCGCCCGAAGGGGTGACCGACTTGACGAGCACCATGTTGCCGGCGACAACGGTCGTGACATCTATCGCGCTGTCGTTAGCGCCCGTCGCGTTACCGGTAGCGGTGATTGTACCCGTTTCGATCGTTCCAACCGGGGTCGCCGGCGGGATCTCCACCCTCACGATGATATCCTCCGAAGCGCCCACTACGAGCGTCACCGACACTATCGGATTGCTCGATAGATCGTAGAATGAGTACAGCCATCCGTTCGAGCTAACAACGCTGAGCATGAAAGTATCGTCGATATTGCCGGTGTTCGTGACGGTGTGCTGGTACAGAACCGTACCGCCTGCGGTACCGGTCCCGCTCCTGTCAGGCACAATCGTCACGGCACCCGTTGTGTTCACCGTCACCGTGTTCGCTATCTCGTCGAACACCGCCGGGTTGTTCGCCGATGTCGCCCTTGGTGTAACAGCGTAAACGCCCGGGACCTCTCCCGCCGGGACCGCTACGCGCGCTATCACGTGCACCTCTCCCCCGCCTGCCACGGGCCCGATATTGGCTATCGGGGTGAGCTCCGGCACGTCGAGCAGGCCGTTACCGTTGGCATCTTCGTAGAAGGTAACAACCCATCCAGCCGGGAATGTGCAGGAGAGAGAGAAGTTATCGACGGACCCGCTCGTGTTGATGACATCCAGCGGGAAGTCCACATCGAGACCGGGATCGGTGTTTATGTTGGCCGGATTGTTATCGGTGCCCGCCACTCCGTCGTAGTTACCAATGTCGACGGAAGATGGATTCACCTGTGTTATCTCGTCCGTCGTGAGGTTGCTCACGGTCGGATCATTGGCCGATACGGCTTCGATCACGGCGTTGTAAGGTCCGCCGCCCGCCTCGCTGCCCGGAATAGTGATCCTGACGATGAAGTTCCCGGTGTCTCCGGAGTTGACCGTTCCGACGTCCGGAATGCCGTCGCCGCCCGAATCGGAAAGAGGTGTTACGCCGTCGCTGCGGAAGAACTGCACACTCCATGCGGCCGGGATCGTCGATGCGGCGTTCAGCGTGATGTTGATCTCGTCGGCGGCGTTGCCGTCATTTCTTACCGTATTGATGAAATCCACGCTTGAATTTGCGTAAGCCAGGGCTATGGCCTGAACATCGTCATCGTAGTTAGGCGGTGTTCCCGCGCCGGGATTGCCGTCGGGACCGACAAGAAGATCCGCCGTGATATTCACGTTGATCTGCGTGTTGTTCGTCGTGACGATCGTGGGATCAGGCGTGGCAACGTTGTTGTCTATGTACGCGACCGCGCCGTTGTTGCTGATGATCCCGGCGGGCATGCCGGCCGGAACCGTAAGATCATATGTAAAGCTGTAGTTCTGGGCGACAACGAGATCGCCGTTTGTGATGTAGGCCACAGCTATGTCACCGGCGGCCGCAGACGTCGACCACGCCCATGTCTCCGGAGAGCCCGCGGTCGAGCTTCCCGTAGGCAGGTACAGGACCGTACCGCCGGCGGGAGCCCCGGCGGGAACACCCGAAATGGCCAGAGGATCGCCGGTCGAAGGATCCGTGGGAAGCACGTCGTACATAAGGACCCCGGTGAGCGTCAGCGGGACGATCGTGACACCATGCGCGTCGTCGTTTCCGACGTTGGCGCCGCTTATCGTGTAGGTCACATCGTTGCCCGGATCTATATTCGCAGGGATCCCCGACATCGAGGCCGTTATGGTGGCATCGCTGACCGCCGTGGTCAGGTGGTAGTTACGCGTGTCGATCTGTGCCGCGTCGCCGTTCGAGGTGGCCTGGACACCGACGTACGCAACCTCACCGGCCGTCGCCCCCGTAGGAACCTGATAGGAGACGAGCAGGTTAACCGTCGTTCCGGCGCTGATAGGACCGAGCGGACCCGGCACACCGCCGGATGATACAGCAGGTTCCCCTCCGTCGAGCACGCCGTTCCCGTTGAGATCGTGATAGACCGTGATGTCGCCTATGCCGATCGTCATGTTCGTGCTAGCGGCGTCGAGCAGCGGAACGATAGAGTATGTGTCGCCGTCGTTTCCGGTGTTGGTAAGATCGTAGCTGTAATAAACCGTTTGCCCGGGTATCGCATTCTGACTCATCGCCGGAACCACTGGCGGTGTCTCTCCCGAATCGTCCGGGATTATTGATACCCCGTATACGGGCAGCACGATAGTGGTGACCTCGTTCGAGGTCGTTGAATAGGTATTGCCGATAAGGTCCTCGAACGTGGCCGAGGCCTGGTTGCGTATCGTCGTTCCCGCGGGTGTCTGGGCTTGAACAGCCTCCGCAACGAACAGCGCCGCAACAATCAGAACCGGCATTACCAGCCCTCTGTACCTTCGCAGCGTCATAAATGACCACCGTCCTTCTCTATCTCTCTACCGAGAGATTCAATGTTTATCGCTTGAATCCCGGAACAGGAACCCAAACCTTTACTCCGGGAGCCCTAACGTCTAGCGTACCTGCACGCGATAAGAGACCACCAGCTCCTGCCCCACGTCCAGGACAGTGTCAACACGCCACCTGACATGAGTGATCATATCCGGCGTCGCCTCCTTGACTTCCTCCTCGCCATCCTCGTTCACGACGACGTATGTGACAGGCGCTTCCATGTAGCTCTCCCCGCCGTCGATGCTGAAGACCGGATGCATCCCCTTTGCTGCGGTAGCGGTCTCATCAAGGTAAACCGTACCTTCGGGTATAGGCCCCGTTAGGTTGATACCCGAGGCCGCGGCATTGCCGGAGTTGCTGTACACCAGGCGGTATTCGAGCACGTCACTCGGATACACCTTCTCCGCGGACACCGCGATTTCGCGGTTGTTCTCGTCCAACACTATCTTTAGCGCTTCCATCTGACCCTCGAGGCTCGGGCTCTGCCCAAAAGCTGGGGCGGCGGCCAGAACCGCGGTGAGAACAAGAGCAACCAGCGAGAGGCTCCTTCTCATCAAACTACCCTCCTTTTCTCCTTCTCCGGATAGACGATGCCTTCCAATGCTGATCCAGTTTCACTTGTGGAGAAATAGGTGAATACACACGGGCGGCCCCGATACGGGAACGCCCAGAATCTCCTTCGAGGCGGGCTAACGGGCAAGGTGTATTCCAACAGTGGGACTTACGTCACATTCCCGGCCTGAGGCGGCCGTGTAGCGCATGGGGCTTTAGTCCCCAATCAATTTCATATCAATTAGTTACAATTGCTGCGGCCGGAAGGGATAATGGGTAATTAACGGAAACGAGAGGGAATCAGAAGGAACAATCCGACACGAATGAACCTCTGCTCGATGGGACTTTGGTCTTTCTCAATGCAATCAATTCGCAAAATGCAAGGGGCCCCGGCGGCGGGAGCAGCCACCGGTCGATAAGCAGAAATGAGGCGTTCGCCTCCATATATAATAACAGCCCCCTGTGAGGGCTGTTAAAAAAGATGGAAGCCGGTTTCAGGGCGGACATTGCCCCGGCACATCGTCGTCGAGCCGCTATGTCGTATCATGTCTCGCTGGGCGTTCAATCTCGATCTTTTCCTTGGTCACGTCCTCCTGACCACTGTCGACGCCCTCATCGGACTTCTTCGAATCGCCGCCCGAACAGCCCAGCGAAACCACGAAGAGAAGCGCCAGGCAAAACATGGTTAATCTCTGCATTCAAATTACCTCCGGAAAACGATATTTCCAAATAGCGGGTAATCCTCCACATATCCACGACAAGAGAAAATAGCAGATTTGCCGATTCCGGTCAAGAATGTACGCACGATTCCGGTAAGGATACACCGCCCGAACGTTCTGGCACTGGCTCAGTTAAATGTAAAAGATTCAACAAATCATCCGAATAGTATAGTATCATCCCAGGGCGTCCGGCTCGGATGCACCGCAAGGACGGCCGATGCCGTGACCGCCCGATGTTGTCACATTGCCCCTATCGATCTCCACGGATCCCGGAAGAACGGTGGAGACTCGAACCGAGAAAGGAACCGGAATGAGCGCTAAGGTAAAAAAGAAAGGTGGTACAAAGGCCAAGGATGCGGCGGGGCGCACCTCGAAGCCCGGGATCAAACGAATCGGGATTCTGACCGGCGGGGGAGACTGCCCCGGGCTGAACGCCGTCATCCGGGGGATCGTACGCGCGGCGATCCTCGAGCATGGCTGGGAGGTGTACGGGATACTCGACGGCTTCGACGGCCTTCTCTCCGGTGGCTCCTACAGACAGCTCAGATCGCACGATGTCCGTGGCCTTCAGACCCGCGGTGGCACGATCCTCGGCACATCCAACAGAGGCAATCCACTGAACTACCCGGTCTTAAGAGGCGGCAAGACGGTCTTCATGGATGTCACAGGAGATATAGTAAGGAACATCAAGAAAATGAAGATAGACGTCCTCGTGGCCGTGGGCGGCGACGGGACGATGAAGATCACGCAGGCCGTGTTCGAGAAGGGAGTACCGGTCATCGGCGTGCCCAAGACGATCGATAACGACCTCGAGGCGACCGACGTAACGTTCGGATTCAACAGCGCGGTGGCCTGCGCAACGAACGCCCTGGACAAGCTCCATACGACAGCCGAGAGCCACCACCGGGTTCTGGTGCTCGAAGTAATGGGGCGCGACTGCGGCTGGATAGCGCTCGAATCCGGCATAGCGGGCGGCGCGGATGTGATACTCATACCCGAGATACCCTTCGACCTGGGAGCCATCTGCGACCATATTACCGCGCGCAAGAGGCGCGGCAGCAGATTCTCCATCGCGGTGGTCGCCGAGGGAGCCTATCCCGCCGGCGGCGGCAAGATATACGAGCGGGAGCCCTCCGACGACGGAGTGCCGGGCCGTCTAGGCGGTATCGGCAAGTGGGTGGGGGACAAGATATCGCTGTGCACGAGGATCGAGACACGGGTCGCGGTCCTGGGCCACCTTCAGAGGGGCGGGACACCGACGACATACGACAGGGTGCTCGCGACGAGATTCGGGGTGGAGGCGGTCAACCTGATTGCCGCGGGAAAGTTCGGACACATGGCATGCCTGAAGGGTAGGAGCATCAAGTCGACCCCGATCAAAACGGCCGTAAAGAGGCTCAAGAGGGTCAACCCCGAAGGGCAGGTCGTGCATACGGCCGAGGCCCTGGGCATAACCCTGGGCAGGTCGAATAAATAGTGATAGGGAACACCAAGACCCGGACAGCATAGATCCGTCCGGCCGCCCTGATTATCGCGGATCGTCCGACACCGGCCGGATCCATATCAGCGCATGAGTATCATCTTCCTGGTCCCGGTGAAATCCCCGGCCCTCATCCTGTAGAAGTAGATGCCGCTCGCAACATCCGAGCCGCTGTTGTTCTCACCCCTCCACGTCACCCTGTGAGGGCCCGCCTCCCTTACACCGTTTACCAGAGTCTTCACGAGCCTTCCCGTTACGTCGTACACCTTGAGCGTAACGTGCCCTCTCTCCTTCATCCCGAATCGGATCGTCGTCGCCGGGTTGAAGGGATTGGGGTAGTTCTGCGCGAGCCCGTACCTGTATACCGGAGGCGTCTCCTCATCGCCCGTGACCACGCTGTTCGTATCGCCGTCCATCCATCCGAGCACATCCTTCGCCACGATGTTTCGCATGATGGGTGAAGAGAGCTCGGCATCCTTCATCAGCATCAGGCTGAATCCGAACCACATCGTCCTTATCTCATACCCCCCGTCATTTATGCCCGTCGAGTATATGCCGGCGTAGTACGGAAGGGCCTCGTGGTCGGGGTAGGCGAGCGCATAATCACCACTGCCCGTTTTCTCCAGGCAGTCCAGATCCTCTACATACGGACAGCCGCTTAAAACATAGAACGAATCCCCCCATGTCGTGTGCCATAGCGGGTTGTATACATCCTCGCATGCCTCAACGAGCGGGTTCATGACTCCGCCGGTGTACCGCCCGCCTGTCATATCGAAGTAGCTGCCGTGGACATAGCAAACTCCACACATAGTAGACGTCAGCTGCGTGGGACAGGCAGCCAAAGAGGCGTCGAGATCTCGTGCTATGTTGTCCCCGCAGACCCAAAGGCCCACATCATGCGGTGAGAAATCCATCCAAGCCACCAACGCCAGACAGTCGTTACCCTTGTCGCTGTGCGTGGTACCATCGCATATTGTGCAGACATCGAGGTCGCCGCTATCCCATATGATCGTGGAGTAGGCCGTTGTCAAATGATAGCACTTCGCCCTGCCACCGAGCCCGTTAGATACACAGGAGGACGCACCGTTCACGTCGTAGCGGTCCGGCTGAACGCTCAGAACGGCCTCCAGGGTCGGCGTCCAGTAGTCCTCGACAACGCCCCCGATGGAACCGCGGCCGCTGAAATCGTCCACGAAGAGCACATCGCTTGTGAAGGTAGGAAGGCATGTGAACTCGAACCACTCGTCGGGCCCCTGCGATAGCAAGTATCCCGCACCCGGACCTGATCCTCCCCTCGGCAGAGTCGTGACGTTGCCGTCCCTGTCCTGGGCCGAGAAGTAGTACTCGATGATGTGCCCCCTCGTGAGCAGCGAGTCGTTTAGATCAACCATGTACTTTCCGGGTACCACACCCGAGGTACCTGCTCTGGCCGTATCGCACTGGATTATGGCCTCACACGCCACCTCGTCGCATGCGACTATGTGGCCGTAGTCGCCCTCTAGATCCCAGCAGTTTATCGGTGTGGGGGCGGGCTCTGCCCCTATGTAGGTGCACTTTACGTGCATGTACACCAACGGGCCGAATGCGTCCTCGGCAATGCCCCTGCCCATGGGGGATTCACACGAGACGACTATCGAATCACCCGGATCGATTATAGGATCACTCGAAGGCCGTATATCTCGCGCCATATCGGCGCGGACATAGCTGTCGAGTCCGAATTCCTCTTCGGGGAAGTTGTCCTGGAAGAGATCTAAATCGCGATAGGTCCACAGCGGGCCCGTAGCCTCGTACCTTACTATCTCAACGTTGTCGAACCACGGGGACGGGGTGTGGGCCGCACAGTAACCGTACACACCGTACCACGTAGGACACATATCGATCACACCGAGTGCGACCTGGATCGAGTCAATGCCCCCCCCGCCCCAGTAGGGGCTTATATCCTGCTCGAAGAAGAGGTACTCCTTGAAATCGCCGTAATACACAAAATTGTTGTCTCTCCAGTGACACGGACAGCCGTCGTCTATGTCCCTGACCTTCCAATAGTAAAACACGAGGTTTATCACCGGCAGATCACGGTACACGCTGAACCTGAGAAAGCTCCCGCCCAGGTCCTCAAAGGCGGAGGGCGCTATCATGAGATCCTGGATCTCGTCTCTGCCCGAAGAGTACATAGTCATGTCGATCGGGGGAGAGACAACCATCTCCTCCTGCCCGAAGCAGCCAATATCGGCGCCGTCCTTGCAGTACGGCGTTTCGTAGAGGCCCTCGTACTCGGTGCTGGCGTGGGGAGATCCCGCGAAGAACACGATCTGACGGGAGAGGTTGTCGTTGCATGGATCAGTCTCCTGGTACAGATTTTCCCAGATATCCGAGTACATCCCGTACGGCTCGGGGACGTCCGCGCGCCAGTATAACGTGTTGAGATCGCCGTCGGCCTCGAGAGCGCCAACTGAAGCGCTCTCGAAGTCCTCGTAGTCGATCGTCCCCGTCTCATCCGAGATCCATATGCTGTCGACGATGCATGCGCCGTCAGTATTATACAACCCATCCTCGTCGTTCCACGTGGAGGGTGATGTGAACCTGACCCTGAACTTCGTCCTGTACTGGGGCAGCGCCAGGACGTGGTTACCAATGATATCGTCCGTGCCGTCATATACGGCTATATTACGCCAGTCCAGGCCACCGGCATCGTACTCAACGTGAACCTCATCCCAATCCTCTTCCGTGTCTATCCGCATCTTGTACACTAGGTTCAACAATCCGTTGAAATAAAATGGATCGCTGACCAGCCATTGGTCCCAATAGCTCCCGTAGCCCGGAGGCGTAGACCAACCGCATGTAATTTCATCCTCCGGCCTGGCACCGCACCAAGCCGACTGGGTACCCTCCAGGGGATAGAGGCGTCCGAAATCACCCCCGCCGAGGCCCGCGAAGTCATCTACGTGGAAGAAGGTATCTAATTGAGCGGTATTATCGACACGGGTCCACCCCTGCCAGTCGTTATACTCGAAATCGAAGCGCACGATGACGTACGTATCTACAGAAGCCGACCTGTAAAGGCCGCCGGGCCCACGCTCCAGAATCGCGCTGAACTCGCCCCTCGACCAATCCTTCCTTATTACAGGCCTATCCCTGCCCTTCCTCCCACCGGCATCTGATGACGATGTCATCAGGAGGGTGAGGCATACGAGAATCAGCGAAATCAACAGCGCACCGCCCGCTTGCTTCGAGCGCCTCCTAATGAACACCGCCGCAACAAGGAGCATGGCGATTGCGAGCAGCAGTATCACCGGCGTGCTCAATAGCGGCACGAAGCTGGGCTCTATGACCTCTATGATCTGAACGCAGGTGTCGTAGACGGATCCCACGCCGTCGTCCCACGCTATTATCACAAGCGTATCGCGATCGTTGTGAGAGGCGCCGCTCGCGTCCATTACCCCGTACACCGTCTCGCACTCCGCCCCCTCCAATCCATAGACCGTGCCCGACTGGGGAAATCCTCCCCCAACCTGGCCCATACTAGTGATAACGAACGAGTAGTCCCTCGCTGGTGAAACCGCAGTGGGATTGCAGATCTCGAAGGGTATATACGCGGCCGGCTGCCCCTCGTCCACGTACGTCAGCGAATCCTGGTGGATCTCGAGCTCGGGTGGAGGCTCGACCACGTGCAGGATCAAGGTGTCACTCGAATAGTACGGGTTGCCCCCGTACCAGTTGGGATCCTCGCAGTCACCGCAGTCGGGCCTGCAGGTTACTTCTGCATCGCAGTACGTCACGACGACCACGAGCGTGTCATATGAGCCGACCTCCGCGCTCAGCAGTGCGGTCACATTGATATCCTGCCACCAGAGATACCCCGGATCGATCAGGTAACAGTCATCCAGATACGGATCGCCCGTAACGGTATAATCGCCGGCGTCCGAATCCGCCATGTAGGCGTGTACACAGAACGTGTCTGTGTCCGGACACGGCCAAGAGACGAATCCGAAGTTACACGGTCCGACCGTCCAGCTGAGGGCCTGTCCCACAGGGATATCGTGATAATCCTCACCGAAATCCACGTACAGCCCGGGATCCCCCTCCTTGCTGCAGCCTGCCTGCGCGAGTACCGGAACCGAGAACAACGTAAGGACCAGAACTGAAAAAACAAGAAAGGTAAGCGGAAGTACGATCGAGCACCGTTTCATGACAACCCCCGGGGATCGAGAATGAGCAGCCGACCTATTCATATTTTGACTATTTTAATTCTGTTAGTCGAAGACGATTATAGCAGGCAATTACAATAATGTCAATGGTTTGTCAAATATGTGCGCCATGAATAAATTGGTTTCTTAATATTTAAAAAAATATCGTATAAAGATCGATCGCCATCGAGGTTCCATTAATCGAGGGAAATGGGGAAGGTACATCTTCATGCCTCCTCCACTATATAAGAAAGGATTTAACTGCCCCGGTCTTGGTTCCAAACAGGCCTTGGTCCCTAGATTTCCACGGCTCCCCGACGAACCGGCCCGGACCCAAAGGAATATGTGGGCAGCCTCACGCCGTCTCTATCCCCGCGTCCTCCTCGAGCCCGAGCTCCTCGATCGAGATCGCGCGCATCTTGTACTTCTGTATCTTCCCCGTAACCGTCATCGGGAACTCGGTCACGAACTTCACGTAGCGCGGGATCTTGTAGTGGGCGATCTTCCCCCTGCAGAACTCCTTTATCTCCTCCTCGCCGGACGCCTCCCCCTCCTTGAGCTGTATCCACACGCACAGCTCCTCGCCGTACTTCCTGTCCGGCACGCCGATCACCTGCGCGTCGCGGACCTTTGGATTGGTGTAGAGGAACTCCTCGATCTCTCGCGGGTATATGTTCTCCCCCCCGCGAATGATCATGTCCTTTATGCGGCCGGTTATCTTGAAGGCGCCGTCCGGGCGCATGAGGGCTATATCTCCCGTATGGATCCATCCGGCCTCGTCGATCGACTCCTCGGTGGCCCTGGGGTTGTTGTAGTAGCCGCGCATCACCTGGTACCCCCTGCAGCATAGCTCCCCCTGCTCTCCCACCGGGACGATCCGTCCGGTCTCGGGATTTACTATCTTCACCTCGGTGTGGGGAATGGGCGGTCCGACCGTCGACGTCCTGTTCTCGAGCGTCTCGTGATGCGGCGTCTGCGTGATCACCGGGGATGTCTCCGTCTGCCCGTAGGCTATCGTCACCTCTTTCATGTTCATCTCGTTGTTGACCCTGGTCATGACCTCGACCGGGCACGGGGCCCCGGCCATGATTCCCGTGCGCAGCGTGCCTAGATCGAACTTCGAGAACTCCGGGTGCGTGAGCTCCGCTATGAACATCGTGGGCACCCCGTGAAGCGCGGTGCAGCGCTCGGCCTCCACGGCCTCCAGGACCGACAGTGGATCGAAGTGCTCCGCCGGTATGACCATAGCCGAGCCGTGTGTCACGCACGCGAGGTTCGAGAGCACCATCCCGAAGCAGTGGTAGAAGGGCACCGGTATGCATAGGCGGTCCTCCTCGGTGAGCTTCATCGCCTCCCCTACGAAGAAGCCGTTGTTCAGTATATTGTGGTGCGTCAGGCTCGCCCCCTTTGGCATGCCGGTGGTCCCGGATGTATACTGCACGTTTATGACCTCGTCGAAATCGCATTCCGAGCCTCTCGCATCGAGCTCCTCGTCGGAGACGCCCCCGCCGAGCGCCATGAACTCGTCCCACGAGAACATCCCCGGCTCCTTCCCCCCGCCGATCAGTACGATGTTCTTGAGAAGGGGCAGGCTCTTCGATTCGAGCTTCCCGGGCTCCGCCGTGCGCGCCTCCGGGACGACCTGGTGGACCATGTCCACGTAGTTCGAGGATTTGAACTCCGGCACGAGTATCAGTGTCTGGGTCTCCGAGTTCTTCAGTCCGTACTCGAGCTCGTGCGTCCTGTATGCGGGATTTACGGTCACGAGTATCGCGCCGATGAGCGCCGTCGAGAACTGCGCTATGACCCATTCCGGATGGTTGGTAGCCCACACGGCTACCCTGTCCCCCCTGCCCACGCCGAGCGCCATGAAGCTCTTCGCCGCCCTGCGGCAGATATCGTGGAACTCGCTGTAGGTGTACCTCTCGCCGCCGGGCACGTTGACCAGCGCCTCGTTATCCGGGTACGCCAGCGCGATCCGCTCGAGCATCTGCCCTATCGTCTCACCTATGAGCGGGCTGCCGGAGCCCATGTAGGCGTAGCTCATTCCCCTTCCGATCTCGAGCTTCGATCCGGCACCGCCGGCCTCAGCGCCGCCATCTCTCTTCTTACCGCTCTTGGCACACATCTATTTCTTTCCCTCCTTGCTCCATTCCATCTTCTTCAGCTCGCCGCGCCTTATCTTGCCGCTCACAGTCTTCGGAAGATCCTTCACGTACTCTATCGCCCGCGGGTACTTGTATGGAGCTGTGACCGTCTTGACATGATCCTGAAGCTCCTTGGTCAGCTTCTCGCTGGGCCTGAAATCCTCGGCTAGAATGACGAAGGCCTTTACTATCTCACCCCTGACCTCGTCGGGCGAGGCGACGACGGCGGCCTCGACCACCGCCGGGTGCTCGACGAGCGCGCTCTCCACCTCGAAGGGCCCTATGCGGTACCCCGCCGACAGGATCACGTCGTCGGCGCGCCCGACGAACCAGAAGTAACCGTCCTCGTCCCTGTAGGCCTTGTCACCCGTATAGTAATAATCGCCCTGGAAGACACCCGCCGTCTCCTCCGGCTTCTTCCAGTACTCCTTGAACAGGCCCACAGGCCGCTCCGGCTTGACCTTCACCGCCACGTACCCCTCCTCACCTACCGGTGCCTCCTTGCCCTCGTCGTCGAGAACCCGTACGTCGAATCCCGGTGTAGGCAGGCCCATCGATCCTATCTTGATCGGCTTGCACCGGAAGCTCGCACAGAGGTTCACCGTCTCGGTCTGGCCGTACCCGTCGTAGATCTTTAGCCCCGTCGCATTCTCCCATATGTTTATGATCTCAGGATTCAGCGGCTCGCCGGCACTCATGCAGTGGCGCAGCGACGAAAGGTCGTACTCCCCGAGCGGAAGCTGGGCGAACATCCGGTAAGCGGTCGGCGGGGCGCAGAACGTCGTTATCCCCTGGTTCTGTATCATCCTGAGCGTCAGTTTCGCGTCGAATTTCCCCCTCGAGCTGTGGTTGTATACGGCCGCTCCTGCGGTCCACTGCCCGAAGAGGCTCCCCCACGCGGCCTTCGCCCAGCCCGTATCGGTCACGGTCCAGTGCAGATCGGTGGGCTTCAGGTCCTGCCAGAAGGTGGCGGTTATCCTGTGCCCGATGGCATACGAGGCCTGGGTGTGAAGAACCATCTTGGGGTAGGAGACCGTGCCCGATGTGAAGTACAGCAGCATCGTGTCGTCGCTGTGCGTCTTCTCCACACCCTCTAGAACCGGTGAGGCCTTGTCCATGACGCCGTTCCAGTCGAGCCAACCGAGCCTGCGGCCGGTGGCTAGGATGCATACCCGCAGCGACTTGCACCTGTCGAGCACCTCCTCGACCTTCGATGCGTCCTGGATATCGGTCACCACGCCGACCGCGCCCGATTCGTCCAGCCTGTAGCGTATATCCTTCGGCGTGAGCAGCGTCGTCGATGGTATGGGGATCACACCGAGCTTTATCATCCCTATCATCGCAATGTACCACTGCGGCATCCAGTGCAGCATGAGCATCACCCGGTCGCCCTTCTTCAATCCCTGCTCCCGCAAAGCGTTGGCGAACTTGTTGGAGAGCCTGCTCACCTCGTAGAATGTTCGTTTCTTTATTATCTCGCCGTCCTCGTCGGCGATCATGAGCGCCAGCTTCGTCCTGTCCTCGGCCCACTTGTCCACAACATCGAATCCGAAGTTGAAGTACTCGGGAACCTCGAGCTCGAATTCCTCGCGCGTCTTCTCGTAGTCGGTCATGTTCGCAGGCTGGGCCCCACCGGTAACATTCATGATCACAGCTCCTTACTATAAAATCGAGACTATCGCAGCATCCTTTCTCATATTATCAAAGGCAGATTAATGCATGGAAAATAATCGTCTCTCACGCCCCGGGCAAGCCTATTCTCCCCTTTCGGCACGAGCAGAAGTAGAATGTTTAACGAGCAGATGGAGAGTGCTCTATAACGGTCCCATTCCGCCATCACTCCTCCCGGGATGTCGCTTCTCCGATCCATTCGAGGTAGCCCCGCAATCCCGACTCCACGGGCACCATCAGGATCTCCGGCGTTTCGTATGAGTGCATCGAGAGGATGAACGATTCCAGATCTTCGTACAGGGCGCTACGTGTCTTTATGAGAAGCAGGACTTCGTCGCCGGTATCAAGCTCGCCCTTCCAGCTGTAGTAGCTCTTGATCGGTGAAAGCTGCACACACGCAGCCAGCTTTTCCTTCACAACGGCACGCGCGAGCTCTCCGGCCTCCTCCTCGCTCCCGACGGTCGTGAGCACTATACAGAACCCTCTATTATCGGACATGCTCACCTCGCTGCCATACTCCGGTCAAACGATCCGGCGTATGAGGCTAACAAAGAGTGTCAGAGCAAATGACACAAGCAGCATCGATGTTATCGGAAGAGAGAACCTAGTATTACCGTTCTCGATCCTGATATCGCCGGGAAGCCTGCCGAACCACGAGAGCGCGCCGGCCCACATGAGCAGGCCCACGATGATGATAGCAACTCCAACGGCTATCACTATCAGACCAAG
Organism: uncultured bacterium; assembly: GCA_964422745.1. Taxonomy (GTDB): domain Bacteria; phylum Krumholzibacteriota; class Krumholzibacteriia; order Krumholzibacteriales; family Krumholzibacteriaceae; genus CAYRCK01. Next base: position 25,919 of record CAYRCK010000010.1, read on the forward strand.
TGGGCGGGTTATCATCGGCGTCCTCCCCTCGAGAATGCCATCACACGCGGCTGTTCATAGGTTAGCAGAATCCGCCCGCCCGGTTCCAGGAAAGTATTTTCTCCCGTTCCGTATGCCAGCACCCGGAGAAATTCATCGCAAGCGGGCCGATCATGGCGTATCCTCTGCAGGAACAACGCGTCCGGTTTACAGCCCGGCGCGTCAAGGCACCGAATTCCGGATTTGAAGGAGGAAGATAATTGAAGATCGAATTCCGCGACATCGGTATCATCAGGACTCCACACAAGGAGACGCGGGGCATGCCTATCCAGCCGGCGGGCGCAGGGGGTATCCGGGGAACCGTCGAGATTTTCCCCCAGTTCGAGGAGGGGGTGAAGGACCTGGAAGGATTCTCCCATATCGTGCTGCTATACAACTTCCACAAAGCCGGGGAAGCGAGGCTGACGGTAACCCCCTTCCTGGATACGAAGCCCCGCGGGGTCTTCGCCACGAGAGCTCCCAGCAGGCCCAATCCGATAGGTCTCTCCGTCGTGGCGCTGAGGAGTGTCGAGGGAAACGTCCTACACATAGAGAATGTCGATATCCTCGACGGCACCCCCCTCCTCGACATCAAGCCGTATATCCCCGATTTCGACGGCGATGACGTTATACGTACAGGCTGGTATGAGAAGCACAGGGGAAAGGTCGAAAAATGGAGGTCCGACAAGCGGTTCGAGTGATCAACGAGCCAGTATCTCACAGAAGACGGATGATCCGTCGACCTCGGTGATCACGCTATCGAGTCCGAGCTCCTTCGAAATAGAGCGGAACTCCCCCGGCCCGACGGTTTCGGCCCTGAATCCGTCCCGGCACACGATGACACCGTTACCGGTCTCATCGTGATCTATCTCGCCTATCAGCCCATGTCGTGATTGTATCTCGAACCACTCGAGCCGATGTTCCCAGAAACCGCAGGAATAGCTGGAGAACAGCACCCTGCCGCCGGGAGCGGCAACACGAACAGCCTCCTCCACCAGCCTCTTCCTGTCGGCCCTGAAGGCTGAGATGCCGTTCTGGACGCAAGCGACGATATCGAAGCATCCTCCGCTGAATCCGAGGTCGGCCGCATCCATCAGGCACAGCATCAGATCCCCGGTGCCCCCCAGATACTCACGTGCCATCTTCAAGCTGTCCCATGAGTTATCGATGCCGGCGGCATGCCCGGCCTTTGCCGCGAGCCTGCCCAGAACCCTCCCGTACCCGCACCCTAGCTCGAGGACCAGCCCCCCGGGAGGGATCTTATCGAGAACAAAATCGATCTCCGCCTCGAGGTAACTACTGATCGCGGGCGTCGCCAGGTCATAGCAGAGCCTCAGACGCCCGGCCGAAAGCTTATCCGCGTAATAGCCGCACATATGATGAGAGAGGATACGCCTGTGCGCCCGAACAGGCCCGAGCTTCACCCGAACCGAGGTTCCGCACGCACGGCCGATCGATAAACAACCGGATCGGATTTAGAAAATATACCTCGCCCCCAGGCCGCCGTTCAGATCACTTTCGGTTTCCGGAACGAAATCGACTATCGGAGCGATCTCGAGAAAGACCGCTATGGGAAAATCCTCGAAAACGTACTCCACCCCTACCGGTATCCTTATGCCGACCCTCGTATCATCCTCCTCCACCCTCACACGCCCTCCTACACCGAAGTATATCGGGAACATGCCCGTATCGACATCGAAAAAGTAGAAATTATGGAATAGGTAGCTCACATGGACCTGGAACCTGGAATCCTCCTCGAATGACCATGCGGCCCCGAAATCAACAGCCTCGTCCGTGGCCGTCCACAGCTTCGCGCTCAGGCCTGTCGGCTCTCCTATCATCGCACCCACCTCCCAGCTGCCCGGATCGAAAGCCATGACCTGGCATAAGGCAGGTGAAACGCACATCGGGATTAGGACGAATACGATAAGAGCAGAGCTCGATCTTATGATTGTCATGACCGCCTCCGTGCCGGTTTGAGAACGAATCTGTAACTGGGAGTCAACAGAAGAGCCCCTGACATAATCAGGAGGAATGTATTCTCTATCAATTTCTTCCAGGCATACGTCGGCCCGAAACCGCAACCGCAATCGAAGTATACCTCGAAGAGGTTCATGCCTTCCCTTCCAACCAGCATGGACGTGCGGTACGCGACAACGGCCAGGAACACTACGTTCAGCACAAACAGGATGAAAGCGGAGCCGCGTAGAAATACGCCGCTCAGGAGTGAAAGGCCGCACACGAGCTCTATCCATGGAAGCGCAATCGCCATGATATAGAGTAACGGCCCATAACCGATAACCTCGTACATCTCGATCTCGTCCGCAAAGACGAGCGGTTTTCCGATCTTTTGAAACGCCGCGTATATGAAAACCACTGCGAGAACCAGCCTGAGCGCCAGGATCACGTAGTCGTTGAATATCCACCGAACGGACCTCCGCCCCGACCCTTCCTCCCGGCCGCCGTTCGTGAGCAGATACTCCGTCATGTTCATCCAGATCCCCCCCGCTTACAAACTCGATCTCGGCCCCGTCTCGACCGGTCGCCCCGCCTCTATCCACCCCTCCATGCCTCCGGTGTAAACGGCCACCTGTTTGAATCCCAGAATAAAGAGCTCCCGCGCAAGCATCTCAGAATCCTCGCAGTCCGGTCCGGTACAGTATACGATTATTTCATCCTCCGGAGACAGAATGGGAAGCACCTCATCCATATATCGGCCCATCTCGTAGTAATCCAGAAGGATGGCACCGGGGATATGCCCTTCCTCGTATTCTTCCGCCGTCCGGGCATCGATGACGAAACCGCCCGCATCGGAAAGCTCCTGGACCTTCTCGATACCCACGATCGTGATGCCCTCTTCATCGGCGCCGACGGTTTCGCCGCTCAGCAACGCCACATCATTCAGCTTTCTGAACGGATCGATCCCGTTGATGGATATGCCGTTAAACGTAAAGGCAGCCGCTGCTCCTATCAAGACGATCGCTACGGCCTGCGGTATTATATATCTCATCATCTTCATAGATGAGAATATAACCACGAACGCTGGAAAAAGCAACATGCCCTAACTCCAAAGACGCTGATTTCAAACACAATACAATCCGGCGAAACGGGAATTGACAGTGCGTGTGCACCTGTTTAGACTACCGGATCAGGTGAAAAACCGAAAATATCTCCAGGTGGATGCGGTGGCCGTCGTATGAAGGAATCCTCGAAGAAGGCGCAAAAGGTTCTATCCTCGCTGAAGAAGCTGTACCCGAACCCCCGGCACTATCTCGTATTCAACAATACATTCGAGCTGCTCATCGCGACCATACTGTCGGCCCAGTGCACCGACGCTAAGGTGAACGAGGTCACCCGCGGCCTGTTCGAGCGATACCCCGGCCCCGGGGACCTCGCAGGAGAGGGCATAGAGGCCATAGAGGAGGCCGTCAGGCCGACCGGTTTCTACAGAAACAAGGCCAAGGCCGTCAAGGCCGCTTCAAAAGAGATCCTCGAGCGGTTCGGCGGAAGGGTGCCCGGCACCATGGAAGAGCTTCTGACAATTCCCGGTATCGCCAGAAAATCCGCCAACGCCATCCTTCAGCATGGATTTTCCAAGGTCGAGGGCATCGTGGTGGACACGCACGTCTCGAGGCTCGCCTCACGGCTGGGCTGGACCGCCAACAGGGATCCCGTGAAGATCGAAGGGGACCTGACGTCCCTATTCGGCCGGGAGGATTGGATCTGGATACCGTTCTACCTGAAGAACCACGGACGCTCGGTGTGCAGGGCGCGCAGTCCCAAGTGCCCGGGGTGCGCCGTCTCCAACCTGTGTCCCGCGGCGGGATCTTTCGGCAGGGACAACCGCAGAAGAGGCGGGAAGCGCGTGTGAATTCGTCCCCTATTCGTTCTTCAGCATGTCGATGATCTCCTGTATCAGGGCCGTGCTCTCATCCGGGGGCACCGATTCCAGGTACCTCTCGTAAGCCTCTATAGCCCTATCATTCGCCTTATGCTCCTCGTACAGCTCGCCCAGCCTCTTGAACACCCAGGGCATCTCGCGCCTGACCCTGCCCTCGTCGATTTTGCGAAGGTTTTCCAGGTCCATCATCATCAGCACCTTGTCCCCGATTCCCTCGTGCGCCCTGAAGAACATCGTACGGATCGAGAAGTCCTTCGGCCTATGTATTGATACAGTATTCAGATAGTCAAGGGCCTCCTCGTAGCGCTTCGCATTGAGGCAGCATACGGCCTTTTGCAGCTCGACCTCGGTTTTGGACATGGTCTCCTCGAGATAGGGCGATTCTAGTATCTCGATCGCCGTCTCGAATCCTATGCCGGCGGACAGCAACCTCGCCAGCTGGATGAATCCCCTCATGTATGAGGCATCCAATTCGCTAGCTCTAGCCAGGGCCTCCCGGCTCCCAACACCGTCATCCATGAATCCTCTCACAACCGCCATTGAGAAATGGAGGCCCGGATCATTGCCGTGGGTTTCGATGAGCCTCCCGTAGAGGGCGGCCGCCGATTCGAAATTGCCCACCACCAAAGAATCCTCCGCTTCCATCATCATATTCCATTTCTCGTAGACCGGGCTGCCCAGCTTCGAGGGATCGATCAACGATTCCCTCACCACATCCCCCAGAAACCTGATATCCATCGGGCAGATCTCGTCGAGCGTAGACAGGTTCACCGTGGCGAAACGCGTCATCATCTTTTTCTCGCGCAGAACCCCTATAACATCGAGCATGGCCCTGGTCCCCACCTGCATCTGTGGAAAGATCGACTTCTGCCCCTTCACATAGGTCAGGTCGATATCCAGTATCACCTCTTCGTCGCCTACATCGAGATTTTCCAGATTCGTGATGAGGATCGGGACACCGCCGAGCTCCCCCTTGACATACTTCCCGCTGGGCTGGAGATTCGCCAGGGACTTCTCCCTGTATCCACGGCGCTGTTTCAGAAATGCCTTCAGAGTTTCTATCGGCTCCTCGCCCGGCGGAACCCTGGCGGGAAGCACCCATATGACCCTCTTATAAAATCCGGCCTCGTAGCCGACATTTATCGTGCCCTTCCTCTCGATTAGGGTTGCCAGCCTGTCGATGACATCGATGTTGCCGCGCTTTAGATGCGCCCCGGCGTTCTCGATGTTGTGCCTGAATTCGGTAGCGAAAACTCCTATATCGTCCAGAGCGTCTATATGGACGAGCACGTCGGCCTTCACCCTATTCTCCGCCCAGATCTTCAAAACCTGCACCTCGTTCTCCGCCTTGGACACGTTCGTTAGAGGATCCTGCCACGCTACAACAGCCTCTTCGCGGCTGCAACCGGCCGACTGGCACAGGATCAAGACCAGGGTCAGCACCGCCAGCGATCCAGCAATACTCGTTTTGCATCCAACCACGTTATCTCCCTTTCTACAGACTGGTCGTAATCGTTTATGCATCCGGGGTGCCGGACAGATCTCCCGCGCACCGCCGGAAATCCGGCATGTCCGCCCCCCTTATCGGTCGAGCCGGGGACGTCACCGCCGGCGCCCATGTCACGGCATCGTTCCCGGGGCCCTGACGGCGCCGTACCGGTGCTTGACATCCGTTCATTCTAAACTATATCCTTGACGGCTGTAAAGGGCTTGTACCTCAGGTGGATTCGACTTCGAGGGGCAAGTTGTCTTCCAGCAAGGAGAAATCTATGCTTAAAGATCTTCTCAGACCGAACGATTCGAAGATTATCCTCCTGATCATGGATGGGCTTGGCGGAATCAGGAACGATGATTTCCCGAAGACCGCCCTCGATGCCGCCGAGACCCCGAACCTCGACAGGCTTGCACGAGAGGGACTTTGCGGTAGGACCATGCCGATATCGACCGGCATCACGCCGGGAAGCGGACCGGCCCATTTCGCGCTGTTCGGCTATGACCCTCTTGCGCCCGAAAACGACGTCGGGAGAGGCGCCCTCGAGATAACCGGTGTTGGATACGAACTCGCAGAGGGGGACGTGGCCATAAGGGGCAACTTCGCCACGATGGATCCTGACGGCGTGCTCACCGACAGGCGGGCAGGACGTATTCCGCACGAAGAATGCGAGCGTCTATGTGAAAAACTAGGAGAAGGGATCACGGAGATCGATGGAGCGGAAATTACGATCATGCCCGTTCGCGAATACAGATTCGGCGTCGTGCTCAAAGGTGACGGATTGTCCGCGGAAGTAGATGAAACCGATCCTCAGCTTACTGGTGAGAGACCGCTCATCCCCAGGGCCCGCCGCAAGGAAGCGGAGCGCACGGCCAAGATCATCGGTGAGTTCGTGAAGATGTCGAACGGGATACTCTCTGACGAGGAGAAGGCGAACACCGTGCTCATGAGGGGCATCTCCATGAAACCAGTCATCGAACCCTTCAAGGAAAGGTTCGGCCTCGAGGCCGCGGCAATAGCCGCTTACCCGCTCTACAGGGGGGTCGCCGGCCTCTGCGGAATGAAGCTTATACCAACGGGATTCACGGTAGAGGAGGAGTTCGAGACGGTTCGCTCCATATACGGCGGCGGCTACGACTTTTTCTTCATCCACATCAAGAAGACGGACTCCTACGGGGAGGACGGCAATCTGGAGGGCAAGGTCAAGGTGATCGAGGAGGTGGACTCTAACCTCCCCGCGCTACTCGACCTGAAGCCACAGACGATAGTCGTAACCGGCGATCACTCGACCCCGTGCGCACTGAAGAGCCACTCGTGGCATCCAGTTCCATTCTTGATTAATTCGAAGTTCTGCGGCAGGGACCGAACCGGCGCGTTCAGTGAAGAGGAATGCGACCGCGGGGCCCTCGGTGTTTTCCAGGCCGAGAAGATCATGGAGCTCGCACTTGCCAACTCAGGCAAGCTGAAGAAGCACGGTGCCTAGCAGTGGGGATCTCCGCCAACCGCTCATTCCCGGCTCAAACGGAAAGTCGATACGACCTTTTCGATATTAGAGATACCCATCCTCTCCTTATCCTCGTCACCACCCGCAGCGGAGGTCAGCCTCAAGGTGTAGAGTTTACCCCCCCTGCTCATCATCGCCCACTCCCACATCCCGCCGCCCCTCTTCCCGGATTCTCTCCTGAAGGCCCACTTGCCGTAAGCGGCCAGCTCCTCCGAGTCCCCTATCGGGATTCTCTTCGAACCGTCCATCTGCATATCCCGGTCGCCCTGGGTGGCGATATACGTGGCTAATAATTCGTGAATATCCTGGAGTATTATCTCGCTGCGCGCCGTCGGGTGCCAATGGACCTCGAGCTCCAACAGGCCTATGTTGGATTCGGCGGCCCACTTCACCATCCCCGCTTCCCTGCTTCCGTATCCGTCCTTGACGGCGAACGCTTCGTGAAGATCGAAGGTGAAATCCGGATTCACCGTCGAGGGTATCTCGTGGCCGTAAACGGCCTGGACGTTGAAGGGAAAGAGGTTGCTCATTAGATAATTCCGTGTTCCCTGGATCTCTATCGATGAGGCGGCCTCCACGACACCGGCCCCGCGCTTCATCATCTCTATGCATCGATTCCTCAACTCGATTATATACCCTCTCTGCGCCGCCAGCTCCTCCGGTCCGCATACATATCCGTCGCCCGGAACGATGTATTCGTGGTCCATCCCCTCCAGCACGCTCAGGGCCTCCATCCATCCGTCCAGGTCTCCCCCCGGATCTCCTAGGTTCGGATGGTATCCCCTGCTGACGAGCCCCCCCGTGAAGACGACGCCCTCCCCGGGAACGGAGACGATGCAATCTCCCTCCGTATGCGCCGGCCCCAGACTTCTCAGAAGGACGGAAACGCCTCCAAGATCCAGCGTCAGATCGCCCGAGAACGTGCTGTCCGGAAGGACGATACGAACACCCTTGAGCATCTCGTAGGCGGCGGGCTTCCTCTCCCGGTAGTATCTAAGATAAGCCCCTGAATACCTGGCCAGGTTCCTCTTGGTCGGCTCAGACGAAACCACGAGGGCCCCGGCATCCTTGAAAACCGAATTCCCCCATGCGTTCTCTGGGTGATAGTGCGTGTCCACGAGATACAGCACCGGAGAATCCGTAACGGACCGCACCGCCCCCATCAGCTCCCCGGCCAGGGCCGGAGTGTACCTGGAATCTACAACAAGAACACCGTCCCTTCCGACAACGAATCCACAGTTGGCCCCGAGCCCCTGCTCCGCATCCGCACCTTCGGGTATGAACGCATAGACGCGCTCGGTCACCTTCACGAGCCCTGTGCGTTCCATGCGTCCGTCGCAGCCCGAGGCGATCGATAGGGCGGCGGGGATCAGCAGTGAGACGAGTTTTTTCAAATCATGCAACCCCCTTGTATAAACCTAAATCCTGCCGTCTCTCAGTCCGAGGCCACGAAAAGCACTAGCTCACCGGACCTGTAGAGAACATCGAGCTCGGACGGAAACACTCCCTGTCCGTTCAGGGCGTTCATGTCCGCCGCCGTGGATATATATATCCGCTCCTTATCCCCAGCGATCTCCCTTCCCACGTCACCCGGCTCGTAGCACGTTCTATCCAGCGATATATCACCGTAGAAGAGAATCCTCGCCGCGTATTCACCGTAATCCAACCGGTAATTGCCCAGACGTTCACCCTTCCCCGCCAGCCTTCCGGCTACCTCGGCAATATCCTTGACCGGATCATTGTAAACCTTATGAAATCTGAGCGGCGTCATCACAAGCAGCAGCATCAGCAGGCAGAAGATTGCGATCATCGCCTGGTTGAAAGACCAGAGCCTCTTCACTCCGTCGCCGGCGATGCCCCTGTCACGCTTGTCATCGATACCTATCCCTGTATCCCCCCGCCCTGAGCCCTCCGCCGCCCGCCTTTCACCGGCCGCCTCTTTCCGGGGTGCCTCATAGCCTGTCAGAGCGCCACTCCACCTGGCGATCTCCCTGGCCGATAAAACCGCGGCAGGCGCAAGAGCCGGTACAAACGAAACCGCGCCACCCCGCCCGCCCGCGGCCGCCGCAAGTAGAATTGCGATCGTGAATACGATGAGCGTGCCGTCGATCTCCGAAAGAGCGCTCCCTTTCCTCGGTTCCCCTCTTAAGAAGACGATCCTCAATACGGCTGCCGTTGCCGGTATGGACCAAGGGAGAGATCCCTTCCAGGCTTCCCACATACCCTGCAAGAAGGCGCGGGCGACATCCGCCGGGGAGCTGAATATCCCCAATGCGGCAGTCCAAAGATCACTCCCGGAGAAGCCTTCCGATCCTGTAACAGCGGCCCATGCCAGCCACGATCCGCCTGCGGCCAAAGCAAGGGCGGTCGAGCCCAGAAAGAGGGGATCGCCCCACACCCGGCGCCCACGCCCGCTCACGATCATGCAAACGAGTGCAGCCGGCACGAGAAAGAATCCACCCGAACCGCCGGTGAGGATGCTCCCCACGAGCCCCACACCCCACATTGCCGCTCCGCTCCTCCTGCCGGGCATTATCAGCCATCCGAGCACGGCGAGAATCGAAAAGAAGGACAGCGGCACATCACTGGTAACGTGAGGGGCGTACTTCCCAAAAAGAGGGCTCGCCGCCAGCACTATTGCCGATAGAAGACCGATCGCTCTCGCGCGGGTGATCCACCCGAGGCCGGCGGAGATCCCACGATCGCCCAGGGCACCGACGAGGAAAACAATATAAAGTGTCATTACGGAGAATAGGACGAACGGCAGACGCGCGGCGAAAACATTCGAACCGAATGTCTTGATTGAAAGGGCTATAGCCCATGGGGTGACCGGCGGGACACCGAGCACCCGATCGCCGTCCAGAGTCAGGATCCAGGGTCTCCCGCCTATTGCCGCCTCGCGTCCCGTTTCAGCGATCTCCACCTCACCGGGCCATGGGAGCGCACCCTCCCATGTTCCCCATCCCGCCACCACCATGGCCGAGACGAAGAACAGCAGCACAAGAAGAGGACCCTTGCCCTGCTCTCCCGTTAGAAAGGGCAGTTCGGACAATCGTTCCCCCGTTCGACACGTTGATCACCTTAGTGATCGGATCAATTCAGCGATCAGTAAATCCCCCACACGCCCGTATGGCGGCTACGGGGACCGGAATCCAACAGGTAAGAATATAGACCAGATGCGCAAATATTTCCATGCGAACCTATAAGGCTAAACGGAGTTCAACATCCGCCTCTTGAATTTCACCGGGCCATCAGCCCAGTGCCTTGTCTATAAACTCCTTTAGATACTCCTTCGGGGCCGCTCCCGACATCGAATCTATCTCACCGCCGTCCCTGAAGATCTTCAGCGTGGGAATTCCCATGATCCCGTACTTGGCAGCCGTCTCCCGGTTGTTGTCGGTGTTCAGCTTGGCGAACTTCACCTTCTCCCCGTATTCCTTCGCCAGCTCCTCTATGGCAGGGGCTATGATATTGCACGGAGCGCACCATGGCGCCCAGAAGTCCACCACCACGGGGACCTCCGACTTAAGCACCTTGTCCTCGAAATCGCCGTCACCGACATGCATCAAATCGTCACTCATCTCGTCCTTCCTTATGTCTCAATCCTTATTACCGCATCTATTCAAGCAACTGAGTAAATTAATTATCCCCTTGTCCTTCAAGCTGTAATACGCAAACGGAACCTCCTTCCTGCACTTGACAATATTATTTAACCGTAGATTTTTCAACTGTTGGGATACCTGAGACTGCTTAAGCCCCGAAAGCTCGCAGAGCTCCGATACCGTCCACTCACCCCCCGACAGCATGTTCACGAGCAGCAGCCTGGCCGGATTCGCCAATGACTTCAGAACCTCCGCACATCTTTCGATATCGGCCTCCGGCAGCGGCCATGCGCCCTTCGCCCCGCTCCCATAGCTGTCGCCCTTTCCTTTCATCATGATATCATTATATTATAATATAAAAATAATGCAAGATAAATCTCTTCCCATCGAAAAAACATAAAAATCGACTGACGAGCTAATCTGCTTGACACCCCTTCAAGAAACTACTTAGAGTCGAATCGATACCTAGCGAGTGATATCGGGTAACCGTGAAGTGCCCTCAATATAGACCTTTCCCGCAGGGAGTGGTACAGGGGGTGAGTTTTGTCGCAGCTGCGCCTTAACTTCGGAGCGGGGCAGTGAGATAGAAGGAGGTAGGGGCCATGTTAAGAGGGTTGTATGTCGCGCTTGTGACACCGTTCAACGCCGACAGCAGCTTGAACGAGGAAAAGCTGAGAGAGCTGGTCAGGTTTCATGTCGATGCCGGTACCGACGGTCTCGTCCCGTGCGCGACTACGAGCGAGAATCCCGCATACACATGGGAAGAGCACTTTAAAATAATGGAGACGGTGGTTGACGAAGCCGCCGGAAGGTTGAATGTCGTCGCGGGCTGTGGAACGAATTCGACCACCAAATCCATCGAGAACATAGTGAAGGGCCGGGAGCTGGGCATAGACGGCGCAATGGTTGTAACACCTTACTACAACAAGCCTACCCAGGAAGGGCTCTACGCGCACTTCATGAAGCTCGCGGACGAAGGCGGCCTGCCCCTCATGCTCTACAACGTCCCCGGACGAACCGGAGTGAATATGAAGCCTTCGACCGTTGCGAGGCTCGCCAAGCACGATAATATCGTGGCTGTAAAGGAGGCCAGCGGAAACGTCGAGCAGATGTCCGAGATCATCCATCTGTGCGGTTCCGACATATCTCTGCTGTCGGGGGACGACGCCATAACACTCCCCATACTGTCCATCGGGGGGAAGGGCGTCGTAAGCGTTGTCGGAAACATCGTGCCGAAGGACGTGCTCTCGATGATCGCGGCGTTCGAAAAGGGGAACATGGCCGAAGCGCTCGAATGGCACTACAAGCTTCTGCCCCTGAACCAGTCGATGTTCATAGAGACCAACCCGATGCCGGTCAAAGAGGCGATGAACATCATCGGCATGGAGGTTGGAGATGTAAGGCTGCCGCTGGTCAGGATGCTCCCCGAGAACAGGGAGAAGCTGAGGGGCGCGCTCGAGGAATACGGCCTGCAGAAGGTGGCCGTCTAGATCGAAATCCGGGGTTGTTTGCAATGATAAGGATAATCATCAATGGAGCCCTAGGCAGGATGGGCAGATTGATCACCGAAGAGGTGGAAGCGGATAACGGCCTCGAGCTCGCCGGTGCGGTCGAAGCCGCCGGTCATGAAGGGCTGGGAACCGCCGTTTCGGGAATAGAGGTAACGGACAGCCTGCGGGAGATCATTGAAAAAGGAGACGTGATCGTAGATTTCACGAATCCGGAGTCGGCGCTCGGCCTCATCCATGCATGCTCCGAATCCAAGAAAGCGGCGGTTGTGGGCACGACGGGATTCTCGGTGGAGCAGCTCGTAGAGATTCGAAAGGCATCCGAAAAAACCGCGCTGTTCATGAGCCCTAATATGTCGGTAGGCGTCAATCTGATGTTCAAGGTGACCGGGGACGTGGCGGCGGCGCTTCCCGATTTCGACATCGAGATATCGGAGATCCATCACAACAGGAAAAAGGACTCGCCCAGCGGAACCGCCTCCAAGCTTGCGGATATCGTAGAGGAGGCGAGGCCCGGGGCCGATCGCGTCCACGGACGCCGCGGCATGGTCGGCACACGCAACAAGAAGGAGATAGGGATACACTCGCTTCGGGGCGGGGATGTCGTGGGCGAACACACCGTGGTCTTCGCGGGCGAAGGAGAGCGTTTCGAATTGACTCACAGGGCGCACTCGCGCAGAACGTTCGCGCGCGGCGCCATCCGGGCCATGCATTTCATCTCGAACAAGAGGCCCGGGCTGTACTCCATGGCCGACGTACTCGGATTCTGATGATCCCAGGGGCTACAGGTTGAAGCATACGACCCTCGGCTCGGTCATCTCCTGCAACGCGAATTTAATGCCCTCGCGTCCAAGCCCGCTGTTTTTCACACCGCCGAACGGCATCATGTCGATCCTGTAATCGGTGGAGTCGTTTACCATGACACCGCCGACGTCCAAACCCCGTATCGCCCTGAAGGCATTACCGAGATCCTTAGTGAAGATGGCGGCGTGCAGGCCGAAGTCAACATCATTGGCCCGTTCAATGGCCTCGTCCAGGTCATCCACCGGGTATAGATTCACTGTCGGAGCGAACACCTCTTCCCTGTCAACCTTGCTCCCCGCAGGAACATCGGCGAGTACCGTCGGATCATATACGGCGCCCTTTCGATTCCCGCCGGTCAGCACCCTCGCACCGTCTTTCACGGCCTCCTTGACCCAGGCCTCTATCCTCTTGGCCTCCTCCTCGTTGATCATCGGCCCCATATCCGTATCCTCTTCGAGCTTTGGTCCCACCTTCATCCTTCGGGTGCCGGCCACGAAGAGCGTCTCGAAGCGTTTGTATATCCCCTTTTCGATGTAAATGCGCTGCACGCCGATACAGTTCTGCCCCGCTGCCCAGAATGCGCCCGATATGCACGATCCGACGGCCTGATCGAGCTCGCAGTCGCCGCACACTATAACGGGCGAGTTCGAACCGAGCTCCATGCCGATCTTCTTGAGCCCGGCCTTCTTTGCTATCTCGCTACCCGCTTCCACTCCGCCCGTGAAGCTGATCATCCTGATACGCGGATCGGTGACGAGCGCATCCCCGATCTTCGAGCCGTACCCCGTTACGATATTTAGAACATCGGCCGGCAGCCCGGCATCCATCAGTGCCTTTCCCAGCATTAGAGCCGAGAGCGGGGTCACCGTGGCCGGTTTCAGAACAACGGAGTTACCCGCCGCTATCGCCGGACCGAGCTTGTGCGCCACCAGGTTCAGCGGATCGTTGAACGGCGTGATCGCCGCGATTATCCCGATCGGGAACCTGAAGTAGTATCCCAGCCGGTTCTCCGAGCCCGGTGATGAACTAAAGGGAATGGTCTCGCCATCTATCCGCCGCGCCTCTTCCGCGGATATCGTCATCGTCTGTACGGCGCGGGCCACCTCTTTCCTGGCCTCCCGTATGGTCTTGCTTCCCTCGCAGGCGATCGTCCTTGCATATTCCTCAGAGCTGCCCTCAACGACCGAAGCGGCATTCTTCAGTATCTCCATGCGTTTGTGCACCGGGAGGCCGCTGTTGACGGCGAATCCCCTCTGTGCGGATTCTATCGCGGCTTCCACGTCCTTCTCGGTGCCCGACGGAACGGTATCCAGAACGGAGTTATCGTACGGGTCGCGAACCTCGATCGTCTCTTTCCTATCTATCCATTTACCAGCAATAAGCATCTTCATGTCGGCCATTCCCTTTCTATTGAATCAGTTCGACCGGCCAACCGGCACGCGCGGCGTTGCGTCCATCCGCGCTGCGCCGGATGAGCCGTTATTCGGCTTTGGACATCCTGTGAATGGCGAGCAGATCCGCAAGCAGCGAGAATCCGGTCTCCACCTTTCCAGCCCCCGGCCCCACGATTGTTATCTCACCCAGGAGGTCGGTTACGAATGTAAGGGCGTTTGTCGCGCCTCCGACCGATGCCAGCGGATCCGTCAGGTCGACCCTCTCGGGTTTCACCGATGCGCGCACTCCGTCCTTTTCCCTGGTGACCTTGGCGATAAGCTTCCAGCGCTTGCCCTCCCGCTTCGCCTCTTCGATATCATCGAGCGAGATTCCAGTTATCCCGGTCCTGTCCACATCCTTTACGGTGATATCCGCGCCCATCACGCTCTTCGCCAGAATCATGACCTTGGCCAGGGCGTCCCATCCCTCGACATCCGCATCCGGCTTTGCCTCGGCATACCCGAGCTCCTGAGCCTCCTTCAGAACATCGGCGTAATCGCGGCCCTCCTCCATATTGCACAGTATGAAGTTCGTCGTGCCGTTCATGATCCCCCTGATCTCGCTCACTTCGTTCCCGGCCAGGCAGAACTCCTCCAAGTTCAAAGCCGGCGTTCCGGCGAGAACCGTCCCCTCGTACCTGAACTGCACGCCTTTGCCGGCCGCCAGCTCGGCCAGCTCATGGAAATACAGTGCCGTCGGACCCTTGTTGGTCGTTATCAGGTGCTTCCCCGATTCGAGGGCGGCCCTGAAGTGACTGTAAGCCGGTTCACCTGTCTCTATGTCCGTGAATGATACCTCGATCACGACATCGGCACCTGAGGCCTCTATCGTTTCCAGGGCGTCCTTTCCCGTCTCCGCGCCCGGGTAATCGGAGATCCTGTCCCCGGCGGCGAGCTCGAGAAGCTTGCCGGCGTCCAGCCCCTCCGGATTCATGGCCGAGCCCTTCTTGAAATCGCTCACGGCGACAACCGAATAATCGAATCCGAACATCCTTTTGAGATCCTTCCCCTTCTTCAGAAGGATCTCGGCCAGACCCTGCCCAACGACACCAAATCCTATGAATGCGAGCTTCAGCATCTCTTTCCTCCTTCGAAATATCCCCTTTTCCAAAACATCCAGGGAATGCCCCGGCAACTCTCGGAAACCCCGGCCGACGAACGGCGATCGGCGATCGGCGATCGGAAGCGCCGCATCCCCGGTCTCCGGCTATACGGCGTTCAGGGCATTATCCAGATCATCCATCAGATCCTGAGCGTCCTCTAGGCCCGCCGAATAGCGTATCATATTATCGGGAACGCCGGCCTTCGCCCGTTCCTCGGGTCCGAGCTGATAATGCGTTGTCGCCGCAGGTTGGATCGCCACGGTCTGAGACGAACCCAGGTGCGTCGTATGCACGGCTATGCTCAGGTTATCGATGACCTTCCGTGTCGATTCCAGGCCGCCCTTGACGTTGAAACTCATCATGGAAGAATACGCGCTCATCGTCTTCTTTGCGGCTTCGTGCTGCGGGTGCGACGGCAGGCCGGGATAGCTGACCGCTTCGATCTTCGGGTGGTCTTCGAGGAACTTGGCCACTTTCATCGCGTTGCTGCTGTGCCTCTCCATCCTCAGCGACAGGCTCTCGAGCCCCAGCAGGCACAGCCACGAATTGAACGGTGAGATCGACGGCCCGATGTTCCTGTATCCTATATGCCTCACATGGTCTATGAACTTCTTCTTCCCGACGATCGCTCCCGACAGGCTGGTCGCGTTCCCGCTTATGTACTTCGTGGCCGAGTGTATGACTATATCAGCCCCCATCTCTATAGGCCGCATGAGGGCCGGCGTGCAGATGGTGTTATCCACCATCAGGGGGATCCCCCTCGATTTCGCGAGCCTCACTACCTCGGGAAGGTCCGCGACGAAGAGGTTCGGATTGCTCGGCGACTCGACATGCAGGAGCTTGGTCTTGGGAGTTATCGCCTTCTCCCAGCTCTCGATCTTGTCGGGCTCCAAAACCCAATTCGTCTTGATCCCCATCCTGGGCATGGATTCCGCGAAGAGCTGTTGGGTCCCCCCGTACACTCTGACCGAAGATGTGATCTCCTCGCCGGCCTCGACGAGATGATGGGCGACCATGAAAACAGCGGCCATCCCCGATGCCGTGGCGAGCCCCGCCTCCGCGCCCTCGAGCATCGCAAGCCTCTTCTCGAAGATGTCGTTAGTCGGGTTGTTGATCCTGCCGTACGCGAATCCCTCGATCTTGTAGCTGTACAGATCAGCGGCCCATTCGGCGGACTCATACGGGAATACGGCGCTCTGTATGATCGGAGGAGCCATTGTCCTGTATCGAAGCTGCTCCTCCCAGTCGAATCCACCCTTAACCGCCACCGTATCAAAACGCTTGCCTTTCACTTTCAAGCCTCCTTTCGACGATCCACAATCATTCAGTATAATGTCCCTTACATCCAATCGCTCGCGGCTTATCCTTGAATCCCGACAACTGCCGCCCTAGCTTTACCTTCACACCGCTTCTTTTTTCCCCGGACCTCCCTTCTTTCCGTTCACCAGGCGGCCATAATCCCTTTCACCGACGCTCCAGCTTACGGGCAGCGCCGTCTCCTTCTTCAATACGGAGAGGACGAACATCGTCTTAACCTTATCGATACCCTTGATCCTCGTCAGCGCGTTAAGCAGGAAATCCTCGTAATCGTCGATATCCCTCGAATAGATCTTGAGAAGATAATCCTCGCCTCCAGCCAAGTGGTAGCACTCGAGAACGTTCTCGCACATACCGATGAACCTGTGAAAATTCTCGATCGAATCCGACCTGTGCATATTCAGCGAGACGGATGCGAACGCCACCGTTCCCAGGCCTGTCTTTTTGTTGTCCACGATGGCCGTGTACCTCTCGATCACCTCCCTATCCTCCAGCTTGCGTACGCGCTCGAGGACCGCCGGCGGGCTGAGCCCGACCTCGGCGGCCAGCTGAACGTTCGGTATCCGGCCCTGCTCCTGAAGGATCTCTATGATCCGCCGGTCGATAGGATGTAAATCACACTCCTCGTTAGCCATACGACCCCTATTACCTTTCATTATTAATGAATAATGCTAATCTGCCGAATATTTTAAAGTAATACTAGAAATAAGTCAATAATTATTCTGAAAATGGAGGCTCATTTCCACCTCCAAACCGCTAACCATCACGCACACATGCCGATACGATGTGCCCGGATACCGCTCACGGCCGTAAGTATTGCTTGCCTATTCGAAAGGAGGATGTCGTAACCTTCGAGGGCGGTTCATTCGTCACAGATCCGGACGGTCGGATCATCGCGAAGGCGCCCCTTGGAGAGGATTGTATCCTTTACTGCGATATGGATCTCGGAACCGTCGAGGCCTCTCACGCGAGGAGGCACTTCCTGAAAGGCCGAAGGCCCGGTATCTACGGAGAGCTCTGAATGCGGGGCCTACTCGAACAGCTCGAGGTATTCCCCGTACCCCTCCTTCTCCAGATCCTCTTTCGGTATGAACCTGAGCGAGGCTGAGTTTATGCAGTATCTCATGCCGGCAGGTCCCGGACCGTCACTGAATAGATGACCGAGATGGGAACCGCCGCCCCTGCTTCTCACCTCGATCCGGACCATCGAATGGCTGAGGTCCTCGTGCTCGGTAATGTTATCCTCCTCGAGAGGACGAGTGAAGCTGGGCCACCCGGATCCGGAGTCGTACTTGTCGAGCGAGCAGAAGAGGGGCTCCCCCGTCACCACATCGACATATATCCCCTCCCGCTTGTTATCCCAGTACTCGTTTCTGAACGGCGGCTCCGTGCCGCAGTTCTGCGTCACCTTGAACTGCATGGGCGTAAGCTTCTCTTTGAGGACGGAGATATCGGGCTTCCTATATCCCCTCTCGGACATACCGGCATCCCCGATCGAGCCCGCACCTTTCTCCCCCGGCAGCTCCCCATCTACCCTATCCCGGGATCCCCGATTCTTTTCCCCGGCGGCATCATCATTCTTCATGGAATCGGCTCCACCGATCCCGGCCGGCACCCCGCCCCCACCCCAAACCCTATCCAGAAAACGGTCGCGGCCCGATCCCGACCTGTAGCGCTTGTAGCGGGCCGGACATGCCCTGTAATACCCCTGGTGATACCCCTCCGCCTCGTAGAAGGCATCGAATTCGATCACCGGTGTGACTATCTCGCCTTCGAATACGCCGGAGGAGGCCAGCGCCCTCTTCGAAGCCTCCGCGGCCGCCTTCTGATCGTCGTTGTGATAGAATATCGCCGTCCGGTACTGCGATCCCCTGTCGACAAACTGTCCTCCCGGATCTGTTGGATCGACGATTCTCCAGAAAACATCCAGGAGTTTCTCGTAGGAGACCACATCCGGATCGAAATAGACCTGCACGGCTTCAAAGTGGCCTGTATTGCCCGAGCAGACCTCCTCGTAGGATGGATTCCTCTTCGATCCACCGGTATACCCAGATATGACCTTTTCCACTCCATCGATTCTTTCGAAGTCCGCCTCCGTACACCAGAAGCATCCCCCTGCAAATGTGGCGACGGCCGTCCCGCCCCTTCCTACTTCGGTATTCACAACATCCTCCTCACCGGCATAACCTGCATGGCATATGCACAAGATCAACGCAAGCAACGCGGGTATACTACGGTACGAATTCATATCAAATCACCTGCTCCTGTCTCTTCCGTGACGGTCGACCTCAGGGGCTGATCCCGGCGGATCAAGCCACCCCGGACGGTCCGTGACAGTGCCGCCTCAGAAAATCACCGACACACCTATGTATATTGCGAGGAGGTCGGTCTTCGACTCTTCGACATCGTAAAGCACACGCCCGTCCTCGCGCCTGATCGACCCCTCCTTTAGATACTGCGCCTCGCCTCCCTTGAGATACCGCGCACCTATGTCCGCGTATACCTTGAAGGGCTTCGATCGCAGTTTCTCCCCCCCGGCCAGGATCTCGAACATGATCCCCCCGCCGCCCCCGTAGCTGAGCACCCCGTCGTCCCAGTTCGTGTCGCTGGCTACGTTTTCCGCCTGACTCTCGATGCTGGTCTGTGTGAACAGGTAATGGAAGCCGATGACGCCGTCTATATAAGGCCGGAAAAGACCCGAGGGAGGCTGGAGCCTGAGGACCGCGTGGCCGGTCAGGATATAGTTCCTCGTTTCGACATCCACAGTCACATCGGGGATCGTCATGCTGAACGGCTCCTCGCGCGACTCGCTCCCGTAGATGAGACCGCCCAACGACGCACCGATCGCCACGGGGGATGACGGCATGAAGAACAGCGCCTGCCCCGTGAAACCGTACCCGTTGTTCTCGACCTTCTCGTCGAACTCGCCCTTCGGCAGCGCTACCGTGAAATGTCCGCCTACGCCCACCTGGCACAGGGCGGGAGGTGACGGCAGCAGCGTTATTACGGCAGCGGCGACGGCGCAGATACAAGCGGCTCTTCTCATCTCTACTTCCTTTCATCCATACGGCTCGACTAATCGACGATCGAGGATCGATCACATAGAATCCATCCCGTAATACGAAGATAACGTGAATATCGTTTCTCGGTCAAATCAACTCTACACGGACCGCTCGTGAACGGAGGACTGCTGCAATACGTTAAATTTTTTTACGGCTGGCGTAAAAGCGTATCAATCACCCCAGCATTGGGATATCGCCCACGGCATCTCGTCGGATTGCGGCCCAAACCGGCTATGATATACAATATACTTGACTTATCCCATGATAGCTGATATCATTTGTAATGGTAATTCGTTCTGTTTTGGCTCTTTGCCCCGATATGACAGCGGGCGCTCAGCCTGCGGAATATGGAGGGGTTTGCCGTGCGCTGTGAAGTAAAGTAAATGCAACCAGGGAGCTTTGTATCAGGCCCATAACCTACTCTCCAACCTTACGTTAAGGCTCCTCCAATTACTTTGCCCGAGGAGATGTGCTTATGCGCAGGTATAGTATCAGTATCTCATTACTGCTCATAATCCCGCAGCTGGCATTCGCCGGCATCCCGATACTCTACCCAAACTGGCTCATTGACGGAGCCCCTGTGACTACAGAAACCGGTACGCAGTGGTTCCCGAGGCTCGTGGCCGATGGCGAGGGCGGAGCCATCATAGCCTGGATGGACAAACGCTCGAAAGACTACTACGACATCTACGCCCAGAGGATCGACACCGATGGATACATCCTCTGGACAACGGACGGCATCCCAGTCTGCACCGCCGGCGGGGACCAGCGCGAGCACTGGATCGCCACGGACGGTTCGGGCGGGGCGATCGTTACATGGGCCGATTACCGCAGCGGATCCGACTCGGATATCTACGCCCAGAGGATCGATCCGAACGGCAACACGATGTGGACCGGCGACGGCGTAGCCGTGTGCTCCGCCGAAGGGGACCAGACCTCACCGCAGATCGTCGAGGACGGCTCGGGCGCAACGGTGATAACGTGGGTCGACGCGAGAAGCGGCGCGGGTGAAGAGGACATATACGCAATGAAGATCGACCCGGATGGAAATGCGCTCTGGACCTGGCAGGGGGTCGCCGTCACGGCGGCTTCGCACGATCAATATGCACCGCAGATCACTTCAGACGGCGCCGGAGGCGCCATCATTGCATGGGAGGACAAAAGAGCGGGGGGAAATCCCGACATCTACGCCCAGAGGATCGACAGCGGGGGAAATGCGCTTTGGACGGCTGACGGCGTGATGGTGAGCCTCTCGGACAGCGCGGACTGCAATCTGCGCATGGCGTACGATGAAGACGGCGGAGCTATCTTAACGTGGGATAACAACGGCGGGGGATCCTTCGATATCTTCGCCCAGCGGCTGGATGCCTCTGGGAATCCCCTTTGGGCTCCCGGAGGTCTGGGCGTTTGCACGGCGCCCTCTCCCCAGATCAAACCGGAGATCGTATCGGATATGGCATCCGGAGCCATCATAGCGTGGACCGATCTGCGCAACGTCCTGGGATCGGATATCTACGCCCAGAGAGTCGACGCCGGGGGCGGCATAATGTGGTCCGCCGACGGCGTACTGGTCTGCGGAGCGGAGAGCAATCAGAGTTATCATAAAATCGCAACGGACGGGCTGGGCGGAGCGGTCATCACCTGGCGTGACGAGCGCGTCGATAACAACAACGCCGACATATACGCCCAGCGGGTCGATCACGACGGTGGAATTCAATGGACCGAAGGCGGTGTCCGCATTTGCGCCGCAGACGGTCTCCAGACAAAGCCGCAGCTCGTATATGAGGGCTACTGCGGAGTCATAATCGCCTGGGCCGATTTTCGCAACCTGTACGACTCGGACATATACGCCATGAAGGTATGCGAGGGATTGCCCCCTGTGGCTACCCTCCTCCAGAGCTCGTCGTGTTCGATCGATGGAGCCGATGTGGTCATAGAATGGACGCTGACCGAAACCGGACCCGACGTTGATTTCCACGTCTACCGGGCGCCTGCTTATTCAGCCACGTTCGTGGAAATATTCGATCCGCAAATAATAAGGAGCAACCTCAATTTCTCGTTCAGGGACAGGGGAACGGAACCGGGGCGCTCATACCGGTATGCGGTAGAGATGGAGGACGAATCGGGAAGAAGCACACTGTTCATGACGGATGACGTAACCGTTCCCGCTGCGTTTCTATCATTGGAGCAGAACCACCCTAATCCATTCAATCCGGTTACGACTATAGGCTATTACGTTCCGCGTGAATGCCGGATCGAGCTCGGCGTTTACGATGTTTCCGGCACGCTCGTCAAGCGTGTCACAAGCGGAAGTGTCCCGGCGGGTCATCATAAAGCGACGTGGAGCGGCATCGACGAATCGGGGAGGCCGGCCGCTTCCGGTGTATACTTCTACCGTCTCAGAGCAGGCAAGGAAGTGATAACCCGCAAGATGACGCTTCTCAGGTGACCTTCGCTCCATATGCCGCGGTTCAACCAAGAAGGGGAGCCTGCACAGGCTCCCCTTTAGCATCAGTCATCACGAACTCGAACAGGCCGTCAGTCCTTCTTCAAGTAGATGCTCCCGTTCACCGTCTTGATCCTTATCGTGTGCTTTCCGCCGCGCACGCTGCCGGTCCCGTATACATACTTCTTCTTCTCACCACGCCACCAGCTCCCCTCCCACTCGGATGTCCTCTCGATATCGATGTCGAAATCACTCACTATCTTGTAATTCCTTCTGCTGCTCTTCGTATATGCGATCTCCACGTCGAACTCCATCGACAGATCCTCCGGGACGACGAGCTCGATATCACCTCCCATGGAGGTTATCTCCACGTCCCTTCTCCCCCTGTCCGGGTCCCCCACCATCCTGACTTCCACATCCCCTCCCATCGTAGTGGCCTTCACCCATCCGTCGACCGCATCCACCTCTATATCGCCGCCCATCGTGTGCGCCACGACGTAGCCTCCCGCCGAATGTATGCTCACATCACCGCCCATCGTCTTGACTTTCGCCCCGGAAGGCGCCTTATCCACATTGATGTCCCCTCCCATCGTGGTCACATTCACCTCTTCACCCTCAGAGATATCGATATCGCCTCCGAACGTCTTCGCCTTCACCTTCCTACCCGGGTGGCCCGCCTCTATATCACCGCCGAATGTTGTGATACTGATCTCCTTGTCGCCGGACTTATCCTTACGTCCGGTGACGTTTTTGTATACAACCTTTCCCCCCATAGTCGATCCTTCCAGATCGCCTGTCACATCCTCGATAACGACGCGCCCTCCCATCGTCTTCACCCTGCCGTCCAGCTCGGAATCATGCACGGATACGTCTCCGCCCATCGTCGTAAAGCGCAGGTCGCCCTTCAATCTCTCGAATTCCAGATCACCGCCCATCGTCTTACCTTTGATATCACCCTCAACGCCGGCGATAAGGACATCCCCGCCGCAGGTTTCGACGCTCAGGTCGAACCTTTCGGGAACCATGATCTCGACCTCGAGATCGCTGCTCCGGTTCCTTCTTCGTCCGGAATACTCAATGTCGATCTCGAGCCCGCGTGACCCGGTGTCGAATTCAACTTCCACATCATCCCGATCCCTCCCGCGGATCGAGATCCTCACACCAACCAGGCTCTTATCCCATCCCTTGATCTCCATGTCACCGCCGGTGTCGATGTAGAGCTCGAGATTACCTCCCCTCTCCATCTCGAATTCCCTCTCGATAACCCTTTCACGTCCGGCAAATATGCTCTCCGGGGTGCAGATCCCCAAAAGCAAAACGATCAATAACGCAGATAACAGCCTGTTCATCGCCTTTTCCCTTCTCCACGCGTATGCCATGTAATGTTTCGCCACACCGGCCCACTCTTCACCCTCCAGCATCAGCAGGAGAGATCGAGTTTCACTGATCACCCATTTTCGTTTATGCTAGTAATACGGATCGCCTTCCAGCATTGTTTCACGGACGATTCCGAACCTTTGGGCTTTCAAGAGCGGCCTCACCGGTGGTACAATCGCCTTATCCGGCAGGAGTGATATCTACACATGTGTGCGACGAGATCAAAGATACGCATAGGGCTCGCCCAGGTTAACCCCACAGTGGGTGATCTCGCCGGAAACCTGGGCATGGTCAGACGGATGATAGGAGAGGCAAAGAGAGCGGGCGTTCAGCTGCTGGCCTTCCCCGAGCTCGTTCTATGCGGCTATCCCCCCGAGGATCTCCTGCTCAAGCCGAGCTTTCTCAGAGACTGCGAAGCGGTCCTGCATGAGGCCGCACGCACCGCAAGGGGGATCGCCGTCATCGTCGGATCCCCCGAACCCCCCACAGCTCCGGGGGAGGAGCTCCACAACGACGCGTGCATCCTCTTTCGTGGAAAGATCGCGGCACGCTACAGGAAGATCTACCTTCCCAATTACGGTGTTTTCGACGAAAAGCGGTATTTCGGACCTGGGGACAGGGCGCTGGTGGCAGGATTCGGCCGTGTGCGTATAGGAGTCAATATCTGCGAGGACATCTGGGCCGAGAACGGCCCGATGCCGGCTCAGGTATTCGAGGGGGGCGCAGGGGTTGTGATCAATATTTCCGCTTCTCCCTACCACAGGCGGAAGGGCCCCGAGAGGGAAAGGTTGATGAGGCGCAGGGCCCGGGAAAACCACTCGTACCTATGTTATGTGAACCTGCTCGGAGGCCAGGACGAGCTGGTCTTCGACGGCGGAAGCGTGATCATGTCGCCGGACGGCGAATGTGTGGCACGCGGCAGGCCGTTCGAGGAAGATCTGATAATCGCCGATATCACTCCGCCTCCCGCGAGTCACGACCCGGACAGGGCCCGCCTGCGAGGCTGCAAGCACCCCATAGAGCTGGTCGATCTCCCGGACCTGCCCGGACGTCGTCCCGTACGTTCCGGAAGAAGGAGAATGCCGGAGCATCCGGCTCCAGACGAGGAGCTCTACAGGGCGCTCGTTCTCGGCACGAGGGATTATACCGATAAAAACCGTTTCAAGGGAGTCACCATCGGCCTCAGTGGAGGTATCGACTCCGCACTCACCGCCTCTATCGCCGTCGATGCCCTCGGATGCGACCGTGTTCTGGGGATCACCATGCCCTTCACCTACACATCGGACCTGACACTGCGCGATTCGAGGATCCTTGCTGAAAACCTGGGGATCCGCCTGCTCGAAATCCCCATCACCGATCACTACAGGGCATACGTCGATTCGCTTCGCGAAGCTTTCCGTGGCACCGCCCGGGACTCGACGGAGGAGAACATCCAGGCACGCGTGCGGGGCAACATCCTCATGGCCGTTTCGAACAAGTTCGATCTGCTGGTCCTGACAACGGGGAACAAGAGTGAGATCGCGGTCGGATACTGCACGTTATACGGCGATATGGCAGGCGGGTTCGCGGTTCTCAAGGATGTACCCAAGACCCTTGTGTATTCACTCTGCCGTTACAGAAACAGGGCGGCAGGCCGGAAGCTCATACCGGCCTCGATCATACGCCGTAAACCGTCCGCGGAGCTGAGGCCCGGTCAGCTCGATGAGGATACGCTCCCCCCCTACGGAACACTGGACAGGATCGTGGAGCTGTACGTCGAGCATGATCTGTCATTCGATGAGATCACGGAAAAGGGGCTTGATCCGGATGCCGTAGAGTGGACGATCAGGATGATCGACAGGAACGAATACAAGCGCAGGCAGGGGCCTCCGGGCATCAAGATCACCCCGAAAGCCTTCGGCAGGGACCGCAGGATGCCGATTACAAGCAGGTACGCTGGCTCGCGTAGGGGATGATCCCGACTTGTCGGCCCGCCGTCACCAATCCACCGGAAATATCAAACAACGAACTCGTCCGGCACATTCCCGATCCTGGCCACATCCTCGATCCTGGCCTTGACATCGAATCCCATCGCACAATCGACCCTGCAGTGAGAGCACTCACTGCACGCTATTTTCGAAAGATCGACTCCGGCAAGCGCCTCCTTGGCCGAACCCAGGTTCCTGTAGCCGTATACATACATGTAGCTCCTCATCAGCAGCGGAATGTCCATTCCCTTTGCGCACTGTGGGATGCATCTGCCGCACTGCTGGCAGTAGAGGCCCGGCTCGCCCAGCCGCCGGCCGAGCTGCAAATCCTCCTTCTCTTCGGGGGTGAGGGAGATATCCTCCATGACGGACAGATCGGCCTCCAACTGATCGAAGGTCGTCATGCCCGGTATCGCCGTATGAACGTACTCTTTCCGAAGCGCCCACTTCAGCGCCGCCTTCATGTTGATCGGATTTTGCCTTTCGGCGTCCCAGAAAACACCCGCTTGGGTTTTCATCACGACAACCCCCAACCCGGCGGCATGCGCCTCGGCCATCGCCTTTTCCACCTCTTCTACATGAGGCTGGCGGAAGTTGTACGCGGTGAGGACCACATCGTGCACTCCGCTTTCTACAGCCGCCCTTATCACCTCGGGCTCGTTCGAGTGGGTGGAAACTCCGATGAAGCGTGTCTTCCCCTCCTTCTTGAGCTTCTGCATCGCCGACAGGAACGTCTCGAACAGTACCGACTCCCTCTTGACGACACTGTGAAGGTAAAGTATATCAACGTATTCCAGCCCCAGCCTGCCAAGGCTGGCCTCGAACTTCTCGATGAACGGCCCCGCCTT
Organism: uncultured bacterium; assembly: GCA_964422745.1. Classification (GTDB taxonomy): domain Bacteria; phylum Krumholzibacteriota; class Krumholzibacteriia; order Krumholzibacteriales; family Krumholzibacteriaceae; genus CAYRCK01. The sequence continues at coordinate 52,301 of CAYRCK010000010.1, forward strand.
CGCCCCCTTCTTGAAGAGCCCCGTCTTCCTGTCCTCCGGGGATCCCGCGACCTTCGTCGCAATCACGAACGAATCGCGTGGACGACCCTTGATCACGCCGCCGATCATCTCTTCGTTCCTTCCTCCCTGATAGCCGTTGGCCGTGTCCAGGAGCACTATCCCCGCATCGAGCGCCGCCCTTACAAGCTCAGGATTGTTAACATGCCCCACTCCCATGCTCACAACCGGCAGCTTGATGCCGGTCTTTCCCAGGGTTCTGAATACCGCCTTGGTTCTCCTACCGGTCCCCGCTTCATCATCCCGGTTACCTGTGCCCAGCATTGATGGAAGAACGGCCATGCCGGCCATCCCGCTCAGCCCCTTTTTCAAAAAGCTTCTACGGCTCTCGCTCGTCTCTTTCTTTCTCACAATCGGCCTCCCGGTGTTACTGCACATCCTGGTTGATTCACGGTTCCCCGACCTAACCGCCCCGCAGGTCCCCCAGAGTTAATCTCTCCTTCTCTATGAAACCATCGGGGGCGGAGTAGATTCCAGCAGGCGGATCCCTCTCCTCCATCTCCACGATCGTCTCCGTCGTCTTGACTCCGAACCCCTTTATGTACATGATCCTTTCGGATGCGATCATGTATCCCCTTATCCTCATCATCGATTCCGCGAATTCATCACTGTAGTTACGGAGCCTGAGCAGCTGCTCGTGGATCCTGCCGAACATATCGAGATCGATGGGAACATCGTCGCTGAAACATGCAGCATCCTCCGTCTCCCTGTACTTTATATCCTCGTACGGAATCCATGTATTGAGCTCGTAGCATCTGCACTTCATTCCACCTATCTCTTTTTCCCCGCTGCTCTCCCCTATCGTGCCCACGGTTTTATATGCCTCCACCTGCGCAAGCGCCTCTTCCGTAACAAGGGCGGACCAATCCAGCGGCAGTGCGGTTTCGGCATATGTCGAATCATCCTTGTTGACGAACGTCAGCATCCCCCTCTCCAGGTCCAGGATGATTCTGCGATGAAGGTAATCGTACGACGCCCTTCCGGCGCCGATCCAAACATCCACGACCCTGTCCACCGGCTCGGTGATCCTGCCGCCGTAGTAGTAGCCGTCCGTATGGATCTCGTGCTTAACGTAGGTATCCGCATCGGCCTGCATCGGCAAGATCATAAGGCAGACAACCGCTGAATAGAGTATCTTCATGCCTCCTCCTCGATTTGAGTCTTAACTTTCGGATAACAACCTGCTCCAAAGCTAGAGGTGCGCTGCCGGCCGGTTTATGCCCGGAGGACATCGATCATCCCCCACCACTTCCGGAGGTATAATACCGCATGATCGGTCTAGTCTCCGATCGCCGGGCGACCTCTTCGAATCCCACCCGGCGGAAAGCCGAAGCCAATCCGTGGTAGGCGAAGGCATCCGGGATCGCCTTCTTCCTCGGTTCAACGGCATACCCCTCGACGATCGCCGCGCCCCGGTCGGCTGCATAATCGACGGCCGCCTCGAGAATGGCTATGGATATCCCCCTTCTCCTGTGCTCCTTCGAGATGAAGAGGCACACTATGGACCAAACCGGCAGATCATCTATCCTCTTGAGAATCCTGGATCGCTCCAGCCTGGGAAAATCCTCTCTCGGAGCCACCGAGCACCACCCTACCGCCTCCCCACCGAGATAGGCCAGGATTCCCGGAACCCGGCCCGAATCAACGATCCGCTTCATCCTCTTCTTGTTCGTCGCGCCTTTCCCCGCCTCGAACTCCTTGTGGGTGAGCCTCCACCACATGCACCAGCATCCCCCGCAGGCCCCCCGGCTCCCGAAGAGGCTCACGAAATCATCCCATCTCTCCGGTGTCAGGGGCCTGAACTCCAGATCCGATCCTCCCGGCCCATCGTTCAAGTTTCTCTCCCGCATAACGTCGTTCCCAACGGCCTCGAATTACCCGTCAAACCAGGCTCCCGGAGAATTCGCTCGCGTTTCTCACGAATATCACCGAGTTGAGCTCCTTCGAGAGCTCGATCAACCTCTCGGCATAATCCCCCTCTTCCCCGACCTCGGGAATCATCAAACCTATGAATATGATATCCGCGGCACTGCTGTTGATCTGTATTATCTCGCTGATCGTCCTGTCCGGGAATTTGACTATCACCTTGGCGTCCGCCTCGATCCTGACCGAACTGATCAGATCGTCGAGGCTCTTCTCCATGCTCTCCTTTTCATCCGCGCTCTCGACAACAGAGTGCAGCACTATGCTGGCCTTCTCCCACTCGCGATTCATCCTGAGCAGATGCGCCAGCAGGAGCATGAGATCGCCGTTGTACTCCATGCCCCCCCACCAAATGTCGATTCTTCTCTTGAGCGAGTTCCTGTCCACCCGGGTCAGCCGGGATATAAGCGTGCTCTTTCCAATCCTTGAAATCGTCCTCATGACGCGGAGCTGCGATACCAGCTTTTCCTTCTTCGCCGGCCATCCAAGCATGACCGTATTCGAGTGCAGGCCGGCGATGCCGTTCGCCTGAACCGTATTGACGGCCCCGGTCACGAAATCCGGAGCCACATTGACGTCACAGAAGGCGAGGATGTCGTTCTTCTTCAAGGTCCTGTTCATCTCCTGTTCCGCCCTGTGAACGTCGAGGGAAGCACTATCGAGGTCCCCCTCGATAATCTTGCATGCCGTAATTATTCCGTGCTTCTGATTCAAACAGTTCGCTATGTAGACCAGATCGACCTCTTTCTCCACATCCTCCGTGAATGTTATGATATGAGGTCTCCAGTTCCTGGGTTCGATCTGATGTTTCTTTAGTTTCAGAAGCGAGAACCTGGCCATCGAAAGCCACATACCGGCCCTGACATCCCCCCACCTCTTGCTGAGCGTTTTCTTTCGGAGATAGAAGTAAAGGCATATCACAAGAAAGATCGCTATCCCGCATACCTTCGCGCTCAGCAGGAACATCACGAACAGCGCACCCGCGGAGCCGAGGAGGGACACGTGCCAGGGAACGTTTATCTTCGGTCTGTACGAAGGATCCCCGACCAGCTTCTCTATCGCCGCGCTGAAATTGATTATAACATAGAGGGTCAGAAACAGAATGGTCACGAATTGGGCGACGGCGTTGAGGTTCCCCAGCGTCACGGCGGCAAGGGCTAGTGTCCCGGTGATCCATGTGGAGATGGTCGGCTGACCCTTGCCGGAAAGACGTGCGAGGAATCTCGGGGCAAGCCCGTCCCTGGAAAGAGCCTGAAGAACCCTCGGTCCGGCGAGCACGCTTCCGAAGGCCGATGATAGTATTGCCCCCCACATGCCCGCGAAGACCAATAGAGGACCGAACAGTGCGGTCGATACCCAGGCTCCTATCCCCGGCTCCGCGAGCTCCTCGGCGCTTAGATCACCCGCCAGGGCCAGAAAGAACGGTATGATGACGTAGACCGCGGCCCCCGTCAACACGGCCAGCATCGTACCTTTGGGGATACTCCGCCTGGGATCACGCAGGTCTCCGCTCATCCCGATCCCGGCGGTGAATCCCGTGACCGCGGGGAAAAAGACCGCGAAGACGTACCAGAATCCCCGGGGAGCCGTCCTGAATGTCGCCTCCATCTCCGGGGCCTTGAGATCGTTCGAGAGAACGCCTATGACCAGGGCCGCAATCGACAGCCCCACCGCTATTATTATCGGCACCTGGAGCTTCAGGGCGAGAGAGGCGCTTTTGCCGGAAAGCGCCGTAATAACTATGATTATCAAAGCGGTCAGCAGCTGGATCGTGTGCGGCGGCATCACTCCCAGGCTTGACGGCCAGAGCACCGCGAGGCTCTCCGCCAATCCGAAACTATAGAACGTGATGCTGAGGGTCCGGCACAGGTATAGGGGTATACCAATCGCCCCTCCGAGCTCTAGCCCCAGGCTGTGGGCTATCAAGTAATACTCCCCGCCGACACCGACCCGCATATTCGTGGATATGGCGGACGCGCTCAAACCCGTTATGAATGTGATCGAGCTCGATAGGATAACCACCATAATGGTCAGCGGAAGCCCGAGGTTGCCCACGACCCAGCCGAACCTCAGAAACATTATCAGGCCGATTATTGTCAGAACACTCGGTGTGTACACACCGAGGAACGTCCCGAACTTCGGGGCCTCGCCGGCGGTTTGCACGCCCGCATCCGCGTCAGCGCTCATGATGCCTTCAAACCCATTACATGCTCCGACCCTGTTCCGGCTTCTCCCACAGCACCGTCCGGCTTCTGGCCACGTCCGGATTACTGACAATCTCGAATCCCGTTTTTGAAGCGGTGGAAACGGTTATCCCGAACTCGTCTTCGGAAATGTGCCCCTTGGGCTCCGCAAGAAACATACGCCCCCCTTGCTTCAACGCCCGATAAACTTGCGAGAACATGGCCGCCGAGTCCGGAACCTCGTGCGCGACGGCGAAAGCGCACGCGAAATCCATCTGCCCATCGAGATCTTCGATACCCAGAGAGTCCCGCCCGCAAACGCGCGTTTCGATAATCTCCAGCAGGCCGGCCCTGCGTGCCCGCTTGACGAGAACGTCGATCATCCTCTGCTGCACGTCGACACAGATCACCCTGCCCCCCGGCCCGACAATCCTCGCCATCTGAAGGCTGAAGAAACCCATGGCGCATCCTATATCGAGAACCTTCATGCCATCGGCAAGGTACGGAGACAGTATCTTTTTCGGATTTTGAACGAGCTTCCTCAAGGGGATGGAAAGAAAATAACCAACCCATATAGGGCATACTCCATGTGCCACTGTACCTCCCCGGCAAAACGTCCGGGCACCGGTTCCATCCCTAATCAAAATCAAATCATGTGCATCGGCCTAAAACGGCCCTCAAAGCTTATGCCATCGAATAACTCATGTCAACAACCTCCACAACCGCCGGATGGGCAACGGCCTTTGCCCCGGGGCGTCGGGTTCCGAATATTCTGTTGAGGTTGCAACAATTTACACTCGCTTAACGTAATATTAACAGATATGCACGATCGAACCTGGAGGTGGGATATCATGAGGAGAAGTATATGCGCCGTAGTAGCCGCCGTGCTTGCACTTGCCTTTTCAACAGCGGCTTATGCGGACAACAGCGGGAGAATCCACGGGAAGATAACGACCGTAGACGGAGATGTCTTCGTCGGCCTTATCAGGTGGGATAAGAACGAGGCATCGTGGATCGACATACTGCACGGAAACAAGGAAATGACGCGGGACAGCAAGAGACGGCATAACAAGAAGAAATACTACAAGAAGAAATCGATCAAGATATTCGGCATACCTATAGGGCACTCGACGAGCTATTCGTACGACTACGGAGCATCCCAGTCCGGCATGCGCTTCGGACATATCAAGGCGATAGAGGCCATAGACGACGATGCCGCTCTTATAATCCTCAAATCGGGCCTGAAGGTCGAACTCGAAAGCGGTTCCTCCGACGTCGGCGATGCTATCAGGGAGCTTATCATCGAGGATGTGAACGAGGGAGAGATCGAATTCGATTGGGAAGATCTCGAGATGGTCGAGCTCAGCCAGGGCGATGCAGATCTTGATTCCTACTACGGTGAGCGCCTTTACGGAACGTTGACCACCGATCGTGGTGATGAATTCACGGGATGGGTATGCTGGGACGTGGACGAGCTATTCACCGGCGATGTGCTGGACGGCGAACAGAAGCACCGCAACCGCAAGGTGAAGTTCGGGAAGATCGCAGCCATCGAAAGGCACAACTCCGGCGCTGCGCTGGTTATCATGAAAAACGGAGAGGATATGGTGCTTCGGGGCACCAATGACGTCAACGATTCCAACCGCGGCATAGTCATTTCGGAATACGGCTCCGGGCAGATCGTAGTGGATTGGGACGAGTTCGAACGGCTGGAATTCAAACAGCCTCCCGCGCCCGAAAGATACGCCGACTTCGATGGCGGACACCGCCTCAGCGGAACCGTCTTCACGGAAGACGGGGAGGAGTTCACCGGATGGATACGTTGGGATGACGACGAGGAATACTCCTGGGAGATCCTCGACGGCGAGTACCGCGGCGTGGAATTCGACATCGAGTTCGGAAACATCAAGGCCTTAGAGAGGAAGGGCAGCCGGTCGTCGATCGTTACACTCTGGGACGGGAGAACATACCGGCTCAGGGGCACAAACGATGTCGACGACGACAACAAGGGGATCTTCATAGAGATGGAGAACGGGGACGAGGAGGAAATCGACTGGTACGATCTGGACAAGGTGGAATTCTCGAAGAGATAGCCGCGTCAGGGCCTCAGTACCTCTCGTAGGATTTGATATCGGTGATCCTCGATGAGAGCATCTCATCTATACGCCGCTTTACGGCGGCACGGAGATCATTCGTCTTGTAAACCGAACGTGCGAGCTCTATAAAGCGGCTCCCGAAATCCCCATCCCGTTCGCATTCGCGTATCTCATTTTCCGTATCCCACAGCTTTTCGTTGATCTCCTTGAGCTCCGCAGTCAATCTCTCCAGCTCCTCATTCCCGCGGATATCCCTTTCAAACGCCTCGAGGAGCATTTCCAGCTCTGCCCTTATGTGCCCCAGGGCCTCCTCTCCCTCTATGCGCTCGCTCTTTATCCTGAGGATCGTGATCCTGTCGATGAGTTCGCCGGGGCCGATCTCGACTCTTATGCTCATGTTTCAATCCCCCTCGGGATCCGATCGAGGATAGAGGACGCCTGACGCAGGCTGAACGGGCCCGGCGCCGCGAACGCCCCTATGTGCCGTCTTTGTCGCAACCGCGGGTTGCCCGGGAAGCCGCTCACCTGTTCACCTTGACCATCACTATGTCGGCATGCGAGGCCCTGTGCCTGTGCTTTGCAAGCTCCTGATACTCAGCGGAATCATACCAGCGCCTGGCTTCTTCCTCGCTCGGGAACCTCATAAGCACGGTTCGAGTGCAATTCCAATCCCCCTCGAAGACGATCGGATCCTCATCGACTATCAGCACCTTGCCCCTAAAGCCGGCGAAGATCTCGTCGAAGCCTTCCTCGTACTTGCGGTACTCATCCCTGTCATGAATCGTGATCTGAGCGATGACGAAACAGCTCATTGATCGCTCTCCGTTTCGGTTCAATCCAGCCTCCATATATCTAATAACTCAAATAACCCCACCTTGTCCAAGTTTTTAAAGCCCGTTATCCTTCCCCCCGCGGCAATCCCATCAATTGTACTGCTGTAGTAGCATCAACGAAAAGGGAGGCCGGGTGCCATTATGCTGAAACGTCCGAATAACCGTACAAATTGACTCGGCGGCCGTTTTTTTATAATATTGATCCGTCACTGCGGTCCGGGATCCCGGCTGCAGTGTGTTTAATCGAAAACAGCGCAATAGCCGGTCCGTGCGGACTGTCGCGAACCATCGTATCGAGAAGGAGAGAAGTATGGAGTTCAAGAGCGTTGACGAGATCCTCGATTACGCGATCGGGCAGGAAGAGGAGGCCGCGCGTTTCTACACAGACCTTGCGGAGAAGGTGAAGCACGGCAACATGAAAGAGATATTCTTAAGCTTCGCGGAGGAGGAGAAGGGGCACAAGGCCAAACTGGAGAAGATAAAGTCCGGCAAGCTTCTTCTGACCGACGAGACGAAGGTCCTGGACCTCAAGATCGCCGAGCTGGTCGAAGACGTCGATGTCTCGGAGAACCTGGATTACCAGGAGGCCCTGATAATCGCCATGAAATCGGAGAAGGCGGCCTTCAGGATGTACAGCGACCTGGCAGGCGCAACGGACGATCCGGAGCTAGAGGTGATGCTGCTCGGGCTGGCACAGGAAGAGGCAAAGCACAAGCTTCGTTTCGAGATCGAATACGATGACGTGGTGCTCAAGGAGGATTGACCGGCGGCGTACCGGAGTAGGGCGAGAATGTCCGGGGGGGTGCGTACGGGCGGTCAGCATGGATATCCGGGCGTGGTCGTAGGTTCGGAAGCGGTCAACGGCGGTCATTGCAGACCGGGATCAGCCCCATAGGGCCGAACAGCTCGAAGCCATATAAGTATGAGGGGCGTCTCGCAGATAAAATCGCGAAACGCCCCTTCTCATCACATCGGCAAATCAGTCCCTGTACTGGATAACCGTTCCATTGTATCCCACAACGAATATGTTGGCGGTCGAGCTGCAGTCGATACCATAGAGGGTGTTCCACGTTAAATTCTGGTGCATATCCATCAACTCGGAGCCGTCGTAATGAACGACCGTGCCGCTCCCGGCGAAGTAGACATCATCCCCACCGGCACCAGAAACATCGTTGAAGCGGCTGTAATAATCCGAACCTATGGTATTCCAGCTAGAGCCGTCGTATTTCAGGATAAGGCCGTTATCACCGCATGCGAAAACGTTGCCCGAAGAGGACGCCCACACGCCCTCCAGGTCCAGCTCCTCGAATCCCGTATCCATCTCGACCCAGTCGGTGCCGTTGTAGTATATCGCCGTGCCATCATTGCCCACGGCATACACATCATCCACGGCGGTTCCATGAATGCTCAGGAGTGTCACCGAGACGACCGGTGTGAAGGTCTCCCATGTTGACCCGTCGTAATGGTAGACATAGCCCGAGTTCCCGGCTGCGAACACATGATCGCCGATCACGAATACATCGTACAGGCCGGCCGAGCCCTGCCCGTGGCCGACCTCGCTCCAGGAGGAGCCGTCGTAGTGGTACACCATGCCTCCACTCCCCACGGCGTAGAGGTTCGATCCCGTGCCGTCTATACCCTGGAAATCCGAAGACGTGGCGATACTGCTGTCCCCCCACGCCCCGCCGCTGTAGTGATATATAGCACCGTCTCTGCCGACGGCTACCGCCGTGCTCTTGTCCTGTGTCCAAACATCGTAGAAATAGGGGAAGCCGCCCACCTCCAGCTCCCAATCCGCCCCGTCGTAGGCACTGATATAGCCTGAAGATCCGGCCGTATATACGGCTGCGCTTCCCACGTACATGCAGTATTGGCTGGATCCGACGTTATTATATATATCCGTCCAGGAGCTGCCGTCGAAATGGTACAGGTAGTAGTATGACATAATATAGACATCATTCCACGCCCTTCCACCGACGGCGTCCATGTAATTGGTGCCGAAGACCGGATCGGTCACCGTGCTCCAGGATGTGCCGTTGCAGAAGCGCACGGTGCCGCTATACCCACAGGCGTATATATGCTCGTCGTCACTGCCCCAGACCGCATTCAGCTGCTCCGTCGTCCCCGATGACATCGGGCTCCATGCAGAGCCGTTGTAGTGGAAGACGACTCCGTTGTAGCCGACCGTGTAGATATCGTTATATGCCGCTCCCCATACATCATACAGGTTGTAATAGTCTCCCAGGCCGAAATACTCCCATTCGGTTCCGTCGAAGTGAGCTATTTCATAACCGCTTCCTACAACCCATATATCCGATGCCGAGCTCCCCCAGATAGCTACACTATAAAAATCCCTCTCCAGCAGCTCTATGCTCCAACCGGAGCCGTCGAAGTGGTAGATGCTCCTCGTACCGGTCACGGCGTACATGTTGTCCGGGCCGGTTCCCCAGAAATCCTGGACGGAGTTGCTTGTGCTGATATCTATGCTCCGCCACTCCGACCCGTCGTAGCGCGCCGCCGATCCCCTATCTCCACCAACGAAGATGTTGTCGTCCGAGCTGCCCCCCATTGCATAGTAAGTCGAACCTCCCAGCGGCGGGTAGAGCGATACCCACCGCGCATCTCCCGGGCAGATGGTGGGCGAGCAGGATGATCCTCCACCCGAGTCGCTGTCACAACCCGGCAGAAATACAACGGCCAATACAGCCGTAGCGATCAGGCCGAGACATAACCGTTTTCGTTCCATTTCTCCTCCTTATCTGAAGCGGCTTAACCCTCTAGAATGAAATGAATTTAAAAACTCTGCGCATTCTATCAGCTAATCCTTGCGCGATCAAGCCCATTCGACCGGAAACCGAACCCGGGATCATCGCCCACGCCCCCCCTATACCCGCCTGCCTCTTGATACCTCGCCGGATTCATGCTATAATCACCGCCGCATCGATCCGCATAACTTCAACGATCGAAAAGCTATCGAGCCCACCGCACGTAATGGCTTCTCCGGGAGGGTGGTATGTTACGCAAGGCCGCATGTCCTGTAGCGCTCATATGCCTGGCCGCCCTGCTGACCGTGGCGTCGGATGCCTGCGCCGGCAATGCCCACAATCATAGATTCCAGGATGTTCTAGACTGCCGATTCCGCATCGATTCAGCGCTCGACCTGGGCTACTCAAGACTCGCCGGGGCCGTATCGACGGCCGCGGCGGGGGACACGAACGCATTAAAAACCAGCGTCGCCGAATACTTCATCACACACAAACGGCGGTGCAAGATAAAGCAATGGCCGCCCCATGAAAACTCAAAACTCAGGGCGGACGCTTTCCTCGAGGATGAATACATACTAGGCATACACCCAGGATACCGCCTGAAGAGATCCCTGACATGGAGGGAAAATCCGGCGAAGTCCGATAACTGGATGTTCATGCTGAATGCATTCGACATACTGAGAAGCGTCACCGATACCTACAGGGCAAGCGGTGACACGAGATACTCCGAAAAGGCCAAGAACCTGATACTCGACTTTATCGAGGATAATTACGACTTCAGGCGCCTCCCCGGCAGGTATTCATGGTACGACCACGCGGTGGCCTACAGGGCCATATATCTGGTTGATTTCTATATACATTGCATTTATATGCATGACTGTGACGCCGGTTTCATGCTCGAGCTCCTCGAGCTCGTATGGCGTCACGCCGTCTATCTTTCAAAGAGCAGATACTATTCGAGCAAGACAAACCACGGCATGTTCAGCAACATCGCCCTACTTAGGATCTCGCTCGCCTTTCCGGAGTTTCGCGACTCTGAAAGTTGGAGGGATACGGCCGTATCCCGCATGGAGCGCCAGGTGCAGGACAACTTCACAGAATGCGGCGTGCACAAGGAGTACTCCCCCGGTTATCATGTTCTAACCACGAAACTCATCGAACGGTTCGTGGAGGACTGCCGGGTGGACAGGCGTATCGAACTCTCGAGTGATCTCAAGGACAGAATGAAATCGATAAAAACGAACATACCGTACTTCTTCCTTCCCGACGGGATGTACTCCCTGATCGGGGACACACAGCTTTTACCTGCGGAAGAGGCGCTTAGACCGCTTGCGGCGCATAATCCGTACATTCGATACGTGCAGACGAGTGGGAAAAGGGGGCGGCCCCCTCGAGGCAGATCGAAGGCCATGCGCGACGCCCAGATCTTCGTCATGAGAAGCGGGTGGGGAGAGGAGCGGCCGTACGAAGAGGAGTCCTGCCTGATAGCCGATTTAACCGCATACGGAAACGCCCACCAGCACAAGGATTTCATGTCTTTCGAGCTGTACGCGAAAGGCTATAGATGGATCACCGATCTCGGGCCCTTCTCATACAACTTCAGTGATCCCAGAAGAATATACATAAAATCGAGCATCGCCCATAATGTCGTCGTGCCTTACAGGGAAGAAACAAAACATCTTGTCAGGAAGTCGAGGTTGGAATACGAAAGCCCCTCTCCTACCACCAGGCCCCGGCGGCTGGACCCCCTAGAAGTCAAGCTGAACCAGATCGCGATGATTGGAAACACAGAGGATAGGATTTCACTGCTCGAGGGATTGCTCTCGGATTATGTCGGTGATTTCGAGGACAGGATACTCATCATGCTGGCATTCAGCTACCTGGAAACCGACACCGATTCCAAGGCGGCTGAAGACTGCCTGATGAGGGTGATAGACAAGGGCTCTCAAAACGAGTACTACGATGTCGCCTCGGAGTTGCTTTCCCTGAAAGACGAAATACCCGACCTCAACGATCTCGAAAAGAAGGGAAGCGATGACGACCACCACAGGGAACCGGTCCAGGCCGGCACCCGTGGCGTTGAAATAAAGAGCAGGGGGAAAAACGCCACCCTGCCCGGTGATCCAAGCTCGCGCGAAAATCTTTCGAATAAATCCGGGCTTCATGCAATAGAGGCAGATCAAAGAAACAGGCCCGTAGTGGACCACTGGCTTTCGGAGAGTAATTACGATTACCTCGAAGGGCATTTCAATTACACCTGGTTTTTCAAGCATTCACGATCGATTCTCTTCGTCAGGCCTCATTATTTTCTGGTGGTTGACAGGCTCGACACCGAAGATCCGTGCACCTTCAGGCAGCTTTTTCACATGCCGCCCGACGTGGAGGTGCTAGAGCGCAGTGGCGGGTACACTCTCTCTGTCGGGGATTCGCTGAAATGCCTCTTTCTGCGAATAGCCGGGCCCGGAGAACTACGTGGAAGGATCGTGAGGGGACATAGAGACCCGGAACTCCAGGGCTGGTACTCGGGAAAGTTCGGCAACTTCGAGGCTGCCCCGGTAGTCGAATACTCGTTCGAGGCCGAAGAGGGCAGCTACTTTCTGGCCCATCTCTTCGTTCCGGCGGGGAAGGAGGACATATCGGGATTCGAGGTGGAAATCCGTAACGGAGAGAGTTGGGATCCCGGAGAGCTCGAGCCTCTTCACCTCGTGATAACCGAACCGCACCACCGCACAAGTATCAAGCTCATGCCGTCTTCGATCTTCGTTCCCTCTCCGAAAGGCCCGATGGCGGACGAAGATCCGCACATCAAGGTAGCCCGCAGGCGGAAATGAAATCCCCCGCGACCACGCGATGCTGACCAACAATTAAGGAATGCTTAAGTTGTATTTCTGCAAGCACTTAAATATAATATGAACGAACGGTCAAATGACACGCACTGGCTTGATCCGAAAGGAGATGTAATGCCCGCCCATCGCTGTATCAAATGGTGCTTGCTGATTTCCCTGTTCATCATGGTCTTCCCACCCACTAAGGCAGCAGCCGGAGAAAAATCCCGCGCGGGTATGCTCGCAACTGGGAATGCGGCCTTCGCGCTCGATCTCTACTCCACATTCGTGGATATGGAAGGCAATATCGTCATGTCGCCCTACAGCATATCGGCGGCGCTCGCCATGACATATGCCGGAGCCAGAGGCAATACCGCGGCCCAGATGGAGCGAACGCTGCACTTTCCCTTGCAGGGCGGCGAGCTGCACGCCGGATTCGCGGCGCTCGAAAAAAGGCTGCGAGAGATACAGGAAGAGGGCTGCGTGACCCTTCATTCGGCCAATTCACTATGGCCTCAGCAGGGATATCCGTTCCTTGAAGAATTCCTCTCATCGACGAGGGATCACTACGGCAGCACGGTCACACCGGTCGATTTCCTGAGAGCGCCCGATCTGGCGGCGGAGGTGATCAACGCCTGGATCGAAGAGAGGACCGCCGGCAGGATCCCGGATCTCATCCGCAGCGGGGACATCGATCCGGTCACGGTGCTCGTCCTTGTAAACGCCATATATTTCAAAGGGAACTGGCAACATCCCTTCGGCGGAAAAAACACCCACGATGCAGAATTCAAAACGCCGGACGGCGCGATGAAGGATGTCAGAATGATGTGCGCCAGGGGGGACTTCAGACTGGGCGAGTATGAAAGCGCTCAGGTGCTGGAGCTCCCGTATGAATCCGGAGACCTGTCATTCTGCGTTATCCTGCCCCGTGAGGAAAGATCCCTGAGCGAGATAGAGCAGACCCTGACGACCGAGCTGCTCGGTTCGTGGATTCGCGGCACATCCAAAAAAGAGCTCCTCGTATATCTGCCGAGATTCACCGCCGAATGGGGTACCGTAGATATCTCGAGCAACCTGATATCGCTCGGCATGACCGACGCGTTCAAGAGATTGGTGGCCGACTTCTCCGGCATGGACGGCAGCAGGAATCTGTTCATCGGGGTGGTGTTCCACAAGGCATTCATCGAGGTCAACGAGGAGGGAACCGAGGCCGCGGCGGCGACCGCCGTTCTGATGAAGAGAGGCGGTCCAGTATTTCGCGCCAACCGTCCCTTCCTGTTCCTTATAAGGGAACGAGCAACCGGCAGCATACTGTTCATGGGTAGAATCGTAGATCCGTCTGCATAAGAGCGCAGCAACCGGCTGAGGCGGTTGACGCAAATACGATGTTTATCTCGAGGCGGAGAGGTACTACAATATAACCCTGGACCGAGGATCGGAGAGAACCCTTTGCACATACTTGTCATCGAAGACGAACAGAAGGTCGCCGGAGCCGTGCGTAAAGGCCTCGAGGCCGAGCACTACGAGGTGACTGTCGCATCAAGCGGAGAGGAGGGATTCTATCTCGCCTCGACACGTACCTTCGACCTGATCCTTCTTGATCTCATGCTGCCCGGCCGCAGCGGCCTCGAGATACTCTCCTCCCTTCGCGACCGGAAATGCGAAACCCCCGTTCTGATTTTAACCGCCAGAGACACGGTCGAAGAACGCGTGCTGGGACTCGACAGCGGCGCCGATGACTACCTCGTGAAGCCATTCGCCTTTCCCGAGCTTCTCGCGCGTATCCGTGCACTCACCAGGAGGGGAAGGACCGATCAGGCCTTGAGGCTTAAGCTCGCCGATCTCGAATTGGACTGCGTGACAAGAAAGGTCGAGAGGGGAGGCGGGGAGATCCACCTGACGGCAAAGGAGTTCGAGCTTCTCGAATACCTGATGCGCAACATGGGGCGCCCGGTATCACGAGAGATGCTGGCCTCAGACGTCTGGCGGGTCACCGAAAGGGCGACACCTCTCGATAACGTGATCGACGTTCATATTACGAGGCTGCGCCGCAAGATCGACGCGCCGTTCGAGAAAAAGCTTCTCAAGACGATCCGCGGTGTCGGCTTCGTCCTTCAGGAAGAAGATCCGTGAGACTCAGAAATCCCAGCATCCGGCTCCGCCTTACGATCTGGTACGCAGCGTTCTTGCTGATCATACTCGGGTCCGTATCGATCGGCGTCTATACCCTGATGCGGCACAATATGGAATCCATGCTGAGGAGCAAGCTCGACGGCGGCTACTCCACGGTCGAAGCCGTCGTAAGGAACTCGGGCGGAGATATGATGGATGTCGTTCACCTGGGTCAGGAGGAGATGTTCGAGATCTCCAGGGACGGCAGCCCGGTCTATAGAACCATCGCATGGGACAGGGTAGTTATGGAGACCGGCCTGGACACTCTCGGACACGATACATACGGATCGTTCAGGGCGCCCGGCGGCCGATCGTACAGGTTGAGGGCTGGATCCATCCCGGAACTGGGATACGATCTCACCCTGGCACAGGAGACAACGGAAATCGAGAATGTTCTAGGCAGGCTTGCCCTGATCCTTCTCACCGTCATGCCCTCCGCCATCATGCTCGCGGTCGTGAGCGGCTACCTGCTGGCGGGCCGCGCGCTCTCTCCTGTCGACAGGATCACGTCGAAGGCGAGGGAAATAACGGCGGACCGCCTTTCGGAACGCCTTCCGTCACCCAATCCGGATGACGAAATAGGCCGCCTCGCTGCGGTATTCAACGACACGCTGGCCCGCCTCGAGGATTCCTTCGAGCGGATGCGCAGGTTTACGGCCGATGCCTCGCACGAGCTCAGAACACCACTGACCTCTATCAGAAGCGTGGGTGAGGTGGCGCTGCGTGGACCGCAGGACGGTGATTCATACCGAGAATCGATCGGAAGCATCCTCGAAGAAATAGACCGCCTGACCTACGTGGTGGACGATCTGCTGATCCTGGCGCGTGGAGACTCGAGCGGCGCGTCGTTGTCCCCACAGAAGCTCGACCTGCACTCTCTCGTATCCAGGGTCGTGGACGAGCTGAACGTTCTGGCTGAGGAGAAGGACCAGACGCTGACGATCACCGGAGCCGGACCGGTTTTCGCCATTCTAGATCGGGCAACGATGCACAGGGCCATCGCCAACGTCGTCCATAATGCAGTCAGGTATACCCAAAACGGAGGGGTGATAGAGGTAAGCACGGCCTTTGCGGCCCGGGAGTCTGTATCGGTGGAGATAACCGACAACGGGCCCGGGATCCCGGCGGAGGAACGAGAACGGGTATTCAAGAGGTTCTACCGTATCGACGAGGCACGATCGAGGGCAGAGGGTGGGGCGGGCCTCGGGCTGGCCATAGCCCGCTGGGCGGTGGAGGCGAACGGAGGGCGCATAGAGTTTTGCGACGTCGACGGCCCCGGGACCTGCTGCAGGATGACCTTTCCACCGGCCGGTGCTTAAAGGGGGGGCTTTTACTCGGGGCGCGGCCGGTGCACTGTTCCCGATTCATCGGCAAATCCGTACATCCACGGCGGCACAGGATACCCGGGAACGTGCTTGCTATTTTATAATTCAATAGTATATTTCAGTATAGCATCGAGGGTGGTCTCTAACCATGAATACCCCACATAAAACAAGAATAATGGGCTTCTCCATACCGTCCAAAGCATCATCTTTCATTTCCCGAACAGGAGGGTAACGCCATGCGTTGTGCCAGATATGTACTCGGTGCCCTTGCGGCACTGCTTGTATCGTTGCTGCCGTACGGACCGGCCGATGCAGCCAATGACATTCCATCGGCCCACCAGCAGGGACAGAAGTTTATTAACCGCGTCTTGGTCACAGACGGCACCAACGTCCATAACGTAGGGCGGCTCCATGTCCATGTGGGTAATTGGGGAGTCTTCGGCTCTTATCCCGGCACCTCGTATCCCTTCTCCAGCGTACCCTCGGCTCAATGGCCGGCCAGCAGCGGGGTGGAATACCTGTATGCCTGCGGATTGTGGGTGGGAGCGGAAAAAAACGGAATCCAATCCGTTTCGACTTCCATGTACGAGTGGGAACTGCTTCCGACGATGAGCGTCACAGACATCATATACAACTCGTACGAGGGGGCCCTCGGTGGCACCAGGCTTCCGGATCCAGGGTCGGACGATGACGGCGACGGATGCACGGATGAGGATTGGCTGGATGGACGCGACAACGACGGCGACGGATGCATAGACGAGGACTACGCGGCCATATCCGCTCAGATGTTCAGCTGCTGGTATACCGATGACCAACCCGATGCTACAGCCTACTATCCAGAGCACAAACCCCTGAACATCACGGTCAGGCAGGAAAGCTATCAATGGGAAGAGAAGTCATTTTACGATTTCGTCGGCATCAGGTACATAGTAACGAATACGGGTAATGATTTACTGGAGAACGTCTATCTCGGATTCTTCGTCGATCCCGACGTCGGCCCTCGGAGCAGACCGTATTACTGGCAGGACGATGCTGTGGCAAGCTGGCGCGGCCTCATGTGCACGGAGAACGGGCCGGTCTCACTGGATATGGGATACGCGTACGACGTGGACGCAGACGGGGGGCAGACGCCGGGGTACGCCGGATTCATGCTTCTCGGTCATACAACGGATCCCCTCGGTATCAAGGCCCCCGAAAGGGCGGGGATTGCCTCCCTGCAGTACTTCGAGGGAGAACTGCCTTACGAGTACGGTGGAGACCCTACATCCGACTACCAGCGGTACGAGCTCATGTCGTCGGGCCGTTTCGACAGGGATTCAGGCTCCCCGGGAGATCACAGGATGCTGATCAGCACAGGGCCTTTCCCCAGGCTCGCCCCCGGCGAGACGATAGAAATACACCTAGCGATAGTTCTCGGGATGGGGCGGCAGGGCATGCTCGAAAACGCCGCCGCCGCGCAGGATCTCTTCAACGGCGTTTGGTGCGATATAGATGGAGATCCTCTGACGGGAATCGACCGGAGGGAAACTCCGGTGCACGGCCCCGCCCAGGTAGTGATCGACGCCTGCCGCCCCGAATTGAGCGATCCGGTAACTGTCCCCCGGGGATCCGTCGTCTGGATCAACAGCGACTGCGGGCAGGAGGATGACTATAGGGACAGCTGCGGCTACGGAGAGCAGGACAGCCTGTTGTTCCGTACCGGTGTCGCGGGCAGAGAGCACCGGATCAACTGGCTCTCCGAGGGTCAGTCCATTTCCCTGGACATCCTCGACATCCTCCCCTGTGTTTGCCCCAACCCGTTCCCGATGAGCCTGTTCAACACGAATGACAGGCTGGATCCATCCGCGTGGGACATTCTCCCCGTGGCCGTGCTGGGCAATCCGTCCTTGGACGTTCGAGAGATAGACATATCCACCGTCCTGCTCGAAGGTGTCGCTCCCACCGTTCATCACAGCATCAGGGACAAGGCGGGGCTCACCGAGGGCAGGCAGGACTGCGAGTGCACTACAGCCGGGCCCGACGGGCTGGATGACCTGATGCTGAAATTTCCGACTGTGGACCTCGTGGAGGTCTTGAGCATGGACGGCATCCCCACGCGCGGGGAGGAGAGGATGCTGACGCTGACGGGGCTGCTGCTGGACGGAACCGCTTTCCGTGCTTCCGACTGCCTGAGATTCGTCGGCGAGATGGATCTCCCCGAGCATACGCATCTGGAGCCACGTATCACCGCTGCATATCCCAACCCGTTCAACCCTGTCACCCGCCTCTCGTACTACATACCCGATGGCCGGCACGTGCGCCTATCGGTGTACGACGTGTCGGGAAGGCTGATCGAGGTGCTGGTCGACGGGTACAAGACCGCCGGGGATCATACAGTGAGCTGGAACGCGGAAGGATTGGGGAGCGGAGTTTACTTCCAGCTTCTGGAGTCAGGCGATTATTCGGTATCCGGAAAGTTGATTTTGCTGAGATAGAGCCCTTAACGCATCCCGCACAGAGGAGCTCATCCGGTCACCGGCTCGAGCCTAACGGAGTATGATACTGCCTCTATTCCCGGCAGATCCCCGCAATCGACGGCGGTTCTAGATATAACGTAGCTCCCCGTTTTCTCCAATTCCCTTTCGAAAAACGGCAGGCCGGGGGCATAGTAAACGGTCCCGCCTTCTTTCAGGGACGAGATGATCTTCATGAACAGCGCGGCGTATCTCGCTGCGCCCTGCCCGCTGTGGAGGTGATTGAATATGAAATGAGTCGAGATCGACTGGTGCGCGATGACGGTCCCCCAGGGACAAATGCCGTAATCGTAATCGAACCAGTCCTGCTTGAAAAAATTCCCGCCCGAAGGTGCGAACCTGTCCACACCGTATGATTCGATCCCCACTCCGTCAAGGTAACCCACAAGCCTCCCCGAAGCACCGCACCCGACGTCAAGAACCGGCTCGAGCAATTCCGATATCTCGATATTCAGCACCCCAAGCTGGAATTCCGCCGAGTACTCCTCGTTCGGCACATTCCCGAGCAGCGGGCTCTCCTCGACCGATGCCTCTACGCTCGCCACGCAGTATGAATACAGCAACATCCTAAGCTTCTCCAGATGGAATCCGAGGATATCGGAGTACGAACCGGTCAGCGATTCGATATCCTTCGACGCCTCCAATGCGCCCCTAAGGCGCTCCAGAAAGGCCGAGTACTCCTCACGCAGCGCCGTTTCGTACGATCCGGAAATGTTTAAGAATTGATTCCGCCTCGAGATGTATTCCTCTACGGAGTGGATCAGATGCTTGACGAGCCGGTCACGCCGCCCATCATCAGAAAGATATTCGATTATCTCATCCCTCGTCTCGAAGGCGAATTCCACCAGGTCCGGATCCACGGCGCGGAACTTCTCGTTGGAGAACAGAAATTCCCTCAATGTATTCGCCGAGTGCCGCTCGTGCTTACGATCGATGAATCCGATCAGCTTGGCTTGGATATCCTCGTCTTTCATACCCTCGAATGAAGTTCCGGATAGAATAGTAGGAATATTTTTCACGACGGATGCCCCCACTCCATTCACAACAAAACTCCTGGACCGGGAGCATTGCCGCAGCTGTTCTCTTGCCCGCTCAATCTACAGCAAGCAGATGAACCTCACTGAGCGCCTTCACCGCCCTGTCGGAGAAGAAATCGGCACTGGGTAACAACTTGAACGCCCCCCCATGATCCTCGCCGCCCTCTACAACCAGAACCTCGGATTGGTCGTTTCTGTTCATGACCTCGCTGTAGGAGAAGACGCACCTGTACCCGTCGACGGCCGCCGCCACGAAATAGCCCCTTTGTATCGATTCCGCGGATAAGGGAAAATAGCTTTCGAGTATCGCCTTGAGCCTCACGCCCCGGAACGACCTCACGCCGTGAATCCCGCGGCCCCGTCCATAGAAGACGACCGGATAGGATACTTGATCCAAATAGGAGGGATAGGCCCCCAATGTTTCGAGCCTTTCGGCTCCGGCGAAGAGCTCCAACTGAGGGGAGTGAAGAGGCGCATCCCTGTCCACCGTGAACGAGAGGGGCGCCGAGACAACCGTGACATAGCGTGGATCGGAGATGTTCCTCTCGGTGTAGAGATCCGTTGCGACGATCAGCTTCGTCCTGACGGGAACCGGCCAGCGATCCTCTGATTTAGTTGGAAATATCGGTGAAACCCTCGTCGCGATGATTATATTGTGCCGATCGGCCGGATAGTAGATCTCGCCCCAGCTCAAGACCGCGGCATCTCCCCTCCCGTTTTCCACCCTCACAAGAAGATCGATCAGCCTTCTGAATTCATCCTTGTTCTTCTTGTTGATCTCGAAGAGGTCGAGGACGTCGCTCAAGGAATACCCGTCATATCGGAAGGCCCCGCTGAATTCGCCCTCGTTGCCGGTCCAGCGCACCTCCTTCACGACAACGGAACGCAGCGGAAGCTTTCTGAGATCGACCGTGCCGGGGTCCGCGACCTCCCCGCCGATATGGATAACGGGCTCTCCCTCGAGATCCAGCGTCTCGAACTCGTCGTATAGATCGTTGGTCTGCGCGGCCGATGAATCGGCAATAGCCGTAATCGAAACCAGACAAATGATCCAAAGGGCATTTTTCATAAACATTTCCGTCAACGCTCCAGGCTGAGGACACTCCGGCCCGCGCGGTGCATTCACATCCCAGGTATCAGGCGGCTCACTCACTCTTGAAGAGGTGAACGTCGCTCTGCGGATACGGGATAGAGATCCCCTCCTGATCGAAAGTCAACTTGACGTTCTCGTGCATATCGAAGTATATGCCCCAGTAATCAGCCGAGTCGCACCATGCCCTAACGGTGAAATTCACCGAGCTGTCGGCGAGCTCCGAGAGCAGAATCGCTGGTTCCGGATCCTTGAGAATCCGGCTGTCCCCATCGACCAGCCTCTGAAGAATCCCCTTCACCTTCTTGACGTCGTCATCGTAGCTGACCCCGAAAACCATATCGACACGTCTCTGGGGTTCCGTGGAATAGTTCGTTATATTGCCCCCCGAAAGCGGGCCGTTCGGGATAATGACCGTTTTGTTGTCTACAGTGCTGAGCACTGTGTTGAAGATCCGTATTTTCTTCACCACACCCTTGAACCCCTGGGCATCGATAAAATCACCCGCCCTGAACGGCTTGAACAGCAATATCAGCACACCTCCGGCGAAGTTCGCCAGGCTGCCCTGAAGAGCAAAACCGACCGCCAGGCCCGCGGCTCCGAGCACCGCCACAAAGGACGTCGTCGCGATGCCTATCATCGAGGCGACGCTGATCACGAGCAGCACCTTCAATATCACGGAGATGAGGCTCGATAGAAACGACCTCAGCGATTCATCGACCTTGCTCCTCTCCATGGACTTGCGCGACACCTTTACTATACCCTTGATCACCCAAAGCCCGATTACCAGCACGACGATCGCCAGAATCAGCTTGGGAGCGTACCTCATGATCAGATCCACCGCCTTTTCGAGATAAAGACCCGAATTATCCATAGCTCCTCCTCCGTTGGTGTTGCCGTTTTTTCATCTTCCTACGAACGACCGCGATACCCCGGTCAGGTGTGTCCAGCGAACTGAAACGAGAATATCAGTGATGAGCTTCACGCTGTCAAACTTATAAACCCGAATCCGCTTCAGCGATCCTTACCCTTACGCGCCTTCTTCAGTCTTTCCAAAAACGACTTGTAGAGAAAACTTCCCTTGTCCAGACAGCACAACCTCTCGAACATCGGCTTTGTCACGGTGAAGGCCAGGATCTCGGGAGGGAGATACTGCCTCATGGCGATATCCGTCGCCCCGACGATCGCCTGGGGAGCGGTAAGGTCGGCGAAGCAGGATACGAGCTGCATGCAACCCGATCCGAATGGTGCTATCACAGGCAAGGCGTCACCCGGAGCGCTGTCGTACTGGGCGCCCAATGCGAGCATACTGAGCTGGTCCGGATCGACTAGGAACGTCATGCTCTTGAGATATTCATATTGATCTTCGTTCGCGGGGCCGACGAGAATGTGCCCATGCTCCTGCATGTAGCCCTTGTTGCTATCGAGCCATTCATTCATGAGGGCGTGCGACGACTTGAGCCCCTCCTCATCCGCCAGAAACCTCACGAAGTCTTCCCTCGATCTTGTCTGCACGCCGCATATGTGATACCCCGCGCCGCCGCATCCGAAGTTGTCCTTCGTTATGTGAAGGGTCTTCCCGCAAAGCCATTGCTTGTAATACGCAAAGAGGCAAGACCACTTTCCGGGCTCAGGTACAACAAGCGGCTCGAAGGGCTCAACCTCCGGCGCATCGTAAAAACCGATCAACGGTGACTCGAGACCGATCTTCTCCATCAGCGCGGATGCATCAGGCTGCAAAGGATATCCTCCGGTTCAATCGAAAGCGGCATTCGTCTAAGCCGGCACAAAATGCAATACCGGCCTCCACGGCGCGCTGAAAGCGGCACGGTCGGCATTGTAAACCGATCGCCTCGTCCTACCCTTCGGTCTTCGACTGAGCGATCTTCTTCAGCTTATCGTTCGCCATGATGGCGATCTCGACCCTGCGGTTGGCCTGACGCCCCTCGGGTGTCTCGTTCGATGCTATAGGCTGCGATTCGCCATACCCCATCATCGTAAATCTCGTGGGATCGACCTTCGCCGTGCCGAGCTGGCCGGCCACGGACTGTGCCCTCTTAAGTGAAAGATCCAGATTGTACTCCTCCGATCCCGTCGCATCCGTGTGGCCCTCGATCAGGATATTAGTATCCTCGTATTTATTGAGAATAACCGCCAGCTTTTCGAGGTTGGTCTTCGCCTCGGTTCGAAGCGATGCCCTCTCCACGTCGAATAGTATGCCGGAGTCGAAGGTGATCTTTATACCCTCTCCGACCCTTTCGACCGAAGCTCCCTCCAGGTCCCTCTCTATCTCCTCCGCCTGCTTGTCCATGTAGTTGCCGATGTACGCTCCCGCCGCACCACCCAGGGCCGCACCCAGGATGGCCCCCATGGCGGTGTTGCCGGACTGCTTGCCGATTACGGCGCCGATCGCCGCACCGGTTGTGGATCCGATGAGCGCTCCCTTCTTGGTCCTGCTCATGCCGCACCCTATCGCCGAAAGAAGCAGCGCCGCGACGAGGATGTATATAACGGCCTTGTTCATAAAAGCACCTCCCGATTTTTCAATCTCAGATCACCTATGGGATTTTACCCTAAGATGTAGATTTCGCAAGTTTTAAAATCAAACGCCTTCGGCCCCTTTGCCCTCTTTACGCTTCGCCCAGAAATCGAAAGATCTGCCCGGCACAAAGATGTCGATCCCCTTGGACGGCCGGTCCAGGGGATTCATTACTACATGTGTTTCCCCGCCCGGGATATATATTGCATCACCTTCTCCGAGCTCGTATTCGGCGCCGTCACCGTCGATGACGGTCAAACTGCCCTCTAGGACAACGAGGACCTGAACGCTTGGATGATCGTGACAGGGAGAGGAATGGCGGGGAGGCTTGATAAAATGCTCGATGGAGATATCGCCTTCGCAGCAGAGGCTCGAGCGGCTCCAGTCCGGTTCTGGCTCGTATCTTTCCGCTTCATCGAAGTGTACAACCTTCATCAAGCATCACCCCTCGTTGATAATTATTACCTTTGATCTCAAATCGCAATCAATTTCAAGACCCGGCGTCCACCCGGTGAACCACGCACCGTATAACAGAACTGATGGTTGAGTCAATCGCGAAATATCAATCATACTGTTCTCTATGACTGCAAAATACATTTATATTGAATGATAATGAGATATATGATATACTTTTCCGGTGTTATTCGTGCGAATGCACTATCTATAATTACAGTCGGCATCAGCTTGTGAGGTTGGATAATGAGAAAGATACTCCGGGGATGTGGTTCGTTGCTTAGAATCGTCATTCTCATCACAATCTTCTCCCTTCTTTCATTCTTCATCACCCCCGAACCACTGCTGCGGGCTAGAAATCCTATCCGCAGGACCTTCTTCGACATACACCCGGAGGCCGCCGGCACGCACCTCGACGACCTGCCGAGCAACTCAGGACACTGCGGGGTCTGCCATTTCGATTTCGATGGCGGGGGGCAGCGTAATCCCTATGGGTTGTCCGTAGAGGTTGGACTGAATAACGGATTGAGCAATACGGAAGCGATACTGGCCGTCGAGGGGGATGATTCCGATGCGGACGGCTTTTCCAACAGCATAGAGGCAAGCGACACCGTTAACTTCTCCAACACTCCCACCTTCCCCGGCTTGACGGGAAGCAACAAGAACAGCGCTCTGAATGTGGACATATCCGAGATAGAACCCTATCTCACACCCTCCGGCGGAACCGACACCATACCGCCGGAAGTTATAGTACTGGACCCGAACGGCGGCGAAGACCTAGCGGCCGAATCGTACTATTCGGTAAACTTCGACGCAGATGATGCCAGTGGAATATCCTACATCAACGTCTACCTCTCGGACGATGGGGGATCCACATTCAAGCCGGTCGGCACAAAGGAGCCGCCGGGCTCCGGCTTCTCCTGGTTTGTCCCTAACTTCCCCGGCGGCAGCAACAGGATCATGGTTGAGGCCTACGACAACGCCGGTAATCCCGGCTACGGCGTCAGCGCAATGAATTTCACGGTCACAGGGACCCCCCCCGGACACGTCCCGACCAGCTTGCGCGATATGGATATGCCCGGCACCCAGCCTCACGAGGGAGCGATCATGGACGACCCGGATATCTCATGCGCCACATGCCACGGCAATTACGACACGGATAACGAGCCCTGGTATGTCTGGCGGGGAAGCATGATGGCCCAGGCTGCAAGAGACCCTCTCTTCCTGGCATGCATGGCGATCGCGGAGCAGGACGCACCATCGGTGGGAGATATCTGCATACGGTGCCACTCCCCCGGGGGATGGCAGGAGGGCCGTTCGATCGACACCAGCGGAGAGATGCTGAACGTAAAGGACAGACACGGAGTACACTGCGATTTCTGCCACAGGGTCGTGGATTACGATTACAAGCCGGGAATCAGCCCGTCAGAGGACATCGACGTTCTGTCGGGCGTCAATCCTCTGCCAATACAGTATGCCAACGGGCAATTCATAAATGATCCCGCTCCGCTTCGCAGGGGACCCTACGCCGACGCGGAAGCGAGCCATGCGTTCGTCGAATCACCCATGCACCGCTCATCCGATCTCTGTGGAACCTGCCACGACGTGAGCAGCCCGGTATTCATGCGGTTGGCGCCGGGGGATTACGGCCCCACGGCGTTCGACGAGGAACACCCTGATATGGATCTGAGAAATATGTTCCCGATCGAGCGGACCTACAGCGAATGGTCGGCCAGCGAGTATGCGGCGTCGGGGGTATACGCCCCCCAGTTTGCGGGCAACAAGCCCGACGGGATCGTCTCTACATGCCAGGACTGCCACATGAGAGACGTAAACGCGAAGGGTGCCAACGTGTCCGGAGTAAATGCCCGTCCGGATCTAGGGCTCCACGATATGACGGGCGGCAATACATTCGTTCCTGGCACAATTGAAACATACTATCCGGACGAGGTCAATGCTGGGCAGCTGACCGCCGCCGTACAGAGGGCAAGGGAGATGCTGCAGAAGGCCGCCACGCTGGAGGCGCTTCCCGAGGATTTCGGGATAACCGTCAAGGTAACGAACGAGACGGGGCACAAGCTGCCGTCCGGGTACCCCGAGGGAAGACGGATATGGCTGAACGTCAAGGCGCTGGATGAGGCGGGGCAGACTATATACGAATCGGGTGAATACGATTTAGACACCGGCGTACTTATAAGCGACTCACAGTTAAAGGCCTACGAGATTCATCCAGGCCTGAGCCCCTCGCTTGCAGGAGCCCTCGGACTCACGGCCGGCAAGTCATTCCATTTCGTATTGAACGATACGATATACAGCGACAACAGGATCCCGCCAAGGGGATATACAAACGCCGGCTTCACTGCAATCCAGTCGCCCACCGTAGCATACTCCTACGCGGACGGACAGTACTGGGACTATACGCCTTACACACTGCCGCTTGAGAGCGACTCGGCGGTGGTCACCCTCTACTACCAGACGACGACAAAGGAATACGTCGAGTTCCTGAGGGATGAGAACACGACCAACTCGGCCGGTCAGGATCTGTACGACTCCTGGGTTGCCAACGGCAAATCACCCCCGGAGGTCATGGCGCAGATTCGGGTTGCAGTCAACGTCACCGTAACAGATGCAGGGATAAAGGGACCTCCGTTGATATTCGATCTCGAGCAAAATTACCCCAATCCGTTCAATCCGACTACAAAGATTAGCTATTCGATAGCTGAGAGATCACAGGTCGTCATAGCCGTCTACAACGTGAAGGGCCAGAAGGTTAAAACTCTGGTTGACGCAGTGCAGGAACTCATCATCAACCGAACCAAAGATAAGGTTCTG
>CAYRCK010000011.1:0-78266 GCA_964422745.1 uncultured bacterium
AACGGTGGAGACGATTTCGTGTTGATAGCGCACGGCGAGCCCAACGATTCGCTCTACAGTTGGATTGATCCATCTCCCGTCTCCGATTCCTGTATCGTCATGATCGTTGCATACGATCCTGCGCTGCTGACAGGAGAGGACGAGAGCGATGATATATTCAAGATCGAGCTGTATACCGCGACCGATATGCCACCACGATTCGTTAACGAGCTCAGGCAGAACTATCCCAATCCATTCAACGGCACAACGACCATAACATATTCAGTAGCGTCCAGCAGCCGCGTGGAGCTGAGCATATACAACGTCGCGGGCCAGCTCGTAAAGGTTCTGGAGAGAAGGGAAAAAGCCCCCGGTACATACAGGGTTGTATGGGACGGTCGTGATGATGCAGGGCGAGGTGCGGTTTCGGGCATCTACTTCATGCTTTTCAGGGCCGGCGATTTCATGCAAACCCGTAAGATCGTATACCTGAGGTAACGCCGAAGCTACCCCAGCGTAACCATCAGGATTCCAGCAAAGGCGAGGACCAAAGCCGCCAGTTTCCTCTTGGTGAACGGCTCACCGAGAAAAATCGACGCGAAAACAATCACGTAGATCGTGCTCAACTGGTTCAATATGGCGGCGATGCCGGCCATAGTGTACTTCATGCCGGCTATCCATAGTATAAGCGCCAGAAAGGATCCGGCCACAGTTCCCGTCATAGAATACTTCCATGTCCGCGACGGACGGAAGGCCGAGAATATCTCCCCACGTCTCCTCGACACCAATGCAGCTGGCAGCATAACCGCCAGGCACCCCATCTGCCTTATAGTCGTCGCCCAGAGAACGGGCGACCTGTTCAGAACGGGTTTGGCTATCACGATTCCCAGAGCAAGTGTGGCCATAGCAAGCACACCCCAGACAACACCTATCACGAGCTGCCGAACACTCGTACCGGAAGGAGGATCATGACGGGATGCTGTCAAGACCCCCATGATCACGAAGGCCATGCCCGCGAACTGCCATGCCCCGAGCCTTTCTCCGATAAGTATAAACGCACACAGAACAACAAAGGGTGAGTACAGGCAGTCCACTATGGCCGATATGCCGGCACCCAGGATATTAAGGCTCCGGTGAAACAGAGTGTCCGAGACCGCGATCGCGATTATACCGCTGAGAAACAGTATCAGATAGTCCGATAAAGGGGCCCGGCGCCAGATGGGCTGATCGATCGCGAGCAGCAGCGCTATGAAAAGAACAAATGAGATCACTACCCTGAACAGGTTCAGGGCGAAGGGAGAAACCTTCTCGCCCGATCTCTTGAACAGTATTACGGCCACAGCCCATGCAACGGACGAGAGGAGAGCGAAAAGCTTGCCCATTCGATCACCACCGATAGTCGAAAGGGGCGGAAGAGCACTATCGTATCAATCCTTCCGCCCCTTTGTCTGTACTGCGCAGGAGGATAGCAGGATTACCCGGGTGATACGATCCATGACGCAACGTATCCTGGTCCACATCAAAGCCGGTCCGCCCCCTCACCGCATCAATGTATCGACATCTCCTCCAGCAGATTAGTGGCTCCTACGACCTTATCAAGTAAGAATAGGATGTAGCGGGCATCTACGTTTATATCCCTGGTCAGCTCCTCGTTGAAGATATAATCGGCGGATATGCTCTCGTAGTTCCCGTCGAACGCCGCGCCTATCACCTCTCCGCGCCCATTCAGGATAGGGCTGCCGGAGTTGCCACCCGTGATATCGCACGTCGAAAGAAAATCGACCGGAAGATCGCCCGTCACTTCATCGGCGTAGATCCCGAAATCCCCGCTTTCGTGAAGCTGCATTAGTTTTTCCGGACAGTCGAAAGGCTCCTCACCGGTATATTTCTCGATTACGCCTGAGAGGGTCGTAATGTAATCGTAGTTCACTGCGTCACGTGGAGAGTAGCCCTTGACAACACCGTAAGTCAGCCTCATCGTGCTGTTGGCGTCCGGATAAAGCATCCCGCCCTTCCACTCGGCGAAGGCTTTGATAAGCTCGGGTCTTAGCATCGTTATGGCCCCCATGAAGGCCCTGTCTCTCTCCTCCTGTGCTTTGATCTCCTCCTTGAGCATTTCCGCGAAATCGATGAACGAGTCACCTTCCTCGAGCAGCTCCCCCCTGGGAAGATCGAACATCCTGAGCCTCTCTTCGGCCGATTGGAGCTTGGAACCTGCGTACAGCTTCTCGATCAAGGCATCGACCTTCTCCTCAATGGAATCCCCATCCATTGTCTCAAGCATTGTGTCAAACGCTTTTACCCTGGAATTCTCCGGGCATTCCGCAGCGAGCAACATGAAGTATTTCAGGACCTTCTTGTCGGTATCCTCGTCAAAGCTTCTCTGCATTATCCCGAGCCTCTGCTTCATGCGCGGCACATCCCTTTCCTGGTAACCTTGCTCCCTCTCGAGGTCCTCCTTTTCCTTTTCCTCGCTCCAACGGCTAATGGAAACAGCCGCACCCATCATCTGACAGGCGAATCCAGAGAACCTCATTATCAGATTCTTCATCCTGGTCAATTTTATATCCTCGTACAGGGCGGCTATCTCCGGCAGAACATGCCCGTATTTCTTCTTCATTTTTTCGCTGCCGTCGAGCCATTCCATGAACTCCTTCTCTTCCTCCAGCTTTCGGTTCAATAATCCGGCTTTCTTGAAACCTTCGAGCATCCCCTCGCTGTTCTTCATAGAGTTGTTGAACCTGGCATCGAAAGAGGCCACCTTGATCGCGACTGCCGGATCCGACCGGGCCGCTTCATTGAAGATGCCCAATAGATCCCCGAACATCTCTATGCGCTTTGGATAGCTGAAATTCTGATTGTGCTCTATGGAATACGACGACCGGTAGCGCATGGTAGAAGCGGGGTATCCTATGACCATTGTGAAATCGTTTTCCCGTACGCCCCGGGTCGACATGGCCAGGTGCACACCGGGCTCGTACGGCACGTTGTCCTCTGAGTACTCGGCTGAGCTCCCGTCCGGAGCAACATACGCCCTCAGGAACGAAAAATCACCCGTGTGGCGAGGCCACATCCAGTTGTCGATATCCCCGCCGTAATTGCCTATCGATCCCGGCGGCGCGAATACGATCCGAACATCCTTGATCGGGAAGTATGTGAACAGCTTGTAATTCATCCCGCTGTAGAAACTGGACACCCTGCACTCCACGTCCCTTTCACCCTCGGCCTCCTTGACTATCTCCTTGATACGCAACTCGATCGATTTCTGGCGCTCGAGGGGGCTCATATCGTCCTTCACGGCATCTAGGACCTTCTTTGTTACGTCCTTGATCGACATCAGAACAAGGGCTCTGTATCCCGGAGCCTCTATCTCTTCGTCGAAACTCCTTGCATTGAATCCGTCCCTGATGTAGTTGTTCTCCTCGGTGCTCGCCCGCTGCAGGGCGGTGAAAGCTACATGATGGTTCGTTAGAATGAGCCCTTTCGGTGATACGAACGATCCCGTACCGCCTCCCAAGTTCACGATCGCATATGCAATCCCGCGGCCCTTGCCGTCATAGATCTCGTCTTTCGATAGCTCGAGACCCATGGCTTTTATCTGTTTCATGATAGTCTTGTCGAGCTTGTCGAGCTGCCACATACCCTCATCAGCGGATACGGAACCGGCAAGCAAAAGAATCGCTATGAATACAACGAACATCCTCGATCGCATAGTCCAGCCTCCTTTCCGGGCACCGATACAGCTTGGTACGCTCAATGAGCCGGAATGGTAACACGAATCCTGTAGCCGCACAAATGAAGAATTACCATTTGCGCGGAATGAGCCGTATGCACCTGTACGGTTGAATTGGGTCGAGCCTACGAATCGAATGAATTATGAGCGGCGGTTTGGGGATACGGCTTATAACCGGTCGTTCTAGTATTCCTGCAGGACCTTATCCCATTTTCTTGCGGCGGCGACCCTCTTCCTCACAAGTTCCACTATCCTTGGATTTGCGGTTTGCTCCCGCAATTCCTCCCATTCCTTTATCGCCTGCTGCACCTCTCCCATATGGGCATGGAGGTAACCCTTGATGAACATCGCTTTCTGGTTGTTGGGCCTGATGCTTCTAGCCTTCTGAAGATAGACCAGCGCTTCGCTCAGCCTGTCCATCTTGTAGAAGATCTCACCCAGCATCCTGAGAGCATCGAAACAATCCGGGTCGATCCTCAGCGCTTTCTCGAACTCGGAAGCCGCCTTGTCCAGATTGAGCTTGCCGTAATAATCCATTCCGCTCTTGACGAGATCCCTCAGTTGTATCTCCGTGTCGACACCCTGATCTTCGGCACTCTCGTCGTTCACAAGCTCTATAACGCTCATGACGACAAGGCCGTATATCAACTTGCTCGTGGTGAAAAGATCCTCATTCACGGCATCGTTGACCTCGCTCACGGTGCGTTTCCCGTCTATCAATGATAGGATCTCCCACTCCCTGGGTTTGAGGTTCAACCTGTGCCCCTCATCATTTCCGGGACACAACCTGAAAATGGAACGGGTGGACGGGACCTTGCTCTTTATGTTGGACCATTCATCTATTCTTCTCGCACCTTCCAGTATAAGGTTCTCCGTGTTCAGCGGGACGACTATTTCGTGCTTTGGATTCGGCTCCTCCTCCATGAACCGATACTCCCCGCTGTCCCATTTGAAGACTTCATACACGTACTCCCTTATACGGCGGGCGAAGTAACTCTCGAGGTGTGTTCTGCTCGATATCCCTTCGCCTTCAAGGCACTCCAGTAATCCCTCGTATCCGTCGGCCCTATCATCCAGCTTATCAACAGAGTTTTCATCCAGCAGCCCCCAATCCACCAGGATCGTAAAGATAGACTTGGGCGTCCCGCTGTGTATCACGGCGAAGCAGACACTTCCGTCCAGAAAATTGACCTGTGCTTCGTTGTTGCCAGGCGCATCGTATATGATGAGGCGTCCCGTCTTGCGATTGAGATGGAGCACCTGGAAAAGCTCAAAAAGTCCGAGTTCTTTTATGGATGACTGAATGGTCATGGGAGTCTATTCCTTTCCGCATCTCATATTTCCAGCTTGAGGTCATCCAGGGAATCCTTATCCTCATCGCACTCACTTTCCGGCTCCGAGTCACTTGGATCTTCCATCTGCTCCGTGCCGGAAAATGCTTCTAATCCATTAAGGCCGTCCTCACATTCATGATCGTTGCTGTCACATCCATCCAGTCCGGAGACAAGCAAATCCTGTATCTTGTCGAAGCGGCGGTTGGCCCCCGCCTCCAGCAACTCGATCAGCTCATCCCCGGGCTCCATGTCGACCGAATGCCGAACCTTGCAAGGTTCGGTCAAGAAATGATCACCAAAAGCAATGTAGAAATCCATTCCGGTATATCGCTTGTTGATCTTGGATCCTTCGATAATGGCGTCGATCGCACCCTGAAAATCCTCTTCTCTCAGCGATATCATCCCCTTTAGGTAGTGCGCATCGCTGTGACCGCGGTCGAGGGAAAGGGCGCTTTCCAAATCGAATAGTGCCAGGGTCATACGGTTTAGCTTATAGTTCAGAAGCGCACGTTTTTCATATAGAAGAGCACTTTTCCCCATAAACGCCTCCAGCCGCTGGAGGAGGTTTTCGGCCATCAGGTATTCTTCCTTGAATAATATGCACGTCATGAAGTTGTAATTCAGCTCCATATTGTACAGATGCTTGTTCAAGCCCATCTTGAACATCTTCTCCGCATCCTCGAGAAGACCGACCTGATACAGAAGCACACCGATATTGTTCATGGCATCGGCATCCGTCGAATTGAGCCGGTAAGCCTGCAGATAACATATAGCGGCCTTTCGCAGGCTCCCCATGCGGTGGTACAGACACCCGCACAACCTGTACGCGTCGGGATTCTCCCTGTTTTCCACCAAGGCCTTATGAAATGTGGACAGCGCCTTGTCATCGTTGTTATCAACCAGATGAACCTTGCCTATCTCGATAAGAACACGGTCCTTGTCGGGCATCTCCTGAAGAGCTTTTCTGAACTCGTTCAAGGCCTCAGCGAGATACCCGCGCTCCCTGTAAGCGGAGCCGAGCGTAAAGGACGTGCTCTCGAGGCTAGGAATCTCCTTCCCCATTCCTCCACTCCCGTATTTCTCCCTTTCCTCCTCGCGATCGGAGAGCGCCAGGTTGGCCTCCGAGCTCTGGAACGTGGGATTCAGCCTAGACGCTATACGGCTTTCCTCCAGTGCCTCTTGGAGTTGACCAACATCGCCGTATGCGAAGGACAGGAGAAAATGTGATCTCCAGTATTCGGCGTCCAGCTTTATGGCTTTTCTAAGCTCCGAGATCGTCTCCTCGGTCCTACCGAGGTTGTAGTAAATCTCCCCGAGATCGGTATGAAACACCGCGGATTTGGAGGCGTCCTTACTGACGTATTGGTAGTGCTCGAGCGCTTGCTGATAGAGCCCACGTGCTTTCAACACGCTGCCCAAGTGCATCCTGGCAAGAAAATGATCCGGCTTCTTCTCCACAATCCCACCAAAGGTCCTTGCAGCTTCCTCGAACCTTCCCATGTTTTGATAACTCACACCCAGTCTGAGAGCAGCCTCCATGCTTTCGGGATCTTTCTCGACCTCCGTCCTCCACCGGTTCACGTCCGGATCTTCCATCTTTGTTTCCTTGAATAGGAAACGGAGGTTTTCCCTTGCCAGATCGAATCTGGGATCGATTTTGACGGCTTCCTTGAATTGGGCTATCGCCTCTTCATACATCCCCTTTCTGAAGTACAATACCCCGAGATTATTCAATGCACCTGGATCGTTGCGATCCACCCTCGATGCAAAACTTTTAAGAACCTTATGATCCCTTTTCTTCAATTCAGCCATATACGGCCCTCTCTATCTGTAGGATTAGACGTTCGCGGCCTGGTTGAGCACCTTGGTCACGACCTCGATGACACGAGAAGGATTGAACGGCTTAATCAAAAAATCCTTTGCTCCTGCATTCAATGCTTCCCTGACCAGAGCCTGCTGGCCGAGCGCACTGCACATGACAATCCTGGCTCCGGAATCCATCGATATTATCTCGCGTACCGCGTCTATTCCGTTCTTTTCCGGCATGATGATATCCATCGTGACGAGATCCGGCTTGAGCTCCTTGTAACAGTCGACAGCCTTCAATCCGGTATCCGCCTCTCCTATGACCTCCATACCGTTCTCAACCAGGATCTCGGAGATCATCTTCCTCATGAATATCGCGTCATCGACTACTAGCACATTGCCTTTAATCACAGCTGCTCCTTTCTTTTATTCCACTCCTAATGCATTGAAAATAACCTCGACTGACTCGGTAGTCGGAACGAAGAACAAAAATCCCTTGCATTCATCTCTTGCGATCGTAAATGCCGTTTCCAAGACAAGCGCGTAGTCGGATTCGAAACTCAAATCCACGAGTATCGAATCCACGACGGCCCCGAGCATATCGTGCGATAACTGAGGGACGGAATGCATGAGCGGCTTCTCGACGAACGAGGCAAGGCTGTTGAGATAGCAACCGCACATTATGTTGCCGATCTCCTTGAGGACCGACAGGGAGTACTCGTCGTCCAGCTGATCGCCGTCCACATTCCTGCCCGTCGCCATCTCGACCATCCTCTTGGCCTCCGGATAGGGAAATATCAAGAACATCATCCCTCGGAAATCCTCGCTATACCCCTCGATATAGACAACCGACACCATTGATTCCGGTCCGTTGAATAACGTGTAAATGATCTGAAGCGGGATGATATCCACGTTCGTTATGGATATATCGACCCTTTTGTCAAGCAATTCCGAGAGTCCGGTCACGGCGTGTGCCGAACCGATATTCCCGATTTCCTTTAAAGCGTCAACTCTCAAGTACGACGGCCTCTTGATTTGATTCATTACCACACCTTCCTTCGAAGAAGATTCTTGGATCCCATATGAAGGCAATGTTCCCACTGCCCAATATTGTCGCACCCGACACGCCACCGGCACCCCTCACTATCGTTGGAAGACTCTTGATCACGACATCCTGCTGACCGACGATCCTATCCACAACGATCCCCAATGTCCCCTCGTCGATTTCAACAATGATGATCTTCATGTAACGTGATTCGCCTGAACTTGCGTCGAAATTGAAAACCTCCCATGGCTTCACCACCCTTACCGGACCATCCCCTGAAGTGAATACCGTTTTACCACGGACGGTTTTCAGCAATGTTCGGTCTACGCGGACCGTTTCCCTCACATATTCGATCGGGAGCGCGTGAATGCTATCACCCACGTTGAATATGAGCGCCTTGATTATGGACAGGTTGATCGGCAGTTGCAGAAAAACAGTCGTTCCCTCCCCCTCAGTAGAATCTATTCGCATGGAGCCGCCCAGGGAATCCGTCGCT
The DNA here is from genome assembly GCA_964422745.1 of uncultured bacterium. GTDB lineage: Bacteria > Krumholzibacteriota > Krumholzibacteriia > Krumholzibacteriales > Krumholzibacteriaceae > CAYRCK01. The sequence goes on from CAYRCK010000011.1 coordinate 8,394, forward strand.
TCCTTGACCACGTTCATCCCAATACCTCTGCCTGAATACCTGCTGATATTCTCTCTGGTGCTGAATCCGGGTGTCGTGAGTATTCTGCACAGATCCTCCTGCGATAGCTCCGGCTCGGAAATCCCGCCCGGCCCGTCGGGAGCCTCCCTTTTCATCACCTGCTTCAGATCTATTCCCCTTCCATCGTCCCGGACCTCGATGACGACGAAGTTTCTCTCCCTCTCGGCCTTGAGAACCAGTTTTCCCTCGGCTTTTTTCCCGGCTGCCTCACGCTCTTCCGGAGATTCAATGCCGTGATCGATGGCGTTTCTTATCAGGTGAATCAAAGGATCAACCATGTTCTCAAGGACGGTCCTGTCGAGCCCTATGTCTGAGCCTACGATTTCGTAGTTGACCTTCTTTCCGAGTTCTTTCGACACATCCCTGACCAGACGCTTGAATCTTTGAAATACTTGTCCGACCGGAACGAGCCTGGCCTCCACGACCTCTTTCTGAATATCCGAGATCATCCTCCCGGCAGAAGCAAGCTCTTCTATGAGTGGTTTTGAGTGTAGCTCACGTGCAATGCTCCCCAGGCGGATATGGCTGATTATCAGCTCGCCTACTATATCCATCAGAACATCCAAACGGTCCAGATCGACCCTGGTCGATTGGACGCTGGAATGATAGTCCCGTTGCTGTTCTCCGTCAGGAATCGCCTTTTTTTTCATTGATGAACCGATACTGATGGAACCGTCTCCAGATGAGATCTGACGGTTGCAGATCGGAGACAGGAGCTTCATGATCTCCGAGAGAATGTCCTCTTCCGAATTGCCTATACTGCCGTTCAACACGCACTCTACCAGCTCGCGGATCAGATCACTGGCACGAAGCATGATATCCGCCTCACCCGGAGAAACGGTTATCTCTCCCTTTCTGTATCTATCCAGAACATTTTCCAGGGTATGACTCGCCCTCACCACGGATTCGTATCCCATGGCTCCCGACATGCCCTTCAGATTGTGGGCGTTACGGAACAGCTCATCTATGCAATCCTTCACATCCTCCTCGCTTTCGAGCTTCATCACCCCGTTCTCCAGGGCCTGGAGGATGTCCCGTGATTCATTCATGTAGAGCGTCTTATAGTCATTAACTTTCATGCATGTGTTCCGTATGTCTTAATTCCCTGATTTCCGTAGATATGCTCTCTGCAATCTCATGAAGAGGGACAATCCTGTCGGCATAACCCTCCTCGATAACAGCTCCGGGCATACCGAAGATCATGCTGGTCGCTTCATCCTGAGCTATGATTCTCCCACCGTACCTACGGATCGCGGCGCAACCGGCCAGCCCATCCTTGCCCATTCCGGTCAGCACAACACCAAGTAATCTCCTTTTGAATACAGGAGCGAACGATGTCATGGCGAAATCCAGAGAGGGACATGCGGTTTTCAATCGGACATTACGAGGGAGGAACATAACACCCGGCTCCCCGTCGTGATCGTCGTACAGGAGATGTCCTCCACCGGGCGCCACCAGCACCGTCCCCGGCAGGATCAGGTCGCCCTCTTCCGCTTCACGAACGGTCAGACCGGATATACTGTCCAGTCTCTCGGCCAAGTAGCGTGTAAAATCGGGCGGCATGTGCTGTGTTATAATTATGCCGGCCGCAAGATCACCGGGAAGCCGCGGGATGATATCCACCAGCGCATGCGGGCCGCCTGTGCTTGCCCCTATGATGACAACACCCGCCAGTTCTTTTGAATGCATCTTGGATCGCTTAATATCGAAATCATACTCAGTCGGTGCGAATCTCACCTTGGAAACGTCGACCGCGGCCGCCAGCCTGACCTTGGATATGAGCTCTCCCACCGGAAAGCTCATTCCTTTTCTCGTCTTTGCCACGAAATCGACCGCTCCATACTCGAGGCTCGTCAGTGCCTCTCGAGCGCCCTCCGATTTATATGCGCTGAGAATGACAACGGGAGTCGGCCATTCACTCATTATGTAGCGTAGCGTCTCGACACCGTCCATAAGGGGCATCTCCAGATCAAGTGTCACACAGTCCGGTTTTAATTCGACGATTTTCCTCAACACCTCCCTTCCGTCCTCCGCAGTACCGACGACCTTGATCCCGGGATCGCTTTCCAACGTGTCGATTATCATTCTACGCATGAAGGTCGAATCCTCTCCGACAAGTACTTTAATCCTGCTTTTGTTCCTATCCCTGTCATCCTGTCCCATTAATAAATCTCCTTATTGCCGTATGCGTCTCTTACCTGAACACTCCCGTCCGAGACATCGAATACGATGCTTCTTCCCTTGGTTCCACCGACACATTCGGCCACTATCGGAATCCCTTCCCTGCCGAGCTCCAACCTTGCCGCATCGATATTGGCGGTGCCTATCTGAACGATGCTCCTGCTGCCGGCAACGTGACTGAACATCCTGGCTCCTCCGAAAATCTTGGCCTCGAGCCTATCCCTCACGCCCCCCCTACTGAGCATCCTCGACACCATCAACTCGACCGCAGAATCAACAAACTTGGCTCTGTTGCAATTGTTCTTCACCTTGTTTCTCTCCGGGTGCATAACATGCGCTAGAGCGCCTATTTTCGATCTCCGATCATATATCACTATCCCCAAACATGATCCCAGGGCCAACGTCATCATCCTCATGGGGGCCATTCCAATCCTGTACTGGGCCAGTCCAACCTTCACAAGCGGTCCCTTTATGCTGAAGTTAACCATGTGTTGTCCGTCCGGAAACCGCGCCCGTTATCAAATGCCGGCACACAGATGGAAGGGATACCGCTCCTTGCAATCGCCTCTATCCGGCCGTCTTGCAGTCCGAGGCCAGTTCCTTGATATTTTGCATGCCGTAAACCAGTTTGCCGGGATCAATACAGACGATCATCCTTCCCGACATCTCGATTATTCCTATTACCGTATCGCCGCAATCATGCTCATCCCGAATATCGGGAGAGGATTTAATAGAATCCGGCGAGACCCTGACGACCTCCATGACTTGATCCACGATAAATCCAAATCCTCCACCCTCCGAATCCAGGATAATCACGCGCCTCTTTTTAGGTTCAGTCTCCAGCTCGGTTTCGATCCCCAGGATCTCATGGATTCTTATTACCGGAACGATCTCCCCGCGAAGGTTGATCACACCCTCGAGAGGATTTTCCATTCCCGGAACATGGAACGTTTCCATCGGACGAATGATCTCCTTGACCATCCATACCGGAATCCCGTAATTTTCTTCACCGAGCTTGAATGTAACCAGCTGTATATCCTGCTTGCGGCTTCCGCCGCCTTTTTCTAAATCCATGTTTCTCACTCCAGATCCTTCGCTGCGATCAGATAGTTGTTGCGCCCTCCACCTGGAAACCATCAACCGAAGAGAAGCACCTGACATGCTCCCTTAGTTGTATGGCGAGTTCGCTTAGTTTTTGCGCTGAAGACGCTACATCCTCCATACTCGAACTCATCTGCTCCATGGATGCGGCGGTTTCCTGTGTGGAAGAGGCGTTCTTGCCGGCGCTGCCCGATATTTCATCGATGGAGCCGATAACGTTATTCATACCTCGGCTCAGCTCCCTGGTCGCCGCCGAGATGCGCCTGACCATATCGCTGGAACTGTTCAGTACCTGAACGATTTCATCCAGTGAACCTCCGGTTCTGGTGATGACTTCCTTACCCTCGGTTACTTCCTTCGAACCCAGCTCGATACTCCTGACCGCTGTATGGGTGTCCTCCTGGGTCTGCTGGATCAACGACGCAATCTCTTCGGCGGCTTTTGCGCTGCCTTCCGCCAGCTTCCTCACCTCGTCGGCGACGACGGCGAATCCGCTACCCGCTTCACCCGCCCTGGCCGCCTCTATAGCGGCGTTGAGAGCAAGTAGATTCGTCTGATCCGCTATATCCGTGATCACGTCCACGATCTCACCGATCTGATTGGATCTTTCCCCTAGATGACGTATTATCTCCGCGGATTCCTTTATGACATTGTAAATCTCGTTGATCTTCTCAACGGCCTCTTTTGCCGAATCCCCGCCCTTAGTTGCAGTTTCCGATGCGTTTGCAGCTGCGGACGCCGCCAGCTCGGCGCTGTTCACTACCTGTTTCACCGAGCGTTCCATATTCTTGATTTCCCTGGTCATTTCCTCCACCTTTTGCGCCTGCAGATCCGAGGACTTTGCAATGTTCTGTACAGTGAAGGATGTCTCTTCGGAAATTGAATTTACTTCCTCGGTGGAGGCTGAAAGCCCCTGTGCAGACATATTGACCTTGTCGGACGTGTCACGGATCAATCTGATGATCGAGTTGATATTATTGAATATTTCGTTAAGCTTCGAGGCCAGTTCCCCCAGCTCGTCGTCGGAATTTATCTCTATCCTCTCACTGAATTCTCCCGCATTCATAGCCAGGGCCGTGCTTTTGCCGATTATCCTGCGCAGCGGTTTTTTAACCACAAAATATATAATTGAGCTGTATATCAAGCAGAGAACCGTCATGCTGATAGCCACCGCCATAAACACGGATAAACGCATGCTCGAATGCATTTCTTTCTCAATGCCATCTTCAAACGATATCCTTACCTTCTTTTGACCGCTCGTTCCGAGCGGGAACACGGCCTCGAGATGCTCCTTCTCCGGTACCGCGCGATTGCCTCCAGTTGCGTCCACCAGGGCTGCATCGGTGGGCATTAGATCCGCGGATACCAGAACGTTGCCGGAAGAGTCCAGGATTTCTATTCCCCCTATACAGGGATAGATATTTTTGAGCTTCTCCGTCGTTTTCAGAAGTTCCTCCTGGCTTTCATCACCCCCGACCGAGGACAACGCCGAAGATATCGACGCAGCCATAAGACTGCTCCTTCTCTTCTGCGCTTCCGTTACATTCTTGTCTGCAATTCTTTCGATTGCAAAAGTGACGAAAAGGCAGAGAATCAAACCAACCGTCATCGTTGCATAAATGATCCTGCTGTTTATGGATCTTCCTATTTTGAAGAAACTCATTCTAGACCTCCTCAAAGCGAATCGGATTTAACCTCTTCCTGTAGATCTTGCTGCGGGGAACGACCAGCTCGAATATTTCCATCCCTTTGCTCGTTACCGCTTCACACTTGCCCAAGATAAGAATCCCTCTTTCATTCAACGAAGCACCGAAATTGCCGATCACATCATCGCGCACGGAATGGTTGAAATGTATGAGCACATTCCGGCAAACGACCAGATCCAGCATCGTGAAAGGTGATTTTGAAAACAGATCGTGCACAATGAATTTCACATTGCGCCTGATCCTATCGGAGATCCGGTAACCATCACTGCAGGTTTGAAAGTAGCGCGGCCTAAGGATATGAGGTGGCACATACTTCACCTTGCTTTCGCTGTAAATTCCCGCCCTGGCAACAGAGCAGGAATCCTCCGATACATCGGTGCCGAAAACCTCTATTCCCAATGGAAGCGTTTCTTTTTGTATTAGATGATCCAGAAGAATCGCTATGCTGTATGCCTCTTCGCCCGTGGAGCACCCGGCGCTCCAGACCCTGATAGTATTATAACCCGACATCCGTTTTCTCTCGACCAATCCGGGGAATACTTTCTTGGTTATGGCTTCGAAGACATCACTATCGCGGAAAAACTCCGTAACGTGTATCGTCACGGTATCGAGCAGCTCATCTATCTCCCCGGGAGCCTCTCTGAGCCTGTCTAAATAATCATCGAGGTTACGGCAGGACAGTTGCGCCATTCTGTGCCATACCCTTCGTCTCAAGCATGAACAACGGTATTTGGAAAAATCGATTCCATGCCTCGTGCGCACGAATTCGATCAATTCACCTATGTCCAGAACGTTGCTCGATACCATTAGTGCCCCGGAGTTATTGAATCACCCGACCGCTTCTTCCCCCGTTACGCAATATCGCGATCAATCAAACAGCTAAAGTTTTTTATCAATTAACCGATAAGAATCGGGGGATTGTATTGGGAATCGAATTTGCAAATGGCATACCATTAAAGCACCTAGCTTCAATTATAGATAAATCATCGGGCGTCCCTGGTATTGTGATAACTAACTTAATTAAAGATAGTTGCTTGTGAGGAACCAGAAATCGAAAGACCGAATAGGGAAGGATTGGGAAGTATAGAGATAATCAAGTAATTATGCACCGCTATATTGCTTTTTGCAATCGAGGTGCCGTGGAGGATGACATGCATGATTTAACGATCAAATACGTCGACGCCTTTACAACAAATACATTCAGCGGCAATCCGGCCGCTGTGATAACTGACGCCGCAGGACTCACAATCGAGGAGATGCAAAGCATAGCAAAGGAAATCAATATCTCTGAGAGCACGTACGTCACTAAACCGGAATCTAAAAACGCGATGTTCCGGATAAGATTCTTCACTCAGAGCAATCAGCTCGATCTGAGTGGACACGCAGTCATCGCTACCTGCTACGCCCTAATCGAGGAGGGTAGAGTGCGGCTGGATGACGGAAAGACCACCGTTATGATTGAAACCAACCTGGGTGATGTACCTCTGGATATTTATTTCTCCAAGGATACATACCAAGGAAACGCCGATAGCACCACCGGGAACCGTGACGGAAAGATTCTGAATGGTGTCAACAAAGGCAGGCTCGATCGCATAATGATCCATCAGGATGCCGGAACTCACGAAAAATCCAGGATATCCATAGAAGAGATTTCAGATATCCTGGATATCGATCCCATGGAAATCAAAATGACGGGACTACCGATGGAATTCGTCTCGAACGGCCAGCACCAATTCATGATACCGGTCGGACACAGGGAAACCCTTCTCAACCTGAAACCGGATCTGATAAGACTGAGCTTAATGAACGCTAGATACGGAATAGAGACAAACGACATCTTCACTCTCGATTCAATATCCGAGGAATGCATCTCATACTCCAGGCATTTCGCCCCTGCGATCGGACTATGGGAAGACCAGGGTTCGGGCAATGCCGCAGCAACGATCGGGACTTATCTGACGAGGCACGGAATCACCTCTACAAGAAACATGATAATGGAGCAGGGTAAAGATGTGCACAAGCTGGCCAGGATATTCGTTGAGATAGACTATGCCGACGGCTCCTTCAATTCCGTTAAGATGGGCGGACTTGCAACAACTTCCATATCACGAAAGATCAATGTATCCGAAGGCAAGGTAGTGATAATTTAGCATCCCGGGCACCTAGGGATGGCTTGAAATAATAGCTGCTGCAACCCGGTCGCAAAACGGTCGCCCGCCGTTCGATTCCGCAGTTGGCAATCTGAAGTTACTTGATTGGTTTCAGGCCTGTTACAGTTTCTTTGACTTCCTTTGGCTTGTAGTACAAAGGAAGTGAAAAATAGAAGGTCGATCCCCTTCCACGTTCGCTGTCCACCCAGACCTTCCCCCTGTGAAGATCTACGTAGTGCTTCACCAGCCTCAGCCCGATGCCCATTCCATCTGACGATCTCGCAACGCCGCCATCTATCTGAGTGAAGTTGTCGAACAGATACGGGATATCCCTTTCGTCGATCCCTTTTCCGGTGTCCTTCACCGAAACCACAATTTCCCTCTCGAGTTGTCTCGACGAGACAACGACCTGTCCATTCCTGCCCGTGTATTTTATAGCGTTGTTGAGCAGGTTGACACATACCTGTCTCATCCTCAACGGATCGAAAAACATGATCGGGATTCCCGGATCGAGGCTGCAATTGATTTCGATGTTACGCTGCTGCGCCAGAGGTTCTACCAGCTCTATCGAGATCCTTATTATCTCATTGATGCTGCCCTCCGTGACATCCAGCATCGTTTCCGAGATCTCCACCTTCGACAAATCCAGAAGATCGTTTATCAAACCGAGGAGCTTATTGGATTGTTCCTCAATGATCTTTAGAAACTGCGTTCGTGTTTCCAGGTCGATGGATTCATCATCCTCATTAAGAGTACTGGCATATGCCATAATGATAGAAAGAGGCGTTCTAAGCTCGTGGCTGATCCTCCCGAGGAATTCGCTCTTGAGGTGATCGAGTTCCCTCAGCTTCTTGTTGATGGTCTTGAGTTCCCTGTTCTGAATGGTTATCTTCTCCTGCAACACCTTCCTGTCCGTCACATCATGGGCTATCATTATTATATATGGATGCTCCTTTATCTTTATAGTGGTCGCGTCAGTATCCATGTATATTATTTCACCGTTTTTCTTGAGAAAGGGCGTTTCGGCCAGCTTACATACCTCCCCACGCACAATCTTGTAGAAAATCCTTTTGACCTCGTCGCGACGGGAGGGCGAGGTGAACATGAACAGTTCGTTGCCGATAACATCTTCCGCGGAATAGCCGAACAGCTCGAACGTGTAATGATTGCACTCGATGATCTCACCCGCGAAATTGACAAGAATTATCACATCGGTTGCGTTGTCAACAAGTTGCCTGTACTTCTCCCCCAGGTCTTTCAGATCCAGCAGCAACTGTGATTTCTCGATTGCGATAGATGTAAACTGGCTGAATTTCTTGACGAGCTCAAGATCGAGCGGCGTGAAATGATTATTTTCGTAACTACCTATGTTCACAGTCCCTATCAATGAGTTTTTGGCGATAAGAGGCACAACTATATCCGATTTCAGGTTGTCCTCCTTCATGATCTCATTGAATCTTTTATCTTCGGGAATATTGCCACGTAAAATCGGTTTCTTGTGAATAGCTACCCATCCAATGAGATTCGACTCATCAAGGGGAACATATCTTCCCTCGCTCAATTTCTCCCCGCTTTTACGTGCGACATGGCGAATATAAAGGCAGTTTTCGTCCTTTTCGTAGATCGCCACACATCCTATATCGTAGTCTATGACCCTTGATAGCTCGGTCGAGATCGTAGATAGAATATGCTCTAGACCAAGCTTCGAATTTATCGCACTGGCGATTTCCATAATAGCCGAGAGCTGAAGTTGCTCTTCGTTGCCGATCGAATCCCCGGTGCCCTGCCAGACGGCTATATCATCCGGTATTGAAAGACCGGACATATTATCTCTTGCTCCGGAGCCCACTGCAGTAGAATCAGCTTCGACCATTCCCGCTGAAGAATGCGTCACCGCGAACAAGGGATCGGCATCAATCGGCGGACCCTTACCGTTGCAGTTTAATCCTGTATCATCGTCGATGGGAGGGGCTTCCCCGGAGGCCGCCGTATCCCCGTCAGCCGGATTCTCCATTCCCTGCTCCGGCTCCCCCCCGTTCGTTCCACCGGGATAGAATGTCTCTGAAATCGGATCTCCGCCCTTATTCAATACCGTTTCCTCCAACTCATTTTGCAATCCGTGATGGACTGATGGGTATACCGAAAGTGCGCCGTCGTCGGACGAGATAACATAACATCTACGGTTAAGCGCCGTGGAATCCGCATTGACGCTTAAGTTGCTGAAAATACAATTCGTTCGTCAACCGGCTAACGGAGCGCAAGATGCAGGAAATATTCCATTTTATTGGCAACCGGGACATCTTTCTAGAGCGGGAAGTCTAATGGAGGGAATAAGCGCATATCCCCTTGATCGATCGCCGATCGCAAAGGCGCACCCGGCATCTCAGAGATGGCAGAAACTAAGGATGGATATGTCTATAGTGAAATGATAGGCCGGCCCGCGTATGAGCCGTGGAATAACGGTGGCGGCTTTAAGATTTATAATGGCGGCTATTTCTTGAAGGAGAACCTGCTCTTGAAATGTCTGAGCTTTAGATCCCTCCCGTACTCGACGTTGACACCGGGCACCTTATCCCTGAATTCATTGAGGATCTTTATCGACTCAACTACCGAGAAAAGATCCTGATCCTCGTATGTCAGCCGGGGCACGGCGGCTCTGACGAAATTAACGCGAGGCTCGGGTGGGATCTCTCTCTTACCGTCGAATCTGCCGAAGGCATATGTCCCGAGTTCACATACCCTGTGCCCCGCAATCAGCAAAAGTGCCGTAAAAGCTATACCCATGAATTCGCCGCTTTCACCGGCGCCATCGAAGAACCTGTCCATATCGATATAAACTGCATGTCCACCCGCCGGCTTGATTACGGGGATCCCACTATCCGACATCTTTTCGGCGAACCTTCTTACCTGGCCTATCCTGGCCTCGAGGTAATCCCTTCCCGTAACCGTACGCAGACCGCAGGAGATACCCTTCAGATCTCTCCCGGCGAGCCCTCCGTATGTCGGGTGTCCCTCAGTCATAATTTGAAAATCTACAAGCTTCTCCCTGAAATGCGGGAATATCGAATCGAACAGGCTGTCACTCTTGATGCACATTGCACCACCGATGTTGACGAGACCGTCCTTCTTGAGACTGATATGAAAGCCGTCCACGTGTTCGAACATCTCGTGGACGATTTCACCGATCTCCTTAACCGCATAACCCTCTTCATTGCGTTGAATGAACCAGGCGTTTTCAGCGAACCTGCATGCATCGAAGAAGAACGGTATACGATGGCGTTCGGCTATGCCGTGGATCTCTCTAATATTAGCCATCGAAACGGGCTGCCCGCCGCCGGTGTTGTTGGTTATCGTAAGATAAATAAGCGGCACCCTGTCCGGTTCGTTCTCCAGTAGGTTCTCGAGCTCCTCCGTATTCAAATTCCCACGGAAGAAGAAATTCTCGTTGTTCGCTATATGCTCTTTACAGGGCATATTAAGGGGTATCATCATCTTGTCTTCTATGTTACCTTCTGTCGTATCGAAATGGGAATTGCTCGGAATAATATGGAACGGCCTGTTATCCGCTCCTGTATCCCTCCGGTTGACCGAGATCTTCGATTCGATCCTCTCTCTCAACCCTTCAAGTAGTCCGTTCGAGAGAGCCCTTGCCGTTCCCTCCGGCCTGTTTTGAAGCTCCCTGCGCAGAACCGAGAAAAAAGCGTTTTCGGCAGCCCTGCCCTGATGAAATATGAAAAGGTTTTCATCTCCTACAATACCGGAGCCTTCTCCACCCATCCACCCACTTCCGAATGTGCTGCCAAACTGCTCTTTCATCTCGAAGTAGCCCTGGTTGGAGCCATATGCCTCATCGCCCATGAGCATTGCCGCCCATTGCTGAATTGTCATCGTGGTCGTTCCGGAATCGGAGAGGAGATCACAGCCCGGTATCTTGTCTGCTCTGAACAGGAAGGGATTGAGTCCGGCTTCACCAATGAGAATATCCCTTCTCTCCTCGAACTCCTCGATCGAGCAGTCCCTGAAACGAACAGCAGCGTTCCTGTACGGTCTGGGCCTGAAATAATCGCCCGGCAGAAATTCCTTTTTGAGATTCTCTCGAAACTTGGAGATGAAAAAATCAACCTTTCGAGACATCGAAAAGCTCCTTTGAAGACAAATGCATTATATCTCTTACCTCTTCCATGGTTGATCTTGCGATCTTCCCGGCCCTTGCCGCACCATCGGTCAATATTTCTACAATGAGTCCGGGTTGTCCTTCCAGCTCCACACGTCTTTCTCTTATCGGGGAGAGAGCCCCGTTCATCCTGTCGGCAAGTTCCATCTTGCAATCCACGCAACCCCTATCACCACCCTCACATTCCGTTCTGATCGATTCCAGTACCGCCAGGCTGTAGATATTGTGAAACGCGTATACAACGCAACCTTCGGGATGACCCTTGTCGTTTTTCCTGATCTTCTGAGGATCCGTAAACATTTCCCTTATCTTCGCGGTCGTTTCCTTCTCGCTGAACGATAGGGCTATATAGTTACCGGCACTCTTGCTCATCTTCCTGTCCACTCCGTCCAGGCCCGGCACCTTCGGGACCTCGGTCAGCAATGTCTCCGTAATCGGAAAGACCTGCTTACCGTACATACTGTTGAACCTCTGGGCCAGATCCCTTGTCATGTTTACATGTGCCTCTTGATCCCTGCCCACGGGGACGTAATCCCCCTTGTAGAGCAGGATATCGGCCGACTGAAGAGTCGGATAGCCGAGAAGGCCGTAACTCGGTGACTCTATCCTGTAGCTTTGGACCATTTCCCTGTACGTCGGATTTCTCTCGAGCCATCCGAGCGGTGTGACCATGGAAAAAAGCAGATGCAGCTCGGCAACTTCAGGTACGTGGGACTGGACGAATATAGCGCTCTTCCCCGGATCTAGACCGGCCGATATCCAGTCGAGTGCCATCTCCCATATATTACGGTTGAGGGCTTCAAGGTTCTCGTAACCGACGGCGTTCCCACCGCCGGGAGTCGTCAGCGCATGCCAATCCACAATGAAATAGTAGCAATCGTAATCGTCCTGGAGCGCTATCCAGTTATTCAGTGCGCCGTATAGATTTCCCAGGTGGAGGCTGCCGGTTGGCCTCATTCCGCTTGTTACCCTCTTCTTGGGCATTACATTCTCCTTATGAGCCGCTCGACGGGAATCATACAGCAATTACAGTGATTGTTAACAAAAAAATAGGGGTGGCAGGACTCGAACCCGCAGCCCCCGGTTTTGGAGACCGGTGCTCTAGCCACTTGAGCTACACCCCTGATTCCGTTTAATCCTCCACAAAAATACCACTTAGCAATCGAATGTCAAGCCATTTGGCCCGCCGGGAAAGACCTTCCGATCCCTTGAAGCAGATCATTTCAAGGATCAGGCAAGCTCCTCCAGAACCGCTGTAAGAAGCTTCCAGAACGTCCCGACGGATTCTATGTTGACCCTCTCCTCAGGGGAGTGCGGATGCTCTATCCAAGGACCGATCGAGATCATATCCATACCGGGGAATTTCTCTCCTATGATACCGCATTCGAGGCCCGCATGGATCGCCTTCATCTCGGGCTCCTTGCCGAACTGTTCCTTGTGAACCTTCTTGACCACGGCCAAGAGATTCGAGTCCAGATTCGGCTTCCAACCCGGATATGCTTCCTCTATATCGATCTGTGCTCCCGCCAGCTCCGATATCGAACGGATCGTCTCTCTCAATGCACCCAGGGCGCTTGATATCGAGCTTCTCGTCGAAGTGCAGATCACCATCTCGTTTTCGCTCGTGCCGACGGTCGCCAGGTTATTGGACGTTTCAACGAGGTTCTCTATATCGTAGCTCATGGCATGTACCCCGTGCGGAATACCTTCGAGAAGATTCAGGGCCTTCATCTGTGTGCCCGCATCCATAACCTTCTGAGCCTTCTCGCCTGCAGGTTCGAGACCGATCGCTAGATCATGCTCCCTTCCGCCCAGCTCGGCACTGATATATTCCTTTTCCTCCCCGATGATCTCTTTTACCTCGTCAACCGCCGTATCCAGGACATACAGCTCCGCCTCAGCTTCACGCGCTATTGCGTTTCTCTTGTTTCCGCCATTGATCCCAGCAAGATGGCATGGCTGAGTCCTTACAAGCCTGAGAAGAATTCTCGTCAGGATCTTGAGTGCATTTCCTCTCTGTTCGGATATATCGATCCCTGAATGTCCGCCCCTTAGACCGGTCACCTTGAGCAGAAACCTCTTGGTACCGGCAGGCGCATCCGTAAAGGTCAGGGGCAGCTTGATTACAGAATCACCACCACCTGCACAACCGATATACACTTCGCCTATCTCCTCGCTGTCGAGGTTCAGCATGATCTTTCCCTTGACGAAACCCGCTTCGAGTTTTCCGGCGCCCGTCAGGCCCACTTCCTCGTCAACCGTACAGAGTATCTCCAGCGGTCCATGCACATACTCATTCTCCTCCGCAAAAGTCAGCGCAGCCGCCAATCCTATGCCGTTATCGGCGCCGAGCGTCGTGCCTTTCGCGGTAACCCAGCCCTCCTTGACCTCCAGGTCCAGTGCATCCTTCGAGAAATCATGGTCTACATCTGAGTTCTTCTCACAGACCATGTCCATGTGCCCCTGGAGAACGACCGTCGGTGCTTTCTCGTGACCCTTTGTAGCTGGGATACGGATTACGACGTTCCCGTTCTTATCCTTATCCGCTTCGAGATTCTTATCCCGGGCATACGAGAGAAGGTGATCCGCAAGCTGTTCCTCGTTACCCGAACAGTGCGGTATAGAAGTAATCTTTTCGAAATGCTCCCAGAGCGCCTTCGGTTCGAATCCACTCAAAACCATAATCCTTACCCTCCTTGAGATAAGACAACATTTATAAGACAGATACGCGCGGCTGCACCATTAGCTCCACATCACTGCTTTCGGTAAAACCGCCGAATCTCCTGCTCTCCACTGTTCATCCGAATCAAAGCAACAGGGATGTGCATTATAATTGACACCAGTTCTTCGGTCAAGCCCTCAAAACTGTGTGTCGTCACCGGAAAATACAGGAAAATAGCTGAATATTTTCTTCCGCTGTCATAGAATACACGCGTCATACATGCAAATGCCGTATGCGGTTTCCGGGAACTGCCCGGGGAGGGCGGTCCTGTGCTTTTGTCGACACGTCGATCCGGCAAGGAGGTGAATATGCTCGAGGAAATAATATTGCGGACTGGAAGCCGCTGTGAATTGGTGAATATCACCGACAAGATTCGCGGGATAATAGCCGACAGCGGCATATCCTCCGGTGACTGCCATATTTTCGTACCTCACACAACTGCAGCCGTGACAATCAACGAGAAAGCAGATCCTGATGTCGCAAAAGACATAGAAGCTTCGATGAGAAAACTGATTCCGGAAAACTGGGGATACCGGCACCGGGAGGGCAACTCCGACGCTCATGTCAAATCGTCCCTGATAGGAGCATCCGAGATAGTTCTTATCGAGAACGCCGAACCTGTTTTGGGCACCTGGCAGGCTGTCTTCTTCTGTGAGTTCGACGGTCCCAGGACCAGAAGATGTGTGGTACGCATCAGTGAAAAATGATCACCACGGATAAAGATCGAATGTGAACTTTATCATCACCTTCTTCTCGTCTTCGAGAAGCGGAAGTTTTCTTCCCCTATCATAGGACAATTCCAGATCGGGATGATATCGTTTGCCGCCTGGCTTATCGAGCACATCACGGAGAAGAAGCCTTAGCCTGATAGAGTGAAATTCCTCGAAATTCTCACCGTGCGATGTAGGCCAGTACGATTCGAGAGAGTAGGACAGCTGGAAACCGTATAGAAACGTCCAGGTAAAACGCGTCATAAGATAGGGCGTTGTTCGCTCGAATCCGGAATCCGCCCATACCTCTTCATCGTTCGACTCATACCACGCGTACCCCAATCCAAGATCCACACCCTTGAACACGCTCGTGCAGTAGCTGTTCAGATGATCGAATAAATTATCCAAACGCACCCTGCCCCCAAAGGTAACCGAATGGGAATATTGGACGGATTCGCCTCCATCCGACGGCGAAGAGCGTTCGTGTTCGTATCCGGCCTCTACGCTCAGGCCGAGTTTTCCCGCCCATCCGGACTTGGACAGTTTAACGGCGACTGTCTGACGTAAAGCGTTCGATGAACCGGATCCGCCGGTCAGATAGGTCACACTGCCATACTCGAATCCAGGCTCGAAAGCCCAGCCCCGAAACTCGAAACAGGGCTGGACTGCCAGGTGGGACGTGGATCTTTCGGCACTGAAATCGTATCCGTAGTCGAATCGATTGAGGTTGTACATGCTCCCGCTTCGGGAGAACGCGGATGCGATGTATTTCCTGAAAAACTCTCTTTCAGCGCAGAAGCGGCTGCGGGGCTCACTAAGGAAGGGATCGCAGATTGAATCGACGGCTACTTCATCACCTTCTGGTAACCTAAAGATCACGCTGTAGCACCTACGCCCTTTGAGCTTGCCGGATGAGAGCACAAGAACCGTTTTTCCGGGTTCATGCTCGAGCAGCTCGACCCTGTACGGCTTGAATGGAGAGCCTCCATCTATGGCTCGAATCTCGAACCGGGAAGGATCTGATACTGTTTGCTCATCCAGGGATCCTTCCAGGCCGCCCAGAGTCAGTTCTATCCAGTAATGCCCCCTGTCGAAATATAGAACGCCATCAGCGGAACCGGTAGCACCGGCAGCCTGGACGGCTGCAAGGAGAATCCATGAAGCTGCAAGAAGAGATCTCATCTCTGCTCCCGACCGCCGGCATCCACATTAATGGAGCATTCACATACACGTACCATCAGTAAAATCCGACCGGAGTATATATCAAGAATACGCCCCGCTTCGCAGCAGACGCTCCCCGTACTGCATGAAGCTTTCATTCCTTTTGAAATGCGATTCGATCCTTTCACGGTCAAGGCCGGTCTGTTCCTCCAGTCTGGAGAAAATATCATCAAGGGTATCATCGGATGGAATGTACCTGCTGTTGAAATCACCGATGGGAGGAGGGGAGGGAGGATCATAAAAAACCGCAAGGAAATCTATTTCGCTTATTCCTGTGAAACCGCTGAAAGCGGTAGCTATATCGAGACGGATACGGATTCGCTTTTCCAGCCATGTCGGATCTAATTTGGTCATTCGTCACCTTTCGGATAACCCAGCCCGCTTTCAATGATAACCGCACTGTTAATAGCTCTTGAACCGTTGGGATTGCAAATTAATGCCGCTCGAGTAGAGGGAGTGAGTCTAGACTGAAATGCCCGGTCAGAGCAAGCAGAAAGTAGAAGACCGGCTGATCCGCCGCATAAAAAAATGCCGTCTGAATCAATCCCAGCTCCAAGGAAGTGTAAAAAAGCGATCCTAAGGGACTCTCACCGGAGCGTAGCGGATCTGCAACCTGGTTTCCCAGGCGGGAGCCTTTTCCCGTTAAGCGGCTCATCTCCTAGGGGAAGAGATGGGGTTTTTGTGGTAGGAAAGGAAAAGACTCCCATTAATGCTTCAGACGGCATTACCAGTTTACTTTTTTAATCAAGCTCTATATATCCTCCAGACTCCATCCTGACACATAAAAACGCTCAATATCAGAACTTTTTTATTTTTTATTTTTACTTTCTACCCCAGATCCAGCCTCTATATCAGATCTTTTCGTTACCGTTAAAGCATAAAGGTTTGTCCATGTTTATACAATAGGGAATACTGCTCATTTTTTGATTGGGTGTTAGGAAGGCTTTTTAAGCTCTATTTCATGATTCCGTCAGGCCTATCCTGATTGCATACCTTACGAGTCCCGCCGTGTCGTGGATATCGAGCTTATTCATTATATTCGCCCTGTGGTTCTCCACGGTCTTGACACTGATAAAAAGCATTTTCGCTATCTGCTTACTGGTGTTGCCTTCCGACAATAACTGAAGTATCTCTCTCTCCCTGTTCGTCAGACGGCTGAATTCGTCAACCTTCTTTCCGGAACTCAGCATCTTCCTGTAATCGTCGAGGAGACCAGGTGGAAGATTGGGACTAAGATATATTTTACCGGCATTGACGGTTTCAATAGCATCGATAAGATCATCCGCCGCTGTATCCTTGACGAGATAGCCGTTAGCTCCCGCATCCAGTGATTTGAACAGGTAGTTCTCTTCCTTATGTATCGTCAGGATTATAACTTTCGTATCCGGCATCTCCTTCCTGATCCTGCGTGTCGCCTCAATGCCGCTCATGCTGGGCAGGCTGATATCCATGATCACTATATCCGGTTTCTTTTCCTGAGCTATTCTTAATCCTTCATGTCCGTTCTCGGCCTCACCGACTATCTCCAAACCCCTCTCTTCAAGGATACCACGCAATCCCTGCCGGACAATCGTGTGGTCCTCCACGAGCAATATCTTGATTCCATCAATCATCATCGACCTCCAACGGTATCGTTACCCGTATAGCGGTTCCCTTGTTGGGTGCCGACTTTATCTGGAACGATCCGCCGAGTCGTTTTACCCTTTCCTTCATGCCAATTATTCCCAGCCCCTTATCGGGTGGAGCATCCACCATCGAGAAGCCTACACCGTTATCCTCGACTTTCATTATCACCCGAGGATACCCTTTGGTGAGTGTAAGCGCGATCCTGTCCGCCTTCGCATGCTTGACCGCATTCGCTAACGCCTCTTGGATAACACGGTACAGCGTCAGTGCAACCTGAGGCGAAAGCTTCTCGTCGAATCCGATCGCTTCGACATCGACATTGAGACTATCGCTCTTGATAAACCTGTCCACGTAATAATGGATGGCCGGAATCAGCCCTAGCTCTTCGAGCATCGAAGGATGCAGCGAATACGAGATGCGGCGTGTACTTTCCGTGATATCTTGCAACAGCCCCCTGATCTTTTTCAACAGTTTAGCCCCATCCTTATCGCTCTGCAAGTATTTATTCTCGAGGATATCAAAGTCCACGTTCAACGCTACAAGGTACTGTCCCATCTCATCATGCAGCCTAAGCGCCATCTGGCTCCTCTCCTCCTCTATGGAATCGATAAGCCATGCATAGAGCCTCTTAAGCTCTTTCTCCCTCTTTTCGAGCGTCTCGAGCAGTGCAAACCTGTCGTATGCGATCCCCAGCTGGTTTCCGACAATCTCCAGGAACCTTCTTATCCCGGAACCAATTACGTTTTCCTCGGAACATCCTATCACAACCATCGCGTTCGCCTGATTGCCGTATCTTAGAACCAGCACCCCGGTCCATCTGAAATTCATTTCCTTCTTCAGTTCATCCCAAGGAGTGGTCAAATTCCCAATCTGTTCTTCGATGATGACCAGGTTTCCGACGGAAAGAATGCGCTCGATCGCATCATTCTTCATGTCGATGCAGTCGACCTTCGAATCCAGCTTTTCCGGGACCGAAACCGAGGCGAGCTTCACGGCTTCGTTCGCCTCATTATCCACTTCGTAAATAATTGCCGCTTCCGCTCCGCAGAATTCCGTAAGCGTTTCAAGCGTTTCCCTCATTACCGCTTCCTTGTTTTTTGATGAAGCCATAATAGAGAGCAGGTCGTTCAACAGTCCACGCTCGTAATTTCGCCTCTCCAGCTCCTCCTCGGCCAGTTTGCGTTCCGTAATATCCTTTACGGCCCCGAAAATCTGCACGATTCGGCCATCCTCCTCATTGAAAATCGGTCGTCCGTAGTCAAGAACCCAGCGCACAGCTCCTTCCTTTGTCCTTATCCGGAACTCGCTGGAGTTTTTCCGGCCGGATAGGATTACTTCATGATGCCTATTTACAGCATCTACATCGTCGGGATGGACAACACCCCTCATTCCACCAAGTGACATGGTCTCTGAATGATTGAACCCTATCATCTCGAATAGTGTGTCGGTGACCCAGTCTTCTTTTACGGTGCCGTCCGGTTCCACAGTAAAGGAGTACAGGAAATCGGATGTCATTTCAGACACATGTCGGTGGCGCATTTCTGAATTCCTTAGATCTTCCTCGGCCTTTATGCGCTCTTTCACCTCCCGCTCAAGCCTCTCGTTGGCAAGCTCCAATTCAGCCGTTCTCTTGTCCACGAGTTTCATGAGTTTATCACGGTGCTCCTCCAGCTCTTCCTGCGATCGTTTTCGCTCGGATATGTCCGTGATGAACATAGTAGCGGCGACAACCTCTCCATCTCTCACAACAGGACCGATGCTTGCCGAGAACCATGCGATTGAGCCATCCAACCTATGGGCTTCACATTCGATTCTAGCCGTTTCCCCCCTTTTGAAAGTCCGATCGATGACCTCTCTCATCCTTTCGTGGTACTCTGGCAACATGTAATCGTAAGGTTTCTTACCCATCAAGACTTCCAGACTTGCACCTTCATCCGCACGGTTTATGAACATTATATTGTGGCCAGGGTCGATGACGATTATGAAATCGGGTACATTTTCCAGCACGGAACGCCACTTGATCCCCGCATCCTGCAGCATCTCCTCTGCACGAATGTGATCTTCGATCTCCTTCTTCAGCATATCGTTCATTTTTTTCAATTCGACCGTCCGCTCCTCGACGAGCGCCTGAAGGTTGTCACGGTACCGTTTCAATTCCTCTTCGGCTTTAATCAGTTCGGTGATTTCTCTTATCACTATAACCACGAACGGAGGATCAAGATGATCTATGATATTGGAGACGACATGGACATGATGATATCCACCTCCACGCCTCCCTATGCCGAATTTCCTCGTGGCAAAACCCTTCTCCAGCAGCTCGGATTTCATATCTATGAATAGCGGCATCATCTTTTCCTGCTGAAGAGATCCGACCTTGCGGCCGACATAGTTCTCATCCGTGCCGAGGCCGTGAATTTCTATAAAGGCCCTGTTATAGTAGAGGAGTTCCTCATCAAGGTTTACAATCGCAATGCCGTCCTTGGAAAACTCGAACGCCTCGATTATCGTTGATTTCAGGTCATTACCACCATGAGCCATGTCGTTCAACTCCCGCCAACTACGTATTGATATTTTTCTTCTTCACTGAAAGAGAACGCATCCTGTTTATGGCCGCCGCAACCTCGAATATACGGGGAAGCGCGTAATCGCCTTTCTTCATGCCGGACAGAATATCCAATCCACTTCTCTCTATTTCCTTCTCCACCGCAAGCAATCCTCCCCTCAACGAAATGTTCCCGCTGCTGCATAAGCCCGCGTAGTAATGTATGATATCTCCGATCGCACGTGTCTGGCTCCGATGCACGAGCTGCTCCACAGCCGAAAGGTCAATGATCTGTGTTCCGTAATTAATCGTCTTGAGCCCCCTTGCTTCGATCCTGACATCCCTTCGCCCCCTTCTGGGATCAAAGCTCCGTTGAAGAGGCATTCTCTCGGTCAACCCATCGAACCCCCCCTCGCCTTCCCCGACCCTTCCCGTTCTGTTGCCGTCTACTATCTTCTCCGCCTCGGCCGTCACATCTTTCGGAACATATTCATCCATCATTATCACCTTGTCCGCTTCATCAAAATAATCACCTGATCCGCCCATGACCAGAATAGTGGAGACACCCATGTCGCTGCATAGCGTTCTCACCCTGTCCAGGAACGGCGTGATGGGCTCCTTGTCCTTGCTTACCAGCGCCTGCATTCTTTTATCACGTATCATGAAGTTAGTGGCCGACGTGTCTTCGTCTATAAGCAGAAGCCTGCATCCGACTTCCAGGGCTTCCATTATATTTGCAGCCTGTGATGTGGAACCGCTCGCATTATCCGTCGAGAAGCTCTTCGTGTCTGAGCGGAATGGAAGATTGTCAATAAATGGGCTGATATCGACGCCGGCTACGCTTCTGCCATCCTCAGCCCTGATCTTAACGGCATCACCCCGCGTGACCACGAGTTCGCGGCCGTCACCCGGTATATGGTTGTAAACACCTCTTTCGAGCGAACGAAGAACCGTCGACTTACCATGGAATCCCCCTCCCACGATCAATGTAATCCCCTCCGGTATAGCAGCCCCAACGACTTCTCCGGTATTGGGAAGACCGACAGTAAGTCTCATCGAATCGGGAGACCGGAACTCTATTACCGGGCACTCACCGGAACCCGACAGCGGCCTGTCGTCCACACCGCTTGCTCGCGGAAGGATCGAGCCGTCGGCGATGAACGCGACCAGCCCCCTCTCTGTCAGCATATCCCTCAATGCATCCTGATCCTCGTTCGCGTGGAGGTGGCGCATGAGCGTATCGTGATTATGGCTGCTGTGCAGGAGAGAGTCTTTCACAAGCGAAGGTATCTCCAGGAAGAACATCTCCTCGGCTTCCCTGCCCAGCACCCTCCTTCCCGAAGCCGGAAGCCCAACCCCGAATCTGATCTCGACGGCCCCGTTGTCAACCGAGCAGGATGTCCTTTCCAGAATTTCCTGGCCGGGATCATCTACAGAAACGATCCCGCTCTTTCCCGATCCACGCCTTCCCCTGACATGCCTTCTTATGGCGGAGGCGAAGGCCCTGGTTATGAAATCCTCGAGCGCTGTGCATCGGGATCTCGAGCGATACGTTTCTTGCGGGAAACGCGCGACCGCTGCATCGACAACGGCACGGACCCTCGAGACTGCAGCGAAGGGATCACCCTGCACATGATCTATGAAAAGCCTATAATCCCGGAACACATAACTTCCGCGCACATCCTTGTAGGCCTTATAGCCCCTTCCGTCGATCCTTCCAAGCAGCTTTTTAAGATTATCCATCGCTGTTTCCCAAACCGGTCAGCTCCACACGGCAGTTCCCTTACTATTCCATGAATTAAGCCTATTGTATACATTCTCCGGTAACTTCGAAAGTATAATCATTAAAACTTAAAATGAACTTGACTGACCGCCTCATTCCGTTACAAGGTGTATAACGTTCGGCTCCGGAGTCAGGAGTGATGATATCGGGGAGTGCGGCGGCGATATTTAGCAAGGAGAAAATAATGCCTCTCGATGAAAAGACGATCAGCGAAGCGATCATCAAGCGATATACCGACAAGCTACTCGATTCTCTCCTGTGCGACGTCGCGATTGTGGGGGGAGGACCGTCGGGTCTCGTGGCAGCAGCGGACCTCGCCCGTGCCGGTTGGAAAACATGCCTTTTCGAGAGGAAGCTCAGCATAGGAGGAGGCATGTGGGGAGGGGGTATGATGATGAATGAAATAGTGGTGCAAAAGGAAGGCAAGGAGATCCTCGACGAGTTCGGTATAAATACCGTAGCTTTCGGCAAAGAGTACTACACCGCCGACGCCGTGGAGGCCGTCAGCACCCTTTGCTCGCGTGCCGCCAGGGCGGGGGCACGAATCTTCAACCTGATAAGCGTAGAGGATATAGTCCTGAAGGAAAAAAAGGCCAGGGGAGTAGTAATAAACTGGACCGCAGTCGAGACGGCCGGTCTTCATGTCGATCCACTTACCGTTGAATCGAAATTCATCATCGACGCAACAGGACATCCGGCCGAGGTAATAAAGGTGATCGAGAAAAAGGCGGATGCCGCGCTATCGACTCCAAGCGGCAAGATACTCGGCGAAAGGTCGCTGTGGGCGGACAGGGCTGAACAGAGCACGCTGGAGAACACACGCGAGATATTCCCAAACGTTTATGTCGCGGGGATGTGCGCAAACGCAGCATTCGGCTCGTACAGGATGGGGCCGATATTCGGCGGGATGCTGCTTTCCGGAAGAAAAGCGGCGAGGATGATCATCGAGAGGCTGGAGTCGGAAAAGTCATGATTCGGGGCGTTTCGACAACGCTGCATCCCTACATGGCTCGGCTCGGAGGACCGAACGGCCTCTGGCAGAGGTGAACATTTGAATACAGCGACCACCCGGACCAAGCTGCTGCTACAGCATACATTCCGCACCTCCCATTCAGCCGACGATTTTCGTGAAACGATTCTTATTAAAATCGGCGACGGTGATCTGGAAGGCATCGGCGAGGCGGCACCGAATCCCAGGTACGGTCAGACTCCGGATTCAGCCGAAGAAGCGCTCTCGGCTATTGATCCGGAGCTGATTGGATCGGCGGACGGATTAGACGACGCTATCGACAAGGTGTCCAGGCTCATCGGCCGTGAAAGAGCATCACTCGCGGCGGTCGACATCGCGCTCCACGATCTCCACTGCAAAAGGCTGAAATTGCCGCTCTACGGATTGTTCGGCTTCGACCCTGTTGAGACTCCGATTACATCATACACGATAGCCATTGATACCCCGGGCGGGATCGAGAAGAGGATCGCAGAGGCCAAAGATTACAAGATTCTCAAGGTAAAGATGGGAAGCGCCAATGACCGGCAGATGATTGAAATGATAAGGAAGCATACCGACAGGCCGATTCGCGTGGATGCCAACGAGGGATGGACCCGGGAGGAGGCTCTGGAAAAGATACAATGGCTAGAGGGACAGAACGTGGAGCTCGTGGAACAGCCCCTCCCGGAATTCGATCTCGAGGGGATCCGTTGGCTGTCGGAAAGGGTCTCGATACCTATCTTTGCGGATGAATCCGTGCGCAAGGCCGGCGATATACCTCGATTGGCCGGAATCTACCAGGGAGTGAACATAAAACTGATGAAGTGCGGCGGCATCAGGGAAGCCGCCAGAATGATCGAGATCGCCAAGGACTTCGAATTGTTGGTGATGCTGGGCTGCATGATAGAGACATCAGTGGGGATAACGGCGGCCGCTCACCTTTCACCGTCAGCTGATTATGCCGACCTGGACGGGAATCTGTTGATCAGCAACGATCCGGCCACAGGGGTCGTCGTATCGAAGGGCAGGCTCGTGCTGCCCACAGGCCCCGGCCTCGGAATATCTATCCTAGATGAGGAGGTTCGAACCGATCTCATGATCGTGGAAGACCGGAAACCGCAGACCTGAGCAGTTCTTCCACGTACCCGAGCATACCGCCGCCGACCTCCATCTTCCTTGCCTGGCCTGAACGCACGAAATAGAAAACCATCCCCCCGTTAAGATCCATACCCATCTTCGACAGGGATACGGCATAAAGACTGCCCTGGGGACGGTACATCTCGAATCTCCGGTCGACGTCGGCGGCCGGCACACTGTCTGTCTTGTAATCGACCGCCGTCCACCCGTTTTCGGTTTCGAACAGCAGATCTATCCTTCCCTCGATCATCCCTCCAGGTACGGTTCCGGCTTTCGCGACAGCAGCGAAATGAGAATCGATGGAAATCGTGAAGGGTGTCTCCCGCATTATCCTACGGGCCCCGGAAGCCTCGACAAGAAGATCCGATCGAAGCACAGACCGGATCAGAGTGGCGAGCTCCTCCACCCTGTCTTCAATCCCGAATTCCTCTGCGGCATACTCCACCGATCGGTCCGGCATCTTCAGAGACCTCAGGTCCGCCAATTCCATAAGCCGGTGAAAAGCCGCTCCAAAACGCAGGGCACGTCCACCCTCCACATCATCCACCCCCGGGAGATGTCCGGGCATGCTTCCGGCATCCTTTGCAGAGGCACTCACGAGTTGGTCGACCCTTATTGTTTTCAGTTCCTCGGTATCTTCCGCTGCCGTGCCGCCGGCATTCGACTGTGACCGTGTCTTTCTATCCTCGAGCCCCGTAGGAGTCAATACAACCGGCGCTATCGATCCGGCTTCGATCAGCCCCTTCCTCTCCGCCACCCATCGCTCTCTTTCCGCCGCCCCGTAACCGTCTCTTCCCCCGACGTAGAGCTTCAAGGCGGTGAATGACTCCGCCTTGCCGGTGAGCGAAGGGAGGACCGATACGTTTATCAGATCGACGAGGTCTGCAGCATCGGCTCCACTTTTATCGCCCGAGCCCGAATCCCCGACCCCGTCCCCCGCCTTACCTTCGTTTTCACTGTCTCCATCACCCGGATTCTCATCCGGCAGGAATCTCGAAAGAAGCTCGAAGTAGCTGCCTCTGCGGGGAGTCCGGCCGATCACGAGAAGGTCCTCGGCCCTCGTAGCGGCGACATACAGCAACCTTGCGGCCTCCGCCTCGTCCCGGGACCTTTCTTCGGTCCTGAACGATTCGAAATCGCTAGTTTCCATAACGGCTCCAACCCTAAAGGCCATCCTGCCATCCCTCAGCAGCAATCTATCGATCCTGTTTTCGCGTTTCTGCACGAGGTTAGCCATGATAACAACTGGAAACTGAAGTCCCTTTGACTTGTGTATCGTAAGCAGCCTCACTGCATCCTCATCCGTAACGGGTGAGTCACCTTCGTCCGCGCCTAGAGGCTCCCGATCCCGGAACCATGAGGCGAACCTCCTGAAGGAATAGCCGCCCTCGTCAAATTCCCTGGCGAAATGAACGGCCTTCCTTATATTGGCCACCCTTTGCTCCCCGTGAGGTCTGAGTGCCGACAGTTCCAGATAACCCGTCCGGCGCAGAAGTTCCAGCAGCGTCGAAGCGCACCCTCTCTTGTCTTTTCCGCGGTGAAGGTCCCGAAGTATGTCGAATGCATCTTTGAAATCTTCGAATTCATCGCCGTCGGACGCCTTTCCTCCCAGGTAATCCAACCTTCCTCCGGACCTGGAGAACAGGAATATCTCCTCGTCGCTGAACCCGAAAACGGGGGAGCTCAGTACTGCGAACAGGGCCAGGCCGTCCCATGGCTCCTCGATCGACCACAGGGCCGCCGCGATATCCCTTACCTCCTGACGCATGTAGTACAGCTTGCCTCCCTCCACGCTGTACGGTACGCCCTCACGTCTCAAAGGATTCTCGTAGAAGTCGATTCCGGTTGTTCTCGGGTATAGAACGGCAATATCTCCGTACCGAAGAGGCCTGTATCCGGGATGCTCCGAACATCTCACGCTTCGCCCACTCTGCATGAGCCAGTTCACAAGCCTCGCTATCGACTCGCCTTCGCGCTCTCTCACCGAGTCGGTGTTCGGCTGTTTACCATCCATTTCGAGATCGAGCAGGGCCACGGCCCTCCGCTCACCCTCTCTGAAGGGGCGTATAGGCTCGTAGTCGGGTTGGTATCTACCTTCATCCGGTCTGCGGATGATCCCTGAAAACGCCGAATTGACCCAATCTACTATCCCCGGGACGGATCTGAAATTCTGGCTTATCCTCAGCACAGAGTCGCGCTCGGAGAATGTATCCTTGGTCTTCTCGAATATCTCGACATCCGCCTTCCTGAACCTGTAGATGCTTTGCTTGGGATCGCCCACGATGAAGAGCCTTCCACTCCCGTAGCCTGAAGCCTCCCCCCGCCCGCCCGCGAGCCTCATTATCATTCGCGCCTGTACGGGATCCGTATCCTGAAACTCGTCCACGAGAACGTACCGGTACCGCTTCCTGAGTTTCTCCAGTGTGGTTGGATCGTCCATTAGAGCTCCGGCCCGAAGAAGCAGATCATCGAAGTCGAGAACCCTCCTCTCAGCCTTCTCCTTCTCCACGAAACCGCTGAACTCCACGAACCATCTCGTGAGGCCCTCCCTCATAACGTCTGTGTATCTCTTTCTGATCTCATCCCTTGCCGCCGCAAGATCCCGGGCGACCCTCTTGTACTCGGCGCACTTTTCCTCCGGATCCCAGTTCTGCTTGTTACCCTTGCTCGATCGAGGCAGATCTATCGTGAGGAGGTTTGTATCGAGCTCTACTCCATCCAACATTCGTAAATTTTGGACCTCTCCGTAAAACCTCATTATCTCTCTGTAACCGAGGTCCCCGGTATCGGTGCAGTGGCTGGTTGCCGTGGAGTGCAGTGATCCGGCGGCATCTTCGATCTTTTCCCTGAAAGATTCCATGTGGGGGCAGAAGCCGGCGGCATCCGATACTGTTTCCTCCGTTGCATTAGATTCGACCTCAGCGCGCCCATCAAGCGGCTGCCCTCCGGACGCTCCGTTTCCCCCCGGCACCTCACACCGCTTTCCATAGAATTCGAATGCCGATTCCCTCAGCCTGTCGACACTGCCTCCCAGCGATAGAAAGCGAGTAACCGGCTGGGCTTTGATCTCATCAATCCGGTTGATGAACCTGTCCCAGCACTCTTCGAGCAGCATACCCCTTTCAAGATCATCGAGCTGCGAGAACAGAGGATCCACACCCGCCTCGACGGGGTGCTCCCTCAGTATCCACGACGCAAACGAGTGTATCGTTGAAATAGGGGCCCGCTCCAGCTCCTCCAGGGCTCCTGCCAGCCTTTCGCTCTCCTGAGCTCCGACCCTGCCTGACTCCAGCAGCCGCCCGATCCCGATCCTCAGGCGAATCTTCATCTCCAGGGCGGCCTTTTCGGTAAAGGTTATCGCCACGATCTGTCCGCATTCCGCCTTTCCCTCGCTTATGATGGAGATATACCTATCGACGAGAAGGGTCGTTTTGCCCGTACCAGCACCGGCTTCCATGCACAGGGAGGTGTCCAGGTCGCTTACGGCTCTGCTCCGCGCCTTCTGATCGATGATACCACCGGTCATGCTTTCACCCTCCGGTCCGGCAACGCTTGATTGATTCCTGATATGCGCCTACACGCCTATCACCGTCGATCTTCATATCGAACAACCGGTCCCTGCCCGACGGGCAGGCGGATTTCATATCACAGTACTTACAAGTCTCCCTGTCTGGTAGGGGGAAGAACATGCACTCTTCAATGCCACCTACCAAGCAGCCGATGAGCCTCTCGAAGTCACCGCCGTCATCATCCCAAAGTTCCCCGCTGAACGTCACAAGCCTCTTCCCGCTCCCCGCTCCGACACGCCTGTACATCGCTACCCCCCTTGACACGGGAGACCCGAGCAATACAGAGGCCGCAAGAAGGTATACCGGAAGCTGAAGGGCGGCGCCTCCGGCCAGATCCTGATCCTTCATCCGGTTCAATCCACCCGTCTTGTAGTCAATGACCCTGTAGCGCCCATCACTCCGCATGTCGATCCTGTCGATCCTGCCGTGGAAGAAGACACCGCAATCCTTCAATCCGACCGGTGCGCCGCCCACATCCCCCAAAGCTCCGAATCCGCATTCGAAGCTGTAAGGCACATAATCTTCACCCGCCCTCATCTCCTCATCCAGCATCAGCCTCACTCCGGTCATCATATTCCCCTTCTCCCAGCTCCAGAACACGGGCAGCCCGACGGGATTAGCCTTCAGGTAGCCTGAAAAAGCGCAGGATGCTGCTTCGCGGGCCATATCCAGCACCCTTTCCCTGTCCCGCTCTCTGATCGGTAGCAGCCCGGCCGCTTCCAAATCGCGATACAGTCCCGCGAGGAGTTCATGAACGATAATTCCCCTTTGCAATGGTGTTATTGAAATCAACCTCTCGGGTTCTTCGATCGATTCAATTCTAAGAATGTGCTTCAAGAAATATGAGAACGGGCATTTCGCATACGACTCCAACGATGTAGGGGAGAAACTCCGCCCCTTTTCCCCCAGAATCTTTCCGAGCTCTTCCAGCGCCCTGCCGGAGGAGAATACGCCATCGTACGGCGTAAAGGCGCGTCTTCCCCACCTAGCCATTACGAGCTCTGCACCCCTCGAAATAAAACGGTCCGCCGGTGGCAGTGAGGGACCCCCGGTTCTGCCGGACGCGAGCAGATATCGGCATTCATGGATGCTCACTGGATCAGGGGGCAGCGGACTTCCTCGGCGTGGCGGAAGCCGTTTGAATCCCAAACATCCGTCATGGTTCCCGTCAGGCGAGTAGCCTTCGACGGTCCTTAAAAACGACGACGGTGTTAATTCCTTTCCGGTTCCCATCTCCCTTTCCGGATAACTGAGCACTACAACCTCCTCAGCCGAATTGAGCTCCAATTCGAACACGAGCTTCTCCTCATCAAGCCTATCCCCCTTAAGGGACAGCATCACCCTTCCGCCGGAGCTCCTGTTCAGGATGACCCTTTCATCATCCTTGAGAAATGGATCCTGCCTGATCCTGCCGGGCAATGCGCTCTCCGTGATTCCAGGAAGAAACACGGCTCGGAATAAAAGCCCCCTGGCCCGGCTGCTGCGCAGCACCTTGATCCCGCTTGCGCCCTCGGGCACCGATTTAACGCGTGAAGATGCAAGGACGGTCCTGACATGCCTCGAAAACGTGTCGAACGATACCGGACCGGAAATCCGGTCCAGATCTTCGAGACGGTTGATCGCAGCGCAGGTTAGCATTGTATCCTCACATTCAACGAACAAGTCCTCCAAGCATTCCGTGAAGGTCCTCGCATAGTGCCGCCAGCCGTGCTCTCCCCCCATTGACGCCTTCGCATGTTCTATGCTTCCTATCACTTCACACATGATCACGGCCGACGCAACCGCCTCGGCACCTTCCCCGTCACCGTCCGTCGAGGATTCAAGCCTTTCCACGAGCTCGCCGCTCTCCGCAACCCAGCCCCCCTCCCCCGTCATTCCGGCAGATGCGCTGTTCTTTATCCATAGAGAATAGGGATCGTAACTGAAATTCCAGCTTTCCGGGATCTCGAGCGGGGCGGAGGAGATAAAGTCGACGAGCTTCCACCTCTCCAGCTCGCCGCCAACAAGTTGAAGAAGGCGTAATGCGCTTTCAGATGCGGGACTCTTTCCCGAGAGCATGGATTCATCCGCACGGTACGGGATCTCCGCCTCTCCCAGGATCTCCCTCATTAACGGCCAGTACTCGTCCCACGAATGAATAACCACCGCCACTTCGCTGAATCTGTATCCATCTTGCCGCACGAGGCCGAGAATCCTGCGCACTATTTCGCGAACCTCTTCCTCGGCGTCGATCGCGCTGAAGAGCCTTATTTCAGCCGGGCTTCGTCCGGCTGGTTCGGACCGTACGGCATCACCGTCGGCCAAGCGGTCGGCAAGGCGTCTCAGGGTTCTTCCGGTGAATCCATCACGCCCGCCTGAGCTGCATGGAACAAAGAATATCGCCTCGTTTTTACCGGAAAGCTCCTCGATGAGCTTCCACTGAGCCTCGTTGAAGTCGTAGAATCCGTAAAAGATAAGCAGACCGCCGAGCGCCTCGTCACGGGCGAACTCTGCGGCCCTTTCAAACCGGGAATGTATGTCACCTCCCCTTACTCCGATCACGTCCCTGAATCGTGAATAGAATGAAATCAGCTCCAGAGTCCGCTCATCCAGACCGCTCGAATGTGATTTACCGCTCATTATCCACGAGACGGCATCCGCATTACAGCCCCCTTCGGCAAGATCGGTGAAACAAGAGAGGACGGAATCTGCCGCAGTGCCGCCGCCCGAACGGTCATTAAAAAAATCCGGCGCGTATCGCGATCTGAGCAGCTCTTCTAAAATGATCCCCGATTCGAATTCCGAAAGACAGCCCGGCGCCCCCAGCAGCTTTCTACTCTCTAGAAGTGAAACAAGATCCAGTAATGTCAGGAAGTGAACATTGAGCAGCTCTCCGATGCGTCCGGCGAGCCTCTTTCTCAGTTGGCCGCCCAGCAGGTTGGATCCGGTGATTATGCGGATAGGGGAAAACGGGTCCACGGCTCTTCTTTTCCCGAGCAGCATTTCCATGCCGTTTTCCAGGCCGGAATAATCACCGGAGATTATCACCCTCCCAGACATACGACGCCTCGACATAACATGAATGATAGACCCGTAACACCCTGTTCAGAATAGGACTCAACGCCGGAGGGACTCCGAATCCGCCGTTATATGAACGTCACAGCTTGGGAAGGTACCTGACTTCGAGGGAAGGTATCAGCTTACCTCCCGGAGCGACCGATGTTCTCTCCTTCTTGCCGATCTCGATAGCCGTTGAAGCGAGCTCGTACATCATGCTCGGCCACCACGACATCTCGACCTTTACCACGTACTCCCCCTTCTTTGCCCTCTCGCCGTCTCTGTCGTTCAGGTCCCAAACGAATATATGATGTCCAACGTCTATGCTTGCGCCCGTGACCGCATCGACATCATCATAGTTCGTGATCTCCGCGAACACGGGGAGCACCACCTGAACGTCTTTCGCGAACCCGCTGAAACCCGAAACGTAAACGGTTTTTATGTGATTGCCCTTTCTATCCTCGATCCACACAGCAGTCTGAGGAGGAAGCTCATCCCGGAATCCCATCACAAAATCTATAACGAGGACAGGAACCTTGTAACTCGATGGATCGAAACGTGCTACGCTTGGACGCATCCCATCTAGAACCCGGCCCGCGGCTTCTGTGCCGGAATACTTTGTGGCTACCTCTATCCAGTAGCTCATCGCCTTTCTCTGATGGGCGACGCCCAGCATATACATGGCCTCGGCCTTCATGGAATCCGGAGCTTCGCTCTTCAGCACGATCTCCAGGTCCGCCACTCCCTGCTCGTGCTTTTGAAGGAAGAAAGGAAACATAATGCCGAAAATGCCCCTGACAAGCCTCAGCTCCAGGTTATCCGGATCGAGTGATACGGCCTTGTCCAGGTAGCTCATTGATCTGAAGACCAGATTGGTGCGATAGTCGGTATCCTCGGCGATCTTCCCGTCGTACCCCTTCTCGCCCAGTCCTGCCAGGGTCAGCGCCATCAGCCTGTTTGCCTCGACACTCTCGGAATTGGCGCTCAGGGCTTTCTCCAATGCCGCCTCGGCCTTTTCGAAATCACCGGTACCGTAAGCTTCTCTGCCGGCGGCAAGCAGGCGTTCGAACTCCTCGCTGCTGATTTCCGGTTTTTCCTCGCCGCCCGCGGCGGCCGAGGCGATCCTCTCGATCTCCGCCTGAGCTCTCTCGGCGGCTTTCGTACCCGGGGCCATCTCGATAACCCTCTTCCAGGCGGATTCGGCCTTCGACGTGTCTCCGCTTTTAATGTAACCCTCACCTAGAAGCTCGTACGAGGTCAACATGTCGTTATCGTCCACAGAATCAGGGGACTTTCCGCGGATCGATTGAATGTGCTCGAGATCAGCAATCCCACCTTGAAGCTTCCCGAGAAACTCGGGCACCTTCACGCCCATCAGGCCCCTGTAGAGGCGTGCTTTCGGATCCTCGGGGTCCAGCGAGACAGCCTTGTCGAGTAATTCGAACGACTTAGCGCTATACTCCCCCGCTTTCATGTAATCGCTCGCCTGTCCCGCCATGATACCATACAACAATCCGAGGTAGGCATGGCAGGTCGCGTTCTCCGGATGCTCGCCGACCGCTTCTAGCATAGTCCCTAAAGCCTTCTCGATATCGCCGGAATCCCTGTAATTCATCGCCCTCTCGATATATGCATCCACCGTATCGGCACAGAGCACGCCCGGAACGGCGGCCGTAGAAACCAGCAATAAGCACAACGTAACGATCTTCACTAGAATCCCCTTTCCGCCGGATCGACCGGCTGTGACTCTGGCGGCATCAAGCGCCCTTTACAAGGAACATTTCAGGTTTTCTCGCCAGCCTCCGGTGCGACCGGAGGGTGGTCCACCCATATGAACCACCTCCCGGTTCATCAACGGATGAGAACGAACACCGGCGGTTGTCATAGGATTGTAATTCATCCCTCACATTCAAGAAAGCTTTTTTGATAATCCCCCCGTTATCGATGCGCGAAAAAAAATAGTGCGGGGGTCTTCCCCCGCACTATATCGGGTTCTCTTTCCGATTGGCCTTACTATCGAAGCAATGTCATGCTTTGCTCGTGGCGCGTCTCCTCATGAGCACGGCGGCAGCGAGAAGCATGGCAAGAACCAGGATCGTCACTACCGGAGCGCTGAACAGAGGTACGGGCACGGGATCCACGATATGAATCAGCTGCACGCACGTATCGTACGTATCGCCGGCCCAGGCGATGATCGTCAGCGTATCATAATCGCAGGTCTCGGCCAGGGACGCGTCGACCTCACCGTATATCGTCGCACACTCTCCGCCCGGAACGTCGGTCGCCTGACCGGCCTGGTTCATCGGGGCTCCTACGTGACCCTTGCTCGTGATCAGGAAATCATAGGTCGTAGGAGGAGCGCACGGGTCGCCGTTGCAGATATCGAACGGCACGAACGCTGGGCTGGCACCCTCCTCGATGTAGAATATGCTGTCCTGAATGATCTCGAGCGCCGGGGGCGCCGGGACAACATGCAGGTATAGTGTATCGACATCGTATCCTGCAACGTCCGAGATACAGTCAGGAGAATGCGTGCAATCGCCATCCGGATCACAGTACGAGATGTACAAGTAGACCGTATCCCAGTCGCAGACCTCGGCATCGCACGGGGCCTCGACAGTGACCGTCCAGTAGCCGAAGCAGCCGTCTTCTATAAAGAAACAGTCGTCGAGTTCTCCGCCTACCGTCCATCCCTGGTTCGAGTGCATCCAGAGGCAGGCCGTGTCACCAGGCAGCCCGGCACAGACAGCGATTTGGTCGAATGTGAGTACCTGTCCGGCGTAGATGTCGGCGTAGTCGCCCAGATCGAGAGGAGGACCGTAAAGCTCGATGGAGCCGTCCTTGATGCAATCCCCTTCCTCCTGCTCGGGACCCACCCTCAACCGGATACCCACATCACCCATCGCATAACCACCATTATCCAGAGCAGCCCAGGAGGCTCCTGTGCTGCTTACATATGTCTTGTTTGTCTCCATCGGTCCGCCGTCGTCCATCGGAACCGGATAATTGTAACCCGGTGTCTGGAAATTGATCGTCGGGTAGATCGTGTCCCCCGCGCTTACCGGCAGGGGGGTCGTCAACGGGATGCTGTAGTAGCCGGCCTCGTTGAATGTGCCGGTCAACGGTCCGGCGAGGATGTTCGTCGGCATTGTTGAACCGTCGAAATCATCGTAGATCCAAGCGGTGTAAGTCGTAGGACCTGAAGGAGCCCAGGTAATTATCTCATATACATACTCGTTATCCGCCTGCATCACGTACTGCGCCAGTCCCCAGTCGTCCGTATCACCGTAGCCGACCGAAGACCACCATCCCCAATCGTCCCAGTAATAGATGGTTTCGTTCGGATCGTATTCCTTGTACTCGGTTATGACGTTCGTGTACTCGCCGATGCGGGCATTCTCGTACTGGATGTAGAAGTAGCCGAGTATCCCCCAGCCCGTGCCCCAGGAGTTCTTGCATATCCAGGCACCGGCACCGCCGCATTCGTCATCGTCCCATCCGACGATGAGGACGGCGTGGTTCGGATCATCGGTCCCGGTGTAGGTCAGGCACTGCGGCGTACCGTTGTAGGAGTTGAACGCGGGGAAACCGGCATACAGTGATGTGTAGCAGGGTCCATAGTTCTGTACCGCGTTCTGGATCGCGGGAACATTGTTAGGTATGACTCTCCACTCTATCACCTGCTCGAAGAAGCTGCATGCGGGATTGACGCATGTAGGGGTCGGACAGCCGCCGGGGTAAGTATCGCATGATTCATCGACCGATCCGAGCAGCGCCAGATAGTTTGTGGACATCCAAGCGTTTCCACCTGCGTTGCAGTTGGTGTTAGTCGGGTTGCATGCCTGTATGTTGAGCTCGGATAGATCCTTTGTGATCGATTCATCTATAATGATCTGAGATTCGAGGTTGCCAAGAGCAGCGAAGCACCAGCAAGTCCCGTAGGGATTCTGATTCTTCACCGGTGTCACCCCCCCCAACGCACGCCAGTCCCACGTTGAAAGAGGCGCCTGAAGCGTTGAAAGGTAAAGCTGAGTGGGCACAAGGTGGTCCAGGTTCATTGGAGGAGCAATAAATCCGTAGTTCTCCTCTGGCGATTCCCATGTAGTCTTAGGCGCTTTGCTGATCGTCTGCGCTATGCTGATCTCTCCTGCCGCCGACAAAAGCGCTATGACAGTTACAAGCAGAACCGACAATTTTACATATTTCATTAGCTGATCTCCCTTACTGAAAAAGTGCGACGAGGGTAAATGCCGACCAACCTGATAGAATTGTTACCACCTCCTCTCGACTCCAGAGTGAGCGATCTTGGCTCGTTTAGTTACCCTCGAAATTGCACCGAATAATCCAATATCGATGCAAGGCATCTTCCCGTCGCCATAAGTTCGCATATTGTATCACGTTTCACTTATTATTTCAATAGGCTTCTTTCAGGCTCCGTCCCGGTTGATCCCCCAATGCGCAGGATTCGAGATATTTTCCGGTTTTCCTCCCTCTCCCGTACCGGGACGGGACTACAGCAGCATCAAGAGAAATGCCAGGAATGACAATCAACGGCGGGATGCCCGGCTCAAGCTCTACCGTACACCATGAACCAAGGACACCTCGGTCCGGGCTCGTTGCATGGATAGGGTGGCGCACGAGGAGCGACGGAGCCTTTTCTATTGCCCGATGTCCCTCTTTGGTGTACCTTTGAGCTTCTTCACTCGGTTTCGGGATGGAGTGCTCCATGACTTCAGGCAAAAGATATGTAAAGCTCATGCTTTTGATCGGCATCGCCGCCATGATCTCGCCTCACGCGATTCAGGCGCAGGATCGCCATTCGGCAAGAATCAGCGCCCTGGGCGGCAAGCACGTCTCGGGGATCATCCCCGATTTCTACACCGACCTCTTCATCAATCCCGCGTACGCCCTCTTCGCGGACTCGATGACGCTAAGCTACGGCTACAGGAGCGCCGCACTGCCCGCATGGCCCTACAAGTATCTGGACTATAATCTCGATTTAGAGAACGAAAGTGGTGGGACCTTGCATACGAACGAGTTTATGGCCTACGGCATAGGACTCGGGGGCTGGAGGCTCGCCGCGGCGGCCGATTGGCGAATATCAGAAGACGAAGGCTCCGATTCATGGCTAACCGACCGCTACACCAGCAACTACTTCGAGTATGTATACCATAATGACTACAGTATCAATAACCTGGAGTTCTGGCGAACCTCGCTGACCGCCGCCCATCCGCTGGGCGGAGGCTCCGCGCTGGGATTCAGGCTCGGCGGGAAAGGGTACTATAGATCGAACAAGCACCGTTTTAAGTACACAACGGAACAGTTCAACTCCTCCTCCCTATCGAAGACGGATATGGATACAAGAGATCGTCTTGATTCAAATACGGAGAGGCACGTCTCAGGATACGCCCAGGCCGGACTGTATCTGGACCGGGGC
The DNA here is from genome assembly GCA_964422745.1 of uncultured bacterium. GTDB lineage: Bacteria > Krumholzibacteriota > Krumholzibacteriia > Krumholzibacteriales > Krumholzibacteriaceae > CAYRCK01. Next base: position 44,537 of record CAYRCK010000011.1, read on the forward strand.
GGTTCGGGAAGCAGCGAGATCATCCTCAGCCTGTCGAGAGATCCCGTGTTTTCCGAGCACCACACATATACTCTCTACACCAGCAGGGGATTCAGCAGCCTCCTGGAGGAGATCGATGAGTACAGCTACGATCTAGACGAGTGGATGGAACGTCATGATGGAATATCGTGGACATTCTCCCTGACGGGACGCCACAGCTTCCGGTCGGGTCTGAAGCTCTTCGCAAGAGGGGCCTTCGTTACTTCCACGTACGAGACGGGATGGACGGAGATATTTAACTACTACAGCTGGGATCGTGGAGATGAGAGCAATATGCTGAACACTCTCGGTTTGCCGGGTGACGGGCGGTCGAAGAACATGCTCTTCATAGCAAAGGCGGGAAAAACTCACTGCATAAGACGTTCCCTGAATATCACTGCCGCGATCAAGTGCGCCTTAGAGAGGTCCTGGGCGGATGAGAAGGCAGACGGACGGTTCGACATGTTCTCGGAGAAGGAAGTAGTAAACGAATACCGGTACATATCCGTACCGGTGCCGATCGATATCAATTATTCAGAAACGGATGCCGCTCTTATAGTCCCCGTAGCGGTTGAGTTCGAGCCCTGCAGGTATTTCTCTTGTTTCGCGGGCTTCTATTCGAGAATCGTATGGAGGGATAGAAATGAGAGGATCTCCTTCGAGATACCCTTCGATCCACTGAGCATAGAGTCCCGGTCCCGGCGTGCTTCCGTTTATGCGTCCGGCCAGACCGAGTACTTCGATTACGGCGACAGATCCATGAGCGACAGCGGTGAGATCTTCGAAAGCGATTATACCGCGACCTTCGGATTTTCCCTCCACTACGGTGAAAGGCTGTTCTTCGACGTCTGCACCGGTTCGGATCTCACTCCGGACAACGTAACGTCCATGATAATGGACGTGCGCTACAGATTCTAGGGGCCACCGCCCGGCTCGAATTCCTCGGGCAGCTTCCGATTCATGATGAGCTCGCTGCGCCGGTTGAACCTGCGTCCGATCATCCTGTAAAGGAGGCGCGCGGCGGTATCCTCGACGGTTCTCCCCGAGAACAATCCCCGTAGAAGCCCGATCCTTCCAGGCATGTGAATCATGTGGACGCCTTCGGGATCATCGATGCCGGCCAGCTCGCATGCGACCTCGAACGCCCTGTCGATCCCGCCCGTCCCGTCCACGAGACCCACCTCTTCGGCCTGACGCCCTGTCCATACACGACCCCTTGCGACGGAATCGACCTCACCGATCCTCATATCGCGGAACCGCGCTATCTCCTCTATCCAGTTCCTGTAGAACTCCCAGTGCTCCTCCCTCAGCACATCCCATTCCGACTCAGAGAAATCACGGTAATCGGATAAAATGAGCGCATTGTCCCCGACGCCCATCTCATCCTTGGTAACGCCTATCTTACCGTAAAGGCCCCTCATGTTCATCTTTCCTGTGATAGATCCTATAGAGCCCGTTATGCTCGAAGGCATGGCTATTATGCGGTCGGCCCGGTACGCGATCTCGTATCCCCCCGATGCCGCCACGTCGGACATCGACACGACAACCGGCTTCACCCTCGATGTCATCTCCACCTCTCGCGATATCATGCCGCCCGCGATCCCGTCACCGCCCGGTGAATCGATCCTGAGGATGACGGCCTTTATCCTGCCGTTCCTGCGGGCCCTTTTGAGCTCTCTTATCACGGTCTCCGTTCCCGCCGTCTGACCGGTGAACGCGTCCCACCCCCTTTCCCCCATGACTATCTCCCCCTGGGCATGAACAACAGCCACCGCGGGCCCCGAACCCGACCCGTACGCCGGGCCATAACCTTTGAGGTAGTCAGACGCCGGAATTATGCCCACATCCCCGCCCTCGAGGGAACCCCTCACCTGATCCCAGTGGCGCATCCCGTCTATCAAGCCGTTCTCGAGCGCTCTTCTCGGGCTGTAGAGCCCCCTGTCGATCCACGTCCTGACGGTGTCCTCGCTACGCCCGCGGTCGGAGGCGACAGAGGCGACGAAGCCCTCGTACATATCCTCAAGCAGCCACTGGGTCATCCGCCTCGACTCCGGCGTTCGCCCGGTTTCGGTGATCATTTCTGCCGCCGACTTGTAATCCCCTATCCTGTGGATGTTCGGGTTGATGCCGAGCTTGTCCAGCATGCCGCGGATGAACACCGCACTCGAGGCCGGACCCGGTATAACCAGGTAACCGCTCGGAGGCATGAAGATCGAATCTGCGCCGCATGCGAGCATGTAATGGTTGCCGACGAGAACCGGTGAATATGCGATGACCTTTTTCCCCGTTTCCCTGAACGAGCCGAGAGCCGCCCTTATCTCCCCGCATTTCGCCGCACCGGCTCCCGACGGGAAGATACGCAGTATCAGAGCCTGGACCCGGCCGTCCTCCGAAGCCCTCTTTATCGTCGACAGGATACCGGTCAGATCCGGCTCCCTCTCCGTGAAGATCGATAGTGGTGTGGAGTAGGGCTGATAGTCCAGAAGCTCTCCATCGATATCGATGACGACCACGGCATTTCCGCCTTTCAACGCGGAGCCCGCATCCTTCCCCATCAGTCCTATCAGCGCGACAACCGGAACAACGACCAGAAATAGCGCGAAGAACAGGAACAACAACAGCTGTTTCCATTGTCTGGACATAACTCGCCCCCCTTGGTTTCGAACGAGATCCGCTTGTATCCATGATGGTGATCTAATCTTAGAAGTCGGCCGTCTTCAGCTCTTTGCTGCGATCTCCTGCCTCATCGCGATGAGAACCGCCAGCGAGATCGAGGCCAGCTTCGAACGGGCCGAATCCCCCCTGGACGTCAGTATTATAGGAACGCCCCCGCCTACAACCGCACCGGCCAGGTTGGCGCCCGAGGAAACGGTCAGGGTCTTGTATACGACATTCCCGGCTTCTATATCGGGCATGAGCAGGATATCGGCGTTTCCACTAATCTTTCCCGTGTAATGCTTCTCCTCGGCCGAGCGTGGATCCAACGCCACATCGAGCGACAGCGGACCCTCCACTATGCAGTCCGTGCGGTCGCGGTACCCCTCCGCAAACTCTCCCGCCAGTATGGAGGACTGCACACTTGGATTCCTGGTCTCCACGGCGGAGATAACCGCGACCTTAGGCGTTTTTATATTGAGGTAACCGGCCACGGCAAGAGCATTCTCCAGGATCAACTTCTTCAACTCCTGATCGGGATGAGGCGTCACGGCCGCATCGGTCACTATGAGCAGCTTGGGATACGCCGGAAACTGGAAAACTCCGACATGACTGTATACCTTTCCCTTCTCGAGCCGTCCGCTGCTCTTCATATAACGCAGGGCGCCTCTCATGATCTCATCCGTTTTCACTCCACCCTTCATCAGAAGATCGACCTGGCCCGAATCAAGGAGCTCTATCGCCTTCTCAACTGGTTTGTCGGTATCGATGATCATGTAATTTTCATCGTCGACCTTGATGTCGTACTCCCACGCCAGCTTGTTCACTTCGTAGAAATCGCCCACGAGCAGGAATTTCGCTATAGGATACCTTCCCTCCTCGTTGGCCTGTTTGGCGGCGGCGACGGCATCCTCGTTCTCGGCTCCGACCAAAGCTATCCGGGGGGCCCTGTGCATGGCGACGAGGGACCTGGCCGCGTAGATAACCTCATCGAGGCTCGTGATGGGCTCGTTCTCCTTCTTGCGAAGATGGGGATGCGCGAATATTTCAGTATCCAGAAACTCCTTCTCACCCGCCCGCTTCTTCCTCAGGGCGTCCCGCTCGACCCTGTAGTCCTTCAATTCCTCACGGAGAAACCGCGCCCTCATGTGCCCGGCTATCATGGACTCGTGCTCCACGGAGCCCGGAACGACGGCCACCGGGAAATAAGGATAAAGCTTGCGTCTTATAATCCCGGAGAACTCGGTGCTCTTGGACAGACCTCCGGTCAATATCACGGCATCGATCGCACCCTCTACGGCGGCCAGCTTCATTACCTCCCCGGCGATATTGCGGGCCAGAAAGTCCACGACAACCTTGATCTTCTCCCGCTGCCTCTGAACCGCCCCCGTATCCATGAAATGCATCAGGGCGCGGAAATCGTTAGTGCCGGCCAAGTCGACAAGCCCCCCTTCTCCGAACAGGTACCTACTGAGCTCCTGTAGGGTCAGTTTCCTGCTGTCCAATGCTCTCATCAGGCAGTCGAGAGGAATGTTGCCGCACCTGTTCGCGCTGGGCACCCCGGAGAAGGCGTTCACTATATCGACTATCTCCCCGTTCTTATGCCTGCCTATGGAGATGCCCCCCCCTATGTGAGCGCTCACTGTAGTGATCTCATCACGCTCGTAGCCGAGCAGGTGGCAGAAGAGCCCGTGAACAGCCCTGTGGTTCAGATAGTGGGCCCCCGCCCCGTCTCTCAGAATCTTCCTTATACCGGTCAATCTGGCCGTGATCTCCATCTCGTCCGTTGCGACCGGATCGCTCATCGTTATCAGCAGATCTCCCCCTCCGGCGAGCCTCTCTCCGAGCTTCAATCCAATCGGGATCGCCATGTTGGATGCATGATCGATCCTCGGTTCCTCGAGATCCTTCACCATCTCGTCACAGACCTCGTAAGTGCCGGACGGCACCGGTTGGACAAAGCCGCCGCGGCACACTATTCCGGTTAGCCCCCCGGGGACTATACCACGCTCGTCGATCCACTCCACTATAGCCTTTGTTCTGTTCTCGACACCGTCGTCGAAATCAGGAGGAATATGAACCTCGTCGGCCGCTTCGAGTTCGAAGCCCCTGAAAAGCGCCAGCTTCGTAGAAGTCGATCCGGGATTCACGCACAGCACCAGCTCCGATTCCGCCTCTTCGGGGATCTTCTCCCTTCCGTACAGGGCCGAGATGATCCTTCGTGTACCGCTCTTCGATGACATTATGAGTTGGATCAGGTGCGAGAACAGGTTCCCCCACGCCTCTTCCCAGTCGGAGGACAGGATGGGCGGCCTGGAGGAACTCACAACGGACCTAAGAAGCTCGAACAACTCCTCCTCCGTTGCGGCCTTGCCGTAATGAACAGAGTTAACGGCCTCCGCTACTTCACGCTCGATATCATTCGATCCGCCTATGCCGCGTATCACCCGAAGCAGTGCATTCAATTGTGATTCTGCGATTCTGAGCTGGTCTTCCAAAACTCACCTTTTCTCTGAAGCGGCAGGGAGGGCGCTGCGTTTCGAAATACTATCCGCTCCCCGCAATCTTGATATAGGATTTGTTATTAACTTCATCGACGGATCCATGGCTTCTCCTCAAACAGCCTTTCGAATCGGGATTCTTCCATACACCGAGCCGGCGCTGGAACTCAGGGATCGATAATCCGCACGGAACCTGGAACCGCGGTATAACCGATGCCCCGGATTCGGATGATAAATATATACTCCCTCAGAATAAAACCCAAGTTTTATCGAATTGTCAGGTCATCGGTTCCGGTCCTGCAGCAGAGGAAGTATCCCACGGCGGTAATTTGAGATCATATCCTGTGTGTAGTGCTCCAGCCTCTCTTTCTCCGGTCCCGATAAATAAATCCTCATATCCCTGAGATCCGAGTCTTCGATCGAGCTGTCTCCCAAGAATACGCCGCCGAGGGCTCCTCCATAGCCGCTCTGCTCTATCCCCTTACCTGCCAGTTCGGCCCAGAGAAGGGTCCAGCTCTTTGTAACATCCTGCTGGTTGTAACCACCGCCGCCAAGGGCCACTATCGCCGGAAATTCCCCGTGCAGGATCTCCACGGCCTCGATATAACCGTTATTCGTCAACCTGAGATGTGTAAGGGGATCAGTGGAGAGCATGTCGGTGCCGAACTGACCGACTATAACCTCGGGGTCGAAGATCCGAAGCGCATCCATAACGATATCATTGAACAGACGTAGAAAGTTATCGTCATCGGTGCCCGGCTCGAGCGGCACGTTGATGTTATAACCCATTGCATCCCCCTCACCAACCTCCCAATCGAATCCGCCCCAGGGGAAGAGTGTCTTGCCTGACTCGTGCATCGAGACGGTCAGAACCGATCTATCGCCGAAATACGCATGCTGGACGGCATCTCCATGGTGGGCGTCTATATCGACATACGCGACCCTTCTGCCCCTCTTCCTCAACTCGTCTATGGCGATGGCAACATCGTTAACGTAGCAAAATCCCGCCGCCCTGTCCGGGTAGGCATGATGAAAACCGCCGCACGGGTTGAACGCGCTTCCGCCCGAATCAGCAACGAGCCTGGCCGCGGTCAGGCTCGCGGTGGCTGAAAGGGCCGAAAACTCGAAGACGCCCTCGAACACTGGATTCTCCGCGGGTCCTATACCGTGGTGGATCATATCGAGGTCCACATCATCGCCCCTGTCCGCCCTTCTCAGCGCCTCGATGTAATCCTTTGTATGAAACCGTTCGAGCACACGATCCTCTGCATTCTCGATCTCGACGACGCTTATGCCTGCGCCGTCGAGCAGACCTCTCCTTCTGCACATTTCGTACACGGATGTCTGCCTGTCCGGCCTGAACGGATGCTCCTGACTGAACTGGAACTCGCCGCACCTTCTGGCTATCACGAATGAGGCCTTCGCACCCGATGGTCGGTCATCCATCACTTCTTCTCCGAGAAATCGACTCTCACGATATATACTCCGTCCTCCAACCTGCTGTGCAGCGGATAACCGCACTCGTGAAAAACGTGCATCATCTTCTTGTTCTGTCCCAGAACATCGGCCTTGAACCCCCTGATCCCCATCTCCAGCGCTATATCGATCAAATGTTGCATGAGATGTGTTCCGATACCACGGTTCTGCCAGTTGTCCCCGACGAGAAACGCAACCTCCGCGTAGTTGTCCGACGGATCGTGCTTGAACCTCCCGATCGCTACTATCTCCTCGTTTTCCGGCTCCCCCAGCAATCCAACGATCGCCATCTCCTCACTGTAATCGATGTTCACCATCGGCTGGATCTTCTCGTGCGGCATGGCCTTTACGAGATTGAAGAAACGATAGTAGACGCTCTCGTCGCTCAAAGAATAGAAGAACTCGCGCTCCATCGCCTCGTCGATGGGCTTTATGGGCCTGAAGAATACGCTGACATCACCGAAATCCTTCACATGCTCGTATTTCTCAGGGTAGAAACGGCCGACCTCCGTCAACGGCATCTGGTCCATATGAACGATATTTCTCTTCTTGGCATAGCTGAGAAGATCGTCCCTGAAATCCGGGTGCGTAATGCTGATGAGAGCGAGGGCCCTCTCCCTGAGGTTCTTTCCATGAAGGTTCGCAATTCCGTACTCGGTGACTATGTAGTGCACATCCCCCCTTGACGTCACGACCCCGGCACCCTGGTCCAGGTGCGCGACGATCCGTGAGATGGTCCCTCCCTTAGCCGTGGACGGAAGGACTATGATCGGTTTTCCGCCCTTCGACCGCGCCGCGCCGCGCACGAAATCGACCTGCCCCCCTATACCCGAGTAAAAATACTCACCGATCGAATCGGCGCACACCTGACCGGTGAGATCGACCTGCATGGCGGCATTGATGGAGATCATCTTGTCGTTCCTGGAGATTATGAATGGATCGTTCGTATAGTCGCAGGGATGGAACTCGATCAGGGGATTATCGTCGACGAAATCGTATAGCCTTTTCGTGCCCATGCAGAACGTGGCGATGATCTTGCCGTTGTGAATGCTCTTCTTCCTGTTATTTATGACCCCGGACTCGACCAGGTCTATTATCCCGTCGGAGAACATCTCTGTATGGATTCCTATATCCTTCTTGTCAACGAGGAACGAAAGTATCGCATTCGGGATCATGCCTATCCCGGCCTGGATCGTCGCTCCATCACCTATCAATCTCGATACATGCTGCCCTATCCTGGCGGCCACATCATCCGGTTCGGGTGGCGACAAAGTGAGAAGCGGCATGTCGCTTTCCACTATATGGTCGATGTCCTTGACGTGGATGAAGCAATCTCCAAGGGTCCTGGGCATCTGCTTGTTGACCTCGGCGATGACCAGCCTTGCGCTCTCGGCACCCGCCTTCACGACATCGACCGAGACTCCGAGGGAGCAGAAGCCGTAGCTGTCCGGGGGTGCCACCTGTATGAAGGCGACATCGATCTTGAGGCGCCCCGATCGCAGCAGTGCCGGCAATTCGGAGAGGAATATCGGAGTGTACTCCGCCCTTCCCTCGTTGACAGCATCCCTCACATTCTGTCCTATGAAGAACGCGTTCTGCCTGAACGGCTTGCTCAGCACCGACTCGGCGTACGGGCTCGTTCCCAGCTCTATGAGATTGATCGTCTCGTGATCCTGGATGTATTTGCCCTTATCGATGAGCATCTTGATCAGTGTTTGGGGTTCGGCCGCGCCGGAGCCGATGAAGATACGGCTGCCGGGATTGATAAGCTTGAAGACCTCGTCCACGGTGCATTTCTTTCGCTCGTATATATCATTAACCTTTTCAATCATCGTACACCCCCTGAGCGGTTCATATACCCCGATTCCGGCACGGTTTCGATCACGAAAGGATAATGATCCAACGATGAAGATAGTTCAAGAGAAGAGAGCATGCAAATCTTGATCTGGCAAAAACTATACGATTCAATTAGATTAGCGAAGAGGACGGATCGCCGGTATGGCGCGAAGAACCGGACACCGCGCTCCGTGATCCCCTCGGAAGGGCCGTGTGCTCCTTTTTTCCGTTTTATCAACGCATCTCGAAAGGATCGTGATTTGGAAAGGATTTTCGGACCGGTGCCGTCGAGACGGCTGGGCAGGTCGCTCGGCATAGACGTGGTTCCATACAAAACTTGTACATTCGACTGCATCTACTGCGAATGCGGGGGCACGACGAACAGAACATGCAGCCGAAGCGAATTCTATCCCCTCGACGATATACTCGAAGAACTGGAGGGAAGGCTCTCCGAGATCCCGCAGATGCCCGATGTGGTAACCCTGTCGGGAGCGGGCGAGCCGACATTGTACTCGAGAACGGGAGAGCTGATAAGGCGGGTGAAGGGGGTGACCGGCATCCCTGTGGCCGTCATCACGAACAGCTCTCTCCTGTCCCGCCCCGAGCTCAGGGAAGAGGTGTCGTTCGCCGACATCGTTCTGCCGTCACTTGACTCCGTCATCGAGGAGACCTTCTCTTCGATGAACCGTCCGCACGAGGAATGCGACATAGGCGAGATACAGGCAGGACTCGAGGAATTCACACGGGTGTACACGGGAAAGGTCTACCTGGAAATAATGCTTCTGGAGGGATTCAATACGGATGAGAGAAACCTGTCTGAGCTGAAACTTGCCATCGAGGGGCTGAGGGTCGACGAGGTGCAGCTCAACACGGCCGTAAGGCCCGGGACGGTAAAGGGCATCGGGCCGCTGGACAAAGAGAGCCTGATAAGCATAAAAGAATACTTCGGCTCCGCATGCGAGGTTGTCGCCGAAACACCTGCCAGGGCCTCACACGAGGACCTCGCAGCCGAGCAGAAAGTCATCTCGATGCTGGAACGGCGTCCGTGCACGGCAGAGGATATGCACAACTCACTCGGGATCCCCGTCCCCGGGCTCGCCAAGCTGCTCTCGGAGCTGGTCTCGAGAGGAACGATAAAGGCCGAATCCCACGGCGGGAAGATATTCTACACGGCGATAATTCGTGGATGATCAAGGTGGGCGCCCCGGCCGCTCGAGGAGGATCCCCGGCAGGCCGAAACAATCGAATCTTGGGACCCGATCCGTTACATGCTCCACTTGAGCCTTTTCGCCGCAATCAGCAAAAATACAACCCCGAACGCTAGTAGCGCGGCGATGTGAGGTACTACGCCGGTCAATCCGAATCCGAACGATATCAGCTTATGAATCCCGCTTATCGCCCAGCCGGTGGGGAAGAAGAAGGCCAGCACCTGAAACGGCCTGGAAACGACCTCCAAGGGCCACCAACACCCTCCGAGCGCAGACATAACCAGGGTAGTAATGACGGCGAATCCGGTTACCTGGTCGGGATTTTTCAGTAGAGAGGCGAATAGGATGGAAAACGAGCCCGTGCAGAAGGCGAAGGCCAGCATAAGCAGGAACAGGGCTATCGGACTGCCCCCAAGCGAAATCCGAAAGAGGAGCCTGCCCGCGGCCAGCAGGAATACTATCTGAATCATGGCTATCTCTACCCTGCCCAGCAGCTTGCCGGAGACGACCTCCGCCCTGCCCGCAGGGGTTGTGCCCAGTCTCTTCAGAACGCCCGTCACCCTCTCCGCCGTGATACCCGCTCCGCTGAAAACCATCGACATGAGCACGAACATGATCAGGCTTCCCGGCACGGAGCCCTGGAAACCCCTTGGAATATCCGCCGCCCTGCCGGCGTTACCTGACCGCACGGTCACCAGAGGATCTCTCGCCATGATCGTGTCCAACCGCACCTGCAGTGTCTCGAGAGCCCCGATACGCCCGCCGGAGAGTTTCCAGAGGCTTCCACTCAGGCTGTCGCCATCGATGGAGATACCCGCCGCGCCATGCTCCAGCTCATCGCCCTCGATTTCTATGAGCCCGCTCACCACCCTGATGAGACCTTTGAATATGGAAGCCGAAGCGGCCTCGGCGGCGTTCATATTCGTCCCCTCCTCCCTGCTCAGCACAAGCCCGACGCGCTCCCTATCCAGAACAGACCTGGTGAATTCCCCCGGTATCACGAGGGTTCTGACCGCATCGTCGCCTTCCGGCAGGCTGTCGACTATGTAAAGCGACTCGTCTTCGAGCGCCTCGACCAGCTTGCCGGACAGAAAACCGCTGTCCCTGTCCTCCACTGTCAGTCTCGCCCTGACCGCAGAGCTTCGCGAATCCCTCGAGGTCATACCGAAGACGAACATGAATGTGAGCGGCATTATGAACATCCAGAAAACATAGCTGCGCTCCTTCATTGTCATCCTCAGATCACAGCCCGCTATCTTCGACACTATCCAGAGAGATCCGCCGCGCATCCTAGGACCACCCACCCTTCTCTATCCTCCGCCTGAGCATGATGGTCCCCGGAATGATCGTAATCGCCGATACACCGAATAGTATTCCGAGGTGCTCGAGGATATCACCCATGGCGGCATCCAGGATGAAGATCCGCTTGAAGCCGTCGACGGCCCAGAAGACCGGAGAGAAACGCCCTACCGCAGATAGTGCGCTCCCCATCTGTTCAATCGGGATCATGCTCCCCCCGAGCAGGCACATTACTATGATCACTATGGAGATCACTGCGTCCACAGCCTTTTCCGATCTTATGAAGCCGTAGAAGAAAACGATGATACCGGTGCACATCAGAATAGTCGCGACGAAATGGATTATGAGCGGGAGCGGCCGTCCCAGATCGATTCCGAATCCCAGGCGCCCTATCACCATGAGAATGATGCATGAGAGACCGGTTACCGCCGCTGTTACAAGCACCTTGGCCGTCACAACCTGCCTGGCATCGATAGGAGCCACGAACATCCTCGCAAGCGTCCCGTTGTTCCTCTCCCTGAACAAATCCCTCAATGATATTTCGCTTATGAAAAGGAGCCCTATCAGCAGACTGCCCGGTAAAACGTACGCGAACAGATTGAATCCCCCATCCCCCTCATCCTGCGATGCAACGGTCTCGCTTCTCAGCGTGATCAGGGAGTCGCTCAAATATCCCTGTGCCAGCAAGATCTTGTCCCTTGCGCTGTCCAGCAGCCCCTGAAGCTCACCGCCCGAGGGCCATGCCTCGGCTTCGAGCATAGACCGAACCCGCTCTATCGGTTCCCTGAAGTTATACATCCCCCCGTGGATTATTATGGCCATCGTCTCCACTATCTCTTCGACTATAATCGGCAGGAAAGTCTCCGCCGGGTTCTTGACCAGCACTATCTCCGCGCTCTTCATGTCCAGGACACTCTCTGAGAATCCTTCGGGAACCTCTATAAGCGCCGAGGCCTTGCCTCTCTCCATGCGGCGCATCCCCTCTTCCATCTCCACGCTTTCCAGATCAATGAGCTCGGCCAACCGGTCCTGCCTCATCGAGTCCCGGATGAACCTGCCGAATATGCCCCCGTCCCTGTCCACCAGCAGCACCTTGATCCTGGGCAACTCCACCGTTCCCGATCTGCCGAAGACAAGGCCGATGATAAGCGTCATGGCAAGGGGAATGAGCATCATGAGCAGCACGGCGACAGGGCTGCGCATCCTGCGCCTGAGATCCTTCAATACTATATTAAAGAGATTATGCACCCTCCACCGACCTTCCGGGTCCTCTGCGCCGAATTCGGAACCGAACTGGGAACAGGCACGGCGATTAATCGTACGGAGACCGCCACCCCGCCCGTCAGTCCCTGAGCTCCCTCCCCGTGAGCTTTATGAAAACGCTTTCAAGGCTCGGTTCCTTGATCGACACCTGACCTACGTGAACCCCTGCGGAAAAAAGTTTCCCGAATACCTCTCCTATCTCTCCCTTGTTCGAAACGAAAAACCTTAGTGAATCGTCCTCCAGGCTGTCCACCTTGACTCCCGACAGCAGTTGATTCACCTGCTCCGCGCTGAAGTTGCCGGTGACCGTCACGATATCCTCCTCACCAACGAGGCGTGTCAGCTCCTCCAGGGATCCCTCCGCCAGTATGCTGCCGTGATCTATTATCGCTACCCGGTCACACAGGCTCTCGGCCTCCTCGAGGTAGTGGGTCGTGTAGATAACGGTCGTGCCCGAAGCGACCTCGTTCTTGATTATATCGAGTATATTCAATCTCGCCTGAGGATCTATTCCCAGTGTCGGCTCATCCAGCAGCACGATGCGAGGATGGTGGACGAGACCGATGCAGAGATTGATCCTTCGTTTCATACCGCCCGAATATTGACGAACGGGATCGTCCGCTCTCTCCGTCAGCTCCACGAGATCGAGCACCCGATCGACCGATTTCCTGAGCTCCTTTCCCGACATCCCGTACAGGCTCCCCCAGAATCGCAAGTTCTCCCGCCCGGTCAGCTCCTCGTAAAGCGCTATCTCCTGTGGGATCACGCCCAGGATCCTGCGGATCTTCTTCCCGTGCCGGTGAACGTCCATCCCGTTCACCTGCACGGTCCCCGAATCGGCACGCATGAGCCCCGATATAATGGAGATAGCCGTTGTCTTCCCCGCCCCGTTCGGACCCAGGAAACCGAAGATCTCGCCCTCCTTGACCTGGAATGCTATACCGCTCAATGCGACCACGCTGCCGAACGATTTTCTTATATCATGAACCTCGATCATTCCAATCCTCCATGGGGGAGATTATAAATGAATCCACCCTGTCCCTACCGAGCTGCATGAAATCCCCTGATGTCCGATATTCCCAGAATTACGTCGGGTTTGCAACCTCTATAATCCGCCTATGCCGGCTGCATGGCACGATCATTTTGCATCACGAGGGAAAAATCCCCCGTTGAAATTAATGAGTTGCCTGTAATCCGTTCGTTCATTAGAATTCGCAGTTGCCCGCAGAGATTAGTACTCGACCTTCCGGCTCGAAGCCGGCGGCAATTCATTAAGGGAGTGTGTACAATGGTACGTTTCATCGAGAGTGTGGGCGGTTTCGCCCTGGCCGTTCTATTGGTCATCTCGTTCCCCGCATCGGGGGGCGAGCGGCATGCGATCACGTTCGACGATCTGATATCGCTCGGTCGGATCGGTGGATTCGAGATCGCCCCGGACGGACGATCAGTGGCCTTCACCGTCACCTGGTTCGACAAGGAGGAAAACACGTCTGACACCGGGATATATATCGTACCGATCGATGGCGGAGAGGCGTGGAAGTTCACGGAAAGCGAAGGTAGTGATTATTCTCCGTGCTGGTCACCAGACGGGAAGAGCCTGGCCTTCGTCTCGGACCGGGAAGGAACACCGCAGATATGGACGATACCATCAGACGGCGGCGAGGCCAGGCGCATAACCGACATCCCGACGGGAGCATCATCTCCACTCTGGTCGCCAGACGGGAAAACAATCTCCTTCACATCGAACGTTTACCCCGGATGCGAAGACATGGACTGTAACGGGAAGATGCTCGAAGAGTTCGAAAGCGGCAAGGTGAAGGCCCGGCTGATCGACCATCTGCTCTACCGCCATTGGAACAGCTGGCGCGAAGGCAGGTGGAGCCACCTGTTCCTGACAGATGTAGAGGGGAACTCCCTCATTGAACTAAACGACGGGCGAACCGATGTTCCTCCTATATCGCTGGGCGGCGAGCGGGACTACGATTTTTCGCCGGATGGAGGCGAATTGTGTTTTTCGATGAACCCCGATGAGCTGGTGGCCGCCTCCACGAACAACGATCTCTACATCGTAAAGCTCCCCGGCGGGGAGAGCGAGCCTATCACTGCTGGTAACCTGTCAAACGACAACAATCCCCGGTACTCTCCGAACGGCAGATTCATTGCTTACAGGGCTCAGCTGACGCCGGGATTCGAGGCGGATCGTTACCGCCTTATGATCTATGACCGGAAAAACGGCAAGAGAAAGAACCTCACGGAGAATTTCGATTACAGCATAGCAAACTTCGCATGGGGTCCGAAAAGCAGCACTATATACTTCAACACGGAGGACAAGGCGCGTCGCTCAATCGGCAGTGTATCGATAGAAGGAGACGATGCCAGGATACTGATCACGGGAGGATACGACACAAACCTACGCATAGCTCCTGATGGTAAGCACATCGTGTTCTCCAGGCAAAACGTAGACCACCCAACAGACTTATACATCGCCAAGTCCAACGGCGGTGGGATCAAGCAGCTGACCGACATAAACAGGAAGATCCTGGATAATATAGAGATGAACGAGCTGGAGGAATTCTGGTTCGAGGGCTCGGGCTCGAAACAGGTCCACGGCCTGCTGGTAAAGCCTCCCTTCTTCATCGAGGGAAGGAAATACCCCATGATCCTTCTCATTCACGGCGGACCCCAGGGTTCGTTCGGGGATGAATTCCACTACAGATGGAACGTGCAGATGTTCGCTTCTCCGGGTTACGTGGTCGGTATGATCAACTTCACCGGCAGCACCGGATACGGTCAGGCCTTCACCGATGCCATAAGCGGGGATTGGGGCGGAGCTCCCTATACCGACATCATGAAGGGTGTCGATTATATAGTGGAGAATTTCGACTTCGTCGACGCAGACAACATCGCGGCAGCGGGTGCATCCTACGGTGGTTACATGATCAACTGGATCGAGGGCCATACGGACCGCTTCCGCTGTCTCGTGTCGCACGCCGGTGTTTACAACCTCGCTAGCATGTACGGAGCGACGGAAGAGCTCTGGTTCCCTGAATGGGAATTCGAGGGTATGCCGTGGACTAACAAGGAGATGTATGAGCGATTCTCGCCGCACAACTTCGCCGAGAGCTTCAAGACACCGTGTCTTGTTGTACACGGCGAAAGAGATTTCCGGGTGCCCTATACACAGGGACTCGAGTTCTTCACCGCCCTGCAGAGAAACGGCGTGCAGTCGAAGCTGCTATTTTTCCCGGACGAAGACCATTTCGTCAGGAAACCGCAGAATGCCGAGCTGTGGTGGGAAACGATCCATGAATGGTTCGATGAGCATCTGGAAAGATGACCCTGTGCATGCGGCGGCCGGTTCCGCAGCATACACAGGCTTCAATGCATAAAAAACCGGAAAAGAGATCTATTGAAGGGGTCACGCGGGCCACCTCCTTAGAACCTTCTCCGGTTATAACCGAATCTTTTACTTGCTGAATTAGCCTCTGGTTGCAGCACAAAACCGCCCTGCATCCCTGTATCACTCTACATTATAGCAAATTCCGAGTAAAAATTAAATCATTTTTATTCAGGTAAGCGAAATCGTCCCCTCCCCCACCCGCACAACGCTCCCCGAAACCTTCACGCTTTCGAGCATCCCCCTGTCACACCGCACATCAACACTGATAATACTGGGTCTCGACACCTCGATGCCCTGCTCGATAACGAGGCGCAGGCTCAGTGGAAACTTCAATATCCTCGCCAGGTAACCCCCGAGAGCGCCGGATGCCGAACCCGTGGCGGGATCCTCTATCACCTGAAGGGTCGGTGCAAAACAACGTGAATGAATGTTCTTCTTCTTGCTCTCCAAACGTGCAAAGAGATAGATAGCATTAACCCCGTATCTCTCGATTACAAGCACGGCCTCGTTGATGTTCAGCCTGGCACGCTTGACCGCATCGGTGGAACTCGCCTCGACTATGAGAAAGTCAAGCCCGTTCGACACAACGCCCCCCCCCACGATCTCGAATGTCTTGATGCCCAGGGCACTTGCCACCTGCCCCCTGTTCTGCAGGGCTGATCCGAAATCAGGCAGGGGCTGGTGCATCGTCAACCGCTTTATCTTCCTTCCGGTGTAATCGATATCTATCTCGATATCGCCCGCATCGAGTTCCAGAAAGATCTTCTTGGCCTTCTTGCTCTTGCCCTTCACGGATGAAACCAACACGAAAGCCGTCCCCAGTACCGGGTGGCCGGCGAAGGGTATCTCATCACCCGGCGTGAATATCCTGACCTTCGCAGCGGTCTCCTTCCCCTTAGACGGAAAAACGAACGTCGTCTCCGAAAAGTTGATCTCCCTGGCTATCTTCTGCATCTGGAGCTTGGTCAGCTTGCCCGGTGATGGAAAAACGGCCAGCTGATTACCGCCGAATAACTTATCCGTAAAAACATCCACATGCTCGTATTTCAGTTTACGACTCATCTCGATCCCTCTATTACGATCACGTTATACTTCTATGCCGCATCCGCGAATATACTATCAAACAACGGTGTTCCGGCAAAAGAAAAAATTCTCCTCCACGGTGATTTCATGCAATCTTCCTTATAAGTGCAATGTTTGCTGTATATTAGACCAAACCACCAGGGCTAGGCGGCCCATGAAATACTGTAAACTTATATTTACAGTCCGGTGTGCCGGCGGTCGGATCGAATGGATCCCCGCACTTTTCCCTTTAATTAACAAAGCATAGTATCTATATTGTATCACTACTATACGCGATCAAACTATGGATTGAATGCAGGAGGTGATTCATTTATGCGTTTCATCTTGATCTTGGGCGCCATGGTAATATCCGTGGCACTGGTTTCCACCGTCGTGCCGGGTCCGGCCGCATCAGAGGAGAAGAGTGAAAATCCCCTGGTGAAAGTAGAAACAAACATGGGTTCGTTCACGATAGAGCTCTACGAGGAGAAGGCTCCGATCACGGTAAAGAATTTCTTGAACTACGTGGACAAGAAATTCTACGACGGGACGATCTTCCACAGGATTATTCCCACATTCGTGATCCAAGGTGGAGGATTCACGAAGGATATGACCAAGAAGGCCACGGCGGCGCCGATAACGAATGAAGCCGATAACGGTCTCAAGAACCTCGAGGCCACACTCTCGATGGCGCGAACAATGGACATAAACAGCGCAACATGCCAGTTCTTCATAAACCTCAAGGACAACACCGCACTCGACCACAAGGGAAAAGGCGCAAGGGAATACGGTTACGCCGTTTTCGGAAAGGTGATCGAGGGCTGGGATGTAGTGGAGAAGATAAAAGGCGTAAAAACCACAACCAAGGGCAGTTACAAGGATGTGCCTGTGAAGCCGGTTGTGATCAAATCGATGAGAAGGAAAGAAGCGGAGAAGACCGGGGAGAAAGAGGAATAGAGGGGTATAGAGATTATCGACCAAGGCCGGCGGCTTATCCTATATTGCCGCCGGCCTTTTCATGCCCATCAGGCGGTTCGGGCGACCGCCGAGGATCGATCTCCCGCCGATGCCCTCCTGAGGAAAAATCTTCCCTCCAAGCGAAAATAAGGCCCGGTGAGTGCGCTATCCGGTGTGACGGGACATAGCTTCTAGAGAAGCTCTACTATAACTTACATATAATCAACATCATACGGTCTTGATCCCGATGCCGGATCCGGCCCTTCTGGAATGAATCTTGATTGCTGCAACCATGTGATCAAGTACCCGGGTGCATCGGTCGCGAGGCGGGGTGTCGTAAGATCCTCGATCGAAGGCGATCCGAGATCAGGTGTAAGGCGAATCTGACACAATCCACGATGAGGTATGATCCAGGATGCACAAGATGGAAGTAGCATCGATTACACAGCTGTTCGGGGCCCTGGTGAAGTGGAGGAGGTTCACGGCCGTTGTCGTCGTAGGCGGCTCCCTGGCGTTTTTTATACTGGCATTCACCCTGCCGAAGAGGTACACGGCGAATGCCACTATTCTGCCGTCGGGGGGATCGGGCGGCTATAGGAATCTCGGGAGAGCACTGGACCTCTCGGACCTCGGACTGGACCTGGGCATGAATATCTCTCCAAACAGCTCGTTCCTATTTCCCACGATCCTCAGAAGCAGGCACGTAAGGGATAAACTGCTATCGAGCCGGTTCGGCGAAGAAGGCTCAAAGGAGCTTCTCTCGGATATTCTCGGCACAAGGGGCGAGGAGCAGTCCCGCAGGGCGCTCGACAGGATCATCCGGATCGACACGGATAGGAAAACCGGGATCATATGGATCAGGGCGACGACCGGCGATCCCGGGCTCTCCGCGATGATCGTAAACCGCATGCTGTCTCTTCTGAAGGAGTTCGGAGGGGAGAAGAGGCGTACGAAGGCATGGCTGAACTACCGCTTCCTGCGTGATGAGTTCGAGAGCACCAAGCTGGCCCTGTTCGAGATGGAGGAGGAACTGGCCGCCTTCGAGAGGAATCACAGGGACTACGCCACGACCACTGATCCAAAGGTGATAATGGAGCATGAGCGCCTGCTCCACAACCTGACGCTCGAACACGAAATCTTCATAGACCTGAACAAGCAGCTCGAGCTGGCCGACATCAATCTCAAGAGGGAAGAGCCCCTTGTAAAGGTGCTCGATGAAGCGTCGGTCCCGCAGATCAAAAGCGCCCCGCCACGAAAGATCATATTCATCCTCGGTTCAACCCTGTCTCTTCTCGTGGGGCTCGTGTTCCCGCTTGTGAGGGAAGTGTCCGTCGGAGATATTATCCGCAGGTTTCTGAACGACAGCCCATAGCGCCGCGCACGCCCGCCGGCAGCGAGAAAATGGCCATCATCACCATCGAATAGCGCGAAAGCAGAAGCGTATGCGAGAAGAGGTGATGTATCAGGTAGGCCGAGAACATAAGCAGAAGGCACCCCCTCATCGCGGTCTCACGCCTGCCGGCCTTCCCTCGCCTATAAAGGAGGCCCGCAAAGACCGACGCGAGGAAGATCAGATAAACAGCCAGAGGAAATACGCCAGTCTCCGATAGAATGAGCACGAAAGTGTTATGCGGGCCCTGGGGCATGCACTCACCGCTGTACCCGAACGTTCTGATCGTGCGGTCGGTGGCCGAATACAGACCTTTGCCGGTTATCGGGGATTCGAGAAACCTCCCCATGTGCAGACTCAGCAGGTCCAGCCTGTCGTTATCGTCGACCCTGCCCCCGGCAAGAGCGGATATCCTTCTAAACGATAACCGGACGTCACCTTCTGCGGCCGTGTCTATGTAGCGCACGGCCCGGTATGAACCGAACCATAGAACTGTTATGGAAAGACAGAGGACCAGGGCCATGCGCGACCTTCTCTTTATGTAGAAGAACTGGGCGAGAAATATCAGGGCGAAGAGTATAATCCCCTCCCGCGAAAAGGTCAGAAAAACACCGAAGAAAAACAGCCCCTGGAGCAGGGTCATACAGAGCACGAGCCTTTTCGACTCGGAGATCTTCAGAAGATACAGGGAGGCTATCATCGACACATTGACTATGAAGGCCGATGTGTTGGCATTCTTCAGCAGCCCCGCAGCCCGGCCTTCCGAATGCGAAAGCCCTATTCCGGAGGGATCAAAAAATTCGAGGATATTGATGAAGCCGGCCAACGCGCCGATTAGAACGATCAGTATCATAATCCTTTCGAGCCTCTCGAACCGGTTGACGAGCAGAAAAACCACCGCGAAGTAGGAAGCCGCATACATGCTCTCTGAAAGCCAGGGCAGAATCCCGTCCCCGGATGATGCGATGCTTCCGAACACCAGGGCGGAGAGCAGGTAGCATCCGAACAGAAGCGCCTGCCTACCCGGTCTGTTCAACCGAGATTCCGTCAAGAGCAGGACGGCGGACACCGACAGTACCGTGAAGATAAGGAACACCTTGCCGAAGGGCAGAGACATCCAGCCCGAAAGCCATGCATCCAGGCGAAGGAAGCCTACAGCGACGAGTATGTAGACGATCGTGCAGGGCTTGCGAAGATAGAGGACGAAGGTGAGAAACAGTGGAATCGCAATGAGAAATGAGCGGTTGAACCTGAAAACCGCCAGCACCGCAAGGGAAGCGGCAAGGGCGAAGAACAATTGCTCGACGGAGACCAGAAAGGCCCGCGCTTCCCGCTGCGGAATCGTCTGCCCTCTCGATCTCATCATCCACTCCCGACCCGCTCGCCTATAAAGGGCACCGCTCTAATATCCTTCTTCAACTCAGACAGAAGCTTATCCACCGTTTCCCTGTCGTTACCCGCCCTCCACATACCGAAGGATTCCACGGCTCCGAGATAGATCAATCCAAGCAACAACCCGGCGGTGGTTATCGATGACAAGAACAGGGCCGGTTTCGGCCACGACGGCCTTTCAGGCACGCCGGCATAATCGAGAACGTTGAGGATCGGAGTGTCCCTCTCAACATCGACAACCGCCTGCTTTAACTGCTTTCCCAGCTCGAGGCAAAGAGCCTTTTCGAGCTCCACGCGCCTTATGAGGCGCCTGTGGTCCTTTTGCAAGTCTGGTTCGGTCGAACTGTCGTAGTTCCTGTTCTTCTCCCTGAAAGCCATGAGACTCTCTTCGGCCTCTCGCATTTCCAAGCGGCAATCGGCGAGCTTCCCCTCTATAAAATCATAGACCTCTTTCGCGCAAGACCGTCTCTCCATGCGGTTGAACCTCTCGAGCCTGCTGATGTACGCGTTGATCACGCGGGCTGAAAGCTCGGCATTGTTCATGGTCGCCTGAAGCACAAGGGTCTTGGATTCCGTGTCCACCCTGAAACTGACCGCTTTCGAGAGCGCAATGAGGGCCGCATCTTCATTCTCCATGCCGAAGTGGTCTTTAAGGGTCCTTGTGACATCATTCCCGTTTTCGTGAAAGGTGAAGTTTTTACGCAATATATCCCTCGCCACCAGGCGGCTTCTGAGTATGTCCGGATAGAGCGGCAGAAGGTTTCCGCTATCCTGAAGGCTCAACATCAATCCGATATCGGAGAGATTCCTGCTCGTGAACGCCAGCTCAGGTGCTCCCGAAGATGCCGATGGCAGAACCGTGGCCGTAGCCGTGTACCGTTTCTCGGCGAGGACCAACGATACCAAGGCGGCGGAAAAGGAAAATATTGCCATCAGCGCGAGAAAATATTTTCCCCTTTTCAATACACCGAACACCATCTGGAGTTGCGGTTTCCACGATCCATCAGGACCGGCTTCACGATCCATATCCGTATCTCTCCGGTTCTATGAGTATTACAGCCGGATCGAACAGCCATTGCACCGGAAGACCAGGCGGCTAGCACGTCTCCGGAGCGGCTGATACGGGCCGGGCGTCTGTTTTCGCTGGAAATCTGCAAGAAGGGAGCCACCCTCGGGCTTATTACGATCCGTTCGAGGGAAGCCAAATGGAGAATTCAGAACCATCACCTGGAGCACTTCTGCAGAACATCCTCCCCCCGTGATCCCTGATGATCTTCTGTGAGATTGTCACACCCACACCGGCGCCCTTTATATATTCGACCGGTGTGTTGGAAGCCCTGCGGAAGGGCTCCGACAGACCGCCTATCTCGTCACGAGGTATGCCGATCCCATCGTCGGACACCCGGATGACAAGATGGGACGCCATACCCTCCCTATCAAGGAATTCCTCGACCGCCCCCGGGCGTGAGCCCGAAAGCAATGACCGAATCGGATCCGGTATCGATTCCTCCTCATCCCGTCCGGAAGCCGATTGCCAGTCCTCGATTTCCACACCTTCATCACCACGAGGTCCGGATTCGGATATCAGCGTCTTAACGGATATGTTGCCGCCCCTCCCGGTGTACCTGACAGCATTGTCAATTATGCATCTGATCGCGATCTTTATCTTATCGGCGTCACCGATCACATCCCGGTTTCCGGCCCCATCGTCCACCCTTACCGTTATCCTCTTTTCCTCGAACTCTGGTATCATCTCGCGCAGGCAATCCTCCAGCAGCGACGAAACATCCACCCTATCGTTCCGCAACTCCGCCCTGCCCGGTTCGATCTCGTTCAATGACGCCAGCTTCTGCACCATGCTCTCGAGGCTGCGCACGGAATCCTTGGCCATGCTGATCATTACATCACCCTCGATCCCGTCCGGCTCGATCGAACAGAGCGTGCTTTTCAGGACGGAAAGCGGCGTCATGATATCCTTAGAGATACCTTCGATCAGTTCCCTCTTGAATTTCGAAAATTTCTCCATGTCCAACCTGGACGAGACAGCCTCCCTGCGGCTGCGCATGTTTCGGACCTCCAACGCCGCAGCCCCGCAAATCATCCCGAGAAGCTTCCCGTCGTCGGGTCCCAACGCCGCAGCACCCCCCCCGAATATCAGGATCCCCTCGAGCTCACGGCGTATCGACAGGGGACAGGCATATGAGAATCCTAGGTTGACGAAGGTCTCGTGCAGATTCATCTCTTCCCGGGACGCCTCGCCGGCGTCGTTGAAGAATTCATCTATATGAACGGGGCCGTCGGCCCCGCTCAGCATTCGAGCGAACCGAGATCCTCTATCGACAGGCGGTGTGTCAGGCTTTCCGTTCTCCGGGACCGCCGTATGGGGTTTCATCATGCTTCCCCCGGATACGGATAGGTAAAGCAAACAGCGCTCGAATCCGAAGACCGTCTTCAGCGCATCCAGGAAACGGGAGGCCGCGTCTTCATCATTTTGCGCTTCGGAAAGGCTGATGAACGCTCCGAACAGTGCCTCGCCGCTTCGCCCGCGCTCCACCGGGTCACCGGACCGCCCGTTCCTGCACGCTCTGCTCGTTGAGTAAGAGGTCTCACTCCTCGATCCTTCAAGGGATTCTTCCGGTTTTCCTCTCGAACTGGAACCGCTCACCATCCTGCCTTTCCAACTCTTCCGGGACCTGCCGCCGCGAGCGTTTCCACGTATCACAACGTCACGGCGGGTGCTCTAACCGGCATAAAACAGACCATCCGGCGGTAAATATCCTTGAGGCTGCATCGACGGGCTCCGTTTGGATTCGTTAAACCCGCAAGTCGTTAAACCACAGTTTGTTACTGATGGCAATCCGGGAGGCCGGCGGGCCCGGCCATTTCGTTACCCGTTGCGTTGCATAGAGTTGAGAACAGCCCTTCGCCATCTGAGAACCTGCAATTATCGGGATACGCAAGAACCGTTCACAATCGCATATCATTGAGGGAAGATGCGCCACGAAGGGAGCAGCACCGTCGGCTGGGATCTTACTGTGAAGGGTGTTAGTGTGGGAGATCTGGCCGTTACCGTGAACCCCGGTCGACCCTGAAAAGCACTATCCTGCCGCCTGATCTGGAGGTGAATGTGTTAACCTTTGTCAGTCCCTCTATGGAGGAAGCGCCTACTACGCCGGCGGCCAGTTGAGGACGGTAATCGATGAAATACGCCTCATCGACGAGCAGGTAACCGTACCCAGCGCGGCGGGCGAAATCCAGCAGCCCGTCAAGATCCGTCCATGGAATAAAAGTAGCCTCCGGATTTCCAGCGTAGTAACTCACCGGGCACCCTGAGTGCGCCAGAAGGCGGTCATCACCGATCCCGTTATCCTTCATCCACGTTCCAATCTCCCTGTACTTCACCTTCTGAGTTGCGGAAACAGCCGAGTGCCTCCGTATGGTGAACGGCACCAGGCTCAGGAAAACCACCAGCAGCAGCGCTAAACCGAAGACCGGCCGCCGGGATATATTGCCTGCAAACCAATCCGTGATCACGGTGCACCCCACCGCACCCCACATCAGGTAAACAGGCAGAAGGGGAACCAGGTACCGGAACTCCACACGGAAGATGGAATAGAGTACGAGTGGAAAGGCTCCCATGACGAGCAGGAACATCTCCGACCCCCTGCCAGAGACCTTCCACCTTCTTCCGAATATCCCCAGGGGAACAAGAAGCAGCATGAAAGGCGACGAGAGCAGAATCGGGAAAAGGACAACACCCCGGTTCAGATTAGTGAAGTAACCGGATGCTACCTCACCCCTCCTGCTCCAGAGTATAGCGGCAGCGCTCTTCCGGCCCGTCTCCACTATTCTACGCTGTGTCCCCTCATCGTTGAGGCCGTAAACGTACCGCTCCCTGCTCATCCCTTCATCCCAAACCAGCTTAGAGCTCAAGTTCACCGAAGCTTTGGTACCGGTCCATTTCCCGGTCTTCCTATGTACGAGCATCATATAAGGCGTAATCACGCCCAGGAAGAGCACGAGAACGAGCGAGGCGTTTAAAATCCTCCGCTTGAAGGGCGCCCCGAGACCCCCCCCGCCCCTGCCCAGCAGAATGATGAAAATCACGATCGCCGCGATAAGCTGCGCCTCCTGACGGGTCGTGTACGATAATCCGAGCACCACGCCCAGCGCAACGAGGCTGCGCATGTCGCCCAGTTCCATGAACCGCAGCATGAGGGCTGTGGCGGATACGAGCAGAAGAGAATACAGCGGCTCTGTCATCGCCGCCGTCGAGTACTCTATGAGATTGGGGTGCAGCGCGATCAGCACTCCGGCGAATAGTGCCGCGCGGCGCCCCCAGAGCCTTCCTGCTATCGACATCGCGGGAACGATCAATGCTGTTCCCGCAATGATCGAGAGAAGGCGGAGGGCGGGTTCTGCGCTCCCGTATATCCAACCAAGAGGTACGGCCAGAAGAGGGTAGAAGAACGACCAGTAATCCGAAACACCTTCCATGATACGGCCTTTCAGGAACCAATGCAGCGACTCGGCATAGTGCACTTCGTCACCCGAAAGAACCATTCTTGAACCCAGGAAGGAGACCCTCAGCAGAAGCGCGCCAGCTGCGAGAAGACACCACGTTATGTAATCTCTTCCTCCCCGGGCCTCATCCGGAGCTCCGACGTATTCCTCCCGAATGTCCCTTTCTTTTTGCATTTTAAATCAACCTGCCCTGGTCGAGCCTAGATCGAACCGCACTGCCATGATAGCAGCATCGGTCCATCTAAGAAACGAGTATCTTGTCACACACCGTCCCCGGATCAAACCATGCCGGGCACGAACAGTTGATCCCGTGGTGCTTCCCGCCTGCAGTCCTTACCGGACCGCGGTGTGACGCACAATGCTAGAGTCCGCACCTTCCGCATAGCGCCCCTATCACGCATTCCCCGCAATCGGGACTGCGGGTGCATGATCTCTTGCCGTGCTCCACTATGAGCGCATGGTACTCCTGATACACATGAACCTCCGGGGGGATGTTCGACTCGAACACGAGCTGCACAGCCTCGTATGCTTCCCCCCCACCTATGAGCCCTATCCTGCCGAATATCCTCCTCGTGTAAGCATCGACCACGAAATGCAGCTCCCCGTATCCGTAAAGCATGATGGAATCGGCCGTCTCCGGACCGATGCCCTCGAGCTCCAGCAACCCGTCCCTGTCAGGCCTTCCGTTTCCCGATAGATAAGCCGCAAGCACCTTGATTCTCTCAGCTTTCTGGTTGAAATAGCCGGAGGGCCGGATCAATCCGGCCAGGCTTTTCGTATCGATCCCCGTCAACCCCTCCGGATTCAAAAGACCTGCACGGTTCAGGTTCGCGATCGCTTTCGAGGCGTTCTTCCACGACGTGTTCTGTGTCAAAACCGCGCCGACGGCGACCTCCAGCATCTGGATCCGGGTGGAGGGTCCCCCTGTATACTCAGGCTCCACCCCGCCCGCCGGCGTAACGGGCCACCACCGCCTCGGGCCGTATGCCGCACTGAGCGATTCGTAGATTCCCATGAAGGGTGAGTCCCCGCACGGATCCGGAACCCGGCGCATATCCTCTGATTGCATCGTAAAGGTCCTCTCACCTCAAGCGACAATCCATACTATAGCAGCAGGGTTGTACCGGGCAAACCGGAAAACAGCTCCCCCGGAGAGAAAACCGTCCCTCCGGTTTTGATTGACACAGGAAGCGGCCACGTATAGATTATTCGTGTTACTATTGCAAAATTAATAACACAGAAGAAGGCATAACGTGCATATCCCCGACGGCTATCTCTCGCCCCAGACATCCGGTCTGCTCTATATCATCTCCGCCCCCCTGTGGTGGCTGTCGCTAAGGAGGATCCGCAGCTCCTTCAATAGAAGGCACTTGCCGCTTCTCGCCCTGCTCGCAGCCTTTTCATTCCTGGTGATGATGTTCAATGTCCCGCTCCCCGGGGGCACGACCGGTCATGCCGTCGGCGGCGTGCTGATAGCGGTACTGGTAGGGCCATGGCCGGCCATGGTCGCCGTCACGCTGGCATTGGCGATTCAGGCCCTGTTCTTCGGAGACGGAGGTCTTCTATCGCTCGGCGCCAACTCGTTCAACCTTGCGTTCGTAATGCCTATGACCGGTTACCTGGTCTTCAGGGCGATCTCGGGGGGCTCTCCCCCTTCCAGCAGGAGGTTCGCCACCGCAGCGGCATTGGGGGGATATGCGGGGATGAATATCGCCGCCCTTCTCGTTGCCGTGGAGCTGGGAATTCAGCCTATTCTGCACCATCTTCCCGACGGAACCCCGCTCTACTGCCCCTATAACCTGAAAGTCGCGGTTACAGCCATGATGATACCGCATCTGACCGTGGGAGGAGCCGCCGAAGCCATAGTGACTGGTGCAGTGATCGCGTTTCTCGGCAGGTATCACCCGGAGCTGTTCATGGTACGTGGCCGCGGAGCGAACAACCGGGGGAATCCGGAGGTCGGCCCATGAGGTACGGCAAGGGATGGGCCGCGTTACTGATCATGGCGCTGTTGAGCCCGCTCGGTATCCTGGCCGTCGGCGGCGCCTGGGGTGAATGGGACCTTGATACCCTTGCCGATAGGGTGGGATTCAAACCGGAGGGGATGAGCAAGATGGAACGAACGGGTCCGGAGCCGCCCCTGCCCGACTACGAGGTGCCGGGGCTCGCAGACGGGGGTATGAGATCGGTTATCGGCACGATCATCTCGGCGATCATCGGCGCTGGTCTAACGGCAACGACGGTCCTGATCGCCGGAAGACTTCTGGGATGGAGCTCCCGAACGGATTCGTGAACCATCACTCAGCAACTCGAGGCGGAACCGCACAGTGGCCGTTCATCTTGAAAGAAACATCTCCTCCGCGGCTGACACGCTGGAAAGAACGATAGCGGGCGAGCGACTTTCCAGAAAGCACGGATTGCTCCAGGGAACCGACGCCCGAGTGAAGATTATCTGCCTGATCATCGCTGTTATCGTATGCTCGTTAACCCACAGTCTGCGGCTCATAGCTGCGCTATACGCGGGCGCCGTAATACTCGCAGCCCTATCGCGCATAAATCCTATAGAGTTCACGGCACGCGTATGGGTATTCATCCCGCTGTTCACAGGCGCGATCGCGCTGCCCGCACTGTTTATTACCCCCGGCAGTGCGCTGCTTGAAGCGGGACCCTTCACGGTAACAAGACAGGGGCTCACATCCGCATCCCTTCTTCTGCTCCGCGTTTCAACATGTGTATCGTTCACTTCCCTTCTGGTCCTGACAACACCCTGGAACAAGGTAATCGGGGGATTCAGCTCTCTCGGGGCTCCCCGCACAGCGGTTACGCTTCTCTCCCTCTCCTACCGATACATCCTGCTTCTGCTGCGAAGCCTGATCGAGCTTCTACTGGCCAGGAAGAGCAGGGTGCTGGGCACCCTCGATTTCAGACAAAGGCTGGCCCTCCTCTCACAGAGCACCGGGTACATCTTCCTCAAATCCCTTCACCTCGCCGAGGGAGTCCAGATGGCAATGGATTCCCGGGGAAGCTATCTCGAGCTCACGGGCGGGTGCGAGAAAAGTGGCAAGACCGGACCGGTCTCCCGGAAAGCCCTGGACGAGACATGCGGAGAAGATCCAGCGGCGAGCCATCCCGCCTTCGAGATCAGAAACGCGACCTACACCTACCCGGATGGGACCTTCGGAGCAAGAATCGATTACCTCGACATCGGGGCTGGATTATGCACTATCATGCTCGGACCGAACGGATCGGGGAAATCGACCGTTTTGAAGATGCTCGACGGCCTTATCTTCCCCCAGAGCGGGCTGGTCAAGGCGTTCGGTGAGGAGCTGAACGAAAAGCGCCTGAACGACAGGCGGTTTCAACGGACATTCAGGTGCAGGGTGGGATTCGTGTTTCAGGATCCCGACATCCAGTGCTTCTCCCCCACGGTAAGGGAAGAGCTCGCCTTCGGCCCGACACAGAGGGGCCTTGAAGCCCAAGAGATCGATAGGCGTGTCGCCGAAGCGCTCGAGCAGCTGGGTATAGGCGAACTGGCGGACCGATATCCGTACAGGTTGAGCGGCGGGGAGAAGAAACGAGTTGCAATTGCCTCGGTGATCACGCTCGCTCCCGACGTATACCTGATAGACGAGCCGACCGCCGGACTCGATCCCTCGACCGAGGGTGTACTGATCGACATTCTGACCGGTTTCAAGCTCGAAGGCAGGACCCTGATCGTGGCGACTCAGGACCTTCTGCTCGCACGCCACATCGGCGACAGGGCGGTGATCCTGGGAACCGACGGGCTGGTCGCCGCGGAGGGGCCGGTAGAGAGTATATTGAAGGACCGCTCAATGCTGGAAAAGGCCGGGCTGATACACGCACACCGCACACCCCACACCGGGGGCGCGGCCGGCTACAAGCATTCACACTACTCGGAGGATGAGATATGAAAACGACCCGGTTCGGCGTCTCGATGGACCTCGAGCTGCTCGAGAAGCTAGATCTGGTAGTGGATAAGAGAGGGTACCCGAACAGATCCGAGGCGATAAGGGATCTCGTGCGCGCCGAGCTGGTAGAGGACGAGTGGAGCGGCTCGGAGGGGGAAGTGATAGGGGTGCTGGTGATCGTGTTCGACCATCACCAGAGGGAGCTGTCTAGCCGCCTCCTGCACAAGGAGCACAACTGGGGCGGCGATATAATGGCCACCCTTCATATCCATCTCGATCACAACAACTGCCTCGAGACCAAGATCATAAGAGGCGACCGCGAAAAGGTCAGAAAGTTTTCCGACGAGCTCATCTCGATGAAAGGCGTCAAGTTCGGAAAGCTCATACCGGCTACGCAGGGCAGCAATCTATCCTGATCGGGATTGCATGCATCAAACCGGGAAGGAAGCTTCCCGCCGAATATCCGTTAAAAAGCTTGTCCGATTCATGGTTCACGCTTATTCTCGGACGAAAACTTCAGCGACAATCGATAAGCCGGAGGATGACAACTATGAAAGACGGTGGATCAAGCGTTAATGACGGAAGCGGGAACAAGCGGTTCCTGCTGCGCCTGCTCGATAGAATAGAAACGGTTGGAAACAGGCTGCCGCACCCCGCCACGCTTTTCGCGATCTTCGCGTTCCTCGTGGTGATAATATCCGAGATCGTTCGACGGGCGGGCGTGACGGCCACCCACCCGGGGACTGGCAGAGTGATCGAGGCGGTCAGCCTGCTAAACAGGAGCGGTCTCCGCTTCATGTTCTCGAGGGCCACCGACAACTTTGTCCACTTTCCCCCTCTCGGGATCGTGCTGGTCGCAATGATAGGGATCGGTGTTGCCGAGGGTTCGGGGCTGATATCGGCGCTTCTTCGTCATCTCGTGCTCGCCGCGCCGAAGAGGTTGATCACGATGGCCATAGTCGCGGCAGGCATACTCTCTCACCTGGCCTCGAGCGTCGGTTACGTGGTACTCATCCCCCTGGGAGCGATGGTCTTTGTCGCACTGAAGAGACATCCGATGGCCGGATTGGCGGCCGCCTTCTGCGGCGTCTCCGGAGGATTCGGGGCCAACTTCCTGATAGGATCGGTTGATCCGATCCTCGCAGGCCTGTCCGAATCCGCGGCGAACCTGATAGACCCGGCGATGAAGATCAATCCCGCCGTGAACTTCTATTTCATGCTGGCCTCCGCGGTGATGATCGTACTTGTAGGCACCTGGATAACCGAAAAGTTCGTTGAACCCAGGCTCGGATCTTACTCGGGGGAGACATCGGACCTCGAGACGGTTTCCCCTAACGAGAAAAGGGGATTGATCTGGGCCGGCATATCCATCGCAGCGGTGATAGCCGTCATATTGATTCTTACAGTGCCCCCCAACGCCGTTCTCCGCAACCCTGAAACCGGCTCCCTGCTGCACTCTCCCTTCATGAACGGTCTGATCACGGCTATTCTCGTGTTCTTCCTGGTGCCCGGCCTCGCCTACGGAACCGCCGTAGGCACGATACGCAGCGACAAGGACGTGGTAAAACACATGACCGGCTCGATGAAGGGGCTAGCCGGTTACATAGTCCTTGTCTTCTTCGCCGGCCAGTTCGTCTATTATTTCAAGGAGAGCAACATGGGCGTGCTGCTTGCCATAAAGGGCGCGGAAACACTCAAGGCCGTCGGTCTCACGGGAATATGGCTCCTAATCTCCTTCGTAGTCCTGTCCGCATTCATAAACCTATTCGTGGGAAGCGCCTCGGCAAAGTGGGCGATAATGGCCCCGATCTTCGTTCCGATGTTCATGCTGGTCGGTTATCACCCCGGCATTACCCAGGCGGCGTTCAGGATCGGTGATTCGATCACGAATATAATAACCCCGATGATGAGCTACTTCGCCCTGATAGTGGCATTCGCCCAGAAGTACAACGAGCGGTACGGCATCGGGACGATCATAGCCACGATGCTGCCGTATTCAGCTGCATTCGCAATATTCTGGGTGATTCTGATGGCGCTCTGGATGCTCCTGGGTCTTCCCACCGGTCCCGATGCGCCCCTTCGCCTTCCATAGGATCGCGAGCCGGGAGAGGGCGGGTCCGGCAGGAAAATCCGGGCCGCCTTCAAACCACACCGGCCACCACGTCAATGCCGTTCAACGCCATGTGGTATAGAAACACCACATGCAGCAGGTCCCCGTCGTGCGGCGTAACACCGATTTCCCGTGCCCGGTCCACAGGCATATCGTAGGTTTGCACGCAGTCGGAGGGCACGATCACCTTTCGCGGCCTGCCGATGGCGTTGGCCTCGAGCCTCAGGTGCATTGCCAGCTGATAAACACAGAGGTCGGTGCAGTCACCGACTATTATAAAGCTATCCACTTCGCCGTTCGAATCTAGCCAGGTCCCGAGGCCGGTCCCTATGGCGGAGGATATCGAGTTCTTCTCGATGAGCTCGAATAGGTCGAAGAAGGGGAGCGCCTTGATACGCCCGACAGTTTCCGCCTCCCGGGTCCCCGCGGCACAGTGAGGGCCGAAAGACTCGAACTCGGCCGCATTCTCCGAATGGGAATCCTGTAGAAGGCAGAAGCGCCTGATACCGGCCCCGTGGCATTCCTCGAGCAGGTCAACGACTACGGGCACCAGTCCCGCCACCCTGGGGCCTGCCAGCGGGCCCTCCTCGCAGAAGCCCACTACCATGTCCACTATCATCACGGCGGTCCTGCCGGGATCTTCGACTATATCGGCCAGGGGCTTCGGCTCGAGGCTCTCCCTCCAATCGGACAGCCAGCTCAGAAACGCCTCTGTTCCCCCACCCAATCTAGACTTATCCATTTCAAACCCCCCGATTCATGGTCAGCCCGAAGCATCATCGATCGAAGGCCACAGGTTTGAGATCGTCGTTGTTCCCGGGCCTCCTGCCGGCCTTGGCCATATCAATCCATTCGCCGTTCACCATGACCCTGACCACATCGGCCGTGAAGTCATTGTTCGTGCCGCATCCCCTGCACGAGGACAGGAGCCAGGAACCGACGCCGTAGATGTCGACCGGAACACCCCTCCTCTCGAAACGGCTGATCCTATCGGCATCGAATCCACCGGTAGCCACTATCTTGACGGACCGGCAGTACCGGTAGGCTCTTTCCCTCCACGCATCCGGCAGATCCCAACCCTCCGGAGCCCGGTCGATCTCACCACGGACGATATCCACCAGCTCCGGCGTCACACCCAGCCCCTGCGAGGGGTCATCGCATTCGGGGATACTCTCATCCCTCATGGAACCGCTCGTATCGAGCCTCACACCGTACAGCCGGAACCTCTCGGCGTCCCGTTCGAGCCCTCTGTCGGCGAGCTCCCTGTACCTGTCGAAAAGAGCCCTGAGCACTGCAAGTGCGTCCCTGACGGAGTCGTTGTGAAAGTCCACAAGGGCTATCCTCGGTATCTCCGGGGGTTGGGTTTCGGCAAACCTGACCATCAACTCGGCGCTGTCCCCGAGAAAGGTTGCTATTGCCGCATGGGCAACGGTCCCTCCCCCGGCCCCACCCCACCAGTCACCCTGAGCGTCCGTCGAGACAAAGGATCCGATCTTCATGCCCGAATCCATGGCATACCGCCTTACGGCTATATCATATGCGTAACCGTCCGAAGCCTGCATCTCATGAGCATCGAACCTGGCCGGGAAGAAAAGCACGGGCTTGCCTCCGGCAGCCTCGAGAACGAGATAAACGTTCGTCGCCACCCTGCTTCCCCTGGTGAGAGCACCCAGGGTCGGAGTTTCGAGGATTGCGAAATCGCGGTACCGTCCCCTCACCCTGATAACCGGGCTTATCTGTGAGGGCTCCCCCGTGTAGTAAACCTTGACGCCGTCCTCGACCGCATCGATCCGGAGGCTGTCGTGGGTTTCCTTGAAAAGGCCGTCGTCGTCGAAGAATCCGGTGCAGTGCCTGATCATGGCAAGAGCCTTGTCGACACCCGCAACCAGCGTGAAGGGCCTCCTTCTCGTGAACCACTGCATCTCCACATGAACATCACCGGTATCCATCTCCCACGGACGGATGCCCATGCACTCGAGCTCCGGGCTTTCCCCGCTGAACCGGTAACCCGACCGCCCGAGTTTCTCATACAGCTCGACGCTGTTGGCAAAGTACTTGTCCGAGTACCACCCCCCCCTCATCCTGTCTATGTCCAGTTTGAAAACGTCGTTTGTGAGGCGCTCGCCGCTGAATATGCTCAAAGCCCGTACCTCCTCGAGGATCGATTCTACCCGCCGTGATGAACCGTGTCAAACGGTTCCACTTCCCAGGCCGTTCCACCATGAACGCCGCTGTGACGCTAAATCGATCTATCGCGGATCGCGACAGGTCGCCGGACACGGGCCGTACGGACGGTAGCAGTTTCACAGTTAAAGTTTTACCGGTCCGAACCGATTAAAATTAAGTAGAGCAGCGCAGACCTGCGGTCCAGCGGAGGCCGGCTGTGCAGATCCATTTCCAGCCGGTCCATACGGGGAGCGAGATCATGGCCAGTAAAAAGAACACATATACAAAAATCAACAGTGAGCTCATCGGCGGCATTCGTGAGGCACAGGAACCGGAAAGGTCCAGGTTGAAAAATGGCGAAGGCGCCGCACTCAACAATCGCATCATCCTGAACAGCGATGAGGCTTTCGATGCGGGAACAATAATCGAGTTCGAGATAAACCATCCCGATAGGGGATCCTTCCTGTTCAGAGGGATCACCGAGTCGCCGAAGTGTGCATCAGACGATGGGCAGATTCCGGGATTGGCCGTTCGTCTATTAGAA
>CAYRCK010000012.1:0-77171 GCA_964422745.1 uncultured bacterium
TAGGTTACCTTTTCAAGAAATACGGATCATCTAAAACCTACGGCGGGCCCTTCTTCCCACCCCTCACCGGAGTGTAAAAGCACTGAAAAGAGCCTCCGTAACTGGAATAAAATAGTTAATGTTAACTCTGTTGTCAACCAAAAATTCCCTTCAGAAAAGCAAAAACAACTCAAGTATCTACCGGGTGTTAGGTAATAATCAAGAACTACCTACAAGCTCGTATCTCCCGCTCCCCTCCTTATCGACGAACAGGAACCTGAGACCGGATCGCACGTGCATCAACTTGTCCTTCTCGAGAATAGGATCTCCCCTGTGATCGTATATCCACAATTCGAACGCACCCGTATCGTGACCTCCCACGGTTAGATTGGACCTCGCCCCCACCTCGCTACCCACGGTTACCGGATTGATGAACTTCTTCTCTTCCTCCTCGCTCCAGATACTCGGTATGGATCCATGGACTATTATCTGATAGCGGTCCTCCACCTTGTCCAGAGCACTTTCCAGCGCCACCCGGGTCTTCGGCACTGCCTCGTGCTCTATGCGCGAGGGCTCACCGAACCTGATGTAGATCTGCCCCCGTTGCGTCAAGGCGCCCCGTGTATCGTGCATGAAATGCTTGTCTGCGTGTTCCACTCGCTCGACGAACTTCTCGAAGATCTCGTTCCTGCCGGTATTCGGTGTCGGATCCTGCTTTCTCCAGAACTCATCGAGGAATTGCTCCTGCTCCCCTATGCTCATCTCCTTGAACCTTTCATACTCCGAATCCTTGAAGAGTATCCTGGCCTCGACGAGAAGATCTCGCCTGGGTTTCTTCCAATTCAGCAGTTCCCAGGCCACCGAGAAACTCTTCTCAGCGGAAGCGTATATGCCCGAGCCGTTGTAAACCTCGGCATATATCCTGTACTTGCCCGCCGGGTACCTGTTCACATCGAAGGATCCGAATATTTCAGAGCGCCTCTCGTCCGCGCGCAAACGAAAGGAGTCCCTGTTCATCAGATCGCCGCCTCCATTGAATATCGACATAGCCGCATTGAGGGAGTCTCCGTCGAAATCGGAGGGAAGATACATGTTCAGCACGAACGACAGAGTGTCGTTCTTGAGGCCGTATATCTCCATAGGATTCGGTATATAACCACCATCCGCCTTCCTCTTCCAAATCAGAACCGGATCGCTGATGATGAGTGCATCATGTGAAAACTCGATCACATCTACGAATGCCGATTTCAGAACCGATTCCAGATGCCTGCCCTTGAGAAGGCCCAAGAGGTTTCTCTTGTTTCTCTGCATATCTTCTATTTTGACATCGATTCCATAGATCCCCGGCGGCACGATGCACGAATCGGCGACATGTAAATACTCGGATATATCGGATGAGGCGGGATCGAAATCCTTTGTATCCTTGAGGATGATGCCGTTGCTGTACAGCGTCTTCGAATCCCTGTTCAGGCTTATGTGAATCCTGAGCAGGGTCGAGTACGATCCTGCGTCTTCCAGGTATCCGATTTCTTTTGATGGGATAGCGATGTGAAAGATCTGGAGGGTCTTATCTCCATCCGACGGCAGCGAAACGGCGTCTATGAAGAACTCGAAATCCCCCTCTCCTCTCAGCACCTCGCCCTTTACGGTATTCAAAGGCGCCAGACAGGACATAAAGGCTATAAGGAGAAGTAAGATTTTTCTAACCATCAATATTCCGGGGCCTTTACCACCTACTCCTTAATAACTGAAATTGAGTGTTATCCTGTGTGCGCTCCCGAGGTAGCCTAGATCCTCCCATGCATAATCGAAACCGATGTCGGAAGTTTGGCTTGTATCGATATTGAAGCCCACTCCCCACGCGAGACCCTGCGTATCGTACTCTATATTGTATCCGGCACGGAGGAAGAGAAACTGGTTGAAGCTGTACTCCCCACCCACATTGGCTCTTTCCTTGTTGTCGGCGGGATGCACGAACTCGGCGGATGCAAGGAATATGTGAGGGCCCTTTCTGTATACATCGGTGCACAGCCCGACTCTGAAGACGGTCGGAAGCTTTGAAGCGCGGTCGTCGAAATTCACTTCGCTTCCCAGACTCTGAATCATCATCCCGAGCTTCATCCCCCGGAATCCGATTCTGTACAGCAATCCGAAATCGAACGAAGTGCTCTCGACGCTCTTATCGGCGAGGCCCATGTGAATGAAATGAACCGTTACTCCGGAAGAAAATCTATCTGTGAAGTACATGGCATAGGATAATCCGAACGACATATCCCCGGCATCGAAGTACCTCTTTGTTCCCAGGGGATTGTATATCGTCCTTTCCTCCTGAGGATCCATCGTCAATGCCCTGGCACTCAGCCCGAACGTGCCCGGGAGGTAAGGTGTCGTGAAAACCGCTCCGGCGAAGTAAATATCTATATCCGCCGGCCACAGAACGGAGTTCAGGGTCACCGCGGTTCGTTCCACCTCCACGAGACCAGCAGGGTTCCAGTATAGGGAGGTGGCATCGTCCGCCGCAGCGGTGAAGGCGCTTCCCATACCGACAGCACGCGCCGAGATACCTATTTTCAAGAATTGCGCCGAAAGGGTGCCGACCTTCTCGAACGGTTTAGTGCTGCCGAACGCCATGGCCGGAACGAGCACCAGAAGAACCGTTCCCAAAACCACCTTTGCCTTCATCAATGGACCTCCTGAATTGTTGTTTTCGCGTATATTATCTAATAACCACAAACTTCCCAATAGTATCGGGGAACCTGTCGTCATCCGGCTCGACGGCGAAGAGGTATACACCACTGGTTACATCCTGCCCGTTTCTCGAAACCAGATCCCAGGGCAATGTGCCTTCCATCTCCGTCGCACGATGATACAGGACCTCGACGAGATCCCCGGCGATCGTAAATATCCTCACGGTGCAGTCACAATCCGGCAGATTCCTGAATTCAACCTTTATCCCCGTTGGATCATCCCAGTTCGGTTCAAGGGACCAGGGTTCCATGGACTCGACTGTAGCGGGATTGGGAACAACGTAGACCCCCTCTTCATCAAAATCATCGGATGACTGTGCATGCGACAGGGGGGATATGTATTGGAAATTAGATGATGGATCCCCGTATTTACCCGCTCTCACCGGAACGCCATCGGAAATTTCGTGGTCATATGCGGTCACGGCATAGAAGTAGTGCATGCCGTTCTTGATATTCGTGTCGACGTACTTGTAGTACTGAGCGCCCCCCTCGAAACCGAGATTGTACCTTGCAAGAGCTTCCAGCGTATCGCACTCGAGCTCGGTCAGGCCCGGCGGGCAGGGAACATCTACCATCGGAGCATAATATACGGTCTCTTCGAACATCTTCATCAACTCGTCCTTGCTTTCCAGGTTCTGCAGCGGTTCGTAAAGCCATCCGCCCGTGGAAAAGGGCCTTTTGAAATCGATGTTCGGCGGAACGACATTTATAGTGCCGTCTATATTCATGACAAGATCCCGCTCTTCGAGTAACTGCCAGCTCTCTCTCGATGGTCCGCTGAGCACCGAAGTGCCGAAGGGCCTTTCCCAGCCGTCGGCGCGCCAAACCCTGTATCCCTCGAAGTCGAGTTCCAGCGTACTTACATCGGGAGAGGATTCGCTGAAGTTATCCCAGAGTATCGTTACCTTGCTGTTGCCTGGGATCAGTCTCATGTTGGGTGGCGGCGGAGCGGATCCCACAAGCCAGTGCACCTGGGTCTCCTTCCCGTCTATGCCCGTCTTGAAATCGTCCCGGGAGGCATCACCCTTCGGGCAGTCCGACTCCCAAAGAGCGATCTCCTCTAGACAGTCCGCATTCACCCATACGACCTCGCCCTTTATGGCGGAATCGATATTCGTGGGATCATCGCATGAATCAATAACGACGGCCTGTGCGGGACCCGGGACCGGGGATTCCCGCCCATTTATACCCGTCTGAGGATTTCCATCGACGTCGAACCAGCTGCCGTTGTATGCCATAGCGGCACTCGTGGCGGCACGCAACATCCCCTCGAGCCCCTGGCCGCACACAAAGGCCACCTGAAGAACCAGCACACTGTCCGGCCACAACTCCCTGAAGGGTCCCACCGCCATCATCATCCTGTAATCCCTCGCGACACTGGCCGGGCGATCGAAATTCTCCTGGCTCATCAGCTCGTAACGCTGGTAGTCGTTCTCCGGATCGCCGCCGTTCTCGTACGGCTGATCGCCGGAGAAGTTCTGGTACGAAGTAATCCCTATACCTCTGGGCGCATTATCTCCAAGCGGATCCGTATCGTGCCCCAAAAACATGACACCGAGATATCCTTCGGCATCCCCTTCGTCTCCATCATCATCGTAGAAATACGCAACCCTCATTCTCACGGGTATGTAAAGCTCTCCCGCCCTTCCACACCTCACACCGCTCCAGTAGGCCGTCAAATCATCCTGCCAGTACTGTTCCCTGTCTCTCGCGCCTGCGTCCCCGTCGGCGAAGAATCCTATGTACAGATCCTCGATCAGGGCACTACCCATGTTCACCATATTGTATTCGATTCCGATGAAATCGTAGAACAACACGTCCTCCCACTGATAGCTCTCCTGAAGAACGCCCAGATCCAGCGGAGTGTGCTCCGGATAGATCCTGGTCAGGATCGGATCCATATCCGAGAAGATACACGTGAACATCTGATTGCTCTTGGCGGCGTAGTCCTCGTCGATCTGTCCGTCTCCATCGTTATCGAATCCGTCGAGAAAGTCCTCGTCCACCCTTCCATCGCTGTCATCATCGGCCGGGCCCGGGTAACGCGCCCCGTTCAGTATACCCTCGTACGCAGTGTATATTCTAAACCTCTCGTCCTGCGTGTCAGGCAGGAACTCCCGTTGGAACGCGGCCGTCGTGACGACCGGGATCCCACCCTTCTTGGCCCCTACCCACAGCCCTGCGATATACAGGTACTCGACGCCCGAGTTGGCCGGCCACTGTGCCGATGGAAATTCCGCCGTCGGGTATGTTGAACTGGGATACGACCCGAAAGCGCCCCAGTTGCAAACATGCATCTGAAGGCGACCGACATTGTGTACCCCCGTCCCGTCGAGAACCAGTATCTGCTCGAACTGCTTCATCTTGTTCATCCAGGCTGCATTGTCGTTTCTAGCGGATAAATCCTGCCAGGGGATAAAGGTGATCAGCGATATCAATGCTATAATCAAGCATCTCTTGTTGAAAACAATCTCAGGACCTCCGTATATTCATCCTGCATTTAGAATTCGAAACCAAATCCAATGCGCCATTGCCTGTGGGACGACCAGATAGTTGGGTCGTTCACCGGAATGAAGTTATCTATCCCGTCCTCATCGATATCCTGCAAGTACGCTCCACCGAAGTTGCCGGTCTCGGTCAGGTAGCTTCCGCCGTCCATCCGTGCGTTGATCATGTTCGGAAAGGCGTTGGGACGATCCCCTCCCGTTGTCAGGTACTCCTCATCGAGTAGGTTCCTTCCCTCGAAGTAGAGCGTTAATTCCTGTCCGTATATATTGAATTTCTTCCTTCCCTGGATATTTATGATGTTGGTGGGATCGAACCTCTCGGAGTTCTCCGCAAGGGGATCCTGGCGCCGCGCGAACCGGTCGTACGGGGTCCATGGCAGTCCGCTGCCGAACATGTATACAATCGTAGCACCCCACTTGTTCTCGTCCTGAAGACCGAGTGTTATGTTCAGCGTATGCCTCTGATCCCAGCGAAGCGGCATCTCCTGTGTCGGAAGGTGCGTCAAACCCTCGGCCGTCACACCGAACTCGGCATCCGAGGCCACACCGTCGGCGAAGGAGTATGTATACGAGATTTCCCCGCTGACGTTGTGACTCAGCCTCTTGTCCACGGCCAGCTCCACCCCTCTCGCGCTCGCATACGTTCTATTGATGAACCTGTATCCCTGCTGTCCCAACTGCTCGTCGAAGACCTGGATCGAGGAGATCAGGCCGAATATGTCCTTGTTGAACACGACGAACTTGCCGGCTATCGTTTCCGTGAACTGATGAGATATCCCTGCTTGGTAAGAGATCGTGAGCTCCTCGTCCAGATCCGGATTGCCGAGGATGCCGGTCCAACCTATCATCTCCTGTGTTTGGAACAGGTACGTCCTGCTGGGCCACTGGGTAAACCTGCCGTAATGGAAATGGAACTTGTCCTTGTCCGTTATCGGGAATGCGAAACCCAGCCTCGGGCTTATCTGGAACTTGAAATCCTCCACACCCTGGTCTATCTCCGAACTCACAATCGTTATCTCGGTGTTGTTACCGGGTGAGAAGAAGTCCACCCTCAATCCGGCGTTGACCACCATTCCCTGGTAGCTCCACTTGTCCTGGAGATAGTACGATCCTTCAGGATTGAAATTGTGGAACAGGTTTCGGTTGATACCCTGGATGTACCCGCCGTATTCGAGCCTCCTCAGGCTGCCTGGATAATAGATCTGGGCTTCGTTGAGATCGTTGTAGGTCAGCTCGATACCCGTCTTGAACTTGTGCCCCTTCCACTGGGTGGATGTAAGATCGGACCTGAGCGTATAGATTATGCTGCTGCGGTCCTGGTAATACGGGTAATCGTACCCCGTAACGAAGTACGGGTAATCGGGATCGGTATAGAACTGGTTGTTGCTGACGCCACCGAACAGATAAGAGCCGTCGGGCAGGATCGTGGGACCGCCTGCTGTGTTGTACTCGGCGGGTTCCTTGCCGTTAACCGTCCTCAACCTGTCGAACTGAGCCCTGCTCAGCGTGAACTTGTATAGAACGTTATCATTCAACTGGTGGTTCAGCTGCAACCTCAACTGCAGGTTGTCGGATTCGCTCAGATCGACCCTCTCGGCCGAGTTGAAATATACATAGCTCGAATCATCCCTGAAGTGGCTGAACTTGCTTTCCGGATTCTGGATGCCCTCGAAAAGCACCTTGTTCTCGTATGTGAGAGTATCCGCGTTCTGGTCTATTATTGCCTCGTCCCAGATGATCTCCACCTCTTCGCCGTAGACGCTTTCCACCAGCCTGGCGTAGAAGTTATCGTAGCGGATCGTCATCGCTCCGAGCTCCGGGCGTGCCGGATCCCTGACCTGTGTATAAATCTTGATGGGGTATGTATACCTTCTCCGCTCCTCGATCGATCTGGGATAGAAATCCACTCTGGGCATATCGTAGTTGAGCCAATCGCCATGGTAGACGCTTACATAACCACCGAAATCCCTTGCTTCCGGCTCTGAGCTCTCGCGGCTGGATCTGGTCGTCATGAACCGGTATATCTTCTGAACGTAACCTTCGATGTTCCAGTTGTGGTAGTACGGGTTGGCAAGCGAGTGTCCGTAAATCGCCTCTCCAATGAGCTTCATCCCCGGCTTGATCTTCCATGCGAGCTTGCCCTGCAGGTTATAGGATTCGAATCTTCGATCGGCATACTTGATCCAGTCGTTCAGGAACTTCTGCTCTTCCTTGCTTTTAATAGTCCAGTTCTCACCATCTTGGAATGTGGCTTCCCCCGATAGATAGAAAGTGAGATCTTTCAGTGGCGTCGGCCCGCCGAATCCCAAACTCACCCTGTCGTAGTTTGTGAACGTCTTGTCCCTGCGCCCGAAATCGTCGGTCATATAACGTATCGCGCCCTCGAATGTTTTGCCGCCCTCCCTAGTGGTCATGTTGATGACGCCCGATTGGGCCTGACCGTACTCGGCGTCCATTCCACCGGTGACGATCGAGCTGTACTCGGTTCCCATCAGTCCCACCGAAATCGAGCCGCCGCCGAGTGGATCGTCGACGGATACACCATCGATCTGCACCCTGATCTCACCCGATCGTCCGCCCCTCGCGTGCAGCTCATCACCCGTCTTCACTATACCGCTCTTGAGCGCAATGGCCTCCATGACATCATCTACGGGAAGATCGGCCAGTTCATCCTTGGATACAGTGTGCGAGACCTTGCTCTCCGTGACGTCGATCTGCTTTCTCTCCGCCTTGACTATGATCACCTCGGTACTGCCTACGATCGTCGTCTCTAGAGAGAATTCCACCTCGACCGTCCCTCCTGCATCCACCTCTATGCCGGGTTTCACGCTCTCCTTGTATCCCATCATCATCGCCTTGATCGTATACGTCCCAACGGGCACGCCTACTACCGTGAATGTCCCGTCCTGCAGGGACATTCCACCCATATTCGTTCCGACCAGGACGACGTTGGCGTATGCCAGGGGGGTGCCGGTCTCTGCGTCGAGAACCCTACCGGTGACTCTACCGGTTTGAGCGTAGGCTCCCGCGCTCATGAATAGAACAATCAACAGAGCCGTAATAGAGTACTTCACGACAATAGAGCGAGAGCGGGATTCCATTTCAATACTCCTTGCCCGATTCAGTAGTAATACGTCAATTTTTTCCATCCCCGATGTTTGCCGGGAGCGGACCGGGGAAAAATATATGCAGGTCTCCGGCTTTCCTGAAGATTTCTTCTGTAGAAATATAAGAAGCATCCTATTGAGTGTCAATTAATTTGCCCCGCAAGGACAAAAAAAAGCACCCGGCTGAAATGCAGGGAACTCTAAACTAGTGATTCAGTAATGCCGTGCTATCAGGCGGATTGGCGCTTCTGAACCATATCCTTGATCTTCATAAGGCGCGTCTGGCTCCCCCGCTCATCCTCGCTGAGCTTTCTTTCGATACCCCTGATCGTGGTCTCCAGATCCGGTATGAGAACGTACTCCAGGGCGTTTACCCGGCGCCTTGTCTTCTCCAGCTCCTCCGACATCTTGAACAGTGCATTCTCCTGCTCCGCGAGCTTGAGAAGCTCCGGGAAGCTCTCGAACAGGATCCCGAAGGCTTCATCTAGGTCACACGATGTGGATGTGAGCTTGTAGGAGAGGTCGTCGTCGGGGATATCGTACTTGAACTCAGGTATCCTTATATTCATCTCGTGCCTGGTGCTCACCTCGAGTCTTCCCTGCCTGGTGCTCAATCTCAGGGCATCCTCGAGCGACTGTCTATCCGTGGCTGCCCTGCCACGCAGGTAATGCATGCCAATCCGAATGAACACCGGCTCCAGCTTGTGGCGAATACCTATGGTCTCCTTCACCAGAGCGAAGAAGCTCTGCATCAGCTTCTCCTGTTTATTCTTAAGCAGCTTGTGTCCCCTCTCGGCGAGCTCCAGGCGGCGCTTGAGGCGAAGGAGCATCATTCTGTTGGGATTTACCTTGCGTTTCAATCCGTTTCCTCCGGTCAATCCGCTACGACGTTCGGTGGATGATAAACCGCCGGCGGTGCGCAGGCCCTGACCCATCGGGCAGGGGCAAGATGACGTCAACTACCTGCGGTATCCGCTGTCTCTGCCGTTTCCCCGTTTCCGCGCGGCGGATCATCCTCGCCCTCGGCCGGCATGTATTTATCAATAAACTCGTCCCGGATCCTCTTGATCTCGGTTCTCGGTATGGTCTTCAGCAGTTCCCATCCTATTGACAAAGTCTGCTCGATCCCCCTGTTCTCGTCCAGAGCCTGCCTTACGAACTCCTTCTCGAAGGCTTCGCCGAAGGCCATGAAGGCTCTGTCAGTTTCGGTCAAGGCCGCCTCTCCCAACACTACGGCCAGCTCTTCAACCTCCTTGCTCCTCGCGTACGACGAGAAGAGCTGGTTCGCGACCTGCGCGTGGTCTTCCCGCGTTCTTTCCGCGCCTATGCCTTTGTCCCTGAGTCTGGAGAGACTCG
Source organism: uncultured bacterium (assembly GCA_964422745.1). Lineage (GTDB taxonomy): Bacteria > Krumholzibacteriota > Krumholzibacteriia > Krumholzibacteriales > Krumholzibacteriaceae > CAYRCK01. The sequence goes on from CAYRCK010000012.1 coordinate 9,697, forward strand.
GGAGCACGTTGATCGGCGGATAGATTCCCTTCCTGTGAAGTACCCTGTCGAGTATGATCTGCCCCTCGGTAATGTACCCAGTAAGATCGGGGATCGGATGGGTCTTGTCGTCATCGGGCATGGATATTACGGGAATCTGGGTTATCGATCCCTCCAGGACCTCGCCCTCCTTCTCTCCCTTGAGAAGCCCGGCCCGCTCGTAAATCGTGGCTAGATCCGTATAGAGGTATCCGGGATAACCCCTCCTCCCCGGAATCTCCTTCCTCGCCACCGAAACCTCCCTCAGGGCCTCACAGTAATTGGTCATATCAGTCATTATCACCAGAACGTGCATGCCCCTCTCGAATGCTAGGTACTCGGCCGCCGTCAGCGCAGCTCTGGGTGTGGCGATACGCTCGACCGTGGGATCGTTGGCCAGGTTGATGAAGAGAACAACCCTCTCCATAGCACCCGTTTCCTGGAAATCCCGTATGAAGTAGTTGGCCTCTTCGAATGTGATCCCCATCGCCGCGAAGACGATGGCGAACTGCGCCTCGGCGTTGGGGACCGTGGCCTGCCTGGCGATCTGGGCGGCGAGCTCGGCATGTGGTAATCCGAAACCGGAGAATATCGGGAGCTTCTGGCCGCGCACGAGCGTGTTGAGGCCATCGATCGCCGAGATCCCGGTCTGAATGAACTCCCTTGGATAGATCCTGGCAAACGGGTTTATCGGGCTGCCGTTGATGTCCAGCTTTTTCTCCGGGATAATCCTGGGCCCCTCGTCTATGGGCCTGCCCAGACCGCTGAATATTCTCCCCAGTATATCCGGGGATACGTCCAATTCGAGCCCCTTACCGAGGAACCTGACCTTGGTTTTCTCGATATCGACACCTCTAGTGCCCTCGAACAGCTGCACCATGACTTTCTGGCGGTCTACCTCGAGAACCCTCCCGCGTCGCAGCTCCCCGTCGGCGAGCTCGACTTCCACGACCTCCTCGTAGGTAGCGTGAACGACGTTGTTGAGCAGGATCAACGGGCCTGCTATATCCCCGATTGTGGAGTATTCGGTAACCATCCGTGCCCCTTCTTTCAATCCAGATACAATTTCCATCGCCGCCCGGTGTGAGGAGGACGATACTACACCGTGCCCGCGCGGCTTTCCTTCGAGCTTTCGGCTAACTGTACTTCTATCATCTCCGAAATCTTATCGAACCGATCCAGATCTTCCTCTGCTATTATTCTCATCTTCGAGATCTCCTCGCGCACCGGAAGCTCTATGAGCTTGCGCAGGGGAACGTTCGAGTCCACAGCCTTTATGCAGGCATGGTGCAGGCTGAGAATCGCGTTAATCATCCGGTACTGCTTCATCAGCCTCGTGTATTCGTCATCAGGATCGAAGGCCGATTGGTGCAGAAAATCCTCCCTTATGGACTTCGTGGTCTCCAGAACTATGCGGTCATGAGAGGAAAGTGAATCCACACCTACGAGGCGCACCAGCTCGTTCAGCTCCGACTCCTTCTGTAGAAGCTCCATGGCCTCGGTTCTCATCTCCTCCCAGTTCGCCACTACTTCGTCACGGAAGTAATCCCTGAGGTTGTCGTGGTAAAGAGAGTAGCTGGTGAGCCAACCGATAGCGGGGAAATGCCTCTCGAACGCGAGCTGGTCCTCGAGGGCCCAGAATACCTTTACGACCTTCAGCGTGGCCTGGACCACCGGGTCCGAAAGGTCTCCGCCGGGAGGGGAAACCGCGCCTATCGCGCTGAGCGTGCCGACGCGCTCATCACGCCCCAGGCACACCGCCCTGCCCGCCCTCTCGTAGAAATCGGCAATCCTCGAAGGCAGGTAGGCGGGATATCCCTCCTCGCCGGGCATCTCCTCGAGCCTCCCGGACATCTCCCTCATCGCCTCGGCCCAACGGGATGTAGAATCCGCCATCAGCGCCACATCATAACCCATGTCCCTGAAATACTCGGCGATCGTGATCCCTGTATACACGGATGCCTCCCTGGCGGCCACCGGCATATTCGACGTATTGGCTATCAGGACCGTTCTCTCCATCAAGGGGCGGCCGCTGGCCGGATCTTTCAGCTCCGGAAATTCCTGCAGCACATCGGTCATCTCGTTGCCCCTCTCACCGCACCCGACGTAAATGATGATATTGGCGTCGGACCATTTTGCCAGCTGGTGCTGCACGACTGTTTTCCCCGCACCGAACGGACCAGGCACACAGGCCGTCCCCCCCTGGCTGATCGGGAAAAATGTATCAATCACGCGTTGGCCGGTAACGAGCGGCTTCAGTGGAACGAGCTTCTTGGCGACCGGTCTGGGTATTCTAACCGGCCACCTCTGGAAGATATATATCTTCTCCACGCCCTCAGCAGTTTCGATCTCGGCGATCGGATCTTCGAGACAGAACGACCCTTTCTCCGGTTTCCTCACAAGCCTCCCTTTTTTGATCTGAGGAGGGACCATGATCTTGTGGGCTATGAGCTCGGTCTCTTGAACTTCACCCAGTATATCACCGGTCGTAACCCCCTCCCCATCCGTCAGGTCGCTGTTCGGCTCGAAATCCCACTTCTTCCTCCTGTCGAGACCCGGCACGTTTATCCCCCTCGTGATATAATGCCCGGCCTGGTTGTAGATCACGTCCAGTGGGCGCTGTATACCGTCATAGATCGACTTCAACAGTCCCGGGCCGAGATCGATGCTCAGGGATTGCCCGGTGGAGGTCACCCTCTCACCCGGCCCCAGGCCGGAGGTGTCCTCGTAGACCTGGATGTAAGCCTGATCTCCGTGGATTTCGATCACCTCACCGATAAGATTGTTCTCACTGACCCTGGCCACCTCGAACATCTTCGCTTCCCCCATGCCCTCCGCGACGATAAGGGGGCCCGAGACCTTGACTATCCTTCCATCGCCCATGGTCGATACATCTCCTTTTGTTATCATCCGGCCTCACGGACCGCCCACGTCACTCCTCGACATCGGAAATATCCTGTCCGACGGCCTTTATCACCGCATTGCTGATCTCCTCGAAGGCAACACCCTCCGGCATGGGTTTTCCCTCCTCCCAAACCGCTCCATGTATGTCGGGTATGATGCTTATCACCGGGAAGGTCCTCTCGCTTCTGCGCCGGATGAGCTTCTTGTATTTGTGAAAGACCTCCTCGGTCACCAGTATTATCTTGAACTTGCGCTCCACCACCTTGATGAACTGCTCCTCGGTGAGCTCCCCGTTCATCGTCTCGTACGTCTCGCAGCCGAGAATCCTGAAATACTCTATGGAATCCGAATTCCCTATGACAGCTATGCTATCGGACAAAATCCGTTTCCCCCTTCACAGAGTCAGGACGGCAGATGCGCCCTTATACCTTCTAAAATAAGCTCCTGAGACAGCCTGTTGAGCTTGCCGACTATTATCATCCGCAGAATCTGCTCGTCCCTTTCCCGTAAAAGTAGATAGTGGATCACGGGTGAGAGATCAAAAAATCTGTAACGGCTCTCAGCGGAAACATCCAAAAGGTAATTACTCAATACGGGATCGATCCTCCAGCCGGGGATATCCCTTCCAAGACCGAGGCTCAGCAGCCCCCTGTAATCGCTCGTCTTGAGGAACGAGTAGAGCTCGTCCTCCGGTTCACCGGCCAGCGAGATGAATCTCCCAGGTTCGATCAGACCGTTGCCCAGCCACACTGCGGCCGGCATCTGTTTTCTGACAGAATATCTCTTGAACCTTATAAGGGTTTTTACGTTCATCAGATCTATCCTGCATCGGACGATTTTATGGGATTCCTCGTCCGGTGCTGATTCGAGAGTGAACCTCCATTTCATGGACTCACCGGTGTACTCGGCAAGAGCCAATCCCCCCTCCGAATGGGCACCCTCGAGTTTTTCCGGTAAAGTTCTCAGAAACTCGGGAAGCGTCCCCCAATCCCCGGCATCGACGGCCTCCTTCACGGTCTGCGAATCGAGCGAACCGAATCCGTTCAACACAGGTTCCCTGCCAAGTTTCGCGGCCTTCCAGGCATGTATGACATTGTCGAAATCATAGGCGCCCCGGAAGAACAGCCTGTGTCCGGGATCGGGGATCAATCCCGCCACCATATCGATGTATCCCGACCTCTCCGCTTCCAGTCCGCGTTCGAACTCGAAAAGGGAGTCCACCTGCTCGAATCCCCTGTAGTGCTCCCTCAAAGGGCCCAGGAAACCCTCCATCGGGATACCGGCCATGCGTTGAAACCAGGCTCCACCCGGCATTTTGCCCTCAACAGCGCGTACACGCGCTACGATATATGTCCGGTCCTCCGCCAAAGATCCTCCTACTAGCCGTCCCCGGTGAAAAGAACCGAGGACAGCTCCGGTTCTATCTCCTCCTTGAGCTGCTCGTAAAGGACATCAAAGGACAGATCGATGATCCTGCGCCCCTCCCTGAGCACCACACCCCAGGTGAAATCCCCCTTATCCCCCGATATGGAGAAATCCCCCCCGGAAGGAAATCCGCTGTTCAGGGAACCTATGAAATCGGCATCGAACAGTCCTTCCTGACCGGGCGGCACGATCAGTTCCTCTCTGCCCGTCACGGCCCTGCTCAATATGAGCCCCCTCAACATATCCAGGTACTCTCCCCCGGAGAGGCTCCTTATCTTCCGTCCCGCCTCTTCGTAGATCTCTTCCAGTATCTCCCGTTTCTTCGCCAGGTAGGACTTCTTGAGCTCGAGCTGCTCGTTCACTATCAGTTTCTTCTCCTCCCCCCGGGCCTTTATCTTAGCACGCGCCTGGAGCTTCTCTTCCAGCTTGCGTGCCTTTTCACCGTACTGATCCGCTATCGACGCGGCCTCCATCCGTGCCTTCTCGAGGATCCCGTCAACGGTGGATTCAGATTCTCCTTCTATCCTCTCCAGTATCTCTTTAATCGACATGACTATTACTCACTCCACCTTTAAGGGCGAATGATCATCCCCCAAGCGATATTCTCTGCAGAAGCAGTATTGTTCCGAGAAGCCCCAAGACCGCATAGGTCTCGACGACGACCGCAAAGACCATTCCCTTTCCCACCTCTTCCGGCCGTTTGGCGACCAGGCTGCACGCACCGGCACAGACCTTGCCCTGATATAGTCCGGAGACCAATCCCGTGAGGGCGACCGGAAGCGCGGCGCCCAGAACCTCGAGCCCGGTCCTCAACGGGACTTCACTCAAATCAATCCCCCATCCTGCGACACGGTTCGTGATCATGAACAGCGCCACGAGCCCGTAGATCCCCTGGGTTCCCGGCAGAGCCTGGAGCACGAGCAGGCGCCCGAATTTGGCGGGATCCTCACTTACGACCCCGTTGGCCGCCATTCCCGCAATACCCGTTCCCAGGGCTGACCCGGCACCGGCCAGGCCGGCCGCGAGAGCGGCTCCCAAAATAACGAGCATAAAGCCGAACATACCTATCTCCTTCCCGAGGTTTCAGGAACTGCTTTTTGATTCCTTCAACACCGAATATCGCCTCCCGCTCCTGAACGGTTCGAATTCCCTTCCACCTCCGGTGAAGAACTTGGAAAAGAATTCGAGATACTGGAGCCTGCCTGAATGAACGAATGCGCCCAGCGTGTTCACGGTTAAATTGAACGCGTGGCCCAAGACGAGTATCAGGACCGCCGCGACATAGCCCGTATAGTAAGGAAGCCCCTTCACCATACCGGCTATGCCGTTAACGGCTAGAGCGATAGCGCTGGTCGCCAATCCCAGCGCGAGCAATCTTGCGTAGGAAAGCACATCCCCGAAATAATTGACGATATCGTAAAAACCTATTAGCCCTTTGAACATCTTCTTGAACACCGACTTCTCCTTGCGGCCGCCTGAGACGAATATGCCCGCAGCCATCACGAGAGAAACACGTTTGCTCCACCACATTACCCCAGGCGGCACATCGCCTCCCAGAACCGCCGAGAATCCCAGAGGCGCCAGTGCGATTAGGAAGACGATCCAGAAGAGATCATCGAATATCGCGTCGGTTATCAGGTGCGCCCTCAGGTTGGTGCACATCTTTATCCCCATCCCGAAAAGCATATGCACAATCCCCATGAGGAAAGCGATATTGAGCATCGTCATCGGATCTTTTAGAGGCTCTATCAAGACGAACCGCCGGACGATCGGCGGTAATGAATCGACATCTATCCCGAATACCCCCCCGGTCAGCACTCCCACGACGGCAGTGACGATCCCACCCATAAACAGCACACCCAGGAGAAGGCCTGCGCCGCCCGATGGCTTGAACTTTATCATTATCAAGGCGCTGACGGCGGCCAGTGTCAGGCCGTAACCTGCATCGGTCATGCACATGGCGAAGAACAGAACGAAGAAGGGAGCAAGCAGGGGCGTCGGATCAACCTCCCTGTAGATCGGACGCCCGTAGAGTGTAGTGACGAACTCGTACGGGCGGGCGGCAAGGTTGTTACTCAGGTGTATCGGGGGCTCCTCACCTTCGAGTGGAGGGCGGAACAGTATCTCGAATTCGCTGAATCTGCCGCTAAGCCCCTTTTCCAGCCTGCGCCTGTCAACCGCTCGCACCCATCCTTCCAGGAGGAAGGTTCCCATGGTATGGTGAAAATGCTTCTCAACCTCACGCACACGTATGCACTCGGCGAAATGATCCGAGAGTATGAGCAGCTTGTCTTTAATCGCTGCGAGCTCTGAGGCTTTCGACTCCGCTCTCTCTATACGTGAGGCAATATCCTCACGGCGCCTGCTCCCGGATTCTATAATCTCCGCGGGGGTCCCCTCCAGCCATTCGAAATCATTCCTGTACCCCCCTATCGCCTTGAGTCTCTCACCCACCTCGTCGGATTCCTCCTTCCTGACGATCAAGGCCGTGTATGACTTGCCTCCATCGCGTCCACACTCCTCGTATTGGATTAATGGATGTCCCTTCAGGGAATCCTCGAGGCTTTCATCGGCGGCTCTTTCCGGTACGGTCCAGAACTGAACCTCGTAATCTTCCGTCCTGAGATCCTCGAACGCGACCTGCACATCCTTCCAGGGTAACAGGTTCCTCTCGAGCTCGGTGCTCCTGACTATCTCATCACGACCATCCTTGATTGCCGTCTGAAGTTCCTCGCACTGCTTCCAAGTATCCTCGACCGATATCTCGCCGAGCACCGATTCGATCTCGTCCGCCGAGGTCATCAGCGGCCCTTTCGAGAGTCGGTCGATGAACGAGAGCTTAGGTGAATATTCATTCAGGAAATGCGCAGATGCATTAACCTTCTCCAGGAGTTCTTCCATCTCCCGAATACCCATCTCGTCGAACTCGGTGTCGCCGTTCTCTATGGAGACATCCGTGATCTCTACCGCTCCCTCTTCCAGAAGGTACCTCTTGATATCCTCCTTGACGGAAGCGTGTCCGAGAAGCTGCATTTTCAACATGCGTTCAATACCCATCCGGTGCTCCCTCCAAAGACCGAAACAGATGGATAAAATACGGCGTTCTCAGCGGTCCCTACCGAATGCACCGAGTATTATCTCGAGCGCCCTCTCCCTGTTCCTCTTCGCGGCGACACTGAGCGCCGCGATCCTCTTGGCCTCGGCTGTGCGGATCGACGTAATCTCCTCATCCGCCTTTCTCCCGGCGGCAGCCAAGAGGGAACGTTCTTCCTCAGCCGCTTTGACCAGGACGTCATCAAGGCTCTTCTCGCCGTCCTCGCGAGCTCTTTCGACTATCTCCACCGCCTTATCCTCGGCCTCGGCGATGCGAGACCTGGCCTGATCCTCTCCGGAACGGATGGATGCAAGATGTTTTTCGATCATTAGTTAAGCTCTCCTCGATCGTTAAGCAGAGAAGGAATTTATTGAATCCGGTCCTGTTGGCAACTGACATGAAATTACGAAGTTAGATATCGACTGAAAATACACTTGCTTGAGGTTTATTTTTGATACTTCAATTTGATATTAATCGCAGTGAATATGGGAGAATAATCTACCTTTCTCAGCATTACACCAACACGATATGACCGGGCATACAAACAGTTCACTTCTAATGCATAGAGAATATAGATGTCAAGAGATAATGTGCCCGGAACCGCCAGTCTGGTTCTCGAAGAGGAACAGAGGATGCGCAGTGTGACGGGAACACAAACTCATATGCACCAGCCCCCTTCAAAAAGGCGTGAAGATAAGTCGAATACATGTTCCTGCAGCTTACTTTGGGTATCGATATTGCAGAAATCGATGTCAGGAATCGGTTACAACCCGGCTCCGACAGCGGCCAGGTCTTGATATTTGGACACAAGTACAAGCGTTTAAATAAATTAAAGTGATAAGAGGGGTTTTCGGTAACTGCATGCGATCAAGGACGACGGCTGAAAGCCGTCGGTAAGTTCACTTACCTGGATTGCACTTTGCCATAGGCCTCGGAGGAGAGACTGACAGATATGCATGAGCTAACTATTAAACAGGTCGACGTCTTTACTTGCAGGCCGTTCTGCGGCAATCCGGCAGGTGTCATTACCGAAGCCGATGGGCTGAGCGACGATGCTATGCAGATGATCGCAAGTGAAATGAAGATGAATCTTATCGAGATCGCCTACGTGACCCTCCCGAGGTCCCCCGATGCGCTTTTCCGCGTCAGGTTCTTCACACCGACCAAGGAACTCGATTGCAGCGGTCATGCACTGATGGCTTCTTGCTTCGCCCTCATAGAGGATGGCAAGATAGAACTAAATGACGGATTGACAGAGGTAAACATGGAGACCGGAACGGGAACGATCCCGGTTCACATCCATTTCCGTCGCGCCGGGGGCGACGACTCGCCGGATCCGGGAGAGCACACGATACTGAAGTTCGATGACACGGAGAAAAACGGCATACTGGACAGGATCATGATCAAGCAGCCCATCCACGAATTCATCAGCTCCCGAACCCCCGTGGAAGAGATTGCAAACGTTCTCGGAATCTCGACAGGCGACATAACGGCTACCGGCCTGCCTCTGGTGACTGCATCACACGATTTCACTTACCTCATAATACCTGTGAAGAACAGCGAAACGATACTCAATATGAAACCGGACCTAATCAAGCTGGGCCTGCTGAACAGAAAGTACGGCGTCCACACGAATCATATCTTCACGCTCGACACGCTGAGCCCGGACTGCATCTCCTACTCGCGGCACTTCGGCCCCGCCCTCGGATTCTGGGAGGATCCCGCTTCCGCCATACCGTCCGCCGGACTAGGCACCTACCTGGTCAAATATGGTATCAGCACCAAAAGCACAATGATAATGGAGCAGGGCAACGAGATCGACAGCCTGAGTAGAATCCATGTCGAAATCGACGGGGACGGAGACGATATGAACGGGGTCGGTGTGGGGGGCCAGGCGGTTACATCCATTGCCCGAAAGATCGACTCCGAAAGCAGGGAGATCATCGGTACCGTAAGGACTTGACGGTCTCAGCGATCGTACAGCCAACAACGCACGAAACGGCCCGGTTCATTCTCGATCAGACGCGGCCTGTCCTCCTTGCAGCGCGCCATCACTTCCGGACACCTCGTGTGGAATGCGCACCCGGTGGGAACGTCCATTGGCGAGGGGACATCCCCTTTGATGGCCGCCCTGACGGCCTTACGGCCCGGTTCGGGCAGCGGTATGGAATCCAGCAGCCCCCTGGTGTACGGATGCAGCGGTGCTTTGAAAATCATACCGGAATCGGCCAGCTCAACGATTTTGCCCAGGTACATCACGGCCACGGAATCGCTCACGTGCTCGACGATCCCAAGATCGTGGGCGATGAACAGGTAAGACAAACCCATATCCTCCTGTAGATCTTTCAACAGGTTGATTATCTGCGCCCTCACCGATACATCCAGCGCTGAAACCGGCTCGTCGGCCACTATTATATCCGGCTGAACGGCCAATGCCCTTGCTATACCCGCACGCTGCCTCTGGCCGCCCGAGAACTCGTGGGGGAACTTGGACGCGGCGGAAGGCGGGAGGCCCACCCTATCTAGGAGAGAGGCCACTACCGAGTCGATCTCGTTACGACCGGCCAACCTGTGAATCCTGATCCCCTCCGCTATCGTCTTACCTATTCTCATTCGGGGATTGAGCGAAGAGTAAGGATCCTGGAACACCATCTGTATCCTCCGTCTGGTTTTCCTGAGCTCCTTCCCCTTCAGCGCCATGAAATCGATGCCGTCGACGAAAACTCTCCCCTCATCGGGGGTCTCCAGCCTGAGGATGATCCTTGCTAGAGTGCTCTTGCCGCACCCGGACTCTCCGACGAGCCCGAGTGTTTTCCCTCTATAAAGCTCGATATCCACTCCATCAACGGCCTTTACCTGTCTTCCTGAAGACAGGAACAGGCCGACGGAAGACCGGAAATATTTCCTTATGCCCTCAGCCCTGAGAATTCCCAAGCTCAGCCCCTCTCGTTGAGCCAGCACCGTGAACTGTGGCTTCCGGTGATGGATATCATCGGTGGTTCCTCGATAGTGCACCTCTCCACTGCACTCGAGCACCTGTCGCTGAACCTGCACCCACCGGGAAGCCGGAGAGGATCCGGGACGCTCCCCGGGATAACCGGAAGCCTTCTCTTGACTGAACCCAATCTCGGCACGGAATCGAGAAGGCCGATCGTGTAGGGATGAGCGGGATTAGTGAAAAGCTCATCGAGCGGTGCCTTCTCGACGATACGCCCGGCATACATCACTATCACTCGTTCAGCCATCTGCGCCACAACCGCCAGATCATGCGTTATCAGGAGCAATGCCATCCCCATCCTCTTCTTCAGATCCAGAAGAAGCTCTATTATCTGCGCCTGCACGGAGACATCCAGCGCCGTGCTGGGCTCGTCGGCTATCAGCAGCTTAGGTTCGCAGCTCAGCGCCATAGCTATCATGACCCTTTGGCGCATGCCTCCGCTCATCTGGTGCGGATAATTCCTGTACCTGCTCTCCGGATCCGGGATGCGCACAAGGCGGAGCATCTCGATCGCCTTCTCCTTTGATCTCCTCCTTCCGAGCTTCTGATGAAGTCCGATAGCTTCGCGAACCTGCTCTCCGCAAGTAAAAACCGGGTTGAGGCTCGAGAGTGGTTCCTGAAAAATAATCGAGATCTCGTTACCCCTGATCTTCCTCATTTCCCTTTCGGGCAGATCGAGTGTTTCCCTTCCGTCGATACGAACGGAGCCTTCCGTAATACGCCCCGGCGGATCAGGGATCAGCCGCATCAGGGAAAGAGCCGTTACAGTTTTGCCACAGCCGGATTCCCCGACCAGCCCGACCGTCTCACCACGGCCGACTTCGAAATCGACACCGTCCACAACCCTTGCAGTACCCTCCTCCGTTTCGAATTCGGTTGTGAGCCCTTCCACTTTCAGCAAAACATCCCTATCCAGCATTTCTCCTTCCCACTCGCCGCCTACACCCGACCGACCCCTGAGTTCCTACACACATCAGCTATCAGGCCGGTGGATCGAGCTTGATATCAAACGTACTGCCTAGGATCGAATGCATCCCGAAGCCCGTCACCGAAAAGATTGTAGCCTATCACCGTTACAGCGATCGCCACTCCGGGAAAAGTCGATACCCACCATGCGCTCAGAAGCACATCCCTTCCACTGAAGATCATCTGCCCCCAACTCGGAGTCGGTTGGGGCACACCGAGGCCGAGAAAGCTCAAGGCCGCTTCGATAAGAATAATACGACCGATCCTTAGTGTAGCCGCCACGATTATCACGGTGAGCGTGTTTGGTATCAGATGCCTCAGCACTATTCTCCTCCCACCCACACCGAGGGCCTCGGCCGCCTGGATGAACTCCATGCCCTTGAGCGACAGCACCTGGCCTCTGACGAGCCTCGCGGTTTCCATCCAACTGGTCAATCCTAGAAGCACGATAATAAGCCAGACCGATCCTGAAAAGAGGGATATGCACGTAAGCAGCAGAAAGATCCTCGGGATTGCCAGCAGGCCGTCCACTATCCGCATCAACACCGCATCCACGATCCCACCTATGTATCCGGCAGCGGCCCCCACAGCCGAACCCAGCACGGCCGCGATCGCCACCGCTATAAAGCTTATCAGGAGCGAAATCCGGGCTCCGTAGAGTATTCGAGTAAGCACGTCCCTGCCGAATTTATCCGTACCGAGAAGATGCTGCTGGTTGGGAGCGTGGTACCTCATCCTCGGTATATCCCCCTGCTCCACGGGATCGTGCGTAGTCAAAACGGGTGCGAGGGCCGCTATCAAGTAGAAGATACCCACGATCACGGCCCCTGCCATACCCATGCGGTTCTTCCTGAATCTAGACCACCCGTCCGACCAGAGGGAACGCGGTCCCTTCGGACTTTTCTTCTCGCCGGGTCCGCTCACGAGCTTTCACCCCCCGTGATCGATATCCTGGGATCCAGCACTGCATAACCGATATCAGCCAGCAGATTACCCAGGATCACCATCACCGAAACAACGAAATTCACGGCTAGAAGGACAGGGTAGTCCCTACCGTATATTGCATCGACCATGAGACTGCCCATACCGGGCCATGAGAAAACCTTCTCGGTCACTACCGCACCGCCAAGCAGAAAAGGTATGCTCAATCCTATTATCGTAACCGCCGGGAGCGCCGCATTCTTTATGGCGTGCTTGAGATATATCCTGCTCGCAGGAAGGCCTTTCGCCTTCGCGGTCCTCATGTAATCTTCCTTGAAAACATCCAGCATGCTGCCACGCATGTAACGGGCCATACCAGCGGCGGAGGAGACCCCGAGCACGAACGCGGGGAGCACTAGGTGCCATAACCGGTCCAAGAAAAGGGCGACGCCTCCGAGCTCGCCTGCCCCGACCGTCTGCATATGGGAGGACGGCAGGATCCCGAGCTTGAGTGAGAACAGGAGTATCAACATGAACGCCAGCCAAAATGACGGAATGGAGTATACGAACAGTGCGGAGACCGTGTTCACCCTGTCGAACAGCGAATGCCGCCTTACAGCGGAAGCGACGCCTAGTGCAACACCGCACACGATATAGAGGAACAGTGCGGATACAGTCAAGCGCAGTGTGTTCGGTATTGCATCGGCCAGAAGGCTCTTCACGGGCCTGTTGTAACGCAGGCTCGTTCCGAAATCTCCACGCACGAAACTGCCCATCCATCTGAGATACTGCTCGGCGACAGGCTTGTCCAATCCCATTCGCTCCCTGATCAGCTCTACGGTCTCCGGCGCTATCTCTGGATTATAGTACCGAGCCATCGGATCACCGGGTGCCAGCTGGAGCAGAATGAATGTTATGGTCAGCACTATGAATACGAGCAGAACCGCCTGGAGCGATCTTCTAAGCAGAAAACGTAGCATCATACTGCCACCTCTTCATTCAGGAGAGCTTCGAACTCCCCTGCCTTCGCCAGCCTCCTGCGCTCTATATCGTCCAGATCCCGCATACCGAACTCGAATGCTTCCCATTCGGCATCGAACACCTCTTCGAATGCCTCGATGAGCGAGGCTCTCATCTCATCAGCACCGACATCCCTTCCCGCTTCCTCGTAAACGCTCGTGATCCTCCTTCCGAGAGATTCTTCATCTCCACCTGTATACCTCACGATAGCCGCGGAGGCCGGGCGCATCAGTATCGATCCGTGCTGAAGCACGGATGACCTCGTCCTTCTCTGCGCGCTGCCGACGAGCTTCCTGCCCGCTGCTGCTATCTCGTGACGGCTGACCGAAGATAGGCAGGGGGAAAGGAGTCCGGTTCTGCCGGGCGGACGGCAACCTCTCACCAGCCCGGCCCCGACACCTACCGAACGAAAGGCTCTCACCAGTACCTTCGCTATCATCCTGAAAGAAATATCTAGACCGGAATCGAAGAGGACCGAACCGGCTGGTGCGGCTATGCAGTAGGTAAGTTCCCCGTCGTGCAGGAGCGCCCTTCCCCCGGTTATCCTGCGCACGATGTCGATCCCATCATTACGCACCGCATCGATATCGAGAGCCTTGACCGGATTCTGATGAAATCCGATGGAAAGAGCAGGGGGATCGAACCTGTAGATCCTCAGCACCGGCGGCATACTCCCCTCCCCCGTCCGGTCGAGGAGAAATTCATCCCGGGCCATATTCTCACTACCGGAAGCCGGGCCGTCATCTATGAGAAGCCATCGGCCCATACCATCCCACTTCCATTTCCGCCCGTTCAATCGAACGGCCAGCAGAGATCGGGATTCCGGGCGGCTGTAGCCTCGTCGAGCCGCCTGACCGGTGTATTTACCGGCGCCTCTAGCAGGAGCTCGGGATCGTTCTTCGCCTCCTCCGCAATCAACCTCATGAATTCGGCGAAGCGGTCGAGATCCTCCTTGCTCTCGGTTTCCACTGGTTCGATCATGAGGGCCTCGTCTACAATCAACGGGAAATATACGGTAGGGGCGTGCACACCGTAATCGAGCAGGCGTTTGGCCACATCGACCGTGCGCACGCCGTATTTCTTCAGGTTCCTCGCCGAGATCACAAACTCGTGCATGCAGGGTCCGGGATAATCGAGATCGAAATGATCCTTTAGAATCGACATAAGGTAATTCGCGTTGAGTATCGCGTTCTCCGAAGCCTCTCTCAACCCCGCAGCCCCCAGTCTTCTTATATAGGCGTAAGCCTTGATGAATACATTGAAATTGCCGAAAAAGGAGTGGATAGTGCCTATCGATCTTTGTGAATCGTGCGACAATCCAAATGAATCCCCTTCCCTTACGACCCGTGGGATCGGCAGGTAATCCGAGAGATGCTCCTTGACGCCAACGGGGCCGGAACCGGGACCGCCGCCGCCGTGCGGCGTGGAAAAGGTCTTATGGAGGTTCAGATGCATGATGTCTATTCCTATCTCTCCGGGCCTGATTATACCGAGCAGGGCGTTCATGTTCGCCCCGTCCATGTATACGAGTGCGCCGGCTGAGTGCATCATCTCCACGATCTCGACTATATCCTTCTCGAAGAGACCCAGCGTATTCGGCAGCGTCAGCATAAGCACCGCCGTCTTATCGTCTATCTCCCGTCCCAGCTCATCCGGATCGATCAGCCCCTTATCGTTCGACCGTACCGTCTTTGGACTGAATCCGCATAGAGCCACGCTCGCCGGATTCGTTCCATGGGCGGAGTCGGGTACGAGTACGGTTTTCCGGTTCGGATCCTTCTCCTCGAGATACGCCTTGGCGATCATCATCCCGAGCAGCTCGCCATGGGCTCCGGCCGCCGGCTGAAGCGTGAATGAATCCATACCGCATATCTCGCACAGCGCCGATTCGAGCTCGAACATCACCTCGAGAGCGCCCTGCACATCCTCCGCTCTCTGCCGGGGATGTATGCCGGTGAATCCCGCCAATCCCGCTGCCTCCTCGTTGATCAGAGGATTGTATTTCATCGTGCAGCTGCCAAGCGGATAGATCCCTCTATCTATGCTGTAGTTCTTGGACGCAAGATCCATGTAATGGCGTATGACCTCCTGCTCCCCCACCTGTGGCAGCCCGATCGGTGTCTTCCTGGAATCGGGCAGGTCTATCCGGTGATCGGGGCAGTCATTCGGCGGAATGAAATCCCCACCCCTACCCTTCCTTCCTTTCTCGAATACAGTCTTACTCATCCGATCCTCCGATCTCCTCGATAAGGCTCCTGTAGAGTTGCAGTTCGTCCTTCGTGCGCTTCTCCGTAACGGCAACGAGGAGGGATCGGTTCCCGAGCTCGGGAAAATCTCTCTCGAGCGGTATGCCCGCCAGGACACCCGCCTCCCTGGCTCTCGTGCAGAAATCCGCGGCGGGGACAGAAACACGGATTACGAATTCCTGGAAGAACTCACCGCTGAAAGGCAGATCGCAGTACGTCGAGTCCGACAGCATCGAATGGAGGGCATGAGCCTTCGACATGCTCTGAACGGCCACTTCCCTGAATCCCTTCTCGCCCAGGGCCGAGAGGTATACAGCGGCCGAGAGGGCGCACAATCCCTCGTTGGTGCATATATTCGAAGTGGCCTTTTCCCTTCTGATGTGCTGTTCACGCGTTTGCAGGGTCATAACGTATCCACGGCTGCCGTCCTTATCGACGGCACCGCTGATCAGGCGGCCTGGGCATTTTCTTATATACGATTTCTTAGTGGCCATGAATCCGAGTAGTGGACCGCCGAAATTCTGTGGATTTCCCAGGGACTGCCCCTCACCGACAACTATATCGGCATCGTATTCGCCCGGCGGTGCGAGTACGGCCAGTGATACGGGATCCACGTAGGAAACAAGAAGCGCGCCCTTCGAATGTACGAGGTCGGATATCTCCGGGGCCTTCTCGATTATTCCGAAATAGTTCGGCTGGGATATCACGACCGCGGACGTATCACCGTCGATTGATCTCTCCAGCATTCCGGTATCGAGCGATCCATCCTCGAGGAAGGGAACCTCTCCGATATCGATGCTCTTTCCCTTGGAGTAGCTTTCGAGAACCGCCCTGGCGCCGGGATGCAGCGCCCGGGGCACGAGCACCTTGGACTTCCGCTTGATCGCGCAGGACATGATTACGGATTCGGCCAGAGCGGTCGCCCCGTCGTACAAGGAGGCGTTCGCCGCCTCCATTCCGGTCAGTCTAGAGATCATTGTCTGGTACTCGTAGATCGCCTGTAGCGTCCCCTGGCTCACCTCCGCCTGGTATGGCGTGTACGACGTGTAGAACTCTCCTCTAGAGAGAACGTACCTCACAACAGCAGGGATGTAACGGTCGTATATGCCTCCACCCAAGAAGCTCGCCATGCAGGAGGCCGGGTGGTTCTTCGAGGCGATTCGCCGGAACAGCGAGGCCACCTCGGCCTCGCTGAGAGGAGGTGGGAGATCAAGCCCATCCTCGACGAGTATGCCGTCCTCCAAGGTTTCGAACAGCTCGCCGATAGAGGATGCACCGATGCTTCTCAGCATATCACTTCTGTCTTCATCTGTGTTCTGGATATAGCTCATCTGTCATTCCTCTTCGTCGTCGTTCTCCTCGGAATCCTCCGGTTCCTGCTCGCCCAGAAACTCCTGATACTCCTCATAGCTGAAAAGGGCGTCCAACTCCA
Source organism: uncultured bacterium (assembly GCA_964422745.1). GTDB lineage: Bacteria > Krumholzibacteriota > Krumholzibacteriia > Krumholzibacteriales > Krumholzibacteriaceae > CAYRCK01. Next base: position 26,721 of record CAYRCK010000012.1, read on the forward strand.
CCGGATCCTCCATCTTTACCTTGACGAACCAACCTTCTCCGTATGGATCGCTGTTGATTACCTCCGGCGAGTCGATGACCTTTTCGTTCACCTCGGTCACCTCCCCACTGACGGGGGAGAAGATATCGGCGACGGTCTTGACCGCCTCGATCGTCCCGATCGGATCCATTTGCTTCACGTTTGTGCCAGGCTCCGGCAGCTCTACGTATACTATGTCTCCTAGCTCGCCGGAGGCGTAGTCGCTTATGCCGATTACGGCCATTCCTTCCTCGACGTAAACCCATTCGTGTTCTTTCGTGAACGTGCAATCCTTTGGAACCATCGATCACCTTCCTTTTAGAGTTCGATTCAATCGCCTGCACGACTTTTATAAAACGGTAATTCTACTAATCCGGCCGCGACCGCCTTCCCCCTTATGTCTATCGAAAAATCCCCGTTTTCCGGATCTATATCACTCGACACGATCGCCATGGCCAGACTCTTTTCCAGGGTGGGAGAGAATGTCCCGGACGTCACCACACCGATTTTCCGCGATCCCTGCTTGACCTCGAATCCCTGCCTGGCGATCCCCCTGCCCCCCAGTTCGAAGCCCACAAGCTTCCGGGCCGGTCCCTCATCCCTTTCAGACTCGAGTGCTTCACGCCCAACATAGTCACCTTTTTTGAACTTCACAACCCATGATAGGCCGGCTTCCAGCGGAGAGGTCTTCTCATCGAGCTCGTGCCCGTAAAGGCAGAAAGACGGTTCGAACCTCAACGTATCCCTTGCCCCCAGCCCTATCGGCGCCGCTCCGATATCCCTGCCCTTCTCCAGGAGTTCCTTCCATAGCCCCGCCGCCATTTCGGGCTTAACGTATATCTCATAACCGAGCTCACCAGTATAGCCGGTCCTCGAGAGAATCACCTCGCTCCCATCGTGCTCGAAACTTATAAACCTGTAGTAGCTCAATTCCTCAATATCCTTTTTGACTGTCGAAGATATCCCGCATGACTTGAGAAGGTCAAGCGAACGCGGTCCCTGCACGGCTATCTGCGCCGTAGAATCACTCAGGTTCTTGATCTCCAGCCCCTCGGGGACCAGCTCCTTGACGTGTTCGTAGATCTTCTCAGTATTCACTGCGTTGACTACGAGAAGGATCCTCTTCTTCGAGAATTTGTACACGAGAAGGTCATCGAGCACCTTCCCCCCGTTGTTGCACGCAACCGTATAACGGATCTGTCCGTCGTCCTGCTTGACGACCTTCTGTGTAACCACGTATTCGACAAACTCGTCGGCGCCGTCGCCTGCGACCTCTATCTCCCCCATATGGCTTACATCAAAGAGCCCCACCTTGCTCCGCACCCTCCTGTGCTCGGCAAGAATACCTTCGAAGGTCACAGGCATGTCGAATCCGGCGAACTCGACGATCCTTCCGCCCTGCTCGATATGCGAATCGTATAGTGCTGTTTTCTTCGACATAATCAACCCCTTTGATTAACCCCAATCACCATCATTGGTCAATATCAATTTATATTCTTTTTCCTCTTTTATCCCTTTTTTCGATCGGTGGCTTCATGAACTTTCGCAGCATGCCGCCTGTATGGGAACGTTCGCACTCGACGATCTTGCCCGGAGTGCCCGAGAATACAACCTCACCGCCCCCTTCGCCGCCCTCCGGGCCCAGATCTATAATGTGATCGGCCAGCCTTATGATATCCGGATTGTGCTCTATGACGAGTACGGTGTTACCCCTATCAACCAGTTCGTCGAGCACCATCATCAGCAGTTTGACATCCTCGAAGTGAAGCCCGGTGCTGGGCTCATCGAGAATATAAACCGTATTCCCCGTCCCGATCTTCGATAGCTCCGAGGCGAGCTTCACCCTCTGGGCCTCACCGCCCGAAAGGGTTGTCGCCGGCTGACCCAGACGCATGTATCCGAGTCCTACATCGCAGAGCACGCTGAGTTTCCTCCTGACTGCCGGTATATTCTCGAAAAAATCCAAAGCCTCGACGACCGTCATATCCAGAATCTCCGCAATGTTGCGGTTCTTGTAAGAAATCTCGAGTGTCTCCCTGTTGTACCGCTTCCCCTTGCACTCCTGGCAGTGCACGTATACGTCAGGAAGAAAGTGCATCTCTACTTTAATCATGCCCTCACCCCTGCATGCCTCGCACCTCCCCCCCCTGACATTGAAACTGAACCTTCCGGGTTTATAGCCTCTGACCCTGGAAGGGGGCAGTTTCGAGAATATATCCCTGATGGGGCCGAACACGCCGGTGTAGGTGGCGGGATTCGAACGCGGAGTTCTTCCTATAGGGGACTGATCGATATTGATCACCTTGTCTATGAGCTCGATCCCCTCGATCCCATCATGCAACCCCGCAAGTTCCGTGCTTTTGTAGAAGTGTCGCTTCAGCGCTCGGTAGAGGATATCGTTCAGAAGCGTGCTCTTGCCGGACCCGGATACACCCGTGATACATACCAGTTTTCCAAGAGGAAATTCCACGTCGATGCTTTTGAGATTGTTCTCACGGGCGCCGACTACTTTTAGAACACGGCCGGTTCCCCTGCAGCTCTTCGTTTTCAGTTCGAAGAACCGCTCCTTTTTCAGGTAGCGCCCGGTAAGGCTGGCCGAAGCCTTGATAATACTCTGCGGGGGGCCGGCTACCACAACCTCACCGCCGTTCTCGCCCGCCCCGGGCCCCAGATCGATAACGTAGTCGGCCGAAAGTATAGTATCCCGGTCGTGCTCTATCACAATCACCGTGTTGCCCGCTTCCTTGAGCTGTGTGAGTGTGGATATCAACTTGGCGTTATCCCTGTGATGAAGGCCTATAGTCGGTTCATCGAGTATGTAGAGAACACCAACCAGCCTGGATCCGATCTGAGTGGCCAGCCTGATTCGCTGAGCTTCACCGCCGGCGAGGGTCTTCGCGGAGCGATCCAAGGTGAGATAGCTCAATCCCACATCATCCAGGAACACCAATCTCGAAAGTATCTCCTTTATCAGGGGATCCCCGATGATCCTGTCGTTTCCCGCCAGTTCGAGCCTATCGAAGAACTCCCTCGCCCTTTCGACCGTCATGCCCGAAACCTGGGCGATATTCCTGCCGTCGATCGTAACGGCGAGGCTCTCGGGCTTGAGCCTGCTGCCTCCGCATTCCTTACACGGGGTCGTGGTCATGAACCGCTCTATCCAGCGCCGTATACCTTCGGATTTCGTTTGGCGGTACCTTCTTCTCAGATTCGGTATGACCCCTTCCCACTTCGTGTAGTATTCGCCCTTTCCCTTCTCGAAATCGTAGTATACGACGATCTCCTCATCCGAACCGTAAAGCACCAGCTTCCTGACCTTCTTCGAATGCTTGACGAAGGGTTTATCGAGTGAGAATCTGTACTTTTTCGCAAGTGATTCCAACCGGAAGCGGAACCAGTTCTGCTTGAGCGGACCGACCGGCGCGAGCGCACCCTCTGCTATGCTGAGCCCCGTATCGGGAACGACCAACTCCATGGCGAAATCCATTCCCGCCCCGAGGCCGTGACACGCCGGACACGCCCCGTATGGGGAATTGAAAGAGAACATTCTCGGTGAGATCTCTCCGAGGCTTCTACTACAGTAAGGGCAGGAGTGCTCCAGGCTGAATAATCTCTCATTACCGTTCTCGAGAACGCTGACGACACCCCCGCCGACTCCAGCCGCTATCTCGGTGGAATCCGCCAGGCGCCTCTCGATTCCCTCCTTGACCTTCAGCCTGTCAACAACCACCTCGACCGAGTGCTTCTTGTTCTTCTCCAGATCAATATCCCCGCTAAGCTCCATCATCGAACCATCGATGCGGACCCTTGTAAAACCATCCCTGATTAGCTTCTCGAACAGCGCACGGTGCTGCCCCTTGCGTCCCTTTACGACTGGTGCCATTATGACCAGGCTGGTCCCTTCACCCGTCCCCTTCAGTTTATCTACTATCTGGGCTATCGATTGTTTTGATATGCTGCGTCCGCAACCCGGGCAGTGAGGAGCTCCTGCACGCGCGAAAAGCACTCTCATATAATCGTGTATCTCGGTAATGGTGCCGACTGTCGAACGCGGATTCCGCGATGTTGTCTTTTGGTCGATCGAGATTGCGGGGGAGAGCCCCTCGATGCTGTCAACATCGGGTTTTTCCATCTGCTCGAGAAACTGTCTGGCGTAGCTCGACAACGATTCCACATAGCGACGCTGCCCTTCCGCATATATGGTGTCGAAAGCCAGTGAAGACTTTCCGGAGCCGCTCAGTCCGGTTATCACGACAAGCTCGTTACGTGGAATCTTGACGGTTAAATCTTTGAGATTATGCTCACGTGCTCCCTTGACTACGAGATGCTCACGAGCCATCCATATGTCCTTTCCCTCCGCTGACGCCCGGCCCTTTCCCTTCATCCGGCGGATCAGCGGCGCCCTGAAGACGATCGAGCGCTTTCTTCGCCACCGACCCCCAGTCTGATCCAGCACCATGGGCCGAAATCACGTCGTTGTAAATCTTCTCAGCCGATCCCCTGTTCCCCATCATCTCGTAGCATGCCGCGGCTTCGAGCTTCGAGGTCACGGCCCACATTCCTCCCGTGCGCAGATAGGGTACACGTAAGAATTCCCGGACTGCTTCGGAGCACTCCCCCAGACTCTTCAGGCTCATTCCCGCCCAGTAATGCGCTCTGCCCCGCTGCTCTTCGTCCGCAGCGACCGCCGGTATCCTCGTGTAAACCTCGTATGCCAGCCTGTGCCTGCCGGCCTGGTTATAGCAGAATCCGAGATTGAAGAAGGTCTCCACGATTCCCTCCCTGGCAGGAAAAAGCTCGGTGATCCGCTGCCAGGTCGACGCCGCCCTCTCCCATTCCTCGAGATCCTGGTATAGGTTTCCCAGATTTCTCATCGCCATGTATTTGAAATCCTCATCGCTCGACGCTTCCGCGGCTAGTGCGTAATACCTCACGGCGAGGTTCGGATTGCCGGATGCATAGTAGGCCGATGCAAGCTTGAAATACGCCTTATCGATGATCTTCGAATTGGGTGATTCGCGCAGGAAGATGCTGAGCCTGCCGGCCGCATCCTCGTAACCTCCACGTTTCATATCGCAAACGGCCAGATGGAACAAGGCGCGTGCCGCTTCATCCGTGCCGCCGAAAGACTCCCTGATGCCGTCCAGTGTCTCCTGAGCTTCGGCATACTGTCCCCTCTCCACTTCCGCTATCCCCTTCTCGAGAAGTACTGCGGCCGTGCCCTCCAAACCGGGGCAGCGTGCGGTCAGCATCATCATGTCGCGGTTCGCGTCGTCGATTTCACCGATCCTGTAATAGGACCTCGCCCTTCCGGCGACCGCACTGCATGTATCAGCACCGTCGATTCTCAGAGACCTGGAGTAGCTGCCGGCTGCAAGCTTGTACTCGCCGTTGTCGAACAGGATATCAGCGAATAGCTCCAGGTTGGCGGCGCTTGGCTCGAGTGACACTAATTCCCCGATCAGCTTCCTAGCCCCGCCCACGTCACCACCGGCGTACAATCGCCGGCCCGCCCTGCGAATCACCCTGATCCTAAGGCTCCTCTCGAGGGATTCGTTCCCTGCCATAATGAAGATTATTGAATCGGAACTTGCCGAACGGCCCATACTCTCGAGGGCCAGGGCCTGCCTGTAAGCCGCCTCTAACGAAAGGTCGCTGCTGGGGTAGCGCACGGTGAACTCCCCGTACGTACCGGCCGCCTTATCAAAATCGCGCAGGTAGTAATAACAGTCACCCAATCTGAGCATACATTTTTCGGTATACGATGCACGTCCCCCACGGTCGATGCAGTCCAGGTAAGCATCCCGAGCATTCTCGTAGTCCCCGAGTCTCATATACAGCTCGCCGAGATCGTAGAGAACCAGCACGCTCCTCGGATCGGAGCCGCTCATCGATATGAAATCAACGAAGGATGAGACCGCCTCATCCGATTCCCCCCGAATTCTCATCAGATAAGCCTTCTTCAGGGCCGCCTCCATCCGTTCCTCACGTGGAGCGTCATTACCGAGCAGTACACCGCATATGACCAGAGCGCTGTCCGCCGCCCACGACTCGCCCTCCTTCGCTGCATCGTAGAGGAAATCCATCTTCCTTCCTAGAGCCCACCACCCATCATCCCCATCACCGTAGAAACCGTAAAACTCATCCAGCCTGGAAAGCTTTGTTTCGAGGTTCCATTTGGAAAACTTCAGCTCCAAATATCCCCTGTGGGCCGACCCGCCCCAGCGCGTCCCGGTAAAGTTTCGCGCCACTTCGAGCCACTTGGATAGTGCCTTCTCACGATCACTATCAGAAGCCCGGCCCGCAGAGGCGTCCAACTCGTACTTTCTGATGTGGCTCCGGCCGATGTAGTAATGCGCCTTTGGAGCGAGAGAATCGGGAAGCCCCGCGTCGACGGCTTCTTTCAGTCGGCCGATGGCCCCTTCGGTATCGCCGGCGATATCGGCCAGCACAACACCCGTATCAAGCAACCTCTCCGCCCTCGGCTTATCGGAAGCGGCTATTCGTTCAAGCATCTCGGCCGTATCCCGTCCCCATCTCTGCACGAACGACAGCGCATCGAGCCTCTCCCCGGCATCCTCCGCATAGGGTCCGAAGGGAAAATTATCCTCGAGCAGCCTATACCCATCCTCGGCCCCTGCAACATCCCCCAAGGCCTCTCTCAAACGACTTGCCCGCCAGAGCGCCCGTTCGCCTCTCTCTCCATCTCCGTCCTCTTTCATTATCATATCCAGGTAGACCAAGGCGGAAAGCGTATCGGCAAGCTGCTCCGAAGAGACCGATGCCAGGCGTTCCAGCACCGAAAGCCTTTCATCGCCGACCGCACCTTCGAGAAGCACGAGATGGTAAACCCTGGAGGCCTCACCGTACGCCCCGGCTTCAAGCAGCAGGCCGGCCTCGAGCCTGAGGGCCTCACCTATGTGAGGCGATCCAGCATAATGACGTCTGAAATCCCTCACCACCTCGAGTGCCTCGCTTGTTTTTCCCTTCTCCGATAGTATGCCTGCCTCGATGATCCTGATGGCGCCCGTGCTGTCTACAACCGCCCCCTCACGCCCGCACTCCCCTATCAGCTCAAGAGCCTCATCGAGTTTTCCCAGCCTGCGTGCCGCTTCTATCGAATTCATGAAGACATCGCCCCTGCGCGGCGAGTCAGGGAAGTCTTCGAGGTACTCCCTCGATCCATCCAGAAGAGGACCGTCCGAACCGGTAGATCTTTGAATATCGATGATCTTGAACAGGGCCTTTTCACGCAGTGATTTCTCCCTGTAGTTATCCATAACCTTTCTGAAATACTCCTCGGCCTTCTCCATCTCTCCGGATTCGAGCGACCTGTCCCCGAGTTTGATCAGGGCCAAGGCCGCAACGGGCGATGAGGGATATCCCGATACGATCCGTTCCAGCGTCCTGTCGGCTTCGAGATCCCTTCCTATGTTTATGAGGGAGAGGGCCAGGCTGTACCCCACCCTCGGAGTCAGATCGGAATCACCAGCCTCGCCGAATAGCCTCCTGAGCACACCGGCGGCTTCCCCGGGATCACCGGCCGAGAGCAGGCACTCACCAGCTTCAAGCGCGGCCTGTGAAGCCAGGGGACAGTCGACATATTCCTCTCCCACCGAGAGGAATTCCCCAGCGGCCTCCCTGTACCTCTTCATCGCCGCCAATATCCGGCCACGGTAGAACCTGGCCTTGCAGGCACTCTCGTCGCCCGGGTATGAATCGAGAAAAGTCCCGAATGCATCAAGTGCTCTCAGGGCTTCACCGGCCTGCATGTAGGCCTCTCCGGCATTGAATATGGCATCGGCTCTGAATACGCTTCTGGGGTACTTATCCGCAAAACGGAGAAACTCCTCGGCCGCGGCTACAAACATACCATCTGACTTGAGCCTCATGGAGAAGCGAAAATCCTCATTTTCACCGGCTTGTACGGGCGAAACCGACGGCTGAACGAGCAGGATGAAAAGTGACAGTGAAACAATCAAAGGAACATGTAAGCGAATGATTTTCAACAAATTCCCTCCTGAAATGGATGGAGGTGAAATGAAAAAGGACATTATAAATTAGCAAATGGAATCGACTCGGTCAACAGGGAAGCTCCACGGTGAAAGGACCTCCGCCCGCTGCCGCGGTGGAGGCTCCCGGCGGGAGTTCACATACCCTTCGGTAAGTCCACGCCGCGGAACGTTGGTGCCGAATCGAGGGATATAATCACCCATCTAGGGAGAAAGCCTGTTCAGCAGGCGGGGAAAGGGAATCGTTTCACGCACATGCTTTATCCCGCATATGTAGGCCAATGTGCGTTCGACACCGAGCCCGAATCCCGAATGAGGAAACGCTCCGTAGCGGCGAAGGTCGATGTACCATTCGAAGGCTTTCCTGGGCAGTCCCTCCTCCTCTATTCGTCTTTCCAGAAGTTCCAGGTCATGTATACGCTGCCCCCCTCCTATTATCTCCCCGTAACCCTCCGGTGCGAGAAGGTCCACAGACAGGCTCAGATCTGAATTATCCGGATCGGGCTGCATGTAAAACGCCTTGATGGCCGATGGGAACCGATGCACGAAGAACGGTCTGTCAAACCTTCCGGCCAGGACGGTTTCGTCGTTGCCTCCGAAGTCACCACCATACTCGAAATCCACGCCGCTTTCTCCAAGGATTCCCGCCGCCTCATCGTACGATATCCTCGGGAACGGTGGTTGTACGGCTTCGAGTATCTTCACGTCCCGCTCGAGCACATCGACCAGTATATCCCTGTACGATTCCAACGATCTGCCGACGATCTCGACGATGAAATCCTCGGCCAGCTGAATTATGTCGTCCAATTCGGCAAATGCGACCTCCGGCTCGACCATCCAAAACTCTATGAGGTGCCTGCGTGTCTTGGACTTCTCGGCCCTGAACGTCGGCCCGAAGCAGTAAACCTTCCTGAAAGCCGCTGCGGTGGCTTCGTTGTACAGTTGGCCGCTCTGCGTGAGGAACGCCCTGTCACCGAAGTAATCGGTTTCGAAGAGCGTCGTGGTCCCTTCGCATGCATTGGGCGTGAATATCGGCGTATCACAGCATATGAAGCCCCTGTTATCGAAGAACTCCCTTATAAACCGGATAAGACCCGCCCTTACCTTGAGAATCGCATGCTGACGCGAGCTTCGCAACCAGAGATGCCGGTGGTCCATCAGAAACGGCATGCCGTGCTCTTTCGGTGTTATAGGGTATTTCTCAGCGTACTGCAGCACCTTCAATCCCAAGATACCCAGCTCGTACCCGCCGGGTGATCTGCTGTCCTCGCGGACATCACCCTGTGCCTCGATGCACGATTCCTGAGTCAGGCGGGAGACTTGCTCGAATAGTTCATCGCCTACGGACGAGCGTTCCACTATACACTGAATGATACCCGTGCCGTCGCGCATCAGAATAAAGAGGATCTTTCCGCTGGATCTGATATTGTAAACCCACCCTTTGAGTGTTACTTCCTCTCCGGTGTACGCTCCGACATCGGATATTTCGACCAATTGCATCTCTAGCTCCCTTGATTCTCCATTCCCGTTTACTCTCTCAACTCCAACTCTCCGGCTTATTTATTAACACCCTTTTCGATCGAAGTAAACACAGAAATAACTCCTGATTCCAGCTAAAGATACGTCGATCGTTAGCGGCACGATTTTTGCCGAAGTGCTCTGAAAGGGGAATAGTAGCATTCAGGAGAGCGCGGAACTACGTGAAAATAGGTGAAAAACAAAACCTTACATAAGATCATGATCCGGGGAGCCGTCCGAGCTGCACTCGTAACTTTATTCGTTATTGCATTTTGCACTCCAGCACGGGCCAGCTCCCTAGAGCGCATCGACAGTACCAACCTCAGAAAGCATACATCCCATGAACTTACTATGGGATCGCCTTCATTCGCTCTCACATCGAGGATACTGTACAGGGAGGGACTGGAGCTGGTCGAGCTTGGCAACAGTGACAAGGCCCGAGAGAAGTTTCTTCTGGCCGCGGAGCTCTCGGGTGATTTCCCGGATCCGCTGTACTCGCTCGCCCTGTTGGAGCTCAAGTGTCTCGACACGGTGTTCATTCAATACCTCATCGAGGGGATCGAACGTCAGATCGGCGGTTACCATACACAATCACTCCTGGGACTCAACCTGATGCTCATAACGGCCGCTTCCATGCTCGCTACGATCTCGATCATTCTCCTTGTTCTCGTAATAAAGTACTGGCCCATGCTGGTTCATAAGTTCAACGAGCTGTATTCAAAGCGGTTCGCGTTCCATCCGGATAGCTTCGCAGGACTTCTTGTCGCCGTTGCACTCGTGATTATGAGGCTTGGTGCAGCTCTGTACTCATCGATTCTGGTTCTCGTACTCTGGCCCTGCATGAACCGGAAGGAAAAGGGCGTAGTTGTGGCCATGATGCTCCTCATTTCTGCCGGATCGATACTGACCGCCGGCTCCGGCATATTCCTGCCAGCGCTCGACAGCGGAAGCGTCACGCGCCGTCTTGCTTTGATAAACGAGAGGGGAGCCGACGAGGACCTCATCAGGACGATTGGCGAGATCGATGATCCCGCTTTCGAGGCGGAGAGGAAATACGCGCTGGGAACGCTGATGTACCGCCTGGATCAACTGGATCTGGCCAAACAGTACCTCCTGGAGTCGGTCTCGATGAAGAGCGATTTCGCGGCCGCCTACCTGAACCTAGGAAACATCTACTTCAAGCAGGGGGAATACGATAAGGCACTCGCAGGTTATCAGAACGTTATAGCGATCGATTCGACCAACGCACTCGCACACTACAACATCGGCCAGACCTATATAAACAAGATGCTGTTCGGACAGTCGAGCTTCGCTCTTAAGAACGCGAACAAACTTGGTATCGAGGACTTCAGGAAGGCAAATCCGGCAACCAGGCTCGAGAAACAGGCGGTCTATTCCTGTGGATTCGACCGTACCGAGCTGTGGCGCATTGCGGCCCGTGAAGCCGATATGATCGATGGTGTTCCCGTCAGTGAGGTCCTGCAGCCGTTCACACTGTTCCCTTTCCATAGGATATGGATCCTGCTTCTGGCGACGATGATAATAGCCCCTATAATCTCCAGGAGTACACCGGCAAGCTGGAAGGTGTTCCGCTGCGATAACTGCGGCACCGCGACCTGCACCGAATGCTCGGATGCCGAGACCGGAATAAGGCTGTGCTCGAGCTGCTCCGGCGTCATCGAGGGACTCTCCAGCCTAAAGGTGATGGAGGCGCTGCTCCGTCACAAGAGGCAGAAGATAGGGGATGAAAGAAACAGAAGGAACAGGTGGAAGATATATCTCGTCCCCGGGGCATCATACATATATCACGGTTATGTCTTTTCCGGTGCGATAGTATTGGTAGCCGGCGCTTGTGCTTTCCTGTCCCTCGCCTGGGGCGGTTTCTATTTCAAGGATCCTAGGATATTCTACCTTCACATGTCCCTGTGGAAAATCATAATTCCTACAGCATTGTTGGTACTGGGATATTTCGTTTCCCTGAGAGTGAAGGCGCCTCCGGAACCGAGAAACTACAGGATTCTGCCGCCGGAGTTGAAGGTCGCCGATAGTAGCGAGACACGGACCGTGGAAAATCGGGAAGAGGAAGAAGAAAAAACTCCCGAGGCCCTGCTGTCGGACCTGTTGTAGAAAGGCAAGGAAATGGCATTCGAGGGTGATGTAAAGGATTTCGGCCTCAGTGAAATATTCCAGCTTATCTCGCTGCAGCAGAAATCCGGTCTGCTCTCGATATCGGGAAAGGACCACGTGGCCGTCTTCTTCAGGGACGGCACGGTCATATCGACGAGAGACAGGCGCAACAGAGCCAGGGATCCGCTCAAGGACTATCTTCTGCGTTATGGATTCATAGGCAGGACGGAGATGAACAACCTGCAGCAGATCCAGGCTGAGACGAATCTTGATCTGACCGACATCCTTGTCTCGGAAAAGTACTTCTCCGAGGATGAGTTGAAATTAATATTCTCCGAACAGATCCAGGAAACGATACAAGATGTCCTTAGCTGGCCGAAGAGCCATTACAAGTTCATAATGGGTAAACAGATGCTCAAGGGAGTGAAATTCTACACTTCCATACAGGTCGATGGCCTGCTGATGGAGAGCATGAGGCGGATCGACGAGCTGCCCGAGCTGAAGCGCATATTCCCGGAGGACGGCATAGTCCTACGGCGGTTGAATATGCCGGTCGAGAATCCCCCGCCCCTGAGCAAGTACGAGGAATTCATGTTCGAACTCCTCGACAGGGACAGGAGCATAGACTGGCTGATCTCACAGGCCAGGATGCCAATGTTCTGCACCTACGAAGCCCTGAAAAACCTTCTCGAGAAGGAGCTGCTCGAGATAATAGAGGAATCCAGGCCCTCGATGTCGGTTCAGCGCGACGAGGTGTTAAGGAATGAGGTTGCAAGGAGGGGAAGATTCGCCCCGGCCTTCGCAGCCGTCATCATCCTGATCGCGAGTTTCACGATCGGCGAGTATGTCGTACCCGCAATCGCCGGTTCGGGATGGAACTATAGAACCCTCACCGGCCTCATAGATCCCTTAGCCCGCCCGGAGGCGATCGGCTCTCCCTCGCTGAAACGGATAGAGAATGCTCAGATGGAGGAGTCGATAAGAGAGGGACTTGAGCAATACAAGGCATCGAAGGGCTCCTATCCTTTCATTCTGGAAATACTCGCCGCCAGAAAGATAGTCCCGGGCGACTTGGTGGAAATGGCGGACCGGGCGGGTCTAGAGTACAATCCCGAAAAGGACGGTTTCTCCTACGAGTTGAGATGGAGTCGTCGGAACCGATAAAAATCGCACTAATACCTGTCGCCTTTGAGCAGCGGTGTTAGCACGGATACTCCGTTTATCGCCCTCCCCTTTATGTCCTCGATCCAGAAAAAGCCGTCCCTTCCCAGCTTATTCTTTATGCAAAATGCGGTGTCTATTATATAAACACCTTCCCTTCGAAGAGCGAAACGCTCGCCGGACCGGTATCCACGCGGCGGGTATAGTGAGAATGCGGCACGGTAGCCGGCCAGCGAGGCCTCTTCCGCTATAACACGGTTCAGACGCCCGAACGGGTAGGACAGCGATTCCACCGTAAGTCCAAGCTTGATCTCTATCTCACTCCGGGAGAGAACGAGCTCCTCGCGCACCTCTTCCAAAGTAAGCCTTGATAGATCCCTATGTGTACGCGTGTGGGAACCGAAGGAAAAACCCCTGCCGGCAAGATCGGCGGCCTCGTCCCAACTCATATGTGTGAACCTTCTGCCCGGCCAGTCGAGTTCCCACCGGTTCTCCAGGCCGGCGAACGAGCTCACGATGAATATCAAAGCGGGGATGCTCCTCCGCTCCAGCTGCGGTACGGCGTATTCGATAAGCTCCTGGTAGCCGTCATCGAAAGTCAGCAGAACCTCCTTGGGGGAACCGGTGCGGCTTCCATAGATTGTCTCTAGAAACGCTTCCTCGCCGATGAACCGATAACCTCCGTCGATCAGGGCATCGAGCTGTGATGCAAACCTGGAGGGAGTCATCCAGTTACCACCAAATTCAAACCTCGTCACCTTGTGGTAAGCGAGTACACCGGGTAGCGAATCGGGTGTATATCCCCACACAATCCTCCACACAATGTAGAGGACGGTTACCGCAACCGGTATCATGAAGAAAATCAGTAGAGCGGGCATTGTCGGTTCTCCCTATCCAGTATGCCCGAATCCGCCCGATCCCCTCTCCGTGCTATCCAGATCGTCCGACTCGGATATCTCGACATCCGGCAGTCTGCAGAAGACCAGCTGTGCTATCCTATCGCCCCGGTGCACGATATAATCCTCATCTGAGAAATTATAAACTACCACCCCCACCTCTCCACGGTAGTCGCTGTCTATCGTACCCGGGCTGTTCAGGAGTCCCAGACGTTTTCTCAACGCCAGACCGCTCCGCGGGCGCACCTGCGCCTCATAACCCGGCGGAATCGATAGACTGAAGCCGGCCGGAACAAGAACGCATTCCCGTGGTGGCACCGTCATCTCGTCCCTGCAAGCAGCCAGTATATCGTACCCGCTCGCTCCTTCCGTCATTCGTCTGATCGGCGGCAATCCCTCGTAATGAGGCAGGTACCGGATGATGACCCCGGCGATGTCCAGGCTGCGCTTTTCCATATCGTCGCACATGATGCTCCAAGCACCTCTAAATCAACTTCTCGGACCGTGAATACCGGCCGCAACCCGCCTGATGGCAGCGGGACCGCAGGTTACATAGCTCAATTTGGTCTCGTCCAGGAACTTCGATGACGCCTCCGCCACCTGATCCGCATCCACCTTCTCCAAGTCCGCTATCGCTTTAACAGGATCAACATAGCCGCCGAGATAGAACTCGCAGTTGAAAAGCCTGAAAAGCCTGTTTTCGATATTCTCCATTCCGAAGATCAGTGCGGCTTTTGCCTGCGCTTTTGCGCTTTTGATCTCCGTATCACCGAGCCGGCCGTCACGCACGGCTTCCATCTCTGCACGGAAGATCTCGATCGCCCTTCCCACGTTCCGCGGATCCACGGAGAAATAAAAACATATCACCCCTGTATCCTGCCAGAAGTTCGTGAAGCTGTATACCGAATACGCCAGGCCCGTTCTCTCCCTCAAGCTCTGAAAGAGCCTCGATGATACACCTCCCCCGATGGCATTGGACAGTATGAGAAGCGGATACCGGTAAGGGCTGGAGGCCCCGACCGTTTCCGACCCTATGCAGATATGAGACTGCGTGAGGTCAGGTCTTACTACCGACCTGATCCTGCCGCCGTTGCCGGCGGCTCCGAGACTACCGGTGGGGGGACTGCCGTTCGCCAGTTTGAACCGACCGTCGAGGATCGAGGTCACGGACCCTACGGCAAGATCGCCTACGTACCCGAACACCGTGTTCGGGTGCGTGTATCTCTTCTTGTGAAAGGAGACGAGATCACGCCTGTTGCATCCTGAAATATCACTAATCCGGCCGGTCACCGGATTTCCGAGGGGATGCCCCTTGAATACGGTTTTAAGAAACATCTCGTTCGCCAAATCCTCCGGCGAATCTTTTATACTTCTTATCTCCTCCTTAATTATCTTCCTCTCGAGCCCGAGGCTTTCTTTTGGAATCGACGGTTTGGAGATTATATCGGAAAAGACGTCGACCAGCACCTCGAACTGCTCCTCCAGCACCTTGCCGTGATAGCATGTCGATTCCTTGCCGGTGAAAGCGTCCCAGGCGCCCCCGATCTCCTCGAGGTCCAACGCTATCTGAAGCGCGCTGCGTCTGCGGGTGCCCCTGAAAACGAGATGCTCGAGGAAATGACTGAATCCTCTTTCGGAATCCATCTCGTCCCTGGAACCCGATTTAATCCATACACCGAATGCATTGGTCGACGAGACGGGATTGCGCTGGTAGAGTAATACTGCTCCCGATTCCAGAAGCACCTTGTGGGGGCGGGGAAGTTTAAGCATCGAGATTAATTACAGAAGAACTTTCCTGCTCAATCTTATCTTGCCTTCCTTATCGATACCGATGACCCTGACCTTGATTTCCTCGCCTAGGCTGAGAACGTCCTCAACCTTACCGACCCTGCGATTCTCGATCTCGGATATGTGCAGAAGCCCCTCCTTGCCTGGAAGGATCTCCACAAAAGCACCGAAGTTCACTATTGCCTTGACGGTGCCGTTGTAATCCTTTCCGACCTCCGGTTCTTCTACTATAGCCTGAACCATCTCCAGGGCTTTGTCACCGGCCACCTTGTCGACGGCGGATATCTGTATTGTACCGTCGTCATCGATATCGATCTTCGCACCTGAAGTATCCTGGATATGCCTGACCATCTTTCCACCAGGACCGATAATCTCACCGATCTTGCTGACATCGATCTTCAACTGTATGATCTTCGGTGCGTAGGGCGATATATCATCCCGTGATTTCGAGATGGTCTTATCCATTATATCCAGTATTTCCATCCTCGCTTTGTGGGCTTGATCGAGCGCTTCCTCCATGATCGCCCTGTTGATCCCGTGGATCTTCACATCCATCTGGATCGCCGTTATACCACCTCTGCTGCCTGTAACCTTGAAGTCCATGTCTCCGATATGATCTTCAAGCCCCTGTATATCTGTCAGGATCGCGTAAGAATCGCCCTCCTTGATCAATCCCATCGCAACGCCTGCGATCGAGCTCGAGACAGGGACACCCGCGTCCATAAGGGCCAGGCTTCCCCCGCATACCGTTGCCATCGAACTAGATCCGTTCGATTCCAGTATGTCGGATACAATCCTTATCGTGTATGGGAAAACGTCCTCAGGAGGTACGACCGATGCCAGGGCCCTCTCCGCCAGCTGGCCGTGCCCTATCTCCCTGCGTCCGGGTCCGCGGAAGAAACCGACTTCTCCTACGCTGAAAGGGGGGAAATTGTAATGAAGCATATACCTCTTCCAAGACTCCCCCGTAAGGGCATCTATCCTCTGCTGATCGGATGCCGTACCGAGCGTAGTAACAACGAGGCTCTGGGTCTCTCCCCTTGTGAACAGCGCACTCCCGTGCGTTCTCGGGAGAACTCCGACCTCGCAATTGATGTCTCGAATATCGGTGAAGGCCCTGCCGTCACTCCTCTTCCTATCGACGAGTATCATTTTCCTCACTACTTCGCGCTTGATATCGCCTATGATCGCCTTCATCTCGCCTTCGGATTCAGGAAACTCCTCCGCGTACCTCTCAATAACATCCTTTTTCAACTCAAGAAGCGCCTTCTCGCCTTCGAGCTTGCCCTCGATGGAGATGCACTCCTCTATCTTATCCGTGTACTCCTCCCTGATCCTGCGCTCCAGTTCCCCGTTTCGCTCCAGCGGTTCGACATCCAGCTTATCGGGAAGTTTGCATTCTGCAAGGAACTCACGTTGAAAGGCATTCAGAACCTTGATCTTCTCGTGACCGAATTCGAGCGCTTCTGTAAGTACGGATTCGGATATCTCATCCCCTCCTCCCTCAACCATGATCACCGCTTCATCCGATCCCGCGACCACCAGCTCGAACTTGCATTCTTCGATCTCGGCGAACGTGGGATTAAGAATATATTCGCCCTCCTTTACCCCCACGCGCACACCGCTGAGAAGCGTGTGAAATGGAATATCCGACAGTGCCAGAGCGAGCGAGGCGCCCGTTATACCCAGGACGTCGGACTGGTGCTGTTGATCACTGCTGAGCACACTGCAGGCGACCTGGACTTCATGCCTGTAATGCTCATGGAAAAGGGGCCTGATCGGCCTGTCGATGAGACGACAGCTCACAGTCTCCTTTGCGCTTGGTCTACCTTCACGTTTGAAGAAGCCGCCGGGAATCTTTCCGGCCGCGAAGAATTTTTCCCTGTATTCAACGAAAAGCGGCAGAAAATCCTTACCGTAATCTGGCTCTTTCGAGGCAACGGCCGTAACAAGAACAACCGTTTCTCCTTCACCAACCAGAACAGCTCCACCCGCCTGCTTGGCCATCCGGCCAGTCTCGAAGGAGATATTCTTCCCGTCGACCGACTTCATCTTCCTAATCATTACGAAATATGCCTCCAATCAAAATTCAATCGAGCCGCATTCCCCCAGAAAATCCCAGCCATGTAATCGTGATTATTGGACCTAGAGATTACTTTCTGAGCTTGAGCTCCTTGATTATCTCTCTGTATTTATCCAGTTTATTGTTCTTCAGGTAATCCAGGAGCTTCCGCCTTCTGCCAACCAATTTCAGCAATCCTCGCCTGGAAGCGAAGTCCTTCTTGTGGACCTTGAAATGTTCGGTAAGTATATTGATACGTTCCGTAAGAAGTGCTATTTGGACTTCGGGCGAACCGGAGTCCGATCCGTGTAACCTGAATTTCTCGATTACCCCTTTCTTAACGTCTTTCGGCAGTGCCATCGTTATTACACCTCCTTAACGCCCTCGTTGAATATTACGATGGCAGCAGAATGAGCAGATGCTCAATCCGCGTCGCAACTGCTATATATGCAACCTTTCCGGATGCAGCTACAAACATACACAAACCATGCCGATTGTCAATGCTTCTTTTCCAGAATCCACAAAATATTTTCTCTATCTTTCATCAACTGCACCTTAAGGTCGGATACGTGCTCGAATTTCATTTCCTCCCTGACAAATTCCAACAGCTTCACACGGATTTTCATGCCGTAAATATCACCGGAAAAATCAAAGAGATGGACTTCCATGCGTCTTTCCCCGTCACTGTGCAGAGTGGGTGAACTGCCGATATTCATCATGCCGCCGTACGTCTGTCCATCGACGTCGACGTGGACGGCATAGACACCTTCCGGTGGCAACAGCTTGCCCTGTCCCGGGACCGATAGGTTTGCGGTGGGGAAATCGAGCCGTCGTCCCAGCCCTTCTCCTCTTACAACCTTCGAATCCAGGAAATAGGGGCGCGAGAGAAACCTCGCTGCTATGCCGAGATCCCCGTCACTCACCGCCTTCCGTATCTTGGTGCTTGAGACCACCCTTCCCCCCATCACGACCGGCGGTACTATAGTCACCCCGAAGCCGACCTCTCTCCCCAGTGCGATCAACCTTTCCTGAGTCCCCTCTCTCGCACGGCCGAGGTGAAAATCGTAACCCACAACGAGTTGTTCCATACTCAGATTCCCGACCAGATGCTCATTGATGAACGCCCTGTAACCGAGCTTCGCGATCTCTTCCGTGAACTCCTCTACGAGGACCGTATCTATCTCCATATCCTTCAGCAGTGAAAGCTTTTCCTCCAGCGTTGTCAGAAGGGGGGGAACCCTATCCGGATGTGTTACCGTCAAAGGATGACAGTCGAATGTAAGAAGCACGGAGTTGGCGGTTCCCTCGCTCTCCTTTATCCGCTTCAGACTATCGATGACTTCCAAATGACCCCGGTGCACACCGTCGAAAACTCCCACGGTCAGGGAGCAGCCGCCCTGAAGCCTCCATCCGGTTGTCAGCGGATTTCTTATTACATTCATGATCTTCCCACGGTCTTCCACTCAACCCTTGTCAGGCGGGTATCTGAAATTGCGCCTTATCTGGATATCACCGCCCGAACCGACCTCTCCTATGGCTCCGAGCCGTCCATCCGGTTTGACAAGCCTTACGAGACTGCCGGGAGGGGGCAACGCCGAGGCAGGCCGCGGCGCCGTTCCGTTTCCGAGACGTCTTGTCTGTTCCGCCGTCAGCTCTACGGTTGGAAGATGTCTCAATGCATCGGACAGGGAATGAGCGTGCTTCTCCAGTTCGGGCGTGTTATCCAGGTCGTTGTCGTCCAAGGCCGTCTCAACGTCGAAGTGCCCTATTCTCGTTCTGATCAAGCTGTGCAGGTGTGCCGGCACTCCCATAGAATCACCGATCTCCTCTGCAAGAACGCGTAGGTACAGCCCCCTAGAGCAGTAAACCTCTATTCTGAATATCGGAAGTTCGCAATCGATGAGCTTTATCTCGTATGTACTCACCTCACGCGGTCGGCGATCCACGGTCTGACCGCGCCTCGCAAGAACGTACAGGGGCGTACCCTTGTACTTCAGCGCCGAATACATAGGAGGCGTCTGCAACCGTTTGCCAAGAAACCTGGACAGCGTGGATGAGATGTCACCCTCTGTCAACTTGCTCCAGTCCCCCCTTCTAACCACATCCCCGGATGAGTCCATCGTATCGGTAGATTCTCCCAGCATTACATCCGCTATGTAACGTTTAGGAAGATCCATGAGGTAGCCGGCGAGTTTCGTGGCCTCCCCGGTGAGAAGCAGCACAAGGCCCGTGGCATCCGGATCGAGTGTGCCCGAGTGCCCCACCTTGCCGATCCTCACGGCCCCCCTGAATTTCCTGATAAGGTCATAGGTTGAAATCCCTTTGGATTTATTGACGGGTAGAACCGCATTGTCGAGCTTCACTACCATCTGGCAATCCCTCTCGTCTCATTGGGGGGAGCAAGGATGATCGTTACCCGCCAATAAATTCTCCAGGTCTTTGATGATAAGATCCTTCGAAGATTCCAGATCCCTGTTTATCGTCAAACCGGCGGCCTTGCGGTGCCCTCCTCCTCCGTACTTCTCGGCGAGCAGGGCTACATCATGATTGTTTCTCGACCTCAGGCTCACACGGACCTCAGCAGGTCCCATCTC
Source organism: uncultured bacterium (assembly GCA_964422745.1). Lineage (GTDB taxonomy): Bacteria > Krumholzibacteriota > Krumholzibacteriia > Krumholzibacteriales > Krumholzibacteriaceae > CAYRCK01. The sequence continues at coordinate 46,897 of CAYRCK010000012.1, forward strand.
CCTGAAGAATGCACTCAGCTCGACATCATCTACCGCAGCCGCATAGTCGACAAATCCCTCCGTATCCCTCATGGAGCCGCCGTTTCTCTCGAGCATCTCCATGCTGACCTCCATGAATGCAACCTTACCCCCGCAGTGCAGCGTGAGGGAGCCGAGAACGGACGCCAGCAGCTTGAGAGTTCTGAAATATTTCACATATATGAACTCGTGAGCAAGCGAATGAGGATCGGCTCCGAACTCGACAAGCTCGGCGGCCGTATACAGCGCCTCTGCGTTCGTGTTCTGAAAACGGAAGCCGCCCGTGTCGAGGAGTATCCCGAGGTATAGGCAGTTCGCGACGTCGGCCGTGATGAACTTACGATCGACGGCCGAGAGGAACCTGAACACCAGCACGGCCGTCGCAGCCGCCCGTTCATCGACAACGTTCACGTTTCCGTAGCGCCTGTTAGTCGGATGATGATCGATGTTAACAATGATATGGTTCTCTCCGGGCTGCATTAGATCGGCCGTGCGGGCCGGGGTCGGGGTATCCAGGGCAAATATTACATCCGGAGCACAATCCTTCAATTCCTCTTCTGTTATGAACAGTTCCGCTTTGGGGAGCCTGAAAAAACCCTCGGCCGCCTGGCCGGGCGCAAAGCACGCAACTTCCTTGCCTATATCAGACAGATACTGGGCGAACGCGAGCATAGAACCTATACAATCACCATCGGGATCGATATGACCCAGTATGAGGAACTTTTTGTGTTCGCTGATGATGGAACTGATATCTTCGAATTCTTTTCCGAACGTTTCTTCAGTCACCGGGTTCACCTTCATCCGCAGATTCCTTTTCCTCATGAACCTTCTGTATCAGTCTCTCTATCTTGAAGGCCTTGTCGAGTGAAGTGTCATATTCAAAAACCAGCTCCGGGATCGTGCGCATTCTCATGAGCTTCTTGATCCGGCCGCGGAGGAATCCCCTACAGCTCTCCAGCCCATCTCGGACAGCGCCCGGTTCGCTTTCGCCCCCCACCACGTTATACATGATCTTGGCCACGGAATAATCCCGGGACACTTCCACCCCGGTCACCGAAACAAACTCGACACGCGGATCCTTGACCTTTCTGATGAGCAGCTCTGCAACTAGCTGCCTTATCTTCTCCTCTATCCTACCCCTCTGCCTGTCACTCACCCTATTATCCTCCGGTGCTACAGAAACTCATTGTTACATTCCAGGAGCACTATCCTGTGTTCCTTCTCTAAAATAGCAATTATCGATTGGGTTGTTTTCTCCGCACCGCGCCTGCTTGTCGCCACCGTAACGAGACCCAGCTCGCTACGCTGCCATTTCTGCTGGAAACCGGACTCACATAAAGCAACATTGAATTTATTGCGAAGCCTATCCTTGATGCTTCTCAGGATAAACCTTTTTTCCTTGAGGGAAGAACAACCAGGCAAGAGAAACTCGACTCTCAAACAGGCCACAAACACGAAATGGTCCTCTACTGCTAATCGATCGACCGCTTCTGCTCTTCTTCTACATATACCTCCAGGATGTCTCCTTCTGTGAGATTATCGAAGTTACCGATCCCTATGCCGCATTCGAATCCGGCCTGGACCTCTTTCGCGTCGTCCTTGAAACGCTTGAGAGAAGTAATCGTACCGTTGAATATAATTTCCTTGTCTCTAACCACCCGCGCGCGCGCATTCCGGATAACAGTACCCGACTGCACGTAACAACCGGCGATCGAGCCTACCCGGGATATGTTGAAAACCTGGCGCACCTCGGCTTGACCCAACTCTTTCTCGACGATAGCAGGCTCGAGAAGACCCGACATTGCCGCCTTCACGTCGTCGATCACCTGATAAATCACATCGTAGAAACGCATGTCCACTTTCTCGGTCTTGGCCAGCAAAGTAGCCTTTGGAGTAGAGCTCACATGAAATCCTATAACTACGGCATTCGAAGCCGAGGCGAGCAGTATATCCCCCTCGTTTACCATACCGACGGCCTTGTGAATCACCTTCACCTTGACCTCATCCGTATCGAGTGCGACCATGCTGTCCACGAGCGCTTCCACGGAACCGTCCGTGTCGGCTTTGATTATCAAGTTAAGCTCTTTGACGCTCCCCTCCTGGATCTGCCTGTACAGATCCTCCAGAGTTATGCGCATTGTGGTCCGCCTGTCCTTCTCCCTTTTGAACTGCTGCCTTTTCGACGCAATCTCCCTGGCGGCTTTTTCATCTTCGACCTGGATAAAGGCATCACCAGCCTGCGGGACACCGGATCCTCCGAGGACTACCACCGGCGTCGCAGGCGGGCACTCCTCCATCCTTTTACCCCGTTCGTTGAGAAGTGCCTTTATCCGTCCCGAGTAGTTGCCTGTAATGAAAGCATCACAGATTCTGAGAGTGCCTTGCTGAATCAATGCCGTGAATATAACACCCCTGCCCTTCTCCTTCCTCGCCTCGAGGACGACACCCCTGCAGGCAGCCTCCGGATCAGCCTGGAGCTCCATCATCTCCGCTTGCAGAAGTATCATCTCGAGAAGATGCTCGACACCCTCGCCCGTCTTGGCCGATATGTTGGCGGCCATAACATTACCGCCATATTCCTCGAGCACTATATTCTGCTCGAGCAGTTCTCTCTTTACCTTTTCAATATCAGCATTGGGAAGATCGATCTTATTTATGGCGACTATAATCGGCACATCTGCCGCTCGGGCGTGGTTGATCGCCTCGATAGTCTGGGGCATTATACCGTCATCGGCTGCAATAATAAGAATGACGATATCCGTTACCTGTGCTCCCCTCGACCGCATTGCCGTGAACGCTTCATGGCCGGGAGTATCTATGAAAGTGATCTTCCTGCCCTTGACCTCGACTTCGTAAGCTCCAATATGCTGGGTGATCCCGCCCTTCTCTCCCGCTATGATGTTACTTTCACGAATCGTATCGAGCAGTGATGTCTTACCATGGTCGACGTGCCCCATTATCGTCACGATAGGCGGACGCAGCTTCAACCGCTCCACCTTGACTTCTTTCTTCTCCTTGAGTATATCCTGGCCGTACGCCGACGCGAATTCGACCTCGAATCCATATTCATCGGCGATCATAACTATAGTATCGGCATCGAGACGTTGATTGATGGTGACCATCAATCCGAATTCCATGCACTTCTGGATAAGATCTGTCGGCTTAAAACCCATGTAATGGGCCAGATCCGCGACGGTGGAGAACTCGGGAGGAGATATAACTTTTGTCTTCTCACCTACCTCTACAGTATCCTCTTTCCTCTTACGCCGCTTCGACTTCCTCGTCACATCCAGCTTCGCCAGCGTCTTCTTTACGCTTTCCTTTACGGCCTTCTGATCGGCCTCCTTCCGCCTCTCCGGTTTCTTGTGCTTCTTGGGTTTCTTCTCGATCTTAACGGGCTTGCGTTCTTCCTTTTTTTTGACTTTTTTCTTCGTGGCCGCCTTCACACGGTTGAGATGCTGCTCTATCAAGGATACGACACGGTCCTCAACCGTGCTCATATGACTCTTTACCGTAATCCCCTCTTTGACAAGGATCTTGATCAGAGCCTCGCTCGAGATCTCGTATTTTTTAGCTAGCTGATATATTCGGATCTTGGCCAATAGGATTATGCTCCTTTCAATCCAGCTTCTCTTTCTCTTCGTCTTGTTCCTCTATTGCGGGATCAGGTGCGCCGCTCGATTCTGTTTTTTCCTCCCCGTTCTCTGGTTCCTCCCCCTCTTCTAGCCCATCATCCTCCTCCATTCCTCCTTCTTCGGGAGAAACTTCTTCGGTTTCGTCTTCTTCTTCCTCAGGATCCAGAGACTCACCCCCGGCAGCCGCTTCCTCTTCCAGCTCCGTATCCGGAGGGACATCTTCACTCGTATCGCCTTCATCCTTTTCGACCAGATCCTTGAAAAGAACCTCCTCTTCCAGCACCTCTTCAACCTTCTCTTCCTCTTTCTCGGGACCGAACACGGATTCGTCGAACAGGGGCTTGTCCCTGGCCGCCTCCTCCCTCTCCTTCTCGAGGAGTTCCTCGAGAGCCTTATCGAGCTCTTCCATGGTCTCTGCAGCAGTGCTCTTGAGCTTCTCCGCTATCTTCGTGCCTATCCCCTTTATCTCGGTCAGCTCGGACAGCGTCGTCTTGTACAGCTTTTGAACTGTAAGTATGCCGAAGTTCTTGAGCATACTGGCCAGCCTCGGCGTCACCCCGTACATCTCCGAGATGTCCATCTGGAGTTTTTGTTCGAGCCTGTCTCTTCTCTCAGCTTCGCTTACGGTTGTCAGATCAATCTTCCAGCCGGCGAGTTTCGAAGCGAGCCTTACGTTTTGTCCGTCCTTGCCTATAGCCAGGGACAGCTGATCATCCTCTACGATGGCCAGTACGGACTTATCGACTTCATTGAATCTCAGCGAGGAGACCTTGGCGGGCGCAAGAGCCCTTGAAACGAACTCGGACGCCACATCACTCCAGTTCACGATATCTATCTTCTCACCGTGCAGCTCATTGACAACCGCCTGAACGCGGGATCCCTTCATGCCCACACAGGAACCCACAGCGTCCACCTTGTCGCTTCGTGAATGAACGGCGATCTTAGACCTCCCACCGGGTTCTCTGGCGATGCTCTTTATCTCCACGTCACCATCGAATATCTCCGGTACTTCCTGCTCGAACAGCTTTTGTAAAAACTGGTTGCTCGTCCTGGAGAGGATGATCTGGGGCCCCCTCGCGTCCTTGTCCACCTCGATGATGCAGGCCCTCAACGTATCTCCCTGGTTGTAGCGCTCCTTTCGGATCTGCTCACGCAGAGGCAGATAAGCCTCCGCCCTCCCGAGATTGACTAATATATTGCCCCTGTCGACCTGTCTGACCGTTCCCGATATTATAGCGCCCACCTTGTCCTTGTAGTCCTCGAATGTGCGCTCCCGCTCCGCTTCGCGGACCTTCTGCATCAAAACCTGCTTGGCGGTCTGAACGGCGTTTCGCCCGAACTCCTCGATCGGCAGCTCCTCGCGGACCTCGCCCCCGATTTTCGCCTTTTCGTCCATCTCCCGAGCTCTCTCGAGGGTTATCTCCCGTGCCTCGTCGGCGACCTCCTCGACGACATTGTAAACACGGACTATATCAAGCACTCCCTTGGCCTCGTCCAGGTGCACTTCGATCTCCGCATCAGCACCCAGCTTTCGCCTGGCGGCGGATACCAGGCTCATCTTTATTGTTTCCACGAGTGTATTCTTGTCCACCCTCTTTACGCGGACTATCTGTGAAAAGGCTTCAATGAATCCCATATTCATCCTGAAATGCTCCCTTTGAAAATACGGCCATGATTCTAGTCTAGAAAACCGCTACTGTCAAAATATTTTCAACCAACCACTTTATCGTCCAAGCGCACCCTGCAGGCAGCTTATTCAATCAACGGATTCGGCATCGATAAGCGAGGCCCTGACTATGGATGAAAAGGCTATGCTTCTTTCAATCCCTTCTATCTCCATCATTATCTCCTCATCCTGCGCGGCGATTATCTTTCCGATCACGGTCTCCCTGCTTCCGCCATCGCTCAACTGAATCCTGGCTTTTCTTCCCCGGAACCTCTCGAAGTGCTCCGGAATCACTAGAGGCCTGTTTATCCCGGGTGACGAGACCTCGAGATTATATGGTCCCGGCAATTGATCTTCTCCGTCAAGCATGAACCCAACTGCCTTGGAAACCGACACACAGTCATCGAGAGTAATGTTCGTATCCCTGTGCTCTATGTATATCCTTACGTTTTTTTTCCTGCCTCTCGTTGACAATTCGAGCTTTACAAGATCGTAACCCAGTCTGGTCAACTCTTCCGTAATCGCCTTCTCGAGCTTGTCCCTTAACTCCATGCCCCGTCTCCACCACCGGAGTTAAAAATAAAAAGGGGCTTCTAGCCCCGAAAGAACACAATTATACCTAGCCCATAACCGGATAAAAATCAAGTAAAAACTTCGAGGGCACTATCCAACTCTACTTCTGCCTCCATATGTACTCCAGCAATACACGTCCCACGTCATCAAGGCTCTCGCTCGAGCATTTGTCAGGCGTATCCTCGAGTGTATGCCAGTATTGATAGTCGAAATCTATGAGATCTATAGCCTTGAGACCGGCCTGTATGAAGGGCAGATGATCGTCTATGATCGTTGGACCGTCTTCCCGCACGAACGCATCTACTCCCAATTCCTCGGCGACGGAAAAAACGTCATCCAGCAGTGACGATGATGTGGCACGCGAAAATCCCTCCATTTTGATCCTTACATCCCTTTCCCCTATCATATCCACTATGATAACGGCGTATGGCCGGTAACCCTTGAGGTGCCCGGCGAAGTATGTGGATCCTATTATGAAATCCCGGGGGACACCCTCCTGGCCATAATCCTCTCCATCGAAAAACACGAGGTCCACACCTACGGGAGGTTCCGAATCTCCGAGCAATCTTGCTATCTCGAGCAGCACAGCCACTCCACTGGCACCATCGTTTGCACCCAGTATCGGTTTGTCCCTGTTCCGCGGATCATCATCCCTATCAGCACAAGGCCGCGTATCGTAGTGGGCTCCGAGTAAAATCCTCTTGCCAGCCTTCGTGTTGTAATTACCTATTATATTTATAAGGTGCAGAGTATCGCCGGTTGTCAAGTATCCTTCGAATTTCTGAAGGGATACATTCGCACCGAACTCCTCCAGCTTTTGAACGATAGTCCTCTGTAGAATCTTGTGCCCGGCTGAACCCGGGTACCTTGGTCCGATCTCGCATTGTTCTACCAAAAAACCGAACGCCGAATCCTTGTCGAATTCCGGAACATCACCGCCGCCGCACCCTAAACACAGTAATATCGGCAGGATCAGGCACGTCGTGACGACCGCATCCCTCGATCGGTGTCCGAATCCGCATATGCTAGAACTTGAATTCCGCTGTTGCATGCATTCCCACCTCATGATTGATCCTACCGTACACCCCCCCCGAGCTCCTCTTATAATTCATCGACAGGCTTCCGGTTACGTTCTTGCTGAAAGTATAAGAGGCCGTAGGCGAGATTGTCAGACTTCCAGTCGGAGGCATATTGTAACTCGTCATTCTACTATATCCTGTACCCAAACGCATGTTCAATGTGCTTTCGAACTTGATTTTTTTTCTGCTCAACATTGGAATGGGCAGCCCGAATCCCTTGCTCCCCTTTATGCTGTATCTCATATCGAAATTGAATGTGTAGGCCCTGTCCCAGGATTCCTGCCCCCTTACATCCCTGCTGTTCTGGCGAAAGGAAAAACTGAGGTTTGTGGAAAGCTTGTTCTTCCAAGTCAAAGACCAGTTGGGGCCGAACGTGTAGGTGGAGCTCTTGCCGTTAACGTCCTCGGACAGCCTCCTCTCGAACTTAACCGTCATATTGCTTCTTTCAATGAAATTCTCGAGGATCCCCCAAGTCTCCAATCCCTTCCAGTTGGCATTGAGAGCCGGCCACGTCAGGTTCTGCGATTCGGTCACCCTTCCCTCGTACTCAGAGCACCTTTTGAAAATGCTTACACCTATGTCGAGCGCCAGGTTGGAGGTTATATCCAGACCTGAATCGAAGTTTACATTGATCGTGTTTACGGAGTTCAGAGGATCGTTCTCTATATCCCCCGATCTTCCCTCGACCCCGCTCCTGTCGGTCAAACCCAGCTGGTATAGGAGATCGGCCCTATCGTACAGTCCGACATACTTGTTGGAATCATCGATCCTGATCCTTGTGTTGATCGGAGCCGTCCTGCTGAGTAATTTGATCAAGTGCTTCAGGGGAAGCATGGGATCATACCGCGGAGCACCCGCCGAGTCGGGTTCGACGGCCTGCTCGGTGTCGTCTGGCTTTTCCTCGTCCTCGCTTTTCTCCTCGATTTCTACACCATGAGCCCTCACAGCCAGGTCGTCCAGGGCCCCCTTCTTTTCAGGCTCGCCCTCTCTGGTCAATGGGCTCTCCTCCACCACCGGGGGTGGCTCTTCCTGTCGGCCCGCCGGTTCTCGTCTCTCGATCTTCACCTTCTCCTCCGACGTTTCAACGGGCGCCGGTCTGAATCTTGGATCTATGTATTTATCCGTCCTTTTCCGCGAAGCGCTTCTTGCCGATAGATATGCCCCGCCATCCACATCTCCTTTATCGACAAGCCCCGTCAGCTTTCCCAGAAATCCTATGTAGTGGCCCAGCTTCACATCGAACGATATATTCATATTACTGCTGGAGTCGAGATTCCTGGTGCCGAATGGATCGCCCTCCAACCTGAGGTTTGGTCGTAGATCCTCCCTGTAGTAAGAGGCGTATTCAAAACTCGGATTGAACTGCGATAGTATGAAAACCTGACCGAACGGCCGGTATTCGAACTTCATGCTCTCGCTGAACCTGGTCTGAATTCCGACCGGTATACCATGAAAATTATGATCGACGTCCAGATCCCTCTCCGTATCCATACCGTAGGTGAACTTCACGGATTCGAACGGATCATAGACGGCGGTGACCTTATTGGTCCATCTGGAGTTGTAATCAGTGGGGCGCTTGATGAACTCCCCCCCGCTCAACGTATGAACCTTCTTGACATTGCGGCTGCCCCTACCGTCGTAGGTGATTGACGTCAGGCAGTACCGCCACTTGATTCCCTTGAACAGTGATAGTTTGCGCGAGTCGCTGAACCTCAGCTGATAGCTCAGGTTTCCGCTCATTGCCCACGATGTGTCCCTCGAGTACGGCGAAAAGTTACTCTTCTTCGAATAGCTGTAAGCCGCTTTGAGATTGTCGAAGAGATTTTTCATTATAAAGTTGGATGATCCCCTCTTGCTTATCGAGACATTGAGGGAGTAGTTCTTTCCAACCGTTCTTCGTCTTTCCCGCTCCACCTCGTCCTCTATCTCTACATCGCTTCTCGGTATATATTTAGGAAGGGCCTTCTGGGATCCGTAGCGAATGGACACGGGTATCCTGAATCCGGCCGTCGGCACGAAATGCCCCAATTCCGACTTCCCACCCAGTGAGAGGCTGCTGTTCGTCACACCGCTACCCGACTTCTGTCCGAGTGAACGGAATTCCGGTCCGGTTCGCTGCCAGTTGCCGCTGAAAGTAAGTATATTGGCGAAACTCGACGAGAAACTGAGCCGTTCGGCATGGTCTATATCCTTACGCACATCACCTAGCTGCAGATCGTTGAACCATATCTGTCCCTCCGGGATGCTCGAACCGCCCTTGTTCCTTGCGCCGGCGAACAGGTACCTGACCTGGAACAGAGTCGGATCTCCGAAGAGCTTGGCCTTGTACTCCCTGTTCTGGTTGACTGCATCGGTTATGAATCCCTCCACAACGCTGCTATCAGCGTCTATCTTCAGGTTTGTCAAATCACTCAGATTGATCGTCGTAAGATACCAAACACCGGTGTTGAAATCAGAAACTGGAACCTCGATTTCGTAATAGTTAGTGCTGTCAAAAGCAATCTGGAGATAGAAGAACAGGCTGTCACTAAACGCCACGTTATCATCACCCTGCAAGAAGAACATAAGCTGGCGGTACTGCTGATAATCCTGCCCGCTGCCGTAAAACCTTTTCAGAACTTTGAAAGCCGATGCATCCGCGAAATTCTCGAATTCCAGCAGGAGCGATTGCTCCTTGCTCTGTATACCTTCCTCCTCTTCGACGGTGTATGGGGATTTGTAGATCGACGGATTGTCCTTATTGTTTATCGTGCTCACCTTGACCGTCATCTCTTCGTCTGAGCCGGCGTTGGGAACCGGGATGATGTTTCCCTGTATATCCCGGATTCCGTTATACTCCCACCTGTTACCCACGAACTTCATCCCTGCTATTTCCACGAAATGCTCATTGTCAACATCATCCCAGGCGTCTCCGGCGAGATCATCTACGCCCTCGATCCAGATACGCAGATGAGATACTGCATCGAGCCTCGGAGTTCTCGACGTCATCAGCATCATCTCGGACATGTTGATCCTGTACATTCTCCACGATTTTTTTCTGTTGATATAACCTTTATCCTCATCATTCCAGTAACCGCTCACGCTCGGGAAGTCCCTCTGCACATCGATCAAAGCCGAATCTGATAGATCGAGCTCCAATGTATAATATGCGTCCGTCTGATCCAGAACTCCGTTCCTGTTCATATCCTCGGTGTCGTGGAGACCGTTCCTGACGCGCGAGTTTATCCACTTGTAAACCTTCCAATCGTCGTCCCAGTACTGGTTCTTGAGTTCCGGATAATATCTGTTTCTTGCCTCCTCTCCGGTGAATCCCCTGTCGTCCTCTATCGTCCAGTTCTCGAGATTCTCGTCGTTGAACTGGTCGGCTTCCGGCTCGTAGAAATCCTCGTCGATCTTTCCGAAGTCAATATGAAGTTTTCCACTTCTGCCCGATGCATCTTTGTTGTAATCGTTGACCCATATCTCCAGATACTGGGCCGTCGTAAGATCAATCCCTCCGGGAATTCCCGTCATCACGCCGCACCAGCCGTTCTCCGAAGGATTGATCGCATTGATGAAAAGCGAAGTGACCGTATTCGCCTCTCTTGTATCGAGTGTCGGATTCAGATCCCTGCGGCTCGTTATAAGGTGCACCTGCTCGTCCGTCCTGGCGGGATTGTACCAGAAGAACTCGAGATCGGGATCCGGCTCGAGTTTTTCGAGCGGGGAAGCGGGATCGAGTGGCGGGCTGGCCTGATACCAGCTCTTTCTCGCCATACTGATCTGATCGCTGTCCTCAATGCCCTCCATATCGTCGATATAGGCCTCTCCCTTGATATTCGGATTCGGGATGCTTACGGCCACCTCTCCACTGAGGTTCAGGCTGCTCTTAGCGCTGGTATCCACTCTGGGGAGCAAGTTGGCCAGTGACGTCATCCACCCCGGTTCGAACTGGAAACTGCCGTTGATGTCGGCGGCCATCGTCCTTCCGGCTTCATCGCCGAGCCTAGGCTTGTACCGCGAGGCGCCCACCGAATTGTATAGAAAGGTTCCGTTCAACCTGGAATTCGGAGAGATATTGAAGTCGGCGCCGACACCGAGGAGCGATCGCTTGCCACCACCGATCAGGGGTTTGTACTGGTAATTTATGGACACGTTGGACCCGGGCGGCAGGGGAAGTATGTCACCCTTCAGGGTTACTTCGCCGATATCGTAATTGATATCATAATCTACACCCCTTGTCAGCCGCACACCATCGAGGGTCACAACCTCGGAATCCATTATTATATCGAACGCATTGAGTTGGAATGTCTTCCGGCCGCTGGATGATTCAACGATTATCTTGTACCGCTTTTCGGGCTCTATAGATTGCGACATCAGAGTATCGTATATCGACGAATTGCGTATAAGCGTATCTTCCGGCGACCAGGTCGTGCCGATATTCCTCTCAAGCTCCCAATCGGACGGATTGAACGGCTCGAACGAAGGAAAGATCAGATATCCCAGCTCGAGATCCAGCAAACCCTCCAGATTATCGACCTTACCATCCGGATTTTCCTCATTTTTTATATCGTACCTGTCTAGTCCGAATATTCGAAGGTATGTCAATCCCGACTTCTCGTGAATATCGGGGGAGCGGTCTTTCTGAGAAGCGTAATCCTCTATCCTTATCTCAGGGGCTCCCGATTCAATGTCGAGGGATCCTATCGAGTAGACGTTCCTCCACATCATGTACCAGGTGGATGGAAACGGCGAAGTGTTGAGATCCGGTCCGAATTCATCTTCCACCGGACATATCAATTCGGCAGTATGGACAATATCGGGATCGAAGTCGCCATGATCTCCGATCGTCAATCCGTTGTTGGTGACGTAACGAACGGCGAGCGCCCTGTCGCTGTCGAGCGGGCGGTCTAGATAGATTCCCAAGTACTTGACTTCGGTGAGGCTGTAATCCCTGATCAGTATGTATTCCTCGTTTTCCCTCAATTTCCTGAAAGTCGTGTTTGGATTGTACGTTTCGGATTCATTTATCCCGTCATTCTCCGGATCCGGATATGCGTGGATCTCGTACTTGGCCTCGGCGGTCGCCAGCTCACTCGGTCTCAGCGTAACGAAGAGCTCGATGTACGTTTCGTTATCGATGACCGGATAGATCGTATAGAAACCGGGATTACTGTAATTCGGCCCCGGATTTTCCAGATAGAAGAACTGTCTTTTCACGAAGTTGTAGTCCGGGATCTCTGAGGTCGTGCTCTGACCGCCGAGCGAGGAGTAGCTTCCGCTGGCGCTCTCGCCTTCCTCCTTGCTCGCTATCACGGTCAGATCCATCGGACCTATCTGTGCCTTGGTCTTTACTCCGAACAGCCCCTTGGCGCTCCCGGAATAGCTGATCAGCTGAGCGCCCGACAGGATCAGATCCGTGTCTCCCATCTCGATGAGCTTTATGATATCGTCCTCGAATCCTTGATAATTGATGCGTACCCTATTGGTCGACTCCGCCGCCCCCCCGCTGCTGGAGTGGTCTATAGCAACGTTTATCTTCTCGCCGATGGTACCGTGGACGTTTACGGTGAGCTGTTGTTCCATGTCGAGATCGGGGAACTTCCTCTGCTCCGGCATGCCTTCGGTCTGCGGGCAGTTCGAACACCACCTCGACGTCCCGCCCAGGGTGATCCTCTCCATTCCCGAAACGCTCAAATGGGTTTCCTCTCCCTTTCCGATAAACCACTCGAGCTGCTTTGGTAGATTAATCGGGATATTGAGATCGAGGAGACCGCCCTTCCTCCTATGCTCATCCTCCCTTCCGAGATAGTATTCGACCGTTTCGAGCCACTTGGCTCGCCTGGCAGCGTCGGCGTTGGTCCTGCAATAATCATCCAGCGATAGGATTCTCACTTCCATTCCCGGCAGCTTCATATCACGTGGCTCGAAGTAGTAGAAATCGTCCCGCTTCTGCTCCACTCTCAAGAACCTGTAGTGTGCGGGTACTTGGAAGCTGATCACGTAGCCCGTCTCTATATCGAATTCCACAGTAGTCCTGCGAAGATCGAAATCGTGCTCGAAGAAATTCGGATAGAGGCCAACATTGCCGAATATCAAATGTGAAACCGGCAGCTTGCCCTCCTCCACTATATAGTTGCGAACCTCTAGTTTTTTTGAAACCTCGAGTAGATCTACCCGGTAATTCTGTGATCGAGTGTGGCTCGGTATAAACGCGAGACATACTGCGAAGACGATGGCGAGGAGAAAAATGCTGCGGCCGGCCGGGGTCCGTTTATTGAAAACTTCAGTATCAAACAACTTCACACACCTAAATGATAAGTATCGCTTTCACCAGATGCATTATCGGATCCGGCACCACACCCCCACCAGGCAAACCGATCAGAACCGTTTCCTATAGAGTTCCGCTTTCAGCCGGTATGAATAAAAACCCTATTGTCCACAGGCGGATATATGCTAAATTATTCATATGTTGAAACATAATTACCGGACCGAAAACATACGGTTAATAACGGTGGGGATGTCTCGAAAAATAGACAATACACCCCCTCTTTGTCCTCAAAAAGATACACTCGCCCACATCACCCACCTTTCTGCTAGAAAGGGGAAAAGAGGGGGAGCGGATTGGGAGCACGGCTGTTTACGATGCCGCGGCAGGCATCCAACGGCGCTCCGCAAACGAAAACAAACCACGGACCGGACATTCCGGCCGGCTGCCAGAAGAGAATCATAAGTCCATGACAAGCCTTACATTAACCAGATACGTCCTGAGAAATCACATAGGTCCGTACCTTTTCGGTCTCGCAGTGATCACATTCATCTTCATCATGGATTTCATATTCAGATACCTCGATCTCTTCATAGACAAGGGTGTGGATTTCCTTGTCGTTCTCGAGTTCTTCGTGCTCAGCCTAGGTCATATGTTCGCATTAATTATACCAATGGCGGTTATGCCCGCCACGCTGATGGCCTTCGGGCAGTTGGCCTCCGACAACGAGATAACCGCTATGAAGGCAAGCGGTATATCGCTCTACCAGATAATCACACCGGTGCTTATCGCTGCCACCCTGCTTAGCGCCGGGCTTCTCTACTTCCACGATCGGATCCTTCCGGAGAGTAATCACCGGCTGATGAACCTAATGATAGACATTGGAAAGATGAAACCCACGCTCGAGATCAAGGAGAACATCTTCAGTGACGCGCTTCCCGGATACACGATCCTCATTCACGATAAGAACGACAAGACGGGCGATATAGAAGATGTTCAAATATTCGAGAGGAAAAGCGGCGGTATCCCGACATCGATAATCGCCGAAAGGGGAAAGATAGCATTCAGGAGGGAAGAGAATGTAATACAGTTCCAACTCGAAAACGGCGAGATCCACGAGATGCCGGACCCGAAAGACGTCACGACGTACCGCAAGACGCATTTCAACCACTACACGCTCAACATACGCGATGTAGAGCGAAACTTGCGACGTTCAAAGCGCAGCTACAGAGGGGACAGGGAAATGAGCGCCGATATGATGCGCGGTAAAATAAGGGAATTGGAAAACGAAGTGGCTGGAATAGAAGATCACATGCATCTGTCTGCATCCGGTTTGATCGCGGAAGTTTTCTCGCCGGTGTTTCCAGGGATGGAAGGACTCGCCGCGAACGAGAGAGCCGGCCGGAAACGATCCGGTCCGCAACAGGCAATCAAGGGACCGGTCAAATCGGCGGTCCAGATGCTCAAGGTGCTCGAGAACGAAGCAAATATCATCCAGTCGAAGGAGAATCAGATAAACCGCTACGGGGTCGAGATACAGAAGAAATATTCGATACCGTTCAGCTGTATCGTGTTCGTCCTTATCGGTGCACCCCTTGCGATAAGATCCGGTAAAAAGGGGATGACAATATCAATCGGCTTGAGCATCCTCTTCTTCCTGATCTACTATATCTTCCTGATAAGCGGGGAGAAGCTGGCCGATAGGCACCTGGCCCCCCCCTTCCTTGCTATGTGGATGCCCAATATCCTGCTATTCTCGATGGCTGTGATACTGATCCACAGAACGGTCCGTGAGACCCAAACGATCAACTGGGAGAGATTGAATCTATTGAAAAGGTGGCGGCGACCGAGTTAAAAGATCGAACTCTAATCCGATCGGATACCTCGAAATCCCCGTCATCGGGCAAGAACAAACAGTGAAAATCCACGACAGATACATATTGACCAGTTTCTTCAGAAACCTATTCATCGGCCTTCTCGCCTTCACCCTGATCTACATAACCGTGGATATCAACGAGGAGATAGACAACTTTATCGATCACGATGCGACTCTCGAACATATATCGTCCTACTACCTGTTCAAAATACCATGGATAATCGTTCTCATTCTTCCCGTTTCCATCCTTCTATCCACTGTATTCTCGCTGGGAAAGCTATCCAGGGCGAACGAGCTTACGGCCTTTATCGCATCCGGCACTCCTCTCATCAGGGTGGCGATGCCTATAATAGTCTCATCATTCGTAATCAGCCTGCTCTCCCTGGCGTTCGGGGAATATGTCGTCCCCCTGGCCAACCGGAGAAGTGAGCGTATAATGCTTGTAGAGATCGAAAAGAAGAAACAGAAGGATGCCACCACCTACCGGAGAAATCTGCATTATCAGGGCGAGGAAGGCAGGGTCTACTATGCTGATGTATTCGATCCCAAGTTGAACGTTCTTATAAAGGTCATCGTGCAGGAGTACAGGGGGGCCAGCCTTTTCAGGAGGATTGACGCGAAAAAGGCATTCTGGGACGGCGCTAAATGGGTTTTCCTCGATGGTGCGATCAGGGAGTTCACGGACGAGGGGGAAAGCATTACGACATTCAAGAGACTCCCCATGGATAGCCTCCCCGAGAGGCCGAACGACCTGGCAAAGGAAAGCATCGAACCAGAGGAGATGAATTTCAGGGAGCTGACGGATTACATCGACAAGATAAAACGGGGAGGTGGACCGGTTGACAAATATCTCGTCGATCTCTATTTTAAATTCAGCTTTCCGTTTACCAACCTGATATTCGCGGTGATCGGCATTGCCCTGTCATCGGCAAAGCGCAAGCCATCCATGGCCACCGGATTCGGAATGACCCTGCTGATAAGCTTCACCTACTACGGAGTGCTTAGAATAGGTCAAGCACTAGGCCACAGCGGTGTCATTCAACCGGCCCTTGGGGCTTGGATCGGCAATATAATTTTCATAACTATCGGAGGAATCCTGCTTTTCAAGGCAAACCGCTGAAATCCCGTAACGATTCCACCGGGAAGAGTCAATAGAAGGAAAACGGGGCCATAGTCAATAACGGGGATTGCATATGGGCAGTTATCTCATACGAGACCGGGCCGGCTCACTGCTGCTGGTTCTCCTGTTCGCAGGATTATTGATCGCAGCACATCCATTCAGTGTTTCACCGGAAGATTTCGAAGGCGAAACTATCATGCTGAAGCGGTTAGAACCCGATGAGCTGTTGACCTATTTCGGCTTACACTACCAGATGAACAGATACCAGAGGAAACAATACTTGTCATTGGAAAGCCGCAAGCTGAGAGACAAATGGATGGACACGTACTGGAAACTTATAGATCCGACACCGGCCACGGAAGTCAACGAGAGAAAGGTGGAACACGAGAAGAGGGTCGGACTTGCCAGGAAGTTATTCGGCATGAAAAAGGCGCCGGGATGGGACAAGAGAGGAGAAACCCTTATTCGATTCGGAATGCCGGCAAACAGAACACTCGTCAGCCCCAACGTCGGCTTTTACGAGGTAGTGCCCCCCGGAGAGATCTGGCATTACGAATCTCTCGATATGATGGTCGCCTTCCAGGATTTCAATCTCAGCGGCGAGTATATACTCCCCTTCGATTTCTCCCTTGTTGGCGGTTCCCAGCTTCAGGACCAGTTGAAGAATATCGTCGAGTACACCAAAAATGCAGAGCTCGTCGGCGCTCAGCTGACCCCTCAGGAGGTAAACAACCTGGCATCCTTCAACCCTGATGATATCGGCTATACAGCCGATCCGGACATACGCTTGAGCCAGGCAAAGAACCTCATTGCTGAATTCGAAAGCATAAAAACCCAAAAATCTGTAAATAACTACTACAAGTATATGAAGGAAAGGCCCACCGTCTACTCTTACGAGATAAACAGCTCTATCCTGCCTTTCTATTTCGATATCAACAAATTCAACGCCGGGGCAGGCAAACTCAGGGTCGATATAGATTTCGAAGTGCCGCTCAGTGAAATCCGTTTCGTGAGCCGTGGGGGGATAATCAGGGGAGATGTGAGGCTGGCGGTTCTCGTGAGGGACATAGACATGAACGAAGTGGCATCCGCGAACGACCATATATCGATGACTTACAGAGGGGACGCGGAGCTCGAGGGCCCCAGTCATCTTCCGGGACAGGTCACCCTGATCCTCGATCCTGGATACTATCGCGTGGGGATCGAAGCCGTCGACATGAACTCGGGAAACAGTGGAGCCTTCACGACCAACGTGGAAATGGAGGAGCTTCACGGATCGCTCAAGCTCAGTGATATCCAATTCGCCAGCGGAATCAAGCAGGTAACGGAAATATCAAAATTCGTCAAGGGCAATCTTCAGATCGTGCCCCACCCGCTACATGCATACAGAATACCTTTTCCGCTGATATTCTACTTCGAGATCTACGGACTCGATACGGATCCGGAGGGCCTCGCATTCTACTCCGTGGAGTACGAGATCATCCCCATGAGGAAGAAAAGATGGGGACCGGTGTACATGGACGTGGCAGGAGCTGTCAGCTCGAAATTCGAAACTTCCGGCTTCGGCACGAAGCAGCACCAGAACATCACGATCTCAACGGAGAGCCTTTGGGAGGGTTCCTTCAAACTGAATGTCAAGGTGGTCGACAGGCGGACGTCGCGTACAGCAAGCAGGAGCACGTACTTTTCCGTGCTGGATTAAAGCAGCCCGGGGCATCCCCGCCTCTAACGTCCGACCACGATCAAGTTCCGAATTCCCAGCTCGCCAGATATTTTTTCTGTTTCTCTGTTAATTCGTCGATCATGCACCCGAGAGAGCTGAGCTTCAATCCGGCTATTTCCTCATCTATATTTAGAGGTACTGTATATACCTTACTCTCCAGCTGTCCGCCTTCCTTGACAATGTACTCCGCGGAAAGCGCTTGATTCGCGAAGCTCATATCCATGACGGACGCAGGATGTCCCTCAGCGGCCGCCAGGTTAATCAACCTGCCCTCAGCGAGTATATTGATCCTCCTGCCATCCGGCATAACGAACTGCTCAACGTTCTCTCTGACCGTGGCACGGCTCTTAGAGACCTTTGCCAGATCGGGGATATCGATTTCCACATTGAAGTGTCCCGAATTCGCGACGATGGCCCCGTCTTTCATCCTGTCGAAGTGCTCTTTTCTGATAACGGATATATTCCCGGTAAGTGTGATAAAGACATCTCCAACAGCAGCCGCTTCGAATGAATTCATGACCGAGTATCCATCCATTACAGCTTCGAGAGCCTTCACCGGATCGACCTCGACTATGATCACATTAGCTCCCAAGCCGCGTGCCCGCATGGCCGTTCCCCTTCCACACCAACCGTAGCCGAAGACGACAACACGGGAGCCGGCCATGAGGATATTCGTAGCCCTCAGGATCCCGTCCATCGTGCTCTGTCCAGTCCCGTAGCGGTTATCGAAGAAATGCTTTGTCATGGCGTCGTTCACCGCAATTATCGGATAAGCCAGCACACCGTCTTTCTCCATACTTCTGAGCCTGATCACACCTGTAGTAGTCTCCTCCGTCCCCCCCCGCACTCCATCGATTATCTCACGCCGGTCCTTGTGCAGTGTGCTCACGAGGTCCGCACCGTCATCCATCGTGATACTCGGTTCGATGTCGAGCGCTGAATTGATATGCTTGTAATACGTTTCGTTGTCCTCGCCCTTGATCGCGAAGACGGATATGCCGAAATGCTCTATCTGTGAGGCGACGACGTCGTCCTGCGTGCTCAGTGGATTGGAGGCGCACAATACGACCTCGGCGCCACCCGCTTTGAGCGTTCTCATCAGATTCGCCGTCTCCGTAGTAACGTGCAGGCAAGCGGCTATCCTAAGTCCATCGAGGGGTTTCTCCTTCGAGAACCTCTCCCGGATCATCCTCAGGACTGGCATCTTCTCATCAGCCCATTCGATTCTCTTTCTACCCTCGCCCGCCAGGCTCAAATCCTTGCAGTCGTAATTCATACAGCGGTCCTTTCTATTAATGTTCCGTTATTGCTTCCTGAAATAACGCCTATATCTTAGCCTTGAGTTTATCCACGTAGTCGAGCTTCTCCCACGTAAACTCCTCTTCCTCCCTGCCGAAGTGACCGTAAGCGGCCGTTTTCCTGAATATTCCGCGCCTGAGCTTCAACCTGTCTATTATTCCGTTGGGAGTCAGATCGAATGTATCCCTCACGATCCCGGTAAGCTTCTCGTCGTTGATCTTTCCGGTGCCGTAGGTATCGATCATGACCGATACCGGTTCCTCGACGCCGATCGCATACGCGATCTGCACCTCGCACTGATCGGCCAAGTCGGCTCCTACGATATTCTTCGCTACATGACGTGCTGCATACGACCCGGACCTGTCGACCTTCGTAGGATCCTTTCCGGAGAACGCCCCACCGCCGTGGCTGCCGAAACCTCCGTATGTGTCTACTATTATCTTTCGCCCGGTAAGACCCGTATCGGCCATCGGTCCTCCCCTTACGAACCGTCCGGTCGGATTAACTAGTACATTGTAGTCGGAGGCATCGATGTCTATCCGGGAAACCACCGGTTCGATGACATGACGGACCAATCCCTCCCTTATCTCCTCTATGGAAACATCATCGCTGTGCTGGGTTGACAGAAGCACGGTGTTGACGGCCTTTGGAAAACCGTTCTCGTACTCTATCGTAACCTGAGATTTTCCGTCCGGCTTCAAAAACTGCAATACTCCGTCTTTCCTGATATCAGCCATCATCTTGACGAGGCGGTGCGCCATGATTATCGGTACAGGCATTAGAACCTCTGTCTGCTTGCAGGCGAATCCGAACATCATCCCCTGGTCCCCCGCTCCTCCCCTGTTCACTCCCAAGGCGATATCGCCGGACTGCTCGTCGATCGTTGTGAGAACCGCGATTGTTTCATCGGCAAAACCGAGCTGGGGATCGGTATAGCCGATATCGCGCACCACATTTCTCACCAATGTCGGTATGTCAACGTAGGTAGCCGTATGTATCTCTCCGGCGACTATGGCCATACCCGTTGTCACAAGTGTCTCGCAGGCGACACGGCCACTCGGATCTTCCGATAATATCGCATCTACAATGCTATCTGATATCTGGTCCGCGACCTTGTCTGGATGCCCCTCTGTAACTGATTCGGAAGTAAAAAGATGTTTCTCCGCCATCCATCTCCTCCTTAATATTGGACCCGTTTGTAGAAATGCTAAATCGAGTACACAATATATTAATTTACATTCGTGAAATCAATCAATACACGACCATCAGCGGTAATCTATCTGCGAATGATCGCTTATATTGAAGCTGCTCCTGCTGCCCGTCACCTCGGCGAAGGACCCTACCACGCTCCCCTTCAGGTTCACATGTGTCAGGTCGCTACCCTCGTTGAGGATCGAGTTCTCGATAATCGAATGTCTTATCACACACCCACTGGCTATGGAAACGTACGGACCGATTATCGAGCTTTCGATCGTACTGTTCTCATCGATGTAGCAGGGAGGTATTATGATGGATCCTTCTCTCCCATTGCATTTACCGATCCTGCTGAGCAGGATGCGGTTCGTCTCCAACAGTGTCTCCACCTTGCCGCAATCGTACCAACCCTCAATTCGGTAAGGACGAAACTGCGTGCCGTTTTCTATCATGATCTGTAGCGCATCCGTTATCTGATATTCACCCTTGGTCATTACGTCCTTATCCAGCAGTTCCGCGCATGCGGCGAACAATGGAGAGGAATCACGGAAGTAGTAGAGACCGACGACGGCCAGGTTGCCGGCCGGCTCATCGGGCTTCTCGACTATGCTCGTTATAACACCGTCTTCCACCTTGCATATCCCGAACCGGGTCGGATCATCGACCTCTTTGACACCGAGAATGAACTCGCCCGCGAGCGGAATCTTCTCGAACTCGGTATTAATTATCGTGTCTCCGAGTATGATGATCAGCTCCGATTTATCGGCGTACCGGCGCGTGAGCGACACGGCGTGTGCGATACCCCTCTGCTCCTCCTGTACAACGAAGTTCATCGGGATATCGTAAGCTTCCGTCAAATAATTCCTTATAAGGTCGCCCTTGTACCCGATAATCGGAATGAGCCCGGTAACACCCATTTCCAGCAATCCGTCCACTATATGACCAAGGATCGGTTTGCCGGCCACACTCAGAAGAGCCTTGGGTATGGTGAATGTATGAGGCCGGAGCCTTTTACCGATTCCTGCAACAGGGATTACCGCCTTCATTCCTCCTCCGTTCCGAGTTTTTTCTTGACGTCTTCTATCATTCCTATCGGTGTCGGATCTCTTCCGTACTCAACCGCGAGGTAAACGCTCGCGCAGTCACCCAGCATTATTACCGACATTAGCCGCGCCAGTCTTCCCCTGGAGCCTCTATCACCTATGCTCTCGACAACGGTGAATCCTCCCGCCAGCGGCTCCAAAAGGGAGCAGGTGACGGCGATCCTCTTCCGCACCCGGCCATGGTCCTCAGGGTCCCTCAGAACCACAAGGAAAATATCCTCCCCCATCTTCTTTGATCCATCCCAACCCATGATCTCGTTATGGCCCAGCTCCGGGAATTCGTTGGAAAAGGCCATGCTCTTGCTGTTCTCATTAAACTGGCATCTCCACCGGTAGGCGGCCCCTGCGAGCAATCCGTTGCCGCTGTATATCAGAGGGATCCTTCCATATATCTTCTTGGCCAGTTGAAAAGCCGCATTTTCAGCGGGTGAGGCGTCCAGAGAGTACTGCAGCGCGAGCATCTCCAGCGTATTAACCGCGGAGGCCACCTCCTCGCCGGAAATCCTGTATATCCCGCATTCGGCGACGATTCTCAAGATCGGCATGAATAGGTATCCCAGCGCCGCCCTGGGTGGCAATCCTCCCGGTATCCTCAAGAGGGGAATCCCGTTTCTTTCGGCCTCTTCCAGCAGCTTTCCGCCTGATGTAATCGCGGCTATCCGGCAGCCCCTGTGCAGCGCATCACCCAGCAGACTCAGCACTTCCTCGGTGTTCCCGCTGTAGCTGACACATACTACCGTTGTACGTTCATCCGCGAATCCCGGCAGCGTATATCCTCTCTCAAGCATTATAGGCACCGGAGCATCGCGTCCGATGAGATCGCGAAGAAGGAGTCCTCCGATGGCTGATCCACCCATCCCGCAGATCACGACCGGGCCGTCCTTCTCACCGTTAACCAGCCGTAATCCCTCAGCCATATTCCATGCATCGCCCACCTGGCGGGACATGCCGAGCACATTGTCGAGCATCCGGCTCTTGTCTATCCTGTAATGCCTGGTGTTATCCACGTTTCCCATATCGCCGCCTCCGGATTACCGTTCCCGGACCGTAAATGCATCTAAAACGATCTATCAAGCCGGCTTCTCTGGAATGAATTCCTTGAGCTCGGGACGCTTCTCGATTATGAAGCGGTCCAGAAGATCCCTGACCTCATCTGCCGTGGCCTTGTTAAGTGCTTTCCTCACAATCGCCTTGGTCTCATCGTAGGTAACCGAGCGTATGATCTTCTTTATCTCGGGGATCAGGTTCGAAGAAGCACTGAACTCATCCAGCCCGAGACCGAGCAGCAGGAGCGTCCCATGGATCGTTGCAGGCATCTCACCGCAAACACCTACCCATATCTTGTTCTTGTGAGCGGCGGTGACCGTATCCCTGATCAGGTAAAGGATGCTCGGATGCAATGCATCGTAAAGATACGAGATCCGGCTGTTGCCCCTGTCGACTGCCAGGGCATACTGTATAAGGTCATTCGTCCCTATGCTGAAGAAATCAACCTCCTGGGCCAGCCTGTTGCTCAGCGCCACCGCGGAAGGCGTTTCTATCATCATACCGATTTCCACGTCCTCACCTATCCTGTACCGCTCCCTCTTTAGATCCTCCCTGACCTCGTCACATACCTCATTGGCCTGCCTCAATTCGTCCACAACGGATATCATAGGATACATGATCCTTACCTTTCCGTATGCGGCCGCCCGGAAGATTGCCCTTAGCTGGGTTCTGAAAATATCTTTCCTCGACAGGGTAAAACGGATCCCCCTCCATCCCATGAAAGGATTATCCTCTTTTACATCACTGGCCCACCTTGCTATCCTGTCGCCTCCGACGTCGAGCGTCCGGATAATAACGGGATCGGGCGCAAGACGCTTCACGACATCCTTGTAATATCGAAACTGTTCCTCTTCGCTGGGAAGCACGTTGCGGGTGATGAAGAAGTATTCGGTTCTGAAAAGTCCTATCCCCCTCGCCCCATGACTGATGATATCGTCCACCTCTTCTCTGATTTCGATGTTCCCCGAAAGCTCTATGGTGCGACCGTCCAGGGTTACGGCCGGATAGTCCTTGAGTGTCAGCAGCTCCTTCTCCATCTCCTCGAATTTCTTCCGGGCCTCCCTGTAAAGCTTCACCGTACTGGGTTCCGGATGGAGTACGACCTGGCCCGTTATGCCATCGACGATGACCTCGTCGTAAGGTTTGACCCTCTGGCTGAAATCTCCAAGTCCCACGACCGCCGGGATCCCCTGGGACCTGGCGATGATCGCTGTATGTGACGTGCTGCCTCCGATGTCCGAGACAAAGGCAAGCACGTACTTTTTCTTCAATCCGACGGTATCGGAGGGGGTTAGATTCTTGGCAACAACTACCGCCTTTTTCCGCAGGTTCTCCAGCCCTTCGACCTTCTGCCCAAGTAGGTTTGTAATAACCCTTCTCCTCACATCCCTTATATCCTCGGCTCTTTCCTTGAGATACTGGTCTTTTATGTTGTCGAACGTTATGAGTATCCTGTCTACTGTGTGGCTGAATGCATATGCGGCGTTGACCTTCTTCTTCCTGATCATACTCAACGTCTCGCTCTTCATCAGTTCGTCGGCTAGTATCATCGAGTGCGAATCGAGGATCTTGGCATGGTCCTCACCCATCTCATTCATCAGGACTTCGTGCAGTTTCTCCAGTTCCGCGGCCGTGTTCTCCAGCGCTCTTTCGAACCTGTTCACCTCGCTGTCGACCATATCGTCGGTCAGCAACTCGGCTTTGATGGGCACATCTTCGACGTTTACAACAAATACCTCACCGAAGGCGATACCCGGCGAGGCTGGAATCCCGTTGAATATTATCTCTTTTTTCTCGGTTTTCTCCCTATCCACTTAACTCCCCTTCGGAGAAATTATCCTCGAACATCCGCACGAGATACTCGAGCGCATCCTTTTCATCCCGACCCTCGGCCTGAATCATGAGCTCTGATCCCTGCTCGGCCCCCAATCCCGCCACCCCAAGTATGCTCTTGGCGTTTGCGATTTCCGAGTCCTTCACGATCATGATCTCGGAGTTGAACCTCGTGGCGGCCTTGGCGACCTCGCCGGCCAACCTCAGGTGAATACCGTTCTTGTTGATCACTATTACCTTGCCGGATACCATTCTATCAGATTCCCGTGTGCCGTTATAACACATTCGAAAATACAGCTGCACATCAATTCTAGCGAAACAGGAGGAACACAACTATCGAGACGAACACGATCAATACCGAGCCCATTAGAGAAAGCTTCCTCCTCAGTGCAAGAAACAGGACTACCGATGCGATACCCCAGCCCGCAACCTTCGGCCCGCCTCCGCTGTATGCCTTGAACAAAACCAGAGCCGAGAACACCCCGGATGCAAATGCACCCAAGCAGCCTAAAACTCGTTCGCCCTTGAAGAAACTCTCCACGGATTCCACCCAACCGACCTCATCGAAGCGCAGTCCGGCGAAATACCCTCCAATTCTTACCCTCATGTGGAAAAAGTTATAGAGGGCGAGGAAGATCAAAGGCCCGATAATTGAGCTATAAATAGCAAAAATGGCTCCGATTGTCAAACCGAGGGGGATCATCAAGACACCGAAGAAGAAATCGCCCCTCGCCGTCAGAACGGCCGACAGGGTATTTTTCAACCGATCTATCCTTTTAAGGGGGAAATCCCCGGACATCATTCTCTTCTCCTCCATATCCACAACCGCTCCAACAACGTATGAAGCCATGAGGGGATTGGCATTGAAGTATCCCATATGCCTGCCAGCGGTCTCTTCCAGTCTCTCCCCCCCCCGCGACCATCTCTTGTACATCGGGATCAGCGCGTGGAACAGCCCGAAGCCGTCCAGAATGCGGTCATTGCCGGCGCTATTTATGAGAAAGAGTCTCCATAGTATGTTTGCATGGAACCCACGCATCTTCAACCTCGGCTGAGAAAAAAGACAAAAACTGATAGAAAGCCCGCACAAAACCATACCACTCTAGATCTTACGAAATGAAGTTTCACCAGGGATGCTATTCCTATGAAAGGAATAAGCGAGAACAGTAACTCCGGCGAGCCCACATCGGCATTCACCGTTTCTATCAAAAAAGAGATCATGTGATGCCCGGAGTATATAATCCCACAGAGCACCACAAATCCGAATAGGAAGTGGAAGAGCAACGTTGAAGCGAACAACACTTCCCCCATCCATACATCCCCTCGGGCGACAAATTTGAGAGCCAGCCTGGATAGCCTCCAGGTCTTTCTCTCCCATCTCGAGTAATACAGATCCCCGAACACCGCCACGGCCAACCCAAACAACAAGGAGCAAACGAGCGCAATACCGCCCGCCGCCGGATCCCCACCCAGTTCGAGCCTCGCCATTACGTACAGGCAGGACGCAGTCACACCACCAAGTACCAGATCGGGTTTGCGCCCGCCCCTGAGAGTGACCATTCCAAGAAACATCATCTGGAAAAGGGCACCGGCCATGAAACCGTCAGCCGCCTCTCCCAGGACAGAACCCATGATCCATCCCGCACATATCGGCTGGGATATCATCAATGCGATCGAGCTTCTGCTTTCGACGGCCAACACGCCACCCAAGACCGATACAGCTATAAGCGGATTCACTCTCCTCTGCACCCCCTTAGTCGCGTAACCGCTTTACCTTTAAAGAGATATTGAATCCGGCCGAATCCCCTTCTTCAAGATCGAGCTTCCACACGGGAACCACGGCGGATCCCTGATATACTCTCTCGCAACCGGACTCCGAGTTGGAAACAGTCTCGATCGGGAACCGCCAGAGCTTCGCATGGGGGATGAACTCCAGTGCTATTTCTATATTCAACCACTCGTCGATCAACGACATGTGCCCGACATCCGTCTCCTCCCCCGCCGATGCCAGGTGAGATTCGCTCAATTCCCTGTCGGGAAATCTGAAATACCTGTCCGGCGCGTTTCCGGCCAGCAGCGACAGAACACTCTCGACGGCAAAACGGCACCGCAGCATTCCATCCACCGCGGTGACTTTATAACAGGCTTCCAGAACGGGTCGATCGGCCCCGATGCGGATCGACTTCGAAACCGATACCTTTCTTGCCCCGTCTCGAAGTTCCACAGCTCCTTCCCTCTCGAAACTAGCCGACCGGCCGTCATCGTCCTCTCCGCGGTCGACATCATAAACCCCATCTATAAAATCACCCAGTTCCCTGTAGGATGCGCTGCTGAACGATTCGAGACCCGTTTTCATGTCGATGAAGTGGTCCATCAGTGATGCCCTGAGATGGAAATCGTAGACGAGCCCCCTCTCCAGCCCCTTCTCCTTGACCGCAGTTACGTTGTGTATGCTCGTCACTCCACGATCATCAATATCACCGGACGCCTCCGCGAGCTTCCCGTGGTAGCTCTCCTCCCTCCTCGTTATCGTGTCGGTTAGGTTGAACGGGGGATCGCTTATGGAGAGTTCCCTCAAGACCGCTCCGCGCAATTTCATAATGGCCTTCAACGATCGATTCGAGAGTATTACCTCATCAACACCATCACCGTCCAGGTCACCTATGAACCGGGAAGATCTTTTTCCCCCGGACCTTCCCCCATTCAGTGCATATTCGGCCTCGATGAGGTGACTGTACACCGCGCTCCTGAGATGCGGAAGGTACAATCCCCCGAACAGTCCGTGCCAGTAAGCGCAGTTACACTGGGCCTTATAGAGATGTTTCTTCGCCGCCTCCAGTATGTTTTTCTTGAACTTCCCCTTCCCGTAATCCCTGACGAGATTACTCACGAAAAGCATCCTCTTGTGCATCCAGTTGCTTTCCTCGTACTTTACGAGAAAGTTCCTCCAGAATCCTCCCTTCACCATCGCCGCAGGCTCCTCGAACCGACCATCCGCCCTAAGCGCCTCCTCGGCTTCGTGATAGCGTCTCTGAGCTCTCAACGGTAGGGCCCACTCCATCATCTCACTATAGGAAGCCGTCGGAAGGTAGACTATACCGAGCGGCGGCAGTTCATCCAGCACCTTCGAAAACGTGGTGACTTCCAACCATTCGGCGTTTTCCTCCAACAGGACACACAATCTTTCAAGCCAGCTATGCTGATAACAGAGCGAGTGAGTACCAGGCCACAAACCGAACTTTTCGCCGTCGTCCGCGATCACGGCCACCTTATATCCATCACCCTCTTCGCTTCTAATCCCTTTCAGGTAGGAGATCGTCTCCTCCGGATCGGAGAACGGGATCAGATAACGAAGCCTCTTGTCTATAGGAAATATACGTATATACGTGCCATCTTCCTCGGTCACGAATGATCCCCTCATCTCCTCCGGAAGGAATCCTATGCTCTTGAAATGCGAATCATCCACGACAACGTATTCAAGCCCGGCCTTGGCCAGGGATTTCGGCATGTGGGGCTCCCATATCCTCTCCGTCAACCAACAGCCGCGCGGCTTTGCTTGAAAGCGTTCCTTGACGAAATCCTCCATCATGGCCAACTGGCCTTGTCTGTCCCTTTCCGGTATCACAGAAAGGATAGGCTCGTAATACCCCCCCGACATCAACTCCACCTGCCCCCTTTCGGCCATCCGGAACAGAAGCTCCATGTACTCCGGGTGCTTTTCGGCAATCCAATCCCAGAGGACCCCGCTGTTGTGAATCGCAAAGGGAATATGCGGATAATCATTCATCACCTCGAGGAAAGGCATATAAGCCTTGCAGTAAGCGTCCTCCACGATATGATCGAAATTGCCGACAGGCTGATGGTTATGCAATCCAAGAATCAGTCTTATTCTCTTGTCCACTTCGCTCTCTTTCATCGGTTCCCAGGGCAGAACGCCTCCGGCCGCTCAACCGGCTGAATCCCCCAGATCGAGCGGGCACCAAACGGTTCAAACAACCAAAGAATTCAGTATCACCCTCTTGTCCTCGGGGAGGGCCCTAGCCTCCAGAGTTATCTCTCTCTTTACCAGCTCCCTGAGCGCCTTTCTCTCGTCCTCGTTCACGAACAGCTTGCCGTGGAGTTTGTTTTTCCCATCCTCATAATGCATGCATCCGACGTTCACTTCCCCCGTCTCCAGACCGAGTTCCACGAGAGCAAGAGCGTCACCTGGGCTTTTTACGAGGAGAAAAATATTCTCCCCTCCGAATACTCCCTCATTGATATGCTCCACCGCATCGCTCAGCGAAAATATGGAGACCTTGATCTCAGAGGGAACCGCGTGGGCGTATAACTCCCGTTCCCTGACATCAGACGCGATTGTATCGTCGGCGATCACTATGCGGTCTGGAAGAAGGACACGGCCCCACCCGATCACGACCTGGGCGTGAATCAGACGGTCGTCGATCCTAAACAGAGAAATCACATCAATCCCCCCCCGCACTCGTCCCGACCGGGTCGCCCCCGGGCGGATTGCGCGCCATAACCATCAGCGGGGATCAGCGCCCATTCAATGAATTAAATAATCTTGATGTACTCCCGGTCAGATCTTTCCGGTTTGTCAGAGCTCGACTACCCTGATACTGTCCTTGCCGCGGTGAACTACGTGCTCAATCATCTCATCGAATTCCATAGTGTCTCGTTTGGATACGAAATCGAGGAATGCCGGTAGATTGACACCGCTGATAACCTTCACTCCCCTTTTTTCCCTCACCGCGCGCAGGCACGATGTGCAGCAGGAACCTCCCGAATAGTCGACGAACAGGACTATATGCTTTCCTTCGGACTCGGAGATTATGCCCTGTATCCTGTCATCAAGCATGCCGCATGAGATTTCCGATCCGCATATCGCGTAGCAGTCTTCCACCCTTCCGTAGATGAGTTCGGATGTACGAAGAATCTCCTCGGCGAACTTGCCGTGCGTTACGATAATTCCGACTACCCTGCTCCCAGATTCGCTTTTACTCATTCCGTATCGTACTTCAGATACCTTCTCGTTTTTTTATCGCTCTCCGTCAAATCGACCAGGCGCTCCTCCAACCTCTTGGCTGCGTCTATCCCA
Source organism: uncultured bacterium (assembly GCA_964422745.1). Classification (GTDB taxonomy): domain Bacteria; phylum Krumholzibacteriota; class Krumholzibacteriia; order Krumholzibacteriales; family Krumholzibacteriaceae; genus CAYRCK01. The sequence continues at coordinate 76,408 of CAYRCK010000012.1, forward strand.
TAAACCTTCAGCATGTGGTTTAGAGCAATCGTCTCTGAGATCACCGTGATGTTTTTGCCTGGGAATATCGGGACGATAACTTCACGCACCCTTACGCCCAGAATCTCGGTGAATTTTTCGTCGAGTCCGAGTCTTTCCCACTCCTTGGTCGGATCCCAGTCCTCCAGCTTAACGACAACTTCGACACGTTTCTGAACCCGTAAGGCCCTGATACCGAAGAGGTCCATGACGTTTATTATGCCTACTCCCCTAATCTCCATGAACTGTCTCAGGTGTTCCTTGCCTCTCCCCATCAAGACCCGCCCGTGCTTGACGATCTCGACTATGTCATCCGCAACCAATCTATGACCCCGTTCCACGAGATCAAGGGCTATCTCGCTTTTACCGATAGCGCTCCTCCCTGAGAAAAGGAGCCCCACTCCATAAACATCCACGAGTGATCCGTGCATTTCCATCCTCGGCGCGAATACATCCTCGAGATGTTCAGTAAGGGAATGTATGAACGGTGTCGTAGAGTGAGGAGTTCGCATAATTGGAATGCTGTGCTTGTCGGCCAGCGCTAGGAATCCCTTCGGCAGCTCGAGCGCCTTTGTTATTATTATGCAGCAAAGAGGCCGCGAGAAAAGCCGGCCTAGCGCTTCGGACTGCTCATCATGCGTCATCGAACGCAGGTACAGGATTTCAGTCTCGCCTATGATCTGAACCCTTTCGGTGAGAAAGTTCTCCATGAAACCGGTAAGAACAAAAGAAGGTCTGTGGATATC
>CAYRCK010000013.1:0-75078 GCA_964422745.1 uncultured bacterium
CTCCCCGGTGCCACCATGGGACGACATAATAATCCCGCCATGTGCCCGTATAAACAGGATCGTATGGTCCGATGTAGGGGTGTCCCTCATGGCAATCGGAACAGTTGTTGAAATCTGCTGTCTGAATATCGTCCGAGATCCCCGGGTGTTTGAGCAGCGTGTAACAACCCGATATTGATATCGAGAGGAGTGCCGTCACCAGAAGCAACGATGTGTTGTTGTGCAGGATTCTCATATGTCTCTCACCAACAATTGAGTATAAGGCGTACGCATGCGAAAGTCAATGAGTAGGGGGAGTGGAGCCGTGTATTGTTGAGTGCATCCAAGGGAGGAGCCTCCAAGGGTGCGTCCAAGAGTGCATCCATTCATTGCTACCGGGTGCTATATTAGATATAATTAGGGTAGCTCGAACTGGTAGGTTGAATGGGAATGAATAAACGTTATATGGCAATATACCTGGCGGCTCTGCTGATCTTCCCCGGATCGATATACGGGAGCGACGACATCCACCCCAGAGCTGTGGCCTCTTATCTCAAGGGTGTCTTCTCGGAAGCGAGGAACGATTTCATTCACGCCTACAGCTTCTATCTCGATGCCCATCACTCCGATTCCGGTAACGGTTGGATAAAGCTGAGTCTTGCCAGGGCTGCATTGAGATTGGAAGATCTGGAGGAAGCCGACAAGTACGCGGGAGAGCTCCTGCTCTCGGGGCTTCACGTTTCCATGGCCAGACTTATTCTGGCCGATGTCAGTTACAGAAGAGGTCTGAGGGAAGAGGCTCTCGGGTATCTGGTCGATATCGATGATTGGGAAGGTTTGTCGCGTTTGGAAGTTTTGAAGTTCATGGCCAAAATATATCTGGATCTGGGCAAGGTCAACGATGCAAGGGAGAAGTACGAAGAGGCGAGGGCGATATCTCCTAACGATTTCTTCATTCTGTACAAGCTCGGAATCATATACTCGGAGACCGGTGATGTCGACTTGGCCATAACCTCGATGGAGGATGCCGTCAAGGTGGCCCCGAACGTCTCGGGCGCGCATGTAGCACTGGCATCCCTGTACAAGCACGTGGGTAGAACGGGGGATGCCAAGAGATCATACATGGAGGCGATCAAACTCGATCCCGACAACAAGAGCATTGTGAATAACCTGGCCGATATTCTGTACGAAGAGGATGATATCGACGGCGGGATAGGCCTTCTCGAACCTCTGTACGAAAAGGGCGAGCTGGGAGAGCACGGGGAGGTCGCACTGGGAAAATTCTACTACCAGTCGGGCAGACCGGAAGATGCACTGGCTGTTTTCGAGGGGCTTCTCACTAGGATGGGAGAGAGACCCTCCCTGCTGCGCATTATCGCAGACCTGCATATCGAACTGGGGCATCTGAAGACGGCCTACTCACATCTTCGACGCCTGATCGAGCTCGAGCCGGATAATTTCGTCAACTACTCCAACCTGGTCCTCCTGGTTAACGGTCTGGCGGGGGAACCGGCGGGCCCGGAGGATCAACTGGATATTTCAGAACAGGAGGCGATCGATTACCTCGACCGGGCAGCAGGACGCCTGGATGAGAACTCGGTGGATGATAATTACTTCATCGGGGCCGTATACAGGAAGGTCGGGATTGCGGAGGAGGCCAAGAAATATCTGCTGAGAGCGGAATCGATCGAACCGGGTCACAGGAGAACCCTTCTCGAGCTCGCCTCGCTGTTTGAGGATAAGGGGAATTTCGACGAGGCCCTCAGGCGTGTCAGGTACCTTTACGGAGAGGACCCCGGTGACGCTTCGGTGACCAATTTCTATGGCTATCTACTGGCCGAGAAAGGGGAAGATCTGGTCCTTGCAGAGGAGCTCCTTCAGAAGGCCCTCCAGCAGGAACCCGACAACGGTTATTTCATCGACAGCTTTGGCTGGATAAAGTACAAGATGGGTGAGTACGAGGATGCACTGCAATCACTGTTGGAGGCTACGGCGATAGTCGAGGATGATCCTGTCATATGGGAGCACCTGGGGCGAACATATGAGAAGCTGGGCTTGAAGGGGAAAGCGATCGAGGCTTACAGAAGATCCCTGGAGTGCGATCCGGACAGGAAAGAGGTCCGTGTAAGGTTCGAGAGTCTGTCGAAATTGCACTAGTCACCGGAGAAATAACTTGAAGAAAATTCTGTTATTGATTGCAATTATTGCGGTTATGCAGTCGTGTGCTTTCAAGTCCAAGAGCCTTATGTCGGTTCCTTGCGATGAAGGTCTAAGCGGTCTGGTCGCTACGGCTTCGGGTGAGGAGAGCCTTTCGATAGTCGGGAAGGCACGCATCGAGCTTCCAAGGTATCGACTTCGCGGGCTGTGCATGATCAGCTTCAGACCACCCGATGATATGAGGATCGACTTCAAGCACTCTAGCCTCTTTGGATCTTACCGTGAGGAGAGCACGATTTTCATCAACGGTGACGACATGACGATATACGATCACAAGAGGGGACATTTCATAAAGGGAGATTCCTCGATAGCGATTCTAAGGGAGAGCCTGGGGCTGGAAGTATTTCCGGACGATCTGATATACGCGTGTCTGCTTGCCGTACCGGGCTGTTCGGAACAATCCTCTCTCCAGGTAGAGGAGTCCGGCGATTCATGGACGCTTAAGGGCGAATGGCGGAACAGGGATATCGAGATCAAGGGCGATAGGGATACCGGTCCGGTTGTATTCAAGCAGTGCTTCGATGGGGGATCGAGCTGCTGCATATGCAGGTACGGGTACGGTCGGCGTGACCTGGCGGCGAACTATCCGTGTAAGATTAATTTCGAAAGGGAATTCGGGATGGAAAGGGTTTCGATCGAGATATCCGATGTCACCGAGTGTGAATTCGATCCGATCCGTTTCGTCCCGGAGGCATCGATTATGCACGCCCCGGCGGCCGTCGATTGATTGTTTTTTATGGTCATAGTGGAACTTTTATGCATTAGAAGGGTATCAAACCAGTGAAAGACGATAAGACTGGAGATGACGAATTGTATCAACGGAAACCGTCTGCTGCCAAGGCGGAGGATTACGAATCCGCCTCGGATGAAACTCTGGTGTCGAAGGTCCAGGAGGGAGACAATCATGCCTTCGATATCCTAGTCGGTCGTTTCAAGAACAGGCTTTATGCATATCTGTTCCGCCTACTGGGGAATGAAGACGAAGCGGAGGAGTTCGCTCAGGAGACATTCGTCAAGGCCTATATCAATATCGAGAAGTACCGGTCGGTGGCAAGGTTCTCGACCTGGCTCTATACGATAGCCACGAACCTGGTCAGAAACCGGATACGGAACATCAAGAGAAGGCCGAGGATGTCCAGCCTTTGGTCAACGGACATCAATGGGGAGGACGGCAGATGGATCGAACTGAAGGACAAATCCGTCGGGCCGGAACAGGAAATGCAGAGAAAGAACCTATCGGATATAATACAGGCCGCCATAGAGAAGATACCTGCAAAGTACAGGCCGGCATTCGTCCTGAGAGAGATCAACATGCTGACTTACGAGGAGATAGCGGCGACTACGGGATTGAAGCTCGGAACGGTCCGTTCGAGGATCAACAGAGGCAGGATGCATTTCAAGAGGGCTATGGAGCCGTACATGGACATAATATGATCAGCAACGCGAGGGATTATCATGAGGTGTAAGAAAGCAAGAAGACTTTATTTCCTGAACCATGACGGGATGCTGGACGAATCCAAGCGCATGAAGCTCGAGGAGCATATAAACATCTGTCCCGAGTGCGCCGCATTCGTGGAGGAGATGGACCGGAGCCTGGGATTGCTCTCCGATCTCGCCCAGCCGGAACCGACCGAAAATTTTGAATGGAACCTCAAACGACGCATTCTACTCGAGAAATCCAAGATGGCCCGGAGGATTGGCGGCAATTATCTGAACGAATGGCAATGGGGAGTCAAGTTCATCGCCAGCGCTGCGGCGGTTTCCATAATGGTCCTCGCCGGAGTTTGGTACATTGCAAGGGATAACGGGCCGGCCATCAGTGACGCCGCCGGGTCGGCCGGCACGAGCAGCCAAACCACCCATTCTCGAGCGTATATTCCCACCAGACATCTCAGTTTGGTTGATCTGGCGGGCAGGAACGGCTCCGCTGCAGTGAGAAATGTGTCGAACGACATTGCAGGCACGGGTGGATCCTACCAGAGCCAATACATAATGCCTCTGGAATCCAGTGAAAAAGCCTCTCTAGATTCACTGGCCTGGGAGAACGAGCTGCTCAGGAGGAGGATGGAGAGCCTGACAAGGGAAAATCTTCTACTGCGCAAGATGCTCTCGGAAAAGCAATCCAAACGATAGGGATAAAGCGCAGGCCGCTTGAGATTCACACTGCTTAGCTCTGCTTCCGGCGGTATCTTCCACAAGAAATTATACTTGCTCCGCCCCGTGAAACCTCATATCGTTCTAAGGGGAGGGCTCGACAATGCGCAAGGCTTCCGCGGTAATTATAGCGGTGTTTCTACTCTCATCCTGCGGCAGGACCATATCCTATCCCCCTGCCGGATCCTACAGCAACATCGTTATGGTCACCGAGACCGGCAAGATCGATGGAGCGGCCGAGGTGATGCTGCGTGAGCTCCAGCACATCGTTGATTATTACAACAAACAGGAATTACAATTCAAGGTGATGCTGGTATCTGCCCGGGAGATGGAGAAACACACACCTACGAAGAACATGGTCATATTCGGTATCGTGGACAGGGGGAGGATCGGATCCATCTTGGAGAAGTTCCTCGGCACGGCCGGCATGCGAAGGGTTCATCAGGGAGAAAACAACGTATTCAAGAAGATGGATTATCCGGTGAGCGGTCAATTCACGGTGGTTGTGACGGCCTCCTCCGAAGACGAGCTCACCGAGGTCGCGCTGAAGAACGGAGAAAGGATAAGGGAGATAATAGAGGAAGCCAACAGGGAACGGTTGAGAAACTACCTGCTCAGCAAGGAGAGGATCGATGTTTCCGAACTGTTGCTAGCCAAGTACGGATTCACGGTCAGGGTTCCCTCTCTTTACAGGATGAACCAGGATCGTTCGGAGGTTCCGGGTGTGGAGATAGTCAGAACACAGCCACATAGGGGATTGACCGTTTCATGGCGGCCCTGGAAGGAGAGCGGGCTCACACTCGCCGATTCGACGGAGCTCTACGAGGCTAGGTCGGACGTCGCCTGGAATATGTACGACAAGGACGTTATGAGAAGGGATATCGTGTTTTTCTATGCTGATGAGCTGGGACCGTACCAGGTCGTGCGGATGGAAGGATACTGGGAAAACAGCGAGGACCTGTTCGGTGGCCCGTTCAAGTGTTTCTTCCTTTACGATGATATCAGATCACGTCTCTGGATAATCGACTGCGTAGTTTACGCTCCCGGATTCGAAAAGCATAAGCTTCTGCGAGAGCTCCACTGCGTGGCCGAGACCTTCCGGATCAATTAGATCAACCGGCATTCTTCGGAGTCTCCTCTTGATCTGCAAATTCAGATCAGAATCGCAGATCCCTTTACGCCCGGATATGCGTCCGCAGCGCAGAACGATCACGGGAGTCCGATCGCACGGTCTTGCCCTTGATGATACCGGCGTATCGGGGTATAGCATGAAACGCTCCAGGATTATGACTGTAAGTTCGGGTAAAGCTTGACATTTTTGCTGGTGCTTTGATAATTTGTTATCTGATGTTCACTATCACTCGGAAGGAATGTGTATGACCGGTGAAACCGGTGAAGAACTCGAGTACCTGATCGATAGGTTCAAGGCGGCTCCTGAATCGAGGCTTTTCGCTCCTCTGGCCGATGCATACAGGAAGAGCGGGGATATATCCAAGGCCGTGGAGATTTGCGAGGAGGGGCTCAAACGCTTCCCGGATTACGCCAGCGCCCATGTGATCCTGGGCAAATGTTTCTATGACAAGGGAGCTACGGAAAGGGCGAAGTCGGAGTTCATGCGTGTTACCGAGATCGACTCCGAGAACATGGTGGCACTGAAATTCATCGGCGACATCCTTCTAGCCGAGGGAAAGACCGACGATGCCGCGGAGTATTACAGGAAGGTGATCGCGATAGATCCCACGAACGAGGAGGTGGGCAAGGCCCTGGATGAGATCGAGGATGAATTCCAGGTAAAGGAAATAGACCTCGGTGATAAGAGAACTGTAAAACAGGCGCGCAAGGGTGGAGAGCTTGCGACGCTGACACTGGCCAGCATATATGCGGCCCAGGGCTATTACGACAAGGCGCTCAAGATCTACCAGAACCTCCTGGAGAAGGAGCCGGGTAACAGGGAAGTGGAGGAGATGATCGAGAAGCTCGAGGCCTCGAAGGGCTCAGCGGGCGAAAGGCGGGAGAAGGACGATTCTGAAGATGTTTTGACGATATCACTGGAGGACGTGTACAGCGGGGGGCAGCACGAGGCTTCGGAGCAAGGTATCGAGAGCGAATCGACGCCGCATCCGGATAGAGCTGTAGATACGACCGAGCCCGGTGCGGAGGGCGAAGAGGACGGCGGGATGGAGCTGCCGGGAGAGGAGGGGGAGCGGGAGGAGGACGAGGTCGGACAGGCCGTCGAGGAGATGGAACGGATGGACAGAGAAAGGGCCGAGGATGTGGAGGAAACCGGTGAGGATGAGGAGGGTGGAAGGAAATCGACGTTCGGTGACATCGACAACTTTCAGGAGTGGCTTCGAAAGATGAAGGGCAAGAAGAGATGATTATAACGGGAGATGGGCAACTTGGCTGATACAAGCAATTTTAGAAACGGCATGATACTGAAGCTGGAGGGCAAGCTTTACTCGATCGTCGAGTTTCAGCATGTCAAACCAGGAAAGGGCGGGGCTTTTGTCAGGACTAAGCTCAAGAACATCACGGGTGGCACGGTTGTTGACAAGACGTTCAGGGCCGGAGAGAAGGTTGATGATGTCCGTGTGGAAAAGCAGCAATTCCAGTTTCTGTACAGCACCGGCGATCTGTTCTACATGATGAACAAGGAAACGTACGAGCAGATTCCGCTGCCGAAGGCGCTGCTCGATGACTGTCTGCAGTTCCTGAAGGAGGGGATGGATGTCAACGTCCTGATGCACGGGGAGGAGCCGATAGCGGTCGAACCTCCGCTATTCGTCGAGTTGGAGGTTACCGAAACCGAGCCCGGAGTGAAGGGGGATACCGCGCAGGGTGGATCGAAGAGCGCCAAGCTCGAAACCGGGGCAACCATAACGGTTCCTCTGTTCGTGGAGATAGGAGATGTTCTCAAGATAGATACCAGGACCAGCCGTTACATAGAGCGAGTCTGAATATGATGCAAGACAAGATAAAGAAACTAATCGCTATCCTCAAAGAGGAGGACGTGGACGAGATCGAGGTGAGGCATTTCTTCACATCGGTGCGCGTGTCGAGGAGGAGGCGGGTGGCTGCAGCGGATCCGATGAAGTCCGGCGAAACGGCCCCGGAAAGGATAAATGCCGCAGCCGATACCGAGCGCCGCAGTGACCGCACCGGGATCCCCGAAGTAGCACAGTTCCAACCGGCTGGAGAGATCCTGCCGGAAACCCCGGAAGGGAAGGCAGCGAATAAGTACAAAGAGATCGCCTCACCCATGGTGGGCACATTCTACAGGTCCTCCGATCCGGGCTCCGAGCCCTTCGTCTATGAGGGCAAAAGGATAGAAGAGGGAGACATTATCTGTATAATAGAATCGATGAAGCTCATGAACGAGATCGAAGCGGAGATGGGCGGTATCCTCAGGGAGGTACTGGTGGAGGATGCACAGCCCGTTGAGTACGGCCAACCCCTTTTTCTGGTCGAATCGGCCTGATACTTGCAAAAAATCAAATTAGCAGCCTGGAATGACGTTACGCTTGTAATTATTGCAACTAATTTATAAGCAATGGATTACAGTGTATCGCTAAGGCTGATTCGAGGTAACGTGGTTTTACACGCGGAAGGGTGTCGGAATGAAGATTAAGAAGATCCTCGAAGACATGATCCTCGAGGGAGGGTCGGATCTCCATCTCAAGGTGGGGCTTCCACCGGTAGTGCGTGTCGACGGCAAGCTCAGGCATCTGGATTCCAAGAGCCCGACTCCGAAGGAAATGGAAGAGATCGCGGATCAGATCCTCACAACGGCTCAGAAGGACAGGTTCAAGCGGACGCGCGAAGTCGATTTCGCATTCGGGGTTGCTGGACTCGCCAGGTTCAGGGCGAATTTCTACGTGCAGAGAGGTTCTATCGCGATGGTGTTCAGGCATGTGCCCGTCGAGATAAAGAGCATCGATGAGCTCGAGCTACCCGATATCATCAAGGAGCTGTCCCTTAGACCCAGGGGGTTGATCTTTGCTACCGGCACCGTCGGAAGCGGAAAATCCACTACACTTGCCGCGATGATCATGGAGATCAACAAGAGGGCCAACAAGAACATCATAACGGTTGAGGATCCGATCGAGTTCCTTCATCACGATGAGAAGAGCATAATCAATCAGCGTGAGATAGGCAGTGACACCTCCTCGTTCCACGAGGCGCTTAGGCATATCCTCCGCCAGGATCCGGACGTCATCCTGGTAGGAGAGATCAGGGACGCACTGACGATGGAAATCGCCCTCATGGCCGCCGATACCGGCCACCTGGTCTTCTCGACACTCCATACCGTGGATGCAACCCAGACCATCAATCGTGTTATCTCGTTCTTCCCACCGCACCAACACCAGGAGATAAGGTATCTTCTCTCGTCCACGCTCCAAGCCGTCGTAGCTCAGAGGCTCATCCCCAAGAAGGATGGGGAGGGCCGTGTGCCGGCCGTGGAAGTTATGGTTGTAACAGGAACTATCAGGGATTATATTAATGATCCTGAAAAGACGCCTCTGATCCAGCAGGCCATAAAGGAGGGAGTATCGTCGCACGGTATGCAGAGCTTCGATCAGTCCTTGATGAAACTCCTCGCAGATGGCAAGATAAGCATGGAGGAGGCGTTGAAGAATAGTACCAATCCACACGAGTTCAGCCTGAGGCTCAAGGGCATCGAGGCTACCAGTGACAAGAGCTGGCAGAAATTCGAGAAGGCTGATGCCGGTGGGAGCTCAAACGATTTCTGATCCTTCTTATGTATGAAAAAGTACTTATTGCCGCACGGGGCGAAATCGCACTGCGCATTATCAGGGCGTGCCGCGAACTGGGTATCGAAACGGTGGCCGTCCATTCGGAAGCCGATAGGGATTCGATACATGTGAAGCTGGCGGATGAGGATGTATGCATCGGTCCAGCTCATCCCGTCGAGAGCTACCTGAACATACCTAGGATAATTTCAGCGGCCGAGATAACCGGCGCAGATGCCGTCCATCCCGGCTATGGATTCCTGGCCGAGAGTTCGCACTTTGCGGAGATCTGCAAATCCTGCAAGATCGATTGGATCGGTCCGTCTCCGACCGTCATGGAGAAGATGGGCGACAAGGCAAAGGCCAGGGTATTGATGGAGCAGGCCGGTCTTCCCATAATCCCGGGTAGCCGTGATGTCGTCGACGATCTCGACGAAGCCCTCTTGGAGGGGAGCAGGATAGGGTATCCCGTGATGATAAAGGCCTCAGCCGGCGGTGGCGGAAAGGGTATAAGGATCGTGAGGAGCGCCGAGGAGCTGAGAGCGCTGTTCGGAACGGCCAGCAAGGAAGCCGAGGCCTCGTTCGGCAAGGCCGGCCTCTACCTGGAGAGGTACCTGGAATCACCCAGGCACATAGAGGTGCAGGTGCTCGGTGACGGTAAGGGCGGGATCGTCCAGTTCGGAGAGAGGGAATGCAGCCTCCAGAGGAGGCACCAGAAGTTCATCGAGGAGTCACCCTCTCCGGGTATCGATGGGGACAGCAGAAAAAGGATACACGAAATGGCGGTCAAGGGAGCCGCCTCCATAGAATACGGCTCGCTCGGGACAATGGAGTTTCTGATGGATTCAGGCGGTGATATTTATTTTCTCGAAATGAACACGAGGGTTCAGGTTGAGCATCCGGTCACCGAGATGGTTACCGGGATCGATCTTATCAAGGAACAGATCCGGCTGGCTAGCACGGGTAGAACGCCGCTGCTCGAAGGCGAGATCAAGCGTCGCGGATGGGCCATAGAGTGCCGGGTCAACGCCGAGGATCCTTCCAGAGGTTTCAAACCAACCCCGGGACGTATCACATACTACCATCCTCCAGGGGGACCCGGTGTCAGAGTCGATTCCCACATCTACGGCGGTTACACCGTTCCGCCCTTTTACGATTCGCTGATAGCGAAGATAATAACCTGGGGGGATACCAGGGAGGCGGCCCGGCTCCGCATGAGAACCTCACTCGAAGAATGCATAATAGAGGGCATTCCGACCACCGTGCCGTTCCTCCTATCGGTGATCCAGGACGAGAAATTCATCTCCGGAAAGTTCGATACATCTTATATAGAGACCTACTTGAAAGGAGACGGCGGGGAGGATCGGGTAGAGGACAAAGATGAAGATTAGATGTTACCCAACACGGGAGCATGCGAGCAGGGATGAGATTCAGGGATCCACTGCTGTGATTATCGATGTATTGAGGTCCTCCAGCTCCATAATAGCGGCCATGGGTAACGGCGCTGAAATGATAATCCCCGTCGATGGCGTGGAAGCCGCATGCAATCTAGTTGAATCCTCCGAGCGTGGTGTGAAGCTGCTTGCGGGGGAGAGGAGCGGATTTCCTCTCGACGGTTTCGATCTCGGTAATTCCCCATTCGAGTTCATGGAGGAATCCATCAAGGGCAAGACGATCATCCTTACCACTTCGAACGGGACCAGGGCGATAGTAGAGGCATCGAAGGCGGAACGCATTCTTATATGCGCGATAAACAACGTAGGCGCAGTGGCTGAAGCCGTCAGGGACGCCGGGGGGCTGTCTATCATCTGCTGCGGCGACGAAGGCGTCCTGGCGGCCGAGGATATGCTCTGCGGCGGCATCCTGATTGGGGAGCTATCGGGAATAATCGATGAGGAGAGCATCGATGACACGGGGAGGCTCGCCCTGATGCTCGCCGAAAGGCACGGGGACCGACCCGAGGAACTGCTTCGCAGCTGCGATCACGGGAGGAAGCTGGTCTCCCTGGGATTCGAGCGCGATATAGTGCACTGTTCGACGAGGGACAGCGCCTGTCTCGTACCGGAAGTAAGGAACGGTGTGATAGCCTGACGCCGGGACAATCCGCCTTTATTAGTATAATCTGTACATGCCTATGTGGTATAATCCGGTGGCGATGTGCGGTCGGCGACTCTGAGCCGTTGCACAAACGGGTGGTCGATGACTGCCGAAGGATCTTTACCATTATGATTTCTCATCATAACGGGATCTATCCCCATGTCTGAATCCTCGAGGAAATACCCGCTGCCGAAACCTCCTTTTCTATACGCCATACTGGACAGGTCTCTGGTTTCGAAGATCAATGTGGGACCTGCGGCCCGATCGCTCGTAGCGGGAGGAGCGGACGTTGTCCAGTACAGGGCCAAGAACATCCGCCGCGGTGACAGGATCGAGGATATAAAGAGGATCGTTGATGCCTCACGACATCGTTGCGTCCCGGTGATCGTGAATGACGATCCGTCACTCGTTCTGGAAACAGGCGCGCATGGAGTGCATCTGGGCCGGGATGATCCCTCTCCAGAGCGGGCAAGGGATGTTATGGGGCACGATCTGATCGTCGGATTGACCGTACATTCCTTTGAGGAGCTCTACGAAGCGGAGCTCGGTTTGGTCGATTACATCGCGGTCGGAGCCGTTTTTCCCTCTGCCACCAAACCGGCGTCCGGTATCCTGCCGGCCGGATTCATACGGCGTGCCCGCGAAATCACAGGGCTTCCGGTTGTTGCTATAGGTGGGATCAATGCCGCGAACGCGAAGGATGTTCTCGAGGAGGGAGCGGACGGTATTGCTGCCGTTTCATCTTTGCTAAAAGGTGATATAGAGAAAAACTGCTTTACGTTGAGGGGAATCATTGATAGAAGGAAGTGTTGATCCGCGATGCCCTGTGCACCGTCGCGCAAGAGATCCGGGATCCAGGATAATTACCGTTGATGCAGAGAGCTCGAAATGAAGGTTAAGAGAAAAATAGCATGGGCTACGCTTCTAGTCATCCTGTCCGTTTTCCTCGCCGTCGCGCTGATCTCGCACGACCAGCGTGATTGGGGATCGTTCTGGAGGGTGAATAACCTCTGCGGGCCCGTCGGAGCGGCACTGAGCGGAGCAGTCCGATTCCTGCTCGGACCTGTATTTTCCTGGTTTGTTCCGCTCTTTCTCATGTACTGGGGTGTCACGCTCATCGGAGGCAGGAGGCTCTGGGATGAGCGGAAGTTGATTCTCTGCTCATTTATCATACTGTTGCTTCTGGTTTCTATCGTCTCTGCGTTTGAGTGGGACGGGGGTGTGATCGGGGATAAAACATCCGGTTTTCTGGCGCTCGTCTCAGGCCGGGTCGGTTCTCTACTGCTTCTCTTCGGGGGACTACTCGTAACGACAACCGTGCTGTTCCTCGGATCGGTCAGATCAGTTATGAGGAGGATCGGGAGGCTTATAGATACCCTACCGGGCCGCCTACGAGCAGTTAAAATCGTGGAAGGCAGGACCACCAAAAAATCCGGGCGCAAAGGTAAAAAGCCGGTGAAGGTCTCGAAGACCGTGAAGGCGGAGGAGGGGGAAGAGACCCTGAGGATAGCGGAGCCCGAACCCAGACAGCCGAAGATAGAGCAAAAACCTGCTTCTACATTGCCGGTTCAACCGGCCGGGGTGTCATCCGGCGCGGAGAACGCGCCCCTTCCCGATATCGCCATGCTCGATAGTCACGACGGCAAAGCCGTTTCGTACAGCCGTGACGACCTCGTGGAGCGGTCGAAGGTGATCGAATCCAAGCTCAGGGATTACGGTATAGACGGGAAAGTGCAGGAGGTGCGCCCGGGGCCCGTGGTCACGACCTTCGAGTTCGTGCCGGCCTCAGGAGTGAAGGTGAGCCAGATAGCGAGCAGGGTAGACGATATATCACTGGCCCTGGCCGCGAGGGCGATCAGGATACAGGCACCTATCCCCGGCAGGGGCGCCGTGGGAATAGAGGTTCCCAATCCCAATCCGGAAACGGTTTCCCTCAAGGAGATACTCGAGCATTACCCGTACGAGAGGGATGGCTTGATCGTAGGATTGGGCAAGACGGTCACGGGCGAGCCGTTTTTCGCCGATATCGCCGATATGCCGCATCTACTCATAGCCGGGGCGACGGGAAGCGGGAAAAGCGTATCCATTAATGTCATCATATGTTCACTTCTATTCCACCATACTCCCGCGACGTGCAGGTTCATCCTGATAGATCCCAAGCGTCTCGAGCTCGTTTCCTACAAGGGCATCCCTCATCTATTGCATCCGGTGATAACGGATGCGAAGTCAACCTTCAAGGTTCTTAACTGGCTGACACAGGAGATGGATCGCAGGTACACGGTTCTGGCATCGGTCGGTGTGAAGAACATAAGGAGCTTCAACCGGAAGGTGGAGGAAGAAGAAGTAATATCACCCGTTACGGGAGAGCCGCTGGAGAGGCTCCCCTATTACGTAACGATAATCGATGAGTTGGCGGACATCATGACCCTGATGGGTAACGAGATATATGCGCCCATCACCAGACTCTCACAGATGGCGCGTGCTGTCGGGATCCACCTCGTTTTCGCGACCCAGAGACCGTCCGTCGACGTAGTCACCGGTCTCATAAAGGCGAATTTTCCGTGCAGGATCGCCTTCCAGGTGATATCCAAAACGGACTCGAGGACGATACTCGATGCCAACGGAGCCGAGAAGCTTCTTGGAAACGGAGACATGTTGTACATGCCAAAGGATCAACCGACCCTGATCCGCGTCCAGGGTGCGTTTATCTCGGAGGGCGAGGCGGAAAGGGTGGCTGGTTACTGGAAAGCTTTCCAGGGCGGTAAGGATGAGATAGATCTGTCCGACAGGGGGCGGGGGGGGATCGAAGGCGAGTCGGATATCGACGACGAGCTCTTCAATACGGCGAAGGAACTCGTGATCATGCATCAGCAGGGTTCGATATCCCTGCTCCAGAGGCGCTTGAGGATCGGGTATGCGAGGGCTGCGCGCCTGATCGATATGCTCGAGCAATCAGGAGTCGTGGGACCGTTCGAAGGCAGCAAGGCGAGGCGGGTGTTGATCAAGCGCGAGGAATACGAGGGAATCTAGGATGCCCGACTCCTGCCGCAAATACTTCTTCTTCAATCTTGGATGTCCGAAAAACCTGGTCGACGCAGAGCATGTCGCAGCCCGTCTGGAAGCGGCCGGCTGGATAGAGGCTTCCGCACCCTCGGATGCCGGGCTGCTTGTTGTCACTACATGCGCTTTCATTGCAGTAGCGGAGGAGGAATCGGTTAACGAGATCCTCGCTGTCGCTTCGCGGATGAAGGAAGGGCAGATACTCGCCGTGCTCGGCTGCCTGGTTTCCCGAGAGGGTGAAGCGCTGAAGGAGCTTATGCCCGAGGTCGATATATTCCTCGACGTAGAGAGTATGGACAGCCTGCCCGAGCTGCTCGAGGAGAGGCTCGATTCAATCGTCCCTCATCCCGCGCCTCCATACTGTATACCATCGAGAAAGTTGTTCACACCACCCCATATCGCGTATCTCAAAATCGCCGACGGATGTTCGAACCACTGCAGTTATTGCACGATCCCATCGATAAGAGGAGAGCTGGTAAACACGCCCAAGGGAAGCATTATCGACGAGGTTTCGATGCTCAAGGATATGGGGATAAAGGAGATTGTTGTCATCGCCCAGGATACCGGGGCGTGGCGTGGTGAGCATCGGGACGAGAACCTATACGATCTACTCGAGGCGATAGCTCCGACCGCCGGAGAGAGCTGGATCAGGTTGATGTATCTTCATCCCTCCCATACAGATACAGGAAGGCTGCTGGATTTGATCGACTCAGGTATCATATGTCCCTACCTGGACATCCCGATTCAGCACGTCTCCGATCGAATCCTATCCGGTATGGGAAGGGGGTACGGCAGGGAAGACCTCGAGCGGATCTTCTCCGTTTTGAGGTCTGGATCGTCCCGTATCTTCCTGCGGACGACGGTCATGGTAGGGTTCCCGGGCGAGAGGGAGGCGGACTACCGCGAACTCGTCGAATTCCTGGAGGATTACGAGTTCGACCATGTTGGAGTATTCGAGTATTCACGCGAAGACGGAACGCCGGCGGCGAAGCTCGAGCAGGATGTTTCAAGGACCGTGGCGGGCAGAAGAAAAGAGGAACTTCTCGATGTCCAAATGGATATATCATATGGACGGCTTTCGGAGAATGTGGGAAGCACTTTGAGCGTTCTGGTCGACGGGATCTTGAATACCGATGAGAGACCCGGAGGGGGAATATGGGGTGTAGGCAGGTTCGTGGGCCAGGCATATGAAATTGATGGTGTTACGTATCTCTCCGGGAAGAGAGAAGGGATCGGGTGTTTCACAAGGGCATCGGTGGACAGGGCCGAGGCATATGATCTTTTTGCGACATCGAAATAAAATATAGATTGACATTTCGAAGCAATTGCGAGTTATTATTCATGTTACGGTCAATCCTACAATCTAGACCGATGCTCGGTGAAAGTGCTTGTCGAATGTAACGGAGGTAAGTTGGTGAGGTTTTTAAGAAATCACAGGACATTGTCGAAGGTCTCGTGTTTTTTATGCTTGGTGGCGATCCTAGCTGCAATTCCAGCCGCCATCTCACCGCAGGGAAGCGGGGATAAAATCCTATCCAACTACGAACTCCTCGAGAAGGTTTCCGCCTCGGCTGTACGGGAGCTTATGGAAAATATGCCTATGACGCTGGATGGCGGCGTCGTGTTTCTCAAAAAGGTGAGGGGTGTCGGCGAGATAGATTTCGTTTTTGAAAACGTGATGTACGAAGAGATGAAAGACGCCGGGATCAGGATTTCCGTGACCGACCCGCAGTATGGTATAACTAATTCTAACTCAAAGAGTTACAAGCTATCGTACCAGATAGTCAGGATGTCTCTAAAATATACCAAGATCAGCAGAAATTACTGGGTTGGTGCTAAGGAAGTAGACAGGGCTGCCGAAGTCGATGTTTTTGTTCAGCTTATCGACGTCGCGACAGGTGATGTCGTATGGGTGGGCGATGCTAACAAGAGAGAGAAGAACGTCATAGCATACTCTCTTCTCGACAGCGTCGAGGATGAGGAGTACGCATTCTGCAAGCCGCCCAGAAATGAGTTCAGATGGAGCAGGTTGATAGAACCTTTAGCCGTCGCAGGAATAATCACCGGCCTGGTCTTTCTCTTTTTCTCCAATCAGAGCGAAGAATAGAATCCGAAATTCGAGGGGTGGTTCGCAATTACTCTCCCCGTCTTCAAGAGGGTCGCGGCAGCTTGTTTGATAATGATCTCCACCATGGTCGCTGGATGCGCCCGTGAGAGCATCATCGATAAGGTGGAGAAAGAATACGAGAACGGCCGGTACAGGGAGGCCATATTCCTCGTGAGGCACCATTTCAAAGGAGGTGGGGAGAAGACTCCCGAGCTTCTATTCCTGGCCGGGAAGTCCTGGCTGCAGCTTGGAGCCGAGGCGGAGGCGGAGGATGCGTTTTCCGAGGTTTACAGAAGCGATTCCACTTGGGCTCCGGTACTTGCCGGGTTCTTGAGGGACCGGGCTGTAATTGGAATCGAGTCGGGATCGAGGGGGAAGGGTGAAAGGTTGATGATGCAGGCTATTGCTTATGATACTCTGCTGGATTTCGGAAAGTATAACGCAACAGCCGGCAGGTTGCTGATCGAGCGCAGGGAATTCAGAGCAGCGATACCGTTTCTCGACAGATACCTGCTGGAATATCCGGATACGACCGGAGCGGCGAGCGTCATGCTGAACCTGGGTGCCGCATATGAAGGTGCGGGAAGGACGGAAGAGGCCATATCCGTTTACCGACGTTTTGTCGATATGTATCCTAAGAGCCGGTTGCTGACTACCGTAAGCTGGCAGCTGGAGAACCTGCTGTTGATGAAAAGCGAGGAGCTATACGAAAACGGAAAGGTAGAGGAGGCCGAACAGTATCTGATCGATCTTACAAGAACCGCCGGCAGTTCGATCGTGCGTGAACGAGCAAATTTCCTGCTCGGTGAAATGTTCGAGGAAAGAGGCGATATCGAGAAGGCTATATTCTACTATACGGAAACGATACAGATAAATCTTGGTTCAAGCGGAAGGCTTGTGGAGAAAGCGAAGGAGAGGATTGAGAAAATCGACTTGTCGAAGAAGAATCGTTAAGCCGCATGCCGCGGTGATTGTCTCGCTCGGCCTTATTGCGTTGATCATCTCCTGTGGAGGACCCTATAAACCCCGGAGAATCCAGATGCCGGGGCAGAAACTCGCCCTAGCAGATGACTTTTTCGAGGCGGGCAAGTACTCGAAGGCTCTGGCCGAATACAAGGATTTCCTGGCTACATTCGCGGGAGATGACAGAAGCGATTACGCTCAGTTCAGGGTAGCCGAATGCTACAGAATGGATGAGGATTTTGCTCTCGCGGCCGTCGAGTACAGGATACTCATCAATGATTACGGATACAGTGATTTCATAGACGATGCGTTCTACCTCGAGGGCCTGTGCGAGTTCGAGCAGGCCCCGAGATACGAGCTGAATCAGAGCAAGAGTTATATCGCGCTGAGCAGAATCAACAGGTTTCTCCGGATGTTTCCCGAAAGCCCCAGGCGGGCGGAAGCCGAACGCACGCTGAGCGAGATAGAGGACCGGTTGGGTAAGAAGATTTTCTCCAGCGCCATTCTGTACTATTCACGCAAGTACTATTCATCCGCGACCATCTACTTCGATAAGGTCATAGCGGAATTTCCCGGTACGGTCTGGGCGGCAAAGGGGCATTATTACAAGGGTATGATTCTCCAACGCAGGGGCAGGGAGGACGAGGCCTTGGTTGAATTCGGGAAGGCAGCCGCCTCTGCGGGGGATTTCAAGGAAAAAGGCGAAGCTTCGAGACGCAGCGGCGGACTATCAGGGGAGGGAAATGAATGAGCGGCGCTGCAAGGATAGGCATCTTCGGCGGTTCATTCGATCCTATTCATACAGGCCACCTGATCCTGGCTCAATCAGCCCAGAGCCTTCTGGACCTTGACAGAGTATACTTCCTGCCGACCGCCAATCCACCTCACAAGATGATGGACCGGTTGACGGAATTCGCCGTACGCGAGAGGATGGTATCATTGGCCATCGATGACAATCCCCTCTTCGAGCTCTCACGAATCGAGGGGAAGCGGGAGATCTCGTTCACATACGAAACGGTTTTGCATTTCAAGGAGAAGGGCTTCGGCAAGGGCGATATACATCTTCTAGTCGGAACCGATTCCCTCGCAGATATACCGGACTGGAAAAATCCCGAACTCATCTATTCGAACTCCACAATCGTCGCCCTGAAACGTCCGGGATACGGAACCGCCTGGCCTCTGCCTGAGGAAGCCGCAGTCATCTTTATCGAGACGGGCAGCAACTCGATATCCTCCAGTGAGATAAGGAAGATGGTAGCGGAGGGCAGATCGATCCGGTACCTCGTTCCCGGACGGGTCGAAGAATTCATCATCGATAACCGGCTTTACCTCAACGGCAGTTGATGGGGGCGCGCTATGACCTTGTTCCTTGTTGACGGGCATGCCATAGCTTACAGGTCGCATTTCGCCTTCGCGAAGAATCCGCTTACGAATTCGAAGGGCATGAACACGAGCGCCGTATTCGGATTCACGAGGCTGTTGATCCAGTTGATGAACAAGTACAGTCCCGAACTCCTTGCAGTCGTATTCGATTGTGAAGAGGAAACGGCCAGGCACGAGGAATATCCTGAATACAAGGCGCAGCGTGAGGAGATGCCGGACGAGCTCTCCGAACAGTTGGCGATCATCGTCGATCTGCTCGAGGCCTTCGGCGTGCGGGTCGAGGCATGGCCCGGTTACGAGGCGGACGATGTGATCGGCACGCTGGCCCGCAAGGCCGAAAAAAGCGGTATTGATGTAAAGATCGTATCCTCCGATAAGGATCTGTTTCAGCTTCTATCCGACCGTGTGCACATGATACGGCCTGGTAAGGGGACGTCACTCGCAGACGAGATCGATCCGCGTTATCTGGAGGAGAGGTTCGGATTAAGGGCGGAACAGATGGTCGATCTTCTCGCGATCATGGGGGACAGCTCCGACAATATCCCGGGAGTAAGGGGGATCGGGGAGAAAACAGCACTGAAGCTGCTCCACGAGTTCGGCTCGCTCGACCGGATACTGGAATGCGTGCATGAGATCGAGCAACCGGGTCTCAGGAAGAAGCTCGAGGAAGGATCAGAAAACGCTCTCTTCTCGAGGCGGCTGGTCACCCTTATGGATGTGCCCATAGATTTCTCGCCAGAGAATCTGAAGGTTAAACGCCCTGACAGGGAGGCACTGACCGAGATACTGCTTGAACTCGAGTTCCACCAGATAATCCGTGAGCTGTCGATCGGGGGGGATGGTAGAGGCGATTCCCGTAAATATACCGTCGTAAGGGGCGAGGACCTCGAGGGGCTGGTGGAGTCGATTAGAACGGCCGGTGAAACGGTGCTGGATGTAGAGACGACATCGCTCGATCCGCTCAAGGCGGAACTCGTTGGAATATCCTTCTGCTTCAAAGAAGGTGAAGCCTGGTATGTGCCCGTTGAAACGGCGTCAGCGTATGATGACGGATCGCGCCTCTTCGAGGCTGATCCTGAGGAAACGGCTGCGGATGTACCGCTGGATGCGGTCCGGAGCGCACTCGATCCTATCCTATCGGATGGGAACATCGGCAAGATCGGACATAATATCAAGTACGACCTTCTGGTTCTCGAGTCGAACGGATTCGAGGTAAACGGGATTACGCGTGATACGATGATCGCCTCTTACTGTCTAGATTCGGAGAGGAGATCCCACTCGCTAGATAACCTGGCGCTCGACCACTACCACTATACGATGATTTCCTACAAGAATCTCTTCCCGGACGGTGACAAGAGGAGGGATATCAGGACGGTCCCCCTGGAAAAGCTCGCGCACTACTCCTGCGAGGACGCAGATTACACATTCAGGCTCGACCGCCTGTTCAGTGAGGAGTTGAAGCAAGCAGGCTTCGAAAAGCTCTACGAGGAGGTCGAGATGCCGCTCTGCCTCATATTGAAAGACATGGAGAAGGAAGGAGTGGCTATCGATACGGAAGCGCTGAAGGGGATGTCGGCCGGTATTTCAGGAGAGCTGAAGGTGCTGGAATCCAAAATTCACGAGCAGGCCGGGGAGAGATTCAATGTAAATTCCAACAAGCAGCTACAGCATATCCTGTTTGAGAAGCTCGGCCTCTCATCGATAAGAAAAACAAAGACCGGTTATTCGACCGATATGGCGGTACTGGGAGAACTGGCCGGTGAACACCCGATAGCCGAACTGGTTCTTGAATACAGGCAGCTCTCCAAGTTGTTGAACACCTACATCGATGCGCTGCCGAGGCTCGTGAACGCCGAGACCGGAAGGGTTCACACATCCTTCAACCAGACGGTCACGGCGACGGGGCGTCTCTCTTCGAGTGATCCCAACCTCCAGAATATACCTATCAGGACGGAACGGGGGAGGCTGATCAGAAGCGCCTTCGTTCCCAGGGGCGGGAACATTCTGATGGACGCTGATTACTCACAGATAGAGCTCCGCATAATGGCTCATCTTTCGAGGGATAAGGCCTTGATCGAGGCATTCAACTCTGGCAAGGACGTGCACGGGCAGACCGCCGCGAAGATATACGGAGTGGATGAAGATGAGGTCGACGCGGAGATGAGGGCCCGTGCCAAAACGATCAACTTCGGCGTCATGTACGGTATGGGTGCCAGGGGATTGGCCAACCAGCTGGGGATATCGATAGATGAAGCGAAGGAATTCATCGGGGAGTATTTTGAAAATCATCCGGGTGTAATGGAATATACGGAGAGAGCGGTGGAACAAGCCCGGGAAAGAGGATACGCGGAAACCCTTCTAGGCCGCAGAAGGCTTCTGCACGAAATCGACAGCGGCAATGGACGGGCGCGCAGTTTTTCCGAGAGGATAGCGGTCAACATGCCTATCCAAGGGACAGCGGCGGACCTGATCAAGGTTGCTATGATAGGGATAGACGATGAGGTCCGGCGAAGAGGGCTGGGTGCCAGGATGATAATTCAGGTGCATGACGAGCTGGTGTTCGATGTGCCCGAGGAGGAGTCGGGGGAGATGGAGGAATTGATAGGAAGTATCATGGAATCGGCCATGGACCTCGAGGTTCCGCTCAGGGTGGATATCGGACGCGGTAATAACTGGCTGGAGGCGCATCGATGAGAAGGCCGCCCGTGATGGCAGTAACGGGAGCGATCGCATCGGGCAAGTCGTTAGCGGCAGGTGTTCTTGCATCCGCCGGCGGCAGGATTATTGACTGTGATTCCCTGGCTCATCACGCTTTAGATCAAGGAGAATGCAGGGACGGGATAGTGCGGGCCTTCGGCCCCGGAGTGCTGAACGGGGATGGTGGGATCTCTAGGGAAAACCTTGCAAAGATAGTGTTCTCCTGCGGTGAGGATCTGGCCGCCCTCGACCGCATGATAAAACCCTATGTGAGGAGGCTGATAAACGAGGAGGTCATGAGGGTAAGGGCTTCGAGCCTGTACATTGTTCTTGATGCTGTGCTGTTTTTTGAGTATAAGTTTAGGTTTAAAACCGACTTGACGATCCGGACATCTGCGCCGGAGAGGATCAGGCTCGAACGTATGATGAAAAGAGACGGATTCACTCTGAAAGAGGCGAGGATGAGGCTCGAACGGCAGAAATACCTCGAGTACGGTTGGTCGAAGGCCGATCTGGAGGTGCGTACGGACCGTTCGATTGAAAGTGTACGGAGAAGGATCGAAAAGATAAGGGATGATTTTCTGATCGCCCACGATCTGTTCCGGAGGAAATAGCGATGGATGAAAGGATGACGCCAAAGGAGATCGAAGAGGCCATCACTTCAATGGAGGACAGGCTTTCAAGGTTAAAGGAGTATCTTTGACCTGGATAAGATTGAAAAGGAGACGGCCGACATCGAGGGGAAGATGGGCTCTTCCTCGTTCTGGGATGACCGGGAGAAGGCGGAAGCGCTGGTTGCCAGGCTAAAGGAGCTAAAGGGCAGAATCGATCCATTCCAAAAGCTGAATAACGATGTATCGGCATTGAAGGAGCTCATAGGGCTCGACGGAGTCGAAGGCGACGAGTCCCTCGTTTCCGAGATAACAGGCGAGCTCGGGACTGTAGAAGGGGCTCTTAACCGTTTCGAGCTGGAGATTCTTCTGTCGGGAAAGCACGACAAGGGCAACGCGATGATGAACATCCATCCGGGTGCCGGGGGGACGGAGTCGCAGGACTGGGTGGAGATGTTGTGGCGGATGTACAAGAAGTACTCGGAAAGCCACGGATTCCAGCATAAGCTGCTCGATCTGCAGCCTGGTGATGAAGCCGGAATCAAGAATCTGACGGTTATCATCAAGGGAGATTATGCGTATGGAAGGCTGAAGTCGGAGAACGGGATCCACAGACTAGTCAGGATATCCCCTTTCGATTCCAACCACAGGCGCCATACCTCGTTCGCCTCCGTATTCATAACACCCGAGATAGATGACAAGATAGATATCGAGATAAATCAAGCCGATATACGGATCGATACGTACAGGGCCAGCGGGGCCGGCGGCCAGCACGTCAACAAGGTTGAATCGGCTGTCAGGATCACGCATTTCCCCACCGGGATCGTCGTTCAGTGCCAGAACGAGCGCTCCCAGCACAGGAACAGGGAAATGGCCATGAAGGTGCTCCGGTCCAGGATTTACATGAAACGGCTCGAAGAGGAGGAGGAGAAGAAAGCTCAGCTTGCCGGGGAGAAGAAGGATATATCATGGGGCAACCAGATAAGGAGTTACGTCTTTCAACCGTACACGATGGTGAAGGATCACAGGACGGGTGTCCAGACGGGAAACGTGGTCAGCATCATGGACGGGGAACTGGATGAATTCATAGAGGGATACCTGAGATGGAAGGAAAGGTAGGGGTGAAGTGAGCAAGACCGGTAATAGAACTGGAGGTCAGGAAAGGGAGCAGAGGATTTCAAAGATGGAGAAGTTGCGTGGGATGGGTGTCAACCCCTTTCCCTACCGCTTCCAGCGCACCCACAGCATAGACTCGGCCATGCTTGAAGAGGAGAAGCTCACCGCGGCGGATAACAAGATCTCCGTCGCCGGGAGGCTTGTCTCTCTCAGAAAGCACGGCCATACCGCGTTTGGAAACCTCAAGGACAATACAGGCAACATCCAGTTTTACATACGTGACGACGAGCTGAAGAGTGAAGATTACGAGGTATTCAAGCTTCTGGACGTCGGAGACATACTGGGGATCTGGGGGACGCTGTTCAGGACGAAAACGGGTGAGCTGACGATCAGAGTGACCGGACTGGAAATCCTCAGCAAGTCCCTGCTCCCCTTACCCGAGAAGTACCACGGACTTCAGGACAAGGAGATCAGGTACAGGAGAAGGTACATCGACCTCATAGCAAACGATGAAGTCGTTGAGGTTTTCATCAAGAGGTCGCGGATAGTCGAGAACATAAGGCGGTATCTCCTCTCTCATAATTTCGTGGAAGTCGAGACGCCGATACTTCAACCGATATACGGTGGAGCTCTTGCCAGGCCGTTCGTGACACATCATAACGCCCTCGATATGGATCTCTATCTGAGGATCGCAAACGAGATATATCTCAAGAAGCTCGTCGTCGGGGGAATGGAACGGGTGTTCGAATTCGCGAAGGATTTCAGGAACGAGGGAATGGATCGTTCGCACAATCCCGAGTTCACGATGCTGGAATGCTATGCCGCTTACTGGGATTACAACGATATGATGAGCTTCGTCGAGGAGATGTTCTCGTCGCTGAGCGATGAGATTCTGGAAGGCACCACCGTCAAGTACCAGGATCACGAGATAGACCTCACGCCGCCGTGGAGGAGGTTGAAGTACTTCGACGCCCTTCGGGAACGGACCGGAGAGGACCTGCGGGAGGCCGACGTGAATAGGCTGCGGGAGACTGCCAAGGGCAGGGGTATCGAGTTGGACTACGAGGAGGACAGGGGTGCGATACTTGACGCCCTCTTCTCCGAACTCGTAGAGCCGCAGTTGATTCAACCGACATTTATAATGGACTATCCGATAGAGGTATCGCCACTGGCAAAGGTTCATAGGAAAGAGCCTGGCATGGTCGAGAGGTTCGAGCCCTTCATTGCTGGATTCGAGGTTGGGAACGCATTCAGCGAGTTGAACGATCCCGTCGATCAAAGGAAGCGGTTCGAGAGGCAGGCGCTCATGCGCGCCGAAGGGGCCGGCGAGACCCATCCGGTCGACGACGATTACATCAGGGCTCTCGAATACGGCATGCCTCCCACCGGTGGACTCGGCATCGGGATAGACAGGCTCGTAATGCTTTTCACGGATTCTCACTCGATCAGGGATGTGATACTTTTCCCGCAGATGCGACCCGAGGAGGGGCGGGACAAGGAATAGACAATGCACTACTCGTTAAAGATAGCCCTGAGATATCTTCGGAACAAGCGTAGAAGCGGATTCATATCGAGGGTGACGATGATCGCCGTCGGAGGTAATCTTGTCGGTGTCGCCACACTCATAATCGTCCTGTCCCTGATGAACGGCTTCGAAGAGGAGCTCAGAAGCAGGATTGTGGGATTCAACACGCACGTTCTCGTCTTCGCCAGGACTCCCGATTCGTGGAGCGGTATCGATTCAATCTCGGATATGGCGGAAAATATACCCGGTGTGATAGCGACATCACCGTTCGTTCGCGGGGAAGCCCTGACGTATTACGAGGTCGTCCCCGGGGTCAGGGTGAAAATAAAGGGGATCATAGTGAAGGGTGTGGACCTGGAGGCGGAGAGAGCGGTTTCCACCGTCATAGATTCCATCACCCCGCCGATCAAATCGTTCAAGTCTGAAGGTTTCTCGGGCGGCAGCGACATGCCCGGGATCGTCTTGGGCGAGGACCTGGCCCATTCCCTCAGGGTCGCACTCGCGGAAGTGGTGACGCTGGTCACCGCTCCAGCGGAGCTGAAGGTGGGAAAGGTCCATCCGAGATCCCGTGATTTTCGCGTTATAGGATTTTTCAAGACGGGTGTATTCGAATTCGATTCGCGGTTCGCCTACGTGGATCTGAACGAAGCGGAGAGCTTCTTCGATTTCGAGGCCACCACGCGTGGATTCGGCATGAAGATAGAAGATATCTACAATGCGGAAAGGATAGATGAGAAGCTGCAGGACATGCTCCATTCGTATATCTACGGGACGAACAACTGGATACAGATGAACAGCAATCTTTTCAGCTATATCAAGGTGGAGAAGATCCTGATGTTCCTGCTCCTCACCCTGATCATCCTGGTTGCCGCCTTCAACCTGGTTGGGATGCTTACAATGGTAATCATGGAGAAGAGAAGCGAGATAGGTATCCTACGTTCGATGGGGGCTTCCTCCTACGGCATTATGTCTATATTCACGATGGAGGGGACGATAATAGGCTCGATAGGAACGGTTATTGGCGTGGCGCTGGGACTATCGGTTTGCGCTATCATAGGGACGATTGAAATAGACCTGCCGGCGGACGTTTACTTCATAAACACACTGCCCGTTGTGGTCAAGAGGTTGGACGTGGTCGTAGTGAGCCTCGCTTCGCTCGTCATATCCTTCGCCGCAACCCTTTACCCGAGCTGGGAGGCATGCAGGACTCTGCCGCTCGACGTGATACGTTACGAATGACATGTCATTGTTCGACGGGCGGAACGGCTGTTTAAAGCTCGCCTTGCCATGGAACCGGCCGGAACTTATAATTGAAGAGAGATCATGTATATACTCGAAGCGGAAAAGATAAGGCGTGTGTTCGAGGGGAGCCATGGATCGATAGAGGTCCTGACCGGACTGGATATGGCGGTGAGGGAGGGCGAGGTGATAGTCATTATCGGGGCCTCCGGTGCCGGAAAGAGCACTTTGCTATATATCCTGGGCACCCTGGACTCGCCCGACGGGGGAAGGATACTGATAAGGGGAGAGAACCCGATGGAGTGCAGCAGCAGGGAGCTCGATGAGATCAGGAACCGTGATATCGGTTTTGTTTTTCAGTTTCATTATCTGCTGCCCGAGTTCGATGCTCTCGAAAACGTCATGATGCCGGCGATCCTGCGGGGATTGGACAAGGATGAAGCGGAGGACAGGGCCCGGGATCTTCTCTCAGAGGTGGGACTTGCCGAGAGGAGCACGCACAGGCCGGCGGAGTTGTCGGGAGGCGAGCAGCAGAGGGTCGCAGTGGCTCGTGCCCTGATGAACAGCCCGGCCATCGTGCTGGCCGATGAGCCTTCCGGCAATCTGGATGAGAAGAACAGTGAAACGCTACATTCGCTGATCAAGGAGTTGAGCAGGACGAAAAAACAGACTTTCATCATTGTCACCCATAAGAGGGAGCTTCTCTCGATCGCCGATAGGGCACTGCATCTTCATGGCGGTAGACTCACGCCGATAGAGGGATAGGATTATGCTTTGCCAGATATGTAAGGAACGCGAAGCTACAATTCACTTCACGAATGTAGTGGGAAGCAAAGTGGAGAAGATCCACCTCTGCTCGCATTGCGCGGAGGAGAAGGGATTCGATTACCTGAAAAAGAGCAATTTCGCCATGGGAGACCTTCTTGCCGGGCTGCTGGACACGTCGGCGAAGCCCTCGGGAAAGAAGGTCAAAGCCGGGGGCTGCCCGAACTGCGGCACCAGCTATTCCTCCTTCAAGAAGGTGGGCAGGATGGGGTGTTCGAGATGCTACGAGTATTTCGAGAAACAGTTGATGCCGCTTCTGAGAAGCGTGCACGCCGATACGAGGCACCTAGGAAAGGTGCCGACGAGGTACAGTAAGAAGGTAAGCGCCGAGAGAAAGGTGCTCAAGCTCCAGGAGGAGTTGGACCGCGCCGTGGAGCTGGAGAATTACGAGAAGGCCGCCGAGCTGCGTGACGAGATCAAGAAGCTGAAGCAACAGAACGAGAAGTGAGGGAAAAGATGCCTCTGCCCAGTGGACTCCTGGAAGAACCTATCGAGTGGCTCACCGGAGAGAACGAGGAAAGTGAGCTGGTTCTATCGTGCCGGGTAAGGCTTGCCAGGAATCTGGACAAGTATCCCTTCACGCATGCAGCCCGGCCCAAGGTGCTGGGTGAGATCAGGGATTTGGTCAAGGCCCGTATTGCTGGTGTAAAGGTCCTCGAAGACGCTCATGTAATCGATCTGGAGGATACAACCGAGTCCGATAGGATGATCCTCGCGGAACGTCGGCTCATCTCTAACGAGCTGGTCAAGAACCACGCCAACAGGGGGCTGGCGGTTGCGAGGGGTGGGGGATTGAGCATGATGATCAACGAGGAGGATCATCTCAGGCTGCAGTCAATAGAATCGGGGCTCTCCATTCTGAATGCCTACGATAGGGTCAGCCAGCTGGACGATGAGCTCGATTCCGATCTCAACTTTGCCTTCTCGGAGAGGTTCGGGTACCTAACGGCCTGTGTCACCAATGTGGGCACGGGATTGCGCATATCTTCGATGGTCCACCTACCGGGATTGGTTCACAACAGGGACATAGGACAGATTCTTGACGGTCTGAGGCACGTACGACTGACCGTCAGGGGATACCAGGGGGAGGGAAGCGAGGTGATGGGTAATTTCTTCCAGATATCGAACAGCATCACACTCGGGCTGTCGGAGACCGATACGGTCAAGAATCTGGAATTGCATATCCGCAAGGTGTTGGAATTCGAGAAGAAAGCTCGGGAAGTTCTGTTGAACAAGGCACGGAGTTTGCTCGAAGACAAGATTTGGAGGGCTTACGGTATCCTCAGGACAGCCAGATTGGTTACATCCAAGGAGGCCATGGGTCTGATCTCCGCGGTCCGGATGGGAGTGGGTCTGGGCATTCTGACAGAAGTCAAACTATTGGATCTTAATGAGTTATTGATTATGATCCAGCCTATGCACCTGCAGCGGCTATACGAAAAGGCCATGGACACGGAGGAAAGAGATAGGAGCAGAGCCGATTATATAAGAAGCCGGTTAAACAAGAAGAGGGTCTAAACCTCGTATCGACCGGAAAGGATGTATGACCACCTATGAACGATAAGTTTACAGAACGGGTACGGAGGGTGATCTATCTCGCCCGTGACGAGGCCAACAGGTTGCAGCACGATTATATAGGCACCGAGCATCTGCTTCTGGGGATCCTGCGGGAGGGAGAGGGGATCGCCGCCAGGGTGCTTCAGAAACTCGACCTCGATCTCGAGCAGATACAGCAGGCCATAGAGAATATGATAAAGCCGACGGGCGGGACATTGACGATAGGAGAGATACCTCTAACGCCCAGGGCCAAGAGGATTCTGGAGCTGTCTGTGGAGGAGGCCCGGCTCCTGGGGCACAACTACGTGGGCACCGAGCACCTTCTTCTCGCGTTGATAAGGGAAGGGGAGGGTGTCGCGGCCAGGGTGCTCCTGGAGCTCGGTGTGGACAGGAAGAGGGTCAGGGGAGAGGTTATGAGGATCCTGCAGCAGGGGGGAGGGGTGCTTGGAGAGAAAAAGGGCAGGAAGGAGAAGAGCGACACGCCGAACCTCGACCAGTTCGGAAGGGACCTCACGAGGATGGCCTCTGAGAACAAGCTCGATCCGATCATCGGAAGGGACCAGGAGATCGGGAGGGTCATACAGATACTGTGTCGTAGAAAGAAGAACAATCCGGTCCTGATCGGGGAGCCGGGGGTTGGCAAGACAGCTATCGTCGAAGGACTGGCTCAGAAGATCGTAGAGAATAAGACGCCCGAATTGCTTAAAAACAAAAGAGTAACAACGCTCGACCTCGCCTCTATCGTGGCCGGCACGAAGTACAGGGGCCAGTTCGAGGAGCGGTTGAAGACAATCATAAACGAGATACGTGACAATGAGGATGTAATCATTTTCATCGACGAGATTCACAGCATAGTCGGTGCTGGAGGCGCTGAGGGTGCGATAGACGCCTCGAACATGCTCAAACCCGCCCTTGCCAGGGGGGAGATCCAGTGCATCGGAGCGACTACGCTCGATGAGTACAGGAAGCATATCGAGAAGGACGGTGCGCTGGAGAGAAGGTTCCAGCCCGTGATCATCAATCCCCCGACCGAGGATGAGGCGATAGATATCATAATGGGCCTCAGGGATAAATACGAGGCCCACCACCGCACGAAATTCACCGATGAGGCGGTAAGGCAGGCCGTTTTGCTGTCCCAGAGGTATATACAGGGAAGATTCCTGCCGGACAAGGCTATCGACGTAATAGACGAAGCTGGTGCGAGGGCGAGGCTTTCCGTCTCTACGGTCCCGGAGGACCTGAGGAAGCTCGAAAGCAAGATCGAGGAGATATCGAAGGAAAAGGAATCGTCCATACAGGCGCAGGAATTCGAGAAGGCTGCATCGTTCCGGGATAAGGAAAAAGAGCTGAGAAAGAAGCTCAAGGAGATGCACCGTGAGTGGAGCGAATCCCGCCAGGAAAGCGAGTCGATCGTAAACTACAAGGATGTGGCCGTCGTTGTGTCCGATATGACGGGTGTTCCGATTACGGATGTCGAGGAGGAGGAGACGGTCAAGCTGCTGAACCTCGAGGATGAACTGAGGGAGAGACTCGTGGGGCAGGAGGAGGCCCTGAAGGTGATCGCGACCGCCGTTAGAAGGAACAGGGCGGGCCTGAGGGATCCGCGCCGTCCGATCGGTTCCTTCATCTTCCTCGGACCGACGGGCGTAGGCAAAACGGAGCTGGCGAGAGCCCTGTCGGCGTCGCTGTTCGAGAGTGAGGAAGCTCTTATCCGCATAGATATGTCGGAGTACATGGAGAAGTTCGCGATCTCTCGCCTCATCGGAGCGCCCCCGGGATACGTGGGCTATGAAGAGGGCGGACAGCTGACCGAGAAGGTCCGCAGAAAGCCATATTCCGTGGTGCTGCTCGACGAGATCGAGAAGGCCCATCCCGATGTTTTCAACATCCTGCTTCAGATACTCGAAGAGGGCTGCCTGACGGATTCGTTCGGAAGGAGAGTCGATTTCAAGAACACGGTTCTCATAATGACCTCGAATGTCGGGGCGAAGGAAGTGAAAGGTAAGAAGGGTCTGGGATTCATTACCGAAGAATCCGATGCGGGATACCAGCAGATGAAGGCTAAGATCATAGAGGAGATGAAGAAGCTGTTCAATCCCGAATTCCTGAACAGGCTGGACGAGATCATCGTGTTCCGCAGCCTCGACAAGAAGGACCTGATGCAGATCATCGACATCCTGCTCAAAGACCTCTATTCCAGGCTAGAAGGCCAGGGGATCGACTTCGAGATCTCGACGGAGGCAAAGGAGTTCATCCTGGAAAAGGGTTACAATCCGGAGTTGGGCGCGAGGCCCCTGAGAAGGGCGATACAGAGATATCTGGAAGATCCGTTGAGCGAGAAGCTGCTGAGCGGGGAAGTGAAGAGGAAGGGCAGGCTGAATATCACGATTTCTTCCGGCAAGGATGAACTCACCTTCGAATCCGAAAAGGAAGTACACCAGTAGGTCCCTGGAACACTCGGGCGGTTTAATCGTTAAAGAATAATGGGTGCTTGGCTTAACGGCCCGAATGGGCCGGTTCGAGCGCACCGGTATGAATCGCTGCGTGGCTCTTTGCACTTACATGGACTCTCTCTCACCGGGAAGAGAGATCTGAGGGTTCGGTTTCCGGGACGCGATCACGGCCATGGGGCACCTGACCGGTGATGAGTTGCCTTTTAGGATTGCACAGTATTGAAATACTGTGATAGCATTCTCCGGATTTTCAGGAGGATTGTATGAAGAGGGCTATATTCGCATTATCGATACTCGTTCTTGTTTCCGTGCCCGCACGGGCCGTTAAGATAGACAGGATCGAGATCGAGGGGAACATCCACGTTAACGAGCATAAGATAAGATCGATATTGAACATTCGTGCCGGTGACGAGTTGAAGGCCTCCAGGGTTACGGAAGGATTGAAGAACCTCTTCCAGACAAAGAACTTTTCCGACGTAAGGGCGGGATACTATGAAGACGAGAACGGCGATGTAGTTGTTGTCATCGAGGTCGAGGAGCATCCGAGAGTCAAGCAGATCCGCATAAGGGGAAACGACAAGATCAAGGGGGATGACATAAGCGCGAAACTCAGGCTGAGGGAGGGGTATTTCGCCCGACCGTCGATGATAAACGACGATATCCGCACTATAAAGGAGATGTACGGTGAAGAGGGATACAATCAGGCCGACGTGGAGGTGGAGAAGAGCCCCCAGGAAGACGAGCACAAGGTCATAGTCACATATTCTATAAGGGAAGGGAAGAAGATCAAGATAAGGCATATCGACTTCATCGGCAACGGGGAGGTGAGCTCCGAGGAGCTCATGGATGTCATGGAGAGCAGGGAGGACCGCTGGTGGAGAGGCGGCGAATACAAACAGAACATCCTGGACGAGGATCTGAAAAATATCAAGAAACTGTATGAGGACAGAGGATTCCTCGATGCGAGCGTGAAGCTGGGTAGAGAGGTGGATGTGGGGGACGGAAGCCATGTGGATCTCTATATCGAGATAGACGAGGGTTACCCGTACTTCATCAACAGTCTGACTTGGTCGGGGAACACGGTGATACCCGATGAGGAGATCGAGGAGATGCTCGAGGTCGAGAGGGGGGCTCCGTTCTCCGTCGAGGAGATCGGTATGAGGCAGGTGGCCCTGAACAGCCTCTACTGGGAAAAGGGGTACATATGGAGCAGGATTATCCCGGAGAGGAGGGTCTTCAGACGGAGAATCGATCTGAACCTGTTGATTTCGGAGAACAACCCCGCCTATATAAATGAAATAAAGATAAGCGGTAACGATAAAACCTTCGAGAATGTTATTAGGAGGGAACTGGAGGTCTACCCGGGCGATAAGTTCATACTGACTGACGTTCAAAGAGGGGTGAGGGACATATTCCAGATGGGCTACTTCAACGGGCCGCCGCTTATAGATACGGAGCCGGCTACCGATGAAGGGGATATCAACCTGCTGATAAAGGTGGAGGAGAAGCAGACGGGGAACTTCAAGATGGGATTCGGATTCTCCCAGCTGAACTCCTTGAGCGGTTTTCTCGGTGTCGAGGAGAACAACTTCCTGGGCAGGGGCAAGAGCATCGGGGTGGACTGGGAGTTCGGCAGGTACAGGAAAAACCTAGTGCTCCGTTACACCGAACCCCACCTGCTCGGCACCGACGCTTCCTTCACGGTCGAGTTATTCGATTGGATCCAGGACAGGGTCCGGCAACTATACTATACGGACAGGCGCCGCGGATTCTCCCTGCGGGCGGGGCACCCGATGCCCCTGCTGGATTACACCAGGGTATACCTCGGTTACCGGTTTGAAACGGTGAAGATATATGACTTCTCGACGGCCTATCCGGAATACGGAACACTCAGGATGGTCGATTGGCCGCTCAACAAGAGTAGTGTCACGCTCAGTTTTACGAGAAATTCCACCGACAGCCCTTTTCATCCGACCAGAGGGTCCGTGAGCACCGTGAGCGCGGAGTTCGCCGGAGGCCCGATGCTCGGCGGGAACGTGAGATTTAACAGGTACATAACCGATCTTTCCTGGTTCCGTGGATTGTTCTGGAAGCTCGTTTTTCACTTGAACATGCGAGCCGGGTTGATCGACAGCAAGGAAGGAGTGCAGGATTACGAGAGGTTCAGGCTGGGCGGGAACAGAACCAACGCGCTGAGGGGATATGATTTCTATGAAATCGTCCCGGAGGGCAACGACTATTACAGCGGTGGCAGATTCATGACAACATTCGTCCAGGAGTTACTTTTTCCGTTTGCGAATGAGGTTTACGGCCTTGTTTTTCTAGATCTTGGTAACACGTGGAACTCGTTCCAGGAGGCGAATCTCTACAGCTTGAAACGAGGACTGGGACTCGGAGTCAGGATCGAGATGGCAGGTCTAGGCAACCTTGGATTCGATTACGGCTACGGATTCGACAAGGTCGACGGCCCGGCATGGGAACCCCATTTCACTTTCGGGAGGATGTTTTAAAAAAAAGATGTCATTTTTGATATGAGGTAATATATTGAACGATAAGAATCTTATCGAGGAGGCGTATCATGAGTAGGAGAATTGCCCTTTTTATCGTGTGCTCTGTCATATTTATTACGGCATCGATGAACGTATCCGCAGAAGAGATCAAGCTCGGTTACCTGGATACCATCAAGATACTCGGGAACTACAAGGAAACGCAGGAAGCTGAGGAGATATACAAGAAAGAGGTCGAGGCCTGGAAGAAGGAAGCAGAGGAAAAGGAAGCGGAGATCGCTCAGCTACGCGAGGAGATCCAGAGTCAGAGCCTGATGCTCAGTGAGGACAAGCTCGCCGAGAAGAGGCTTCTTCTGGAGCAGAAGCTGGGTGACTATCAGCAGTACATGGAGAATACGTTCGGTGAGAATGGAGTTGCGGCCAGGAGGAACAACGAGCTGCTCGAACCGATCATGGAGAAGATAAACAACGTGATAACCCAAATCGCCGAAGAGGACGGGTACACGATAATACTGGATTCGGCCCAGGGCAATATTATATGGGCGAAAAAGAGCATTGATGTAACCGAAAAGGTAATGGAACGGCTAAACCAGCAACTTCAATCTTTAGAATAGATTACAGACACGACCCACAATCCGTCTCCGTATTAGTGTTTGCATTCGGAACCGATACCGATTAAACTTCCCGGATGCTAAATTCTCTGAAAATGGGTGACCTCTTGCCCGGAAGATGACATGAATTCATACACACTGGAAGAACTGGCTGAGATCACGGGCGGCGAGGTGCTTGGCGACAAGGGTGTCCGGATAGTGGGTGTAGCCGGAATAAGGGAGGCCGGTGAAGGCGATATCACTTTCCTGGCTAACCCGAAATACGAGCCTTATCTGGCGACAACCAATGCCTCGGCGGTTGTGGCCGATCACGATGGGGGGGGCGACACGGCCATTATCAAGGTCCCGAATCCCTCTCTCGCCTTTTTAAAGATTGTATCGCTCTTCGCGGAGAATCCGTTCGATAAATATCCGCGAGGCACGCATCCCACGGCAATGGTCCACGAAAGCTCGAAGATCGGTAAGGATGTATCGATAGGACCGTACGTCGTTGTGGGAAAGAACGTTGTCATAGGTGACAGGTCTACGATCCTTCCACTCACTTGCATATTCGACGATGTGAAGATAGGTGATGACTGCCTTCTCTTCTCCAGCGTCGTGATAAAGGATAGATGCGAGATCCATAACAGGGTGATAATCCACTCCGGCGCCGTAGTCGGGAGCGATGGTTTCGGATACGCCAAGGAGGGCAGCAACCATCAGAAGATACCCCAGATAGGAATAGTCAGGCTCGAGGATGATGTGGAAATAGGCGCGAACACGACCATCGACAGGGCGACGACCGGTGTCACACTGATAAAGCGTGGTACGAAAATAGACAATCTAGTCCAGATAGCACACAACGTAGTCGTGGGAGAAGACTCCGTTCTGGCGGCTCAGGTCGGCGTGTCAGGAAGCACGGAGCTCGGTAACAACGTCACCCTGGCCGGGCAGGCCGGTTTGATCGGACACATCAGGATAGGCGACGGAGCGATGGTTGGAGCGCAGGGCGGGGTTACTAAATCGATCGATCCCGGAATGAGGGTTTCGGGGTATCCCGCTCGAGAGCACAACTACGCGAGAAAGATATACGCCGCGTCGACCCGTCTGCCGGAAATGCTCAAGGAGCTGCGCGAATTGAGAAAGAGGGTCATGGAACTCGAGAGGAAAGGAAGGGGTGTTGATCAGGCAGCAGAGGACGATTAATGATGCCGTAAAGATAGAGGGCGTAGGGCTCCATACCGGGAAGAAGGTAAGAACGTTATTCAAGCCGGCACCTCCCGAAACGGGCATCATCTTTCGAAGGGTCGACATCGATCCTATAGTGGAAATACCGGCTAATACCGATTTCGTCGACGATAAAGAGATAAAACGCAACACGACGCTAACGTTAAACGGCGCGGTCATACATACTGTGGAGCATATACTGGCGGCTGTATCCGGGCTTCAGCTGGACAACCTGATAATCGAGATAAACGCCGACGAACCCCCCGAACCGGAGGACGGCAGCTGTGCTCAGTTCGTGGAATCGCTGCGAAATGTAGGTTTCAAGAATCAGGGTGTCCCCGCGCATATATTCAAGATAAAGAACCAGCTTTCCCTGTACGAAGACGATGTCGAGCTCGTAGCCCTGCCGTACGATGGGCTGAGGATCAGTTTCACAATCGATTACGACAACAGGAATATCGGGACGCAGTACGCGTCATACGAGATCACTCCCGAGGTATTCAGCGGTGAGATCGCCCCTTCGAGGACATTCGCCCTTATGTCGGATGTGGAGATGCTCAAGAAGGAGGGTTTGATCAAGGGCGGGAGCCTCGATAACGCCATCGTAATAGACAAGGACGGAATAATCAACAAGGAGCCCCTGAGGTTCCCGGACGAGTTCGTCAGGCACAAGATACTGGATATCATAGGCGATCTATCACTTGTGGGATACCCCCTCGAGGGCCATATAATAGCGATAAGGTCCGGACATAAGTACAATCTCAAGTTTGCCAAGCTGCTATCACAGGAAGCCAGGCGATGGGAAAAAACTGCAGCGCTGAGCAGGGAGGGGTACTGGGATATAAACCTCATACAGAGCATCATGCCCCACAGGTACCCGTTTCTGCTGGTAGACAGGATCCTGGAGCTCGAGGACAAGAAAAGGGTTGTGGGACTCAAGAACGTTACCGTGAATGAACCGTTTTTCATGGGGCATTTCCCGGGTCATCCCATCATGCCGGCGGTGCTGATTATAGAAGCCATGGCGCAGGTTGGAGGCGTTCTGCTGCTTTCCAGCGTGGACAAACCCGAAAACTATCTGGTCTACTTCATCGGTATCGACAAGGCGAAGTTTCGCAGGCCGGTGGGACCGGGAGACCAGCTGCGCTTCGAGCTCGAGATGATCTCGCTGCGCAAGAGATTCTGCAAGATGAAAGGCGTCGCATACGTCGACGGCAAGGTGGTGGCCGAGGCGGAACTGAGCTCTACTGTTGTCAAGCGTTGATGGAGGGATCTTGCCGGCCGAAATCCACGATACAGCGATAGTGCACGAGGGAGCGCAGCTCGGAGACGGCGTCAGCGTCGGTCCGTTCTCCATAATCGGCAAGAACGTGAGGATCGGTGAGGGCTGCTCGATAGGAAGCAATGTGCTGATCGAGGGCCACACGATCATGGGAAGCGACAACAGGGTCTTCCACGGCGCGTCGATAGGCACGCCGCCGCAGGATCTGAAATACAGGGGCGGGAAATCGTTTGTGAAGATCGGCGACGGCAACGTTTTTCGTGAATACGTCACAGTAAATCCGGCCACCGAGGAAAACGAGAGCACGGTCATCGGCGACGGGAATCTGCTGATGGCCTATGTCCATGTGGCCCACAACTGCATAATAGGAAACAACGTTGTTCTGGCGAACTCGGTGAATCTGGCCGGTCATGTCACCATATACGATTATGCGATAATCGGGGGTGTCACACCCGTGCATCAATTCGTTTCGATTGGAGCTCATTCGATCATCGGAGGAGGAAGCCGGATTCCAAAGGACGTCCCACCGTTCATCAAAGTGGCGGGAAATCCACCTCGTGTCGGCGGGATGAACAGCGTTGGATTGAAACGGCGGAATTTCACGGTCGAACAGAGACTCTTGATAAAGAAGGCCTACTGCCTACTATACAGGAGCGACCTAAATGTCACGCAGGCCGTCGAGCGGATAGAGAAAGATCTGGAGCAGACACCCGAGATCAAGATGCTGGTCGAATTCATTCACAATTCCAAGCGGGGGATCACCAAGTAAGCGAGAATTCCCTCAAAATGCTCGAAAGGCTGGTCGATACGCTGTGAGTCGAGGCATAAGAGCCGGTGTAATTGGCATAGGTAGCCTCGGACGAGAGCACACGAGGATCTATTCCTCGATCGAAGCGGTATCATCGCTGACGCTCTTCGACATGATCGGTGACCGGGCCGAGGAGGCTGCCGCTAGATACGGGGCTTCGGTCGCTTCCTCCCCGGAGGAGCTACTCGAGGCTTGTGACGTGGCCAGCGTGTGCACACCGGCCACGGATCATTTCGGGAGCGTTTCCAAAGCTTTCGAAAGAGGTGTTCACGTACTGGTCGAGAAGCCGATAGCGGCCGGCTCGGCGGATGGAGAGAAGCTGGTGAAGAGGGCCGCCGATGCGGGCTGTATCCTCCAGGTAGGACACATAGAGCGTTTCAACGGTGCATTTCAAGCCGCCCTTCCTTTGCTGAAAAAGCCAATGTTTATAGAATCACACCGCCTTGGACTTTTTACTCCGAGGGGGACCGATGTATCGGTTGTAGTGGATCTGATGATACACGATCTCGATATCGTGCTTACCGTTATGCGCGGCAGGGGGATAGTCGATCTGAGAGCTTCGGGCACGGGAGTTCTCACTGACTCACCGGACATCGTGAATGCGAGGCTGGAATTCGAGGGTGGGTGCGTCGCGAATCTCACAGCCAGCAGGATTTCCAGGGAACCCCTGAGGAAGATCCGCTTTTTCGAGGAGAACCTCTACGTTTCCGTGGATCTAAGGGAGAAGAGCGTAGAGGCCTTCAGGAAAGCGCGAAACACCAAGCCGGAATCACTGGAGTCAGATCCGATGGCCTTCGTATCCTTCGTGCCGGTGGAAGTTGATAGGGGAGAGCCTCTCAGGAAAGAGATCGAGTCCTTCATAGACTCGGTCACAGGCGGAAAGAGGCCGGCCGTCACCGGGGAGCAGTCGGTAGAGGCCCTTCGGCTGGCCGAGAGGATTCTCGGTGTGGTCACTTGATTGTGGAGAAGCAGGTGAAAAGCATCCTCCTGACCTGCGGGGAGACGAGTGGAGAGCATCATGCCTCCCGTGTGGTCTCGGCTATCAAGGAAATCGATCCGGATTGCAGGATCCTGGCTTTGGGAGGCGATGAGCTGGAAAGAGCCGGCGCCGAGATACGTTTTCCGATGGATAGATACGCAGTGATGGGGTTCTCGGAAGTCCTTTCCTCCCTTCCCCGGTTCCTGGCGCTCGAGAGGAAGCTGAAGGCCGTGATCGAGAGCGGCGGTATTTCCCTCTTCATGCCCGTGGATTATCCCGGATTGAATCTGCGGCTCGCGAGGACGGCCTGCAAGGCGGGGGTACCGGTCCTCTATTTCATAAGCCCGCAGGTCTGGGCCTGGGGAAGGTGGAGGGTGAACAGGATGAGGGGTGTGGTCGATATGATGGCGGTCATACTTCCATTCGAAGAACGGATATACAAGAAAGCCGGGATCCCGGTTATCTTCGCGGGACACCCGATGCTGGACGAGATAGATGCTCCGGATGAACCTAAGGTTCCGCCCTCCAGGGGTGATTCTTTCGATATTGTGTTGTTCCCCGGCAGCCGGAGGCAGGAGGTGGGGAGGTTGCTGCCACCGATGCTGGGCGCCGTTAGAATCCTCAAGGATACATTCCCCGGAGCTTCTTTCAAGATAGGCGCCGCACCCCTGATCGACAGGCGCGAGCTTCGCATTCCCGCGGACTTGAAGGAGTACGTAACGCTTTCAGAAGACGGCGTGGCTGATCTCGAAGGGGCATCGCTGGTGCTTGCGGCGTCCGGAACCGTCACCCTTCAGGCGGCAATATCCGGGACGCCGATGGTCGTCTCGTACAGGACATCGCTCTTCACCTATCTACTAGGGAGACTCCTCGTGAGGCTCCCGTGGATAGCGATGCCGAACGTTCTGGCGGGCAGGAGGCTCGTGCCCGAGTTGATCCAGGCGGATGCAACTGACGTGAGGATCGCGGAAGAGGCGGCGGCCCTTCTGCTGGACGGGGATAGGTACCGGCGGGTATCTAAGGAGCTGCTGGGCTTGAGGGATCGGCTGAAGGGGATGGGCTGCGCGGCGGCAGTCGCAGATACGGCGCTGAGGATGGCTGGAGGCGAGAACGCGGACAGCATTTTGCCTTAGTGCGGTGATCGAGGGTCGCCGGGTGCATCCTGGTGATGTTAATAGTGGTCATATAATGAAGATTCGCTTTCATCCTGGATTAACGAGCCTGGCGGGTTCTATCGCAATACGCGGGATCGGCGCGACATGGAGGATCGAGACCCGCGGATCGGAGCATCTCGAAGCGGCCAGAAAGATAGCCCCTCAGGTGATATTAACCTGCTGGCACGGCCGCCTTCTCGTTCTGAGCTATACTCACAGGAATCAAAGCGTTCAGGTTCTGGCCTCTGAGCACGAGGATGGAGACCTAATGGGCAGAACTATCACATGGCTCGGTTTCGGTCACGTAAGGGGATCCACGTCTAGAGGGGGAGCGAGGGCGCTCAGGGAACTTTCATCCCTGCTCGAGGACGGTCTCGACGTTGGCCTGACGATCGATGGGCCCCGGGGGCCAAGGGGTGTTGTACAGCAGGGGGCCGTGGAGTTGAGCCGGATAACCGGCTCGGTGATCGTACCGATTTCGAACTCCTCGCGTCCAAGACACCTCTTCGGATCCTGGGACAGGTTCCAGCTCCCTCATCCGTTTTCGAGGATCGTAGTGGCATACGGGGAGCCGTTCGTCGTGCCTCCCGATGCAGGTAAGCAGGAGAGGGAGGGGCTGCGCCTGGATCTACAGAAGACCCTCGAGAGGATGACTAGAGAGCTTGATGAGGAACTGGGATACATTGGACCGGATGTATGGCCGCATGAGGATATTTGAGAGATACCCGGTATGGATGAAGGCGTTCAGGGGGCACGGCTCGTGGAGCCTCCTTCTGCCGGTCAGGTTCGCTCTATCCTCGTTCTACAGGCTCGTTCTATATCTTCATTCAGGGAATACCGTCACGGAAACCGGGAAAGGGGACAAGGGAGATTCCGCCGCGGACACCGGCCGGGCACTGATCGTTTCGGTAGGGAATCTGGAGGCCGGCGGAGGTGGAAAGACTCCCTTCACTATAGCACTGGCAAGGGCCATCCGGGAGCGGGGTGGTACGCCGGTTGCCGTAACCAGGGGATACAGAAGCCGTGCCGCAAGAAACGGAAGGGTGCCGCTCGTGATCCCATCGAGCCGTGATATACGTGAAGATGTGAAGAATGATTACTACACGGAAGAGAAGCTCACGGGGTCGGATACGGAATTCGATTCCGCCTGTGAAGCAGCAGGCCTGTCGTCCTGGATGGGGGATGAGGCGCTTATATACCGCAGATTCGGGATACCGCTCGTGATAGATACGGAAAAGGGGCGTGGTGTAAGGACGGCTGAACGGCTCTTTTCCCCTTCGCACGTACTTCTGGACGATGCCTTTCAGAGCCGTAAGGTCCAGAAGGACGTGGAGATACTCCTGCTGGACGCAGAAAATCCCTTCGGGGACGGGAGGTTGCTTCCTCTGGGCACATTGAGGGAGCTGCCTGGAGCGGTCGAGAGGGCGGATGTGGTTGTATTCACGAGAAGCCGGTCCGAACGGATCCCGGATGGTGCACGCGGGGCCGTTGAGGGGAAGAGGATCTTCTTCGCCAGGCATGCGCCTTCGGACGTACTGTCGAGGGACGGCGCCGCGGATCCGGTTTCGGTCCTCGACGGTATGGATGTGGCCCTGTTCTCAGGGATAGCGCGCCCCGACCGTTTCGAGAGCTTCGTATTGAAGCTGGGCGCTGTTCCCAGGGTGTCGTTCCGTTTTATGGATCACCACGCATACTCCCGCAGGGATATAGAATGGATGATGAAGAATGCAGGGGGCGTTCCTGCATTCGTAACGACGGAAAAGGACTGGAGTAAATCCGAATGCTACTTTCCGCGGGGAGTTCGGGTCATGGCGGTTCGTATCCGGACTGAGATCGATGAATTGGATGCCCTCGTGGATTTATTATTCCTGGATGAATAATTCCTCCCGCCGGGTTAGGTGACGGCCGACGGTCGAACCGTTCCCTCAAAATGCGGTCCGGCAGTTCCGGACCGTACGCCTCGCAATGAAAAAGGGGAGCCCGCCAATAAAGAACGGGCTCCCCTATGGTTATTACTAGAGGGTTCCTAGTCCTCGTTCATGTCTTCCGTTCCGAGGAAATCAGCGAAGTTAACGGATATCGAGGCGTTGAACTCTATATCGCGGTCGGTCTGGACCTCGTGCCCGCGAAACGTGATGTTCGCCGAGGCGAGTATCTCCAGATCCGTGTACCGCATGGCGAAAAGCGGGTCGACCGTTTTTGCATTGAACGGTACGAGAAGTATGAAAGCCTCGACCGTCGAGTTGGATGGTACGAGTATACTCGTCTCTCCGGTGAATGTGGGAACCGGATTGGTGGCGCCTCCCTGAGTAGTGAACCGCACTTCGTAATCCGTCAGCAGGAAATCCCCGAGTGAGCTGACCGCGGGATTGGCTATAGACGAGTAAGGCCTGTTATGGATGGTTACCTTGATCCAGTCCTCTTCGATATAGTCGTCGATATCCACGATATCACCGTTCTCGCGGCGCAGGGAATCTCCCTGGTTGAGCACGTCGCTGAAATACGGGGCACCGTCATTTATATTGGAAACGTACACAACGGTTCTCGAATCATAGCTGGTGTCTTCGTCACAACCCTGCATAACACCAACGAAGACCATCAGTGAAATGATAGTCAGAATGATGAAATTCCTAGAGGACATCGGGTAACCTCCTCATGAGTGTCTGGCCTTGTAACCTTTCGAAGGGTTATACGCAATGTTTGTGCCAGGGTGAGAGAAAGAACATATGTTATAACAATAATAATAATAAAAGGTTGCAGGCTTGATATCGAGCAGGCGTAAAAAACCCCTCCGGATTTGCAAATTGCATTTCTTTATGTTGCGGCGTTATCCACTTTTTCATATGATAATCGCTCTGGATAGAAAGCCGTTATGAAGCCGATGGAAACAGAAGTTCTTGTAATAGGGAGTGGGGCCGCGGGGCTTTTCTTTTCTCTGGGGGCCGCCCGGTTCGCCGATGTGACGGTCATCACGAAGAAGGGCATACGGGAGAGCAATACTAATTACGCCCAGGGTGGGATAGCCTCCGTTATGGGAGGCAAGGATTCTACGGAGCTGCATGTATCGGATACGCTTGCTGCCGGCCGGGGATTGTGCGATCGTGAGGCGGTCGAGGTTATGGTCCGTGAAGGACCCGCCAGGATAGATGAGCTCGTCGAGCTCGGGGTTCGCTTCAGCAGGGAGCCGGGCAACGGAGCATTCAAGCTCGGACGTGAGGGCGGGCATTCGGCTTCGAGGGTCGTGCACTACGGGGATGTGATAGGACGAGAGCTCGAACAGAGCCTCATCAGGGCGGTGAAATCGACACCGAGGATCCACATAAGGGACAACCATCAAGCTATAGATCTCATCAAGGATACCGAAAACCGCGTTAAAGGATGCGCCGTTCTCGATAGGGGTAGGGGTGAGATGCTGATGTGCCTCGCCCGGCACACTGTGATCGCCACGGGCGGTGCGGGCAAGATTTATCTGTATACTTCCAATCCGGATGTCGCAACCGGGGATGGGATAGCGATGGCCTACAACGCCGGGGCCAGCATAGCAAACCTGGAATTCGTGCAGTTCCATCCAACATGCCTCTATCATCCGGACGCCAAGTCACAGTTGATATCCGAAGCTCTAAGGGGCGAGGGGGCGGTGCTCAGGAACCAGGCGGGTGAAAGGTTCATGAAGGAATACGACACTCGTCTCGAGCTGGCACCCAGGGATATAGTAGCGCGCGCCATTGACAGTGAAATGAAGAAGAGCGGGGAGAAGTGCGTTTTTCTCGACATCACCGACAGATCCCCGGAATGGCTGAAGAAGCGGTTTCCGTACGTGTACGAGAGCTGCCTCGGTTTCGGTATCGATATAGCGAGGGATCTGATCCCGGTCGTGCCCGCCGCGCACTACATGTGCGGTGGGGTAAAGGTTGATATGAACGGAAGAACGGATCTGGAGGGGCTGTTCGCAATCGGGGAGGCGGCGTGTTCGGGGGTTCACGGCGCCAACCGCCTGGCCAGCAATTCCCTGCTGGAAGCCCTGGTGATAGCGCACAGGTGCGCGGCTCACCTCGAATCAGAACCCACGGGTGACAGCGGATTCGGCGGTATAGAAGCAGAGGATTTGAATATCGCCGATCCCAAGGAGCTGGAAAGCGTCATACTAGATCACGATTGGGATCTAGCGCGGCGGGTGATGTGGGACTATGTAGGAATAGTCCGCTCTGATGAGAGGTTGAACATAGCCCGCGAGAGGATCGGTCAGATTCAGAAGACGGTTTCACGTCTTATCTCTGAGTACGGTATCTCCGGCGACCTGATCGAACTGAGAAACATCGTGCTGGTGAGCGAGCTTGTTATCACATCGGCGCTAGCCCGGAAGGAGTCTAGGGGGCTGCATTACATGGCCGACTACCCGGCGAGCGATCCGGCATGGGAGAAGAACACGGTGATAAGGAAAGCATGAAAACGTCCCCGATCGGGCACGGGTATCTCGGGTTACTGCGTAAGGATTGCTCCTTGATCGAGACGCCGGGAGAAAGGGATCGTGAAACACCACACCGATATATGGAAGGCGATAGAGAAGATCTCGTTGAAGGACAGCCGGTACAAGGCTAA
This sequence comes from uncultured bacterium, assembly GCA_964422745.1. Taxonomy (GTDB): domain Bacteria; phylum Krumholzibacteriota; class Krumholzibacteriia; order Krumholzibacteriales; family Krumholzibacteriaceae; genus CAYRCK01. The sequence goes on from CAYRCK010000013.1 coordinate 43,881, forward strand.
CGCGTACTCCTTCGTCATGTCAGCCCTGGAACAGAAAATGTCCTCGCTGCCCTCTCCACGACATATGTCCGCCGTTGAGCTGCTCGAAGGTATCAGAAGATCGGCCTTGCAGCAATTCGGGCCGATGGCGAAAGAGGTCTTCAATTTTTGGGGGATAAAGGATACGGGGGATTTCGGCAATATCGTCTACAATCTAATAGAGGCGGAACTGCTCAGCAAGACCGATGACGACAGCATCGAGGACTTCGAGGACGTTTACGAATTCTCGAAGGTCTTCGAAGAGGATTACTACAACGGATAGGATACCCTTGATCCATGCGTGCTCGTTATCTTTACAGGATCAACGTTCTTTCCCTGGGATTTTGCGCCCTTTGCGCGCAGGCTCTCTTCATCAGGGAGATGATGGCGCTCTTTTCGGGGACGGAGTTCATCGTTGGGATGCTGCTGTCGGGCTGGCTTTTCTGGGTAGGCTTGGGGGGTGTCGTAGGAGGAAGGTTCCTGGCCCGGGGCTCAGATTGCTCATACAGGCTTTTCGTGTTCCTGACGGTACTGGCTGCATGCCTGGTCCCGGCGACCTTGATCGCCGTGAGGTGCGGCAGGATAATACTCTCGCCGGCCTCCGGGGAGCTTCCCCCTCCGCATTACGCCCTGCTGGTCTCGTTTTTCGCGATGTCCCCGTTCGGCTTTATCTACGGAACGATCTATAATGTGGCGAGCCGGATCTGGAGCGCTGAGGATCCCGGCATCCACACCGGTGTATCCGGTGTCTATATATGGGAAGCGGCTGGATCCGTGGCCGGAGCCCTGATATTTTCCTTTATTGTGCTGCCGATGCTGACGCAGCTCGAAGCCGGTTTCGCAGTGGCCCTGCTCGTGGCGGCCGTGACGTTGCTGACGTATCCGTGGAAGAGAGGGGTATGGATCCCGGTTGCGGCGGTCGCCCTTCTGGCGGTCGTATTCATCCAGGCGGCGCCGAGGATCGATGGATGGATATACGGGGAGGTATACCGTGGCAGCAGAGTGGAGAGGTTCCTGTCGTCCAAGTACGGGGAGATCGTAGCGGTCAAGAAAGACGAGATCCTTTCATTCTTCTCGAGCGGAAGCAGGATATTTTCAGTTCCGGATAGGGAACGGGCCGAGAATATAGTGCACATACCGCTTCTGCTCCATCAGGCTCCAAGGCGCGTTCTGTTCATAGGGGGCTCTCTGGGGGGAGGGTGGGAGGAGGCCGCCAAGCACCGGTCGGTGGAGGTGATCGACTGTCTCGAGCTCGACGGCAGGCTAATGGAGCTGGTGGTAGAGATGCTCGATGAAGGAGGTCATAGAGGGGATCTTCCCTACGCGTCGATTGACAGGCCCAACTATCTTTCCGTGGACGGCCGGTTCTTCATCAAGGGGATTCGCGGCGGATACGATGTTATAATACTGGAAGCTCCTCCTCCCCTGAACCTGCAGTGGAACCGCTACTACACGCGCGAATTTTTCAGGATGGTGAAGGAATCTCTCGATGAGGACGGTATCTTCGCGTTCAGACATCCATCGTCCGAGAATTACCTGTCCGCCGAGCAGGCCCTGATACTGCGTTCGATACGCGAGACCCTGGGAGGCGTATTCGACGATATTGCCATGATACCGGGGAGCGGCGTTCATTTTATTGCGGGTACGCGTGAGGTGGATATCGATACGATGCTGGACCGTTTGGCGGAGCGGAGAATAGAGCTGAAATATATAAATATGGATTACCTGCCGTTCCGCCTCTCGGAGGACAGGATGGAGTATTTGGAAAGTGCGCTCGACAAGGTGCCGGATGCGGAACAGAACACAGATATGAGGCCGACCCTGCCCCTCTACGAGATCCTGCTGGAGGGAGTAAGGGTGCGTAATCCTCTTTACGGCGTGTTCAGATGGTTCCTCGGTATTCCCCCGGGAGCCCTGCCTGCTGTTTTGGGCATTGTAATATTGCTGTTCTTTGTGCGCTCGCGCGGCATACGGGCGGCCAAGCTATGCGTTTGGATAGTGGGATTCGGGGGATTTCTCTATCAGCTTCTTGTTCTGATGGCGTATCAATCCTATTCGGGACTCATATACCACGCTATCGTCCTGATAACCGCCATGTTCATGGCGGGGGTGTCGACCGGAGCGGTTTGCTCGTCGAGGATCCGTCCCGGGAAGGTGGCATCGTTGAGGCTCGTCCATGCCGGTTACGCAGCCCTGTCGTTTGCCCTGCTCTTCTGGGTCATGGCCCTCGGCGCCCGCAACATCCCGCATTCGATCGGAATGCCTGTGTTTCTTCTACTTTCCCTGTCCGGGGGATTCCTTACAGGCTTTTACTATCCGGTAGTGGTCAGATCGGCCCTTCCTGATGACGGTAAGGCCGTCCCCGCCCTTTTCTACTCCTGGGATCTATTCGGTGCGTGTGCCGGCGGATTGATCGGCGGCGCAGTTCTCTTCCCCCTGACCGGGATGGCGGTGGCTCTGGTCTTCGTATCATGCATTCATGCCGCGGCCGCGATGCTGCTCGTTGGAAGGTGGTAGCGGCCTGTATCAGCGTATCCCCAGCTCCTTCTCGGAAAACACGTCAGCCGAGAATATCTCTATCTTTGTTCCGGATTGCCTCCATGCGTTCTCGGGAAGACCCGCTTTTACGCATGTCTGCGCCAGGAACGTCTCGCGGTCCCAGCCCCATTCAGCGGCCACCTGCGGAAGGAGCAGCCCGCGGTTCATCCCACGGGTTATGATTATACCGTGCCTGCCTACCTCTATGATCGAAGGGTCGCTGATCTCAGTGATCGGGCTCAGCACCGATATTTCGTATTCGAGTTGCGGGAGCTCCTCCGCGGATACGGGACGGAACCGCGGGTCCCTGAACGCCGCTGCGCTGGCCATCTCCCTGATCGTATCAACGAGCGGCTTTACCGCCTCTATGTATCCTATGCACCCTCTGAGCTGCCCCTTCTTCTTCAACGTGACAAAAGCTCCCCGGCGCTGTTTCATGATCTCCCTGTCCGGGACATCGATCTCCACGCTCTTCTTGTCGAATTCGGCCTCGATCACATTCTTTGCGAGATTGATCAGGAAGAGCTTGTCATCCCTGCTCAAGTCCGATCCCGCGACCGTCCCGTCTCCGGGTTCGTTCTCTCCGCCTTTCTCTCTATCGAGAGAACGGGAGGGATCCGACTTCTTCTCCTTGAATACGACAGCGGACACGTACCCGACGACGTTCCTCGTATCACCGGTGACATCTCCCGAGTTGGAATAGTTCAGGACCTTACACCTGTTCGCACCCTGAATCCTGGATGCGATCATGGCAGCGGCGGCCGGGCCGCCCCCACAGGCCTCGGTTTTCTTACGCGCCAGGGATTGGAGAAGGCCCTCGGGATCGAAATCCTCGAGGTTGTCGATGAAGACACCGTCGAGGGCCCTGGCCGTCCCGTCGTCGTGGAAATGTGACAGATCCGTGCTAGCCACTATGAGAGCATCTTGCCCGTTCAGGGACTCGCCGAGCACACTGCCCAGGGCTTCGACGCTTCTCCTGCTCTGATCTCCCATCACGATCGGAACGAGCTTGAAATCGTCAAGTACCACCTGCAGGAAGGGAAGCTGAACCTCCAGGGCGTGCTCGCTTCTTCCGCCTGGAGATACGCTGTGTCCCTTAGAGCTTATCCTGACCAGCTCGCTCTTGGACGTTATAAGATCGACCAGCTCTCTGTTTACGGGTATTTCTCCCAGAGGTGTCATGTAGGATTTGCCGCCGAAAACCGAACTGAACTCGAAATATTCCGTGTGGCTCGGGGATATCACAACGACGTTCCTGAATTCAGCTTCCCTGAGTATGCTGTACGCGTAGGCTGCTGTTCTTCCGGAGTACATGTATCCTGCATGAGGCGATATTATTGACAGGATCTCACCCTCGATCCCTGTAAGGCCGGAGGCGTCAATGTATTCCTCGATCTCACTCCGCAGCTCATTTGGATCGCCCGTGTAGAACTGTCCAGCGACGGCGGGTCTTCGTATGGTCTCTTCCATGGTACTTCTCTTCTCCTTTGCGCACGCCGAAAGGCTAGCTGAGATCAAAAAGCACAGTGCGGCTCCTAATACTCTTTCGGTTTTAAGCGTCAAAATTACCGCCATATTCCCGGAATGGCCGTATCACAGAAACGGCATCGTCCGTCTGATATTTCTAGTCCGTGGATCCTGTATCCACGTCTGGATATTACTTTTTTGCCGCAGGAAGGACAATATGTGTTTTCCATTCGGTGCTGCGGCACATTCCCCACATACACGAATTCGAGCCCCTCTTCCCTGCACACATCGTATGCTTTCTCCAGGGAGGAGACGGGGGTGGGGGGAAGGTTTTTGAGCCTGTACTGGGGGAAGAATCTCGAGAAGTGTATCGGCACGCCGGCGCCTGCATTCTTGACGATCCAGCGCGCCATTTCCCTGATCCTCGCCGGATCGTCGTTGAGGGTCGGGACCATGAGGTAAACGAGCTCCAACCATACACCCAGGGATGCTATCGTGGTGATAGCGTCCAGGACCGGGCGCAGTTCTGAGCTGCAGATATCATTGTAATACTTCTCGTCGAATGCCTTGAGGTCGATCTTGATAGCGTCCACCAGACCGCAGAGTTCGAGGAGGGGTTTTTCATTTATGTAACCACTGGTCACGACCAGGTTCTTCAGTCCCTCCTCGGCAGCCAGGGCCGCAATATCCTGCATGTACTCGATGAACACTATCGGTTCGCCGTATGTGTAGGCCACCGAGCGAGCTCCTGAGGCCGCAGCCATGTCGACCACCGATCCGGGCGAGGTGAATCTGGTGTCGTACTGCTCCGGTCTCGATTGTGATATCTGCCAGTTCTGGCAGAACTTGCATTCCATGTTGCAGCCTACCGTGGACAGGGAAAACGCCCCCGTCCCGGGCAGAACGTGAAAGAACGGTTTCTTTTCGACAGGATCTATATGAAGCGAGCATGGACGGCCGTAGACGAGAGTATAGTAGGTACCACCCCGGTTTTCCCGAACGCCGCAGTAACCCCTTTCCCTGTCGCCTACCAGGCACTCCTTGGGGCATAGCAGGCACCTTACTTCATCGTGCTCCAGCTTCTCGTAGTACCTTGCCTCCTCGTCGTTCCCCCTATTGCCTGCTTCCGAAAGGCAGATTCCGGTTGAAGCGGCCGCCAGAAATGCGGCCGATCCCGTGATAAAGGATCGGCGGGTGATCCCTTCCGCTTTCTCTTCTCGTACGCCTCGACGCTTCGGTCCGGTATTGCTTTCCATCGATCTATTCTCCGTTCTCAACCGGTCCGGATCGGGATATCGATCAGCTCCGGCTGCTCAGGCTTTCCCACCCCCGCATCTACGGCCTTCTCGATATAGTGCGGGTACTGGCCGGAATCTTCGAGCGCGGGAATGCCCATTGACTTTCTTACATCCTGAAGGATATCCAGAGCGGTCCTATCCACCGCCACGGGATCTGTTCCTACGAGCACACGCCCGTACCGGACTGCCCACTTGCTTTTATGAGAGGGGCCTCCATCGGCCTGGATCTTTGTCATGTCACCTACGATCAGGGCTTCTCTCCGCCTGATTACCTGCATGGAATTGAGGTGTCCTATGTACGGTTCACAGCTGTTCAGGTGATACTTGTTGGGGTTGTTGATCGAACCGAAATGGTTCTTCATCGCGAATGTCATTCCGCATATGCCGTGATGCTTAAGGATGGGCACGTTTATCACCTTGTTGCACCTGTCCGTCAGAATACGGCTGAACAGGCTGGCGACCGAATCGTGCTCGTAGAGTTCCCTGCTGTATCCGGCCTCGTCCGTCCCGTAACACTGTATCCCGCTGCCGCCCATCGAGAGCGTGTAGCCCGCTTCATCGAGTTCGCGGCTGAACCTGTCCCATATGATGATGCGTCTCTTTTGAAGGCCGCAGCGGATCAGCCTTTCTACTATTGCATCGACCAGACGGGGATCGGTTGACATGCCCGGTCCGCCAAGGCAATTCACCTTGATCGAAACTTGGTCGTCGGGGGAGAAGAGAAAGCGCCAGGCGTCGTTTGGATCGGATGCTCCCGTAAGGGCGGTGATGGATCTATCCAGCAAACGGCCTAGGCCGTCGACATCGATCCGAGGATCCCCGGGGCTGTATGCGGTCACCACCCTGCTTCTTGCAGCGGCGCTGCTCGGTTTGATTGCAGTCGATCTCGAAACGGCGTAGGTGCCGCCGGCAAGGACTGCGAGAAATTCACGACGTGTCATCTTTTCATTCACGGCCGTATCACTCCCGCTGTGTGAAAGGATAACTGATATCGGATGGAATTTCAAGTCCCTTGTATTCAGGGGGATACCTTCTGTCTCATCGCTCCGCCGGAAGAAGGCGCATGTTGCATCGGCGCGCTATTCTCCGCTAATGCCGAAGATTTCGAGCAGCCGGGCGTCGAGGAGAAATATCTGATCGAGGCCGCTTCTAGTGGCATAGACCATCTTGCCGGCGATGTCACCGTATCTGACGTAGAAGGTATCTTGGGCCGTTCGGATCGTGATTTCGTAGGGTGGATCGTCGAGGCCGTAAGATGCGAGATCCCCTGTATCCTCCCTTACGAATTCGAATATCACGGCATTTGTCAACCTGTTAAGGTTCGGCTCTACTGCGGATAGGTTCACATTCGCCGCCGGGTCTTCAGCCACCCAGGCGCCGCCGTCCCTGAACAGTCGCATTGCTGTATCTCCGGAACGCAGGGTGACGGTTTCTATCGAGGAGGGATCTATTCTCAAAAGGTCCTTGTTCCTCAGCTGGAAGAGACCCTTGTCCACGACCTGGTGGGTAATTTCTCTGGTTATGAACACGGTGTCCGAACCTGCCAGACGCACGTAACAGCGTTCACCAGTGGGGATCTTATCTCCGAAGTAGATCGTATCCGGTTCCCGGGTCGGTCCGGTATAGAGTATCGAAGCTGCGCGCGGTGGATTGAGGCCGAAATCACCGAGGGATCTTATACCCGTGATAATTTCAGTTTTGAGGTTCGGTACGAGTTGCATCAGCAGTGTGTTTATGGCCGAATCCGATCCCTTCGTCTCGACTGGGAACGTTATTCTCCAGCCGGTTCCGCAGCGCTCCATCTCGATTCTTTCCTTGTTCAGGTTTATATGTGTGAACCTTTGTACTTCGTTGTGGGAGTAGGGCAGGAGCTTGCTCGATTCTCTGATTCTCTCCAACCTGTTCCTCTTCTGTCTCTCTTCTACCAGCAGGAAATAAGAGGCGGTAAGGATGAGTGCCAGCAGGAGAATCAGTGTCGTCCTGATTTTCATTACGCGCCTCCGATCATCCCGTCCTGCGCCTGTGCGCGATCACGGCAATTCCCAGTAATGCGAATAGGGCGGGCATGCCGATCACGGGCACCCAGAATATGATCCGTCCCTGGCGCCTGGTCAGCATCAAAGGCTGTTTAAGAGGATCGGTAGGCCGTATGGTGATCAGATCCTCCTCCCCGAGAAGCCAATTGAAGGAGTTCATTATGAGATCCCTGTTGCCGGATAGGCTGAATCTCGCGTTGCTTGCGAAGTCTCCGTTACCGAATACCACTATTCTAGAGGTCCCGGGCTGCTGGCCGTCCCGGCCGGATCCGGGATCCGGGCTGATGATCAACTCGGAAGCTGCGGCCAGCCCAAGGGGGCCCTTCGAGTCCTCTCCCTGCACGAACTGCGTCTTACCGTTCAAGAGGGTTTCGATATCGGTCTCCCCGTATGCTTCTTCATCGGTAAAGCATATTATCTCGGCGGCCGCACCTGTCGGGGGAGAGGTCTTCAGCGATACCGACCTTGCATTCTGATAGAAAGTCGGCTGCCTGAAGCCGTTCGTTATCGGGTGATCACCGTACCTGGTCACGACAGGTGTCAGGTTGTTGCCTGAAATGAGCTTCCCCTTCCTGTAGACGACCAGATCCCTGTTCACCTCGATCCCGTATCTACCCATTATATCGTTTAAACCCGGGATGGGGCCGGGTGGATCTATAAAGAAGAGGGCCTTTCCGCCGCCGAAGAGATACTCCTCTATGATCACGCGCTCCTGCTCGAAGAGCTCCATGCGGGGGCTTGCGATCACCAGGATATCGCAGTCTTGCGGGATCCTGCCGGCCCTGGGCAGGAAGAGCTCCTCGGATCTGAAGTTCTCGTTGTCGAGGGCCGATTTCAACATGCTCAGGCCTCTATTTTCCATATCCGATATCGATCTCTCGGAGTGGCCCATCACGAAGTAAACGAGCTTGGTGTCGCCCGTGATCATTCTGAGGATCGCATTCGTGATGGCCTGCTCCGAAATCTCGAACACGATTCTGGTCGTGCCGCCCTTTTTCAGGATTATCGTTCCGTATTCTGAGATATCATGGCGCCGTGCCTCGACGGGATTCTTGTCCGGATCTATAAACGTGTACCTCACGCTTGCGCTTCTGCTGCCGTATTCCTTGAGAAGGTCCTCGAGCCTAGTTTTGTTATCGTCAGTCTCCTTGAAGAAGCAGTATATGTACAGATTCTCGTCGAGCCTTCCCAGTACCTCGACGGTCTGCTCCGAGAGCGAGAAGCGGCGGTTTATTGTCGTGTCTATCCTTGAGCCGTGCCGGTAGGACATCGTCTGGAGAAACATCAGTATGGCGGCAAGAAAAAGCACGGAGACCACCGCATTGATTCCGAACCGGGTGGCTGCCCGAAACGCCCGGTCTTTTCTATCCATGTATCCGAGCAGCAATGATGTAAGGCTCATGGCAAGGCCCGCGAGAAAGGGCAGCGCAGAGAACCACTTGTCGGAATGGAATATCCCGTAAGTTATACCGCCCACGAGTATCAGGCTGAATCCGGCTATAGCGATTATGTAGTTTAGTCTCCCCATCTCAGCTCCTCCACCTCGCAGACTCGATGGACTTGACCGTAAGGAAGAGGAAGAAGACCGTCAGGAATATGTAGTATGTAACGTCCTGAGTATCGATTATCCCCATCGAGAACGATTTGAAATGCATCAGGAGCGAGAATTGACGCAGAACGATAGACATGGTCGAATCGACGAACGGGACGATCCATCCTATGACTAGGAAGAAGAGCGAGGCGCCGAACGTACTGATCCCCGCCACGAGCTGGTTGTCCGTCACGGAGGAGAAGAAGATGCCTATCGATAGAAACGTGCATCCCATGAGGCAGAAGCCGAGGTAACCGACCAGTATGGGCACGGGTTCGGGATCGGAGAACACGGAGAGCAGGATCGGGTATAGTGCGGTCGAAGCGATCATCGCAAGAAAGAATGTCACAGCTGCCGCGTACTTACCGAAGATAACCGCTGCATCGCGTGTGGGATAGGTGAGCAGTAGCTCGAACGTGCCCAGCTTCTTCTCCTCCGATAGAAGGCGCATGCTGACCAGAGGCAGAACGAGAAGGAGGACTATGCTGGTATTGTTCAGCAGCGGTCTCATCACACTGTCCATCAGGTTCAATCCTTCGGCGGGATCGGTGCTTCTGAGTATCTGGTATGAGAATATGCTGTAGCGCATCAATAGGCTGAAGAAGAAGTAACCGGAGAAGAAGAGGAATATGGAAAGTGTAACGTATGCGGTCACGGATTTAAAGTAATACTTTAACTCTCTTTTATATATTGCAATAGCCTGGATCACTTACTGTCCTTCTTCCTTCACGAGGCGGAGGAATATGTCCTCGAGGGAAAGCTCTTCCCCGTGAACCTCGACGATCGGCTGCCCGGCCTCCACCAGGCGCTTCACGATATCCCCGCGCAGGTCGATGTCGGTGGTCGATTCCACTGTCAGATAGGCCGTTTCACCTTGGGGGGCTTGCTCTTTGATGGATCCGACGCCCTCTATGCCCAGTATCACATCCTTCGCCCGCTCCATGCTTTCCGGTTCCTTTAATCCTATCCTTATCACCGAGGATTTCTTGAGTTGTTCCTGGAGGTTCTCCGGCGATCCGGCAGCGGCCAGCTCTCCCCGGTTGATGATTATGATGCGGTTGCATATCTGACTCACCTCGGGGAGTATATGGCTGCTCAGGATAACCGTGCGCTCGGTTCCCAGGCTCTTAATAAGGCCTCTTATCTCTATGATCTGCTTGGGATCGAGCCCTATAGTAGGCTCGTCGAGGATCAGTATCTCCGGCTCGCCTATTATCGCCTGGCCTATTCCCACCCTCTGCCTGAAGCCCTTGGAGAGTTTTCCGACCGTCCTCCTGAAGACCGATTCGAGCCCGCAGTGCTCGATAGCATATTCGACCGAACCCGGTATACTCCTGCCGGGTATTCCCTTGAGCCGTGATACGAACTCGAGGTACTCGCCTACGGACATCTCCTCGTACAGTGGAACATGCTCCGGCAGGTAGCCGATTCTTCTTCGGACCTCCAATGAATCGCGCAGTATGTCGAATCCGAGGATCCTTGCGGTTCCGGAAGTGGGGGGCATGAAACATGTGAGGATCTTCATCAGGGTGGTTTTGCCGGCTCCGTTCGGTCCCAGGAATCCGATCACCTCTCCGCTGCTCACCTTGAAGCTGAGATCTCTGATTCCCACGGTCGGGCCGTAGTACTTTGTGAGATTTTCCACCTCGATCAAGCGTGTCCTCCGTTATCTCGGGCGTTGCGGCCAGGGTGGGAGCGAGTTCTTAAGTAACCGGTTTTTTAAAGTTACAGGCTCTAATATGAATAGTCAATCGCTTAGAGGAAAATTCTTTATAAGGCCTCACCCTTTTCATATAATACTTAAGGGCATGTGGCGGGGAGCAAAACACTGGAACAAAAAAGCACTTAATAACGTAAAGAGAAAAGTGATATATTCAGTACCGACAAAGAGAGGATAGAAATGCGTAAGTGCATACCTGTTATTATGGCCGTGTTGATACTGTCTTCGACGGCGGCTGTTGCTTCCGATACAGGGAGCAAACTGTACTCGGTCGCCTTTCCCGGCTGGGGGCAGATGAAGAGCGGTCGTTTCGGACGCGGTGCCCTGTTCATGGGCCTCGAGATCCTGAACCTGACGGCGTTGGCAATGACAGAGATCCAGTACAACAGGGCGGTGGATCAATACGAAAGCGCCAGGGCCTCATTCCTTGCAGCCGATTATATCGGTGACATAGAGCGGTACTACAGCAGAATGAATATGAAATGGGATGAAGCCGACAAGTACCATAAATACAGGAACACCCTTCTGGGCACGGCGGTCGGGATCTGGGCCATCAGTATCGTCGACATGATGTTCGGCGGGGAAGCCGATCCACCCCCGCTGTCACTCGAGGTCGGCAGCGGGAGTTTCCTGGTTACCGGGACCGTTTCATTCTAGAATGGGGGAGAAGGACATGAATCGCATTATACTATTATCCGTGCTCGTCATTTTCATCTTTGCGGCCTGCTCCGAGGATCACACCGATCTTCCGTCCAAACCCGAATACAACGTCCCTCCTCCGCCGACTGATTTTGTGCTCGTGCCGGGCCCTGCGAGTGCCACTCTGACCTGGGATTACGAGCCGACCCTGGTTGCATCGATCGAGGGCTTCAGAGTCTACAGGGTTTATATCTCGTATGATATGAGCGAGGTTCTCGAGTTGGTCGGGACAACGGACAATTCGGTCATGTCGTACACGGATGAGATGCTCATCGGAAATTACATCTACTGCTACAGGGTGTCCGCGGTTTGCACATGCGGTGTCGAGGGTTGGCGCTCGGAAGTCCTGTGCGATACGATACCGATCAGTATCCCGTAACACCGCAATCCATACCCGAATAATTCGATCGTCGATAATCGTGGCATAATTCGTGCAAGCACGAACTAAGGGAGAGAATGCCATGAAAGTCGATGATAAACATGTAGATAACGAAAACCAAGAATCCCCGGAGCATCCACCCGGTCCCAAGCAGAAGGTGATGTACCGGGTCGTAATAGACGGCCTGAGTTCGAGGGTGGAGACGGTAGAGGCCTTCTCGATAAAGTTTTCCCTCCTCGCGAAACTCCCGCTAAGAAAAGTCAAGCACGTCATGAAGTCGTTTCCGGCGACCCTATGGACGGGGAAGCAGCGTGGCAAAGCGGAAAAACTGCTGTACCTCGTAGAGGAAGTCGGCGGGGATGGAAGGGTGATAGAGGTCAGTGAAGAGGATGTATACGGGAGCAGGGCTCACGGGGGGAAAGGCGGATCGAGAAGGGCCGAGGAGTGCCCCCATTGCGGATTTCCGATCAGCAGCTCTGAGGAGTATTGCGGATTCTGCATGACCCTCTTACGCGAAAGAAGCACCACCGCCCCGGAATCCTACGATCTCGAAGAGAGTCCCGATTCGAATCCGCCTTGGTTCTATATAGCGATCGGCATTGCCGCATTGATCATGATCGTGATCGTCATCGCCAGTATCGTTTAACATCGTCGGATTAAACTCCATCGAAAAGATCACCCCGCATCGATGAGCGGCCGGCTATATCGACGAGTCCGGGGTAGTATGAGATTAGGCTTGCGGGGATATCGGGATCCGATCCCTCGAGAATCGACTTGAGCTGGAAGGCGTTTGCAAGGGCCTGTCCCCTGAAGTGGTTATTTGTGATCATGAAGAGGGCTTTCACGTTCGCGAGGATCTTCCTCGCGCCGTTCACCCACCCCTTGAGCTCCTCCATACTGTAGAGATAGTCGTAGCGCTCGTCACGCCCGGCCTCGCGTCGAAACCAGTTCTTCCTGTTTCTTCCGTGCAGCCTTATATACCCGAGCCTCCCGTCTGTGGAGACGGATGTGGGTGGGATTGAGTCTCCGATCAGCGGCTGGTCGATGTTACAGAATGATAGCTTGCAGCCGGAGAGGAGCTCCCAGACCTCCGGCGAGCTCCACGATCCGTGTCTCAGCTCGACGGCTGTCGGATACTCCGAGAACAACGATCCCAGCTTTGACACGTACTCGCGGTTCTTGGGATCGTTTCTGAACGACCACGGGAATTGAAGCAGAAATGCTCCGAACTTACCGTGTTTGATCAACGGTTCGAAGCTCTCGGTGAACCTCAGGAGTTCGTCCCGCCCCGCCTTTCTTTCGTGGGTAAAGCGCTGCCAGACCTTTACCGTGAACTTGAAATCCGGATTATCCGATAACCGCTCCGCCCAGCTCCTTGAGAGGCGGATGTCCGGGATCCGGTAGAAGGAGCTGTTGAGCTCGATGCAGTCGAAGTACCGGGCGATGTACTGCAGCTTGTCCAACTTCTTGCCGGGAGGGTAGACGGGCCCCTCCCAGTCCTTGTAAGACCACCCGGCCGGGCCGATGTAGAGTTTACCGGATCCTGTTGTTCCCTTCGAGGCTTCCCCATCACTCATAGGATCAAAATAGTGATAAACGGGGTCGATTTCAATTTCTTTAAGCTGGAGGTTCCGGCTCGAATCGAACGAGAAGCGCGGTCTTTTAAACTCGTATTCCCCTTGCACTGACAACTTTATATTATAACGTAAAAATTATAGTTTAAATTATTCATCAATAATTAACTATATCGGTCTATAAGGTTGACAGTTTTGTGAAAGCTGGTATAATGGAAAAGAAGGGAGAGCTTCTTTACGGAGGTATCCCATGTTTGGAGCCCCACTCATCGGCCCGTGTGTTTTTGATTGTATGTACCATTGTGGTAAGAGCACGATGGTATTTTTATATCGAAGTGGCGGTCTCAGCGATTCCTTCGATGCACGGAGGCTTCCAGCGCACAGGAGGGAATACAATGAAGTATAGAGCGGTTATCTTGGTCGCACTTCTATTTTCGGTTCTATATGGTTGTTCGGGGCTTAGAACGGTAGAATGCGAGGGTCTCACCTCTCCTGAGGCGAGGAAGGAATATGTCCTTGCAAATCCGAATTGCCAGTACAACCAGTACATAGATAAGGGAGAGATAATCAGGGGAATGAATATCTACGAGGTGATTGCTTCTTGGGGATTACCCAACAAGCACGTCTATTCTCCCCGATCCAAGGAAGAGTGCTGGATCTACTATGTAGCGGAAAAGGAACACAGATACTATGTAACTTATTCCCTCTATTTCGACGATATAGTACTTTCGGATTGGAATATCGATATCAACAGAACAAACGATTTCAGGATCGTGTACGAACCCCTTGATCCTGATCAGATGCCGATAAGGAAGAGTAGCCTTTCGAAGTAAAAATAGATGCGTGTTAGGGGCGTCCCGTCTGGGGATTGAGTAGGTGCCAAAAGTGTAGAGCGATTTACGATACGGGACGCCCTTACTTATTGCCTACCAGCCTTTTTTCAATTTGACTTTGAGACATTCCTTCACTATGCTTGAGTCCGGTGAGGCCTGAAGGCACTACCACGGCGGCTTGGCTGCTATTTTAATTTTATCAATGGATTAGGCCGTTGGTTGATCGTAGATACCATCACCCGGCGGATTGGCCGGGCATATCGAGCGGGAGCTCGCCGGAGGCTCGTTGATGAAGATCCAGTCGGAGCTTACCTGGGAACCCTCGGTGAATGTCATCGAGACGGAAGATGAATTGATAGTGATGGTCGACCTGGCCGGCATGATAAGCAAGGATATCGACGTCGTAACCGACGGCAAGATACTCAAGATAAGCGGCTATCGGAAAGATATATTCCCGGCGGGCAAGAAGCAGTTTCACAAGCTCGAGATACAGGTAGGACATTTCGAGCGTAAGATCGAACTGCCGGTCGCGGTCGATCATTCCGAGGTCAGTGCCCGCTATTCGAGAGGTATGCTGAATATCAGGATACGGAAGATCGATCCATCCAAGCATACCAGAAGGGTGCCCATAGATTGATGATCTTTCGATCTTGAAACGCAAGGGGCTGAATGGGTTTGGCTGAGGTAAAGGCCGATAGTGATCTTATCAGTATGATCCCCGGTGAGCTGCCCATCATACCTATCAACGATGGCGTGGTTTTCCCGTACATGATCATTCCGCTCCTAATCACCGACGAGAAGCTCATCCGGCTCATCGACGAGTCGCTGGAGAGCAGCAAGATCGTGGGTGTCTTCACCCAGGTTGACAGGGAGAAGCCTGATCCGGGATCGGAAGATATCTACCGAACGGGCTGCGCTCTTCTAATCCAGAAAATGGCCCGCTTTCCCGTCGGTCACGTGAGGATAATCGGTCAGGGGCTCTCGAGGATCGAGATAGGCGACTTCACGGACGATGAGCCGTTCATGCGCGCGACGGTGTCGGTTCTCGAAGAACCGGGCGTTGATTCACGCAAGGCCAAAGCGCTTATGAGGAATATGGTGAACGCGTTCAACAAGATCGTTGACGCATCCGAGAGCTACCCCGACGAGCTTAAGAACGTGGTCATCAACGTCAACAATCCCGGCAGGCTGGCCGATCTGATCGCCGCGAACCTGGAGATGGAGATCCTCGACAGGCAGAAGGTACTCGAGATCATCGATCCAGTGAAGAGGCTGGAATTCATATATGCTTACATGAAGGACGAGCTCGAGATAGAGAAGCTCGGAGAGAAGATCAGGAAGGACGTCCGCAAGGAGATGGACCGCGAACAGCGCGAGTATTACCTGAGGCAGAAGATCAAGGCGATCCGCAAGGAGCTGGGGGAGGACGACCTGACGCTCGAGCTGGAAGAGCTGGATGAGAGGATCGCTGCCTCGAACCTGCCTGACAGGGTCATGGGCGTCGCGCGGAGGGAGCTCAAGCGGCTCAAGAAGATGTCGACCAGTTCGGCGGAGTATACGGTGGCGCGCACATATCTGGATTGGATTCTCGATCTTCCATGGATGTCGTCCAGCGAGGATATGCTTGATATCGACAGGGCCCGCAGGATATTGAACAAGGATCATTACGCTCTCGATCAGGTAAAGGAGAGGATACTCGAATTCCTCTCCGTGAAGAAGCTGAAGAACAGCATAAAGGGATCAATACTGTGTTTCGTAGGACCGCCGGGGGTTGGAAAGACTTCGCTGGGAAGGAGCATAGCCAGAGCCATGGGCCGCGAGTTCGTGAGGATATCGCTGGGGGGTATAAAGGACGAAGCGGAGATCAGGGGGCACCGGCGGACTTATATCGGGTCGCTGCCCGGGAGGATAATCCAGGGGATCAGAACGGCAGGCAGCAACAACCCGGTTTTCATGCTGGATGAGATCGACAAGCTCGGCAGCGATTTCAGGGGGGATCCGTCCGCCGCTCTGCTGGAAGTGCTCGACCCGGAGCAGAACAGCTACTTCGAGGATAACTATATAAACACGCCTTTCGACCTATCCAGGGTGATGTTCATTACGACGGCGAACATCAACGACACGATTCCAAGACCGCTGCTGGACAGGATGGAGGTGCTGGAGATCCCGGGGTACATTACCAGCGAGAAGATCCAGATCGCGAAGCGCTTTCTCATTCCCCGGCAGCTGGAGGAGAGCGGGATAGGCAAGAAGAAGCTCGTGATAAAAGAGGACGCCATCAGGTCGATAATCGAGAAGTACACGAGGGAGTCCGGTGTGCGGAACCTCGAACGCAAGATTGCGTCTATCGCCCGAAAGGGAGCCAGAAAGATCGTCGAGGGCGGAAAGGGGCCCTATACGGTCAATTCCAGGAACCTGCCGTCCTATCTCGGACAGTCGGATTTTCCGGTTCAGGAGATGCTTTTGAAACCGGAGGTGGGGGTTTCGACGGGCATGGCGAAATCCGCCGCAGGGGGGGTGGTGCTGTTCATCGAAGCTCTGAGGATGAGGGGAAGCGGAAAGGTCAAGCTGACCGGGCACCTCGGAAAGGTGATGATCGAATCCGCGGAGGCGGCCATGAGTTTCGTCAAAGCGCATTACAAGGAAGAGATCGTCGACGAGGAATTCTTCGAGAACTCAGACATACATCTTCATATTCCTGCTGGGGCGGTTCCCAAGGACGGTCCCAGCGCCGGCATGGCAATAGCCTCGGCCCTGGCCTCGATAGCCCTGGGGAGGAAGGTCCGTAACGACATCGCCATGACGGGAGAGATCACGTTGACCGGAAAGGTGCTTCCCGTGGGAGCGGTACGTGACAAGGTCATAGCGGCCCACAGGGCGGGTATAAAGGAGATCATCCTTCCCGAGTTCAACCGAAAGGACATTGAAGAGATACCGGCCAAGATAAAGAGGAATATCCGATTCAGGTTTATTAAATCCCTTGAAAAGGGTATTTCCCTGGCCCTTCTGGACGAGGGGCGCTCAGGATTCAAACGGAAAGGTAAGAGGCGGAGACATGCCTGAGAATGAGCAGAAGAGATTCGTGCTTCCCAGGATGCTCTCGTACATGCTCAGAAAGGTCGGGAGCAAGGGACAGTTCACCCTGCCCGCCGATATTACGAAATCGGGCAAGCTCATGTTTATCGGATCGGGAGATCCGACCGACCTGCTGTTCGCCGCGCCCGTCGTAAACTTCTTCAAGCAAAAATACCCCAAGATACACACATCGATCATCGTGGATCATGAGAATGTGGAGATCGCCAAGGGTCTCATGAAGGTCGAGAAGGTGATAACCTACAAGAAAAAGCAGTTGAGGATCTACAAGACCGATTACATCGCCTTCATAAGGAGGCTCCGGGGGTATGGCATCGGAACCGTCATCCTGCTGGGCCGTCGTTTTTCGCTCGATAGATACATGCTCGCATTCGCATGCGGAGCGAGGACGCGGATCGGGTTCGCGCATCCTTTCGCTTTTCCGTTTATCAACTGCGAGATCCGGCTGTCCGAGGGCGGGTATATCGGGGGGAAGATGAAGAGGATAATAGACTCGATAGGACTGGATACGATCGATATTCCGGAAAGGGTCGATCTGCCGGAAAGCCTTCTGAATCACGCCCGGCAGCTGATCCACTTCAGGAAACCGGAGAAGAACGTGCTTACCGTGGGGATAGATCCGAGCAGGGGAAAAACCAGACATCACGTTATCCCGGAGATAATAGCCTACCTGGCCAATAACCTAGCAGGACGTCGGAAGGTCAAGTTCCTCGTGCTTGCCAGTCCATGGGATGACAGGCTCGTGGACAAGTTCACGGGTTACCTCAAGAGCGAGATAGTCGAACTGGTGCCCGAAACCGCGATCGATACGATCGCCCTGCTGGCCCAGTGCGATCTCTTCCTGTCGGGTAATACGAACCTTTTTCACTTTGCCGCGAGACTGGGAGTGCCCACGATAGGACTCTTCACGAAGTACGACAGCGAGGAATGGATTCCGGAATCCGCCGAAAACGTCAGGATATTCAGAGGCACCCGAGGCGAGAAGCTGTCGTTGCGCGATTTCTTCAATCAGGTCGAAGAGGTGCTTCCGGCCTTGAATGGCGTCTCGATCTAGGAAAATCCTTAAAGAGGGACGGGACCGGAGGATAATGAGCGGCCGGAAAATATACATGAGGCTTCTTGGTTACATGCTTCCGTTCTGGAAAAGGGTTCTCATACTCTTTGTCTGCACCACGATATTCGCATCGTTGAGCGGGATATCCCTTACGTTGATACCGCCCTTCCTGCACATCCTCTTCGGCGGCGGAGTGGTGCAAGTGGAGCCGCAGGACCGCGACGACCTGGGTGGAGTTATACCGGAAACGGTCGAACGTGGTATAGACAGGGTGAAGGTTGCCGCGAAGGGGCTTATCTACGAGGGGGACCTCATTGAGCGTCTCGCCAGGTTCTGCTTCGTTTTCCTGGCGCTAATGATCGTAAAAAACATATTCGGTTATATCAGCACGTACCTGACGATATATCTCGAACAGCGGATACTGTTCATGCTGCGCAGCGATCTGTACAGCAAGATCCACCTGCTGCCGATGTCGTTCTTCGACCAGCGCAAAACAGGCCATATCATCTCTCGGATCACGAACGATGTCACAAACCTGCGGGGAGCCGTGGTAGGCGGGATGGCAAGCATAATCCGCAACGGATTAATGGCGGTGATCGCCGTTTTGATCGTGTTCTACACGTCATGGAAGCTGTCGCTTCTCACGGTGATCCTGGTTCCGCTGAATATTCTCTTCATAGGTATAATAAGCAGAAAGCTCAGGAAGGGGAGCAGGAGGGCACAGGAGCGGATGGCGGACATGACATCGGTGCTTCAGGAGACGATATCCGGCGTGAGGGTCGTCAAGGCCTTTGCGATGGAGGAGTTCGAAAAGAAGAAATTCATCAATTTCAATTTCAAGTACCTCAAGGAGTATCTGAAGATGAGGCGGTTCGCGGAGCTCGCCTCACCTTCGAGCGAGATACTCGGAGCGGTCGCTACGGTTGTTATCCTGTGGTATGGAGGCAGGCTGGTCATATCGAACGCGCTCGACCCGGCCAACCTGATGATGTTCATAGGCGCGATGCTGTGGGTCGTCACACCGATAAAGAACCTGAGCAAGCTGAACACGGTGATCCAGCAGGGACTGGCCAGCGGACAGAGGATCTTCGAGATCCTCGATATAGAATCCGAGGAGGATGGCGGGGGAGATGTGGAGATCGAGGGGCTGGAGGAGATGATAAGGTTCGAGGACGTGGTCTTCGACTACGGGAACGGCACCGAGGTGCTGTCCGGCGTCAATTTCGAGATAAGGAAAGGCGAGGTCGTAGCGCTTGTAGGGGCGAGCGGGGCGGGAAAAACGACCCTTGCTGATCTGCTGCCGTGTTTCTACAGGCCCACGTCCGGAAGGATCCTGATAGACGGTGTGGATATATCGACGATAAAACTGTCATCGCTTCGCGCCCTCATGGGGATCGTGACCCAGGAGATCATTCTATTCAACGATTCGGTCTTCAACAACATCGCATACGGGATAGACGACTGCCCCGAAAGGGATGTTGTCGAGGCCGCGAAGGCGGCCAACGCCCATGAATTCATCCTGAACCTGCGTGAAGGATACGAGACCGTCATCGGCGACCGGGGCGTCCAGCTCTCGGGCGGGCAGAGGCAGAGGATAGCCATAGCCAGAGCGCTTCTAAAGAATCCTCAGATTCTTATCCTCGACGAGGCCACGAGCTCCCTGGATGTCGAGAGCGAGGCTCTAGTGCAAGAAGCCATCGATTACCTGATGAAGGGGAGGACAAATCTCGTTATCGCCCACAGGCTGTCGACGATAAAGAATGCGGACAAGATCATAGTCGTCGAAGCCGGAAAGATAGGGCAGATCGGCACACACGAGGAGTTGATAGGTGAGGAAGGGATCTACCGCAAGCTCTACCATATGCAGGTCAGGCCGTAGGGATATCCTCGTCCTGGCCCCCAACTGGCTTGGAGATGCGGTTATGGCGA
Organism: uncultured bacterium; assembly: GCA_964422745.1. Lineage (GTDB taxonomy): Bacteria > Krumholzibacteriota > Krumholzibacteriia > Krumholzibacteriales > Krumholzibacteriaceae > CAYRCK01. The sequence goes on from CAYRCK010000013.1 coordinate 64,110, forward strand.
CTCCGTTCCTCCAATCGCTGCGGATCGCTTACCCCGCGGCGTTCATCGATGTCGTATGCAGGGAATACATCTCCGAGATTTTCAAGAGAAACTCATCCGTTGACAGGCTCCACGCCTATGACGGCGGGAAAGGGCTCAGGGCCCTCAACGCCGCCGTTGCGAGAAACCGGCCTGGTAATGGATGGCATATGTGCTTCGTGCTCCCTCCATCCTTCAAAGCGGCGTTGGCGGCCTTGCTATCAGGATCAAAGAAACGTATAGGATACGGCGGAGAGCTCAGAGGCCCACTTCTCTCGGACAGGCTGCCGTCCGCCATGTACCGCATCGGCCACCTATCCGAGGCCTATGTACGTCTCATCGGGTTGTCCGGCGTAGAGGGGACGATCGAGACGCCTCGGCCGGTCGTCGTCCCGCCGTACGATTGGGAGAGGATCGTAGCGGATATGGGTATCGACGGTGAGTACATGGTTATAGCGCCCGGTGCGACGTACGGCTCCGCAAAGGTCTGGCCCGGAAAGAACTACTCCTCCCTCGCCGCTGAAATAGCCGGGATCACGGGCTGGCGGCTCGTTCTGGTCGGCAGCGAGGCCGAACGGGATCGCGCTTCCGACGTCCTGGAATCATCGGGCGTGGAAGGGGTGAACCTCGCTGGGGGATGCGACATATCGGGGCTTGCCGCAGTGCTGAGAGGGGCGTCGCTCGTGATCGGCAATGACAGCGGCCCTGTTCATATAGCTTCGGCGATGGGAAGAGCGACCGTCACACTGTTCGGCTCCACCAGCCCTGCCTGGACCGCGCCACGGGGATCATCGGTCAGGATCGTGTCGAGTGATATGGACTGCGCCCCATGCTTCGAGCGCGAATGTCCGAAGGGGCATGCCGAGTGTCTCGAGGCTATAGGAGTAGGAGAGGTCCTAGAGGCGGCCCTCGAGATCAGCGGGAGATGATGGAGATCGAAGATCACAGGAAATTGAGGATCGGGGCGATACTGCCGCACGTGCTTCTTTTCGGCGGTGTGCGCAGGTACGTCGAGCTGGGAAATGAGTTCACGGCCAGAGGGCATTCGTTCGCCATATATACCCCGGAAGGCTGTGGTCCCGACTGGTTTGAGTTCCGAGGGGAGTCAAGAAGGCTCTCTTCGATAGGCGAACCGCATCACGATGTGATGATGTGCGGCTCACCCGAGCTGCTTGAGCATCTAGAAAGGGCAAGGGCGGGGATGAAGGTGTTTTACCTTCAGCTGGAGGGGATCACCGGCGAGAGGGAGATAGTCGGATCGGGAAGATACAGGATAATGACGAATTCCACGGGACTTGCGAGAAGAGTAAGGAAATTGTACGGGATAGAAGCACTCGATGGGAGGGGGGGGGTGAACACCGGGCTCTTCAGGCCCGTGCCCGGGGGCGGGAGAGCGCGCAGCGGCACGTTCCGTATCCTATGCTATGGAAGGATGTCCAGGCCCAGGAAGGGGACGAGGTTCGTGATCGATGCCGCCAGGTGGATGAGCAAGAGGGGCTACGACGTCGAGCTCCAGTTGTTCGATGCCGTCCGGCCCGGAGAGCCCGATCCCAGGATGGGATTCGATCCCGGTATCCCGTACAGGTACTATTTGAACCTGCCCCAGTCGAGTATGGCGTCCATGTACGGTGGGGCGGATGTGTTCGTGTCGGCGGAGCACAGGGCCGGATGGAGCAACACCGCGGCAGAGGCGGCGGCCTGCGGTCTGCCGATCATCTGCACGAGGAGCGGCACCGAGGATTTCGCCGTGGACGGCGTGAGCGCGATCGTCGTTTCAGGCCGCTATTCGAATTTCCTGAGGAAACCGATGGTGAAGATTTACGAGGATCCGGACCTCGCCGGGCGGCTGCGTGCCGAGGCTAGGAATCGGATAATGGAATTTACTTGGGAGAGGGTCGTCGATCGGATGGAGAGGATCTTCCGGGAGAACAAGCCGGCCGGTTGAGACCGCCCGCCCGACGCGGGGCGGTCGGTGTCAAGGCGGCGTTCCCCGGTTGCGCAAAAAATGCGGACGCGACAGAGAGGTGCCCAGGGATAATGGACCTGGCGGAAGAGGCAAAGAGAAGGAAATCGCCGCTTCGGATACTGCTTACGAGGCTCAGGTATCTGGGTGACGTCATACTTACGACACCGGTGATTGCGAGCCTCAAGAGACGATACCCGCAGGCTTCGATCCACTATCTCGTCGAGAAATACTATGCACCCGTCCTGCTCAACAATCCGTACCTGGACGAGATCATAGAGCTCGAGAAGGGATGTGGATCGATATCGGCGGTCAGGCTGATGAGGAGGCGGAAATTCACCGCAGCGCTGGATCTCTTCTACAACCCAAGAAGCTCGCTTCTCCTCTACCTTGCGGGGATACCCATACGCATAGGTGGAAGCAGGAGATGGAGGAGAAGGCTCTACACGAAGACCTACTCCGTGCCGGCGGATGTGAAAAGTGCCGTGGAGCACCATATGTACCCACTCGGTTTCCTTGATGCAGGCGACGGCGACACTATGCCCAGGATCTACCTGACTGAGAAGGAGAGAGATGAGGGCGCCGGTCACCTAGATCGAATCCTCGGGGATTATTCGGAGAACGACACGGTTGTGGCCCTTCACCCGGGTGGGACGTGGCCTTCCAAAAGGTGGCCCGTGGGATCTTTCGCGGATCTTGCCAGGTGGTTGGCTGAGGCTATGCAGGCGAGGGTGATCGTTATAACGGGCCCAGGCGAAGAGGGGATAGCAGGTGCCGTCGCCGATCGATCGGATGGAAGCGCGAGGGTCATGGATGTGAAGCCCCTCCGCACACTGGCGTCGGTGCTGGAGAGATGCAGCGCCGTGGTCGCAAACGACGGCGGCGTTCTGCATATGTCCGCCGCGCTGGGCCGGCCGACCGTCGGGGTTTTCGGGCCTACCGAGACCGGGATATGGTTCCCGTACAGCGGTAAGGGCCCGTTCGAGGTGGTGTCGAGCGGGGTGGATTGCTCGCCGTGCCATCTTCATCATTGCGATGATATGCGCTGTCTAGATGGAATCAAGCCGCGTGAGGTGCAATCGAGAGTGGAGAAGGTCATTTGCCGGGGGGCATCGGAATGACGAGCAGCATCCCTCCTGATCTGACCGCTATGTCAGGGATCCGCTCGATCCTGATCGTCAGGCTGAAGGCGATGGGGGACATAGTGCTCTCCCTACCGGTTGTCTCGGCCATGCGCGAAAGCTTCCCGCATGCACGGATAAGCTATCTCTGCCGTGGCGCGTACGCCGAGGCACTGGGCGGAGATACGGGAATAGACGAGGTGCTGGAACTTCCGGAGGGGATCGTCGGTCAGATTTCGCTGATAATGAAGCTGAGAAGACGGCGCATCGATCTCGCGCTCGATCTTCTGAGCTCACCGCGGAGCGCCCTGCTCGCGAGGTTGTCTAGAGCCAGGATACGTATCGGAATGGATGTGGGGAGGCACAACTGGTTCTATCATTATGTGCTTCCGCGCGCGGTTGTCAGGGGGGGGAAGAGGGTCAAGGTTTACACGCTCGAGGCAAATATCGAGATTACCCGCCAGCTGGGCCTAGAATACCGGTCTAGACCGGGCAAGCCGACCTATGAGATAGGATTTCCCGCGGCCGAGGCCGAGCGCCAGTGGGCCGAGGATTACATGGGGAACAGCGGTATGGATCCATCGAAGATCGTGGGAATAGCCCCCGTGGCCACCTACCAGTCAAAGTCCTGGCCCGCGGAGAGCTTCGCCGGGCTTGCCCGGATAATGGTGGATGAGCTCGGTCTCTGTCCCGTGGTAATATGGGGACCGGGAGAGCGCGATACAGCGGAGTACATCGTGAGCAGGGTGAACGGAGCAGTGATGATCCCCGAAGTCGGGATAGCCCGGCTCGGGGCGTTGATAGGCAGGCTGCGCCTGCTGGTCAGCCTTGACTCGGGGCCCAAGCACCTGGCCGTGATCCAGGGTGTCCCGACTGTCACACTTTTCGGCCCTACTGATCCGTTGGTCTGGAATCCCTCGTCGGGGAACCACAGGGCGGTGCACAGGTCGCTTGACTGCTCGCCCTGCCATAAGCTGGGATGTGATCCGAACATCTGCATGACGCAGATAAGCCCCGGTGAGGTCGCGGACGAGGTGGCCGGGCTGCTCGGCTTGGAGAGGATGCCGGATCGATGAGAAGCGGAGAGGACTAGAATTGGACGATCAAAAGCCGTTTTCGAGGATATCACTGATCGTTGTGACGCTCAACGAGGAAGACCATCTGGAGAGGTGTATTCGAAGCGCGGAGGGTGTTGGCGAGGTGATCGTCGTCGATTCGTTCAGCGAAGACGGCACGGTAGAGCTGGCCGGCAGGTTGGGGGCGAAGGTCTTCCAGAGACCGTTCACATCGGCCGCCGACCAGAAAAACTGGGCGATCGAGAAAACCGGTCTTGAATGGATACTGATACTCGATGCGGATGAGGCGCTCTCGCCCGAGCTGCGCCGTGAAATAGGGCAGGCCGTGATGGGAGGGGACTGCGACGGTTACTGGCTTCGCAGGAGAAACGAGTTCTTCGGAAAGAGGATCAGGTACTGTGGATGGCAGAGGGATCGTGTCATTCGCCTGTTCAGGTCGGGAACAGGTAGGTATCGCAAAAGGGCGGTGCACGAGAAGCTGGAGCTAAACGGCGTAGTGGGCAGGCTCGATGGATACATCGAACACGTGCCGTACAGGGATACCGGCGATTACATGGACAGGCTGAAGAGCTACTCCAGACTTGGGGCGGAGCAGCTCCGAGGAGAGGGGCGGCATTGGTTCCCGGCCATATATCTAAGGCCCGCCGCCAGGTTTGTGCGGATGTATCTGCTACAGCTCGGATTCCTCGATGGATCGGCGGGATTCAAGCTGTGCAGGTTGGCCGCGTTGAGCGTATATCGAAAATACTCGGAGCTTCGAAAGCTCCACGTGGCGGGGGGCGGAAAAGACAACGGGAGGCCTGACTGATGCGGGATGGCGCGGCCGTTCATAGGGGCGAGTTGGGTATCCTGTTCTTCGGTGGCTACGACGATCGCTATCCGAGAAACGCATTGATAAGGAAGGGCTGGAAGAAGTGCGGCTTTCCCGCGGTCGAATGCAGGAGCCCCGGCGATCTCAAGGTCCATATGCGCTACCCGTCGCTGCTGTGGAAGTTCATCAGGACCAAGAGGCGCGGCCGCCTGATGTTCGTCCCCGATTTCAGGCATAAGGATGTCCCTATCGCGTGGGCGCTATCAAGAGCTACGGGCATGAGGCTGATCTTCGATCCGCTCGTCTCAAGGTACGAGACAAGGGTCCTCGACAGGGGGGACGTCGTGGAGGGTACGATGCAGTCGAGGCACAACAGGAATATAGACAGGATGTCGATGACACTCCCCGACCTTGTGCTCTCCGACACCGATGTCCACGGGGATTTCTACACCGAGCAGTTCGGGCTCTCGCACGGCAGGGTCAAGACCCTTTACGGCGGCGCCGACGAGGACCTGTTTGCACCTGTCCCCCTCGAACGTGGAAGCGGACGCATGAATGTGCTATTCTACGGCTCCTATCTCCCCCTGCATGGTGTGGAGACGATCATCGATGCGTCCGGGATGCTTCCGGGTGAGGACGTGCGGTTTCTGCTGGTAGGAGAGGGCCAGACCTATAACGAGATGAAGGGAAGGGCAGGTCTTATGTCCGGCGCAAACGTGGAGTTCCGCCCGGAGGTGCCCGCAGAGCAGCTTCGAGGCCTTATAGGATCGGCGGATATAGTGCTTGGCGTTTTCGGAACGACCCCGAAGACGGCCATGGTGATACCGAACAAGGTCTACCAGGCGTTGTCTGTGGGAAGACCGGTTATAACGGCGGATAACGCCGCTATAAGGGAAGTGTTCCAGAACGGTGAGCATCTGATGACGGTGCCGGCGGGTGACGCCGCTGCGCTCGCCGGTGCGATCGAGACCCTTAGAGGGGATTTCGGGGTGCGGCAGAGGCTGGCGAATGCCGGTACCCAGCTTGTGCGTGAAGAGTACAGTTCCATCGGTGTCGCGAGAAGGCTTGCGGGTATCATCGAGGAGACCGGTTTGCTGTGAAGGTTATGATCGTCAATAGCGAAAGCGGGATGCGTGGGGGAGAGCATCAATCGCTGTCTCTCGCCAGGGGATTGTCGGAGAGGGGGTGTGAGGTGGTGCTTGCCGCCGCCAGGGGATCGGAGATTGCCGCAGTCGAGTCGAATGACTTCCGGATAGAACGCTATCGGTTCGAGAACATTCCGTTTCAGACGCCGCTTGAGCTTAGGAAGAGGATATCTCTGCTCGAGCCTGATATCCTTCACGCGCAGACCTCCAAGGCGCACACCCATCTGTGGATCACGTGCAGGATGCTCCGGCACCCGCCCCCGCTCGTTGTGAGCAGGAGGGTGGCGTTCGATATATCAAGAGGTGTCGGCAGCTATTTCAAGTACAGGACGGGAGTCGCACGGTACATACCGATTTCTCGCGCCGCCGCTCTGAGCCTCGAGAGGCGTGGGGTGCCCGGTGAGATTATGAGAATCGTCCACAGCGGTGTGGATACGGATGCGCTGGCGAGTGCGAGCCCCGATAAAGGGCTGCTGGACGAATGGGGCGTGCACGGTTTCGATTTCATCGTTGGGACCGTGGCCGCGATCGAGTCCGAGAAGGGCCATGAAGTGCTGATAGAGGCCGCGTGTAAAGTGCTCGATGAGTATCCTCGCACATGCTTTCTGTTCATCGGCAGGGGCAGGCTAAGAAAGAGGATATCCGGCAGGATCGAGGATAGAGGCTTGGCCGGAAACGTGAGGATCGTTGAGCCTGTTCAGCCGATCGGGAGAGTGCTTTCCCTGCTGGACCTCTTCGTGCTTCCCTCGATGAGAGAGGGCCTCTCAACGGCGCTCATCTCGGCGCTCGCGGCAGGGCTGCCGGCCGTTGCCAGCGATACCGGTGGCATCCCCGAGGTGCTTGGCGAGCGTGGAGGACTGCTCGTCCCCCCGGGGGACGCTGAATCGCTGGCCTCGGCGATCAGAAGGATGATCCAGGACGGGGAATTGAGAGAGGGATTCGCGAAAATGGGGCCCGAGAGGGCGAGGATGTTCGATATAAGCAGCATGATCGATGGAACTTACAGGGTCTATTTGGATATATTGGGGTAAGGGAGGGCCGAGGAAAAGGGTTGACAGCGTGAAACATGCACGTTATTTGCTAGCCATATCGGTGGTTTGCTTCACCCGAACGGGTAGGATGTGATTGACTCTGCTTCATAGGGATGGAAGAGAAAAAAAGGGAATGATAAGGTACGCTGCCTGTGTGCTTGCGATCTTCATTCTGATACACGTTCCCGCGCATTTCACTTCGGGCGCGATCCCGTTGCTATCTTGTCTTATACCAGATAGTTACGCGGGCCACGGCGCTCGGGAGAATGACGATTCCGCCCTCGATCCGCAGCTTGAGGGCTTTGACCTCGTCTATGTCTTTCCCGACACAGTGCCGTTTAGAGCCGGGGAGAGGCTGGAGTTCAAGATTCAGTACGGACTTATATATGCCGGAGATGCGACTTTGGAGGTAAAGGGGATAACCATGATCGACAGCATTAGGGCTTATCACATCGTATCCGAGGCGCGGACCCGAGAGGCGTTCGATTACTTCTTCAAGGTGAGGGACCGTGTTGAATCTTATATGGACACTGAAATACTCAATTCATTGAGGTTCGAGAAGCACCTGAGGGAGGGCAACTTCAAGAAGGACGAAGAGGTGATATTCGACCAGAGGAGGCATGTCGCAATCTACCCAGACGGCGAGATGATGATCGCTCCGAACACACAGGATTTTCTGTCCGCCCTCTACTACTTCAGATCCCTGTCCCTGGATGTCGGTCAGGCCATTTCGATGGCGAACCATACAGGGAAGAAGAACTATCCGATCTATATAAAGGTCCTGCGGCGCGAGACGGTGAGCGTGCCCGCCGGCGAATTCGACTGCATTGCCGTGGAGCCCGTGCTCCAGACGTCGAGCATCTTCAAACACAGGGGCAAATTGACAATATGGCTAACCGATGATAAGCTGCGGATGCCGGTGCTCCTGCGCTCGAAGGTCGTCGTAGGTTCCTTCGAGGCGGTGCTCACGGATTACACACTGGGCGGGTGGGAAGGCAGGGCCACAAGCTCCGAAACGGATGGGGAATAGATTGAGCGGCTATGACGAGATAGATCTTACGAAGATCAAGACGGTCGGTATCGGTAACCGCGGGAGCAAGGTGTCCGTCGATGATTTCGGTGCGCCTGTCAAGGGCGGAAAAGCTTTCTCGCGATGGCTCGATTCCCTGCCGAACCAGATAGCCGTGAGACGGTTGAAGGAGCTCAAAACGGCTATGAGAAGGGCGGTCTCTTCCAAGGAAGCTCAGATCATCTGGATGATCGGCGCACATGTGATCAAGTGCGGCCTCTCGCCCTATCTCATAGAGCTGATGAAGAAGGGATACATTACATCGATAGCGATGAACGGAGCAGCCCTGATCCACGACATGGAGATCGCCCTGTTCGGGAAAACGTCGGAGGATGTGGCCGCGAACCTCGACAACGGTACGTTCGGTTTTTGTGAGGAGACCGCCGCAGCATGCTTCGAGGCGGTTTCGAAGGGGGATGAGGGGGGAATGGGATTGGGCGAGGCGGCGGGTTACTACCTTCTGGATGTCAGGGCGCATCACCGCCAGTACAGCATCCTCGAGGAGGCCTTCCGTCTTAAGGTGCCTGCTACAGTACATGTCGCGATCGGCACCGATATCATACACCAGCATCCGGGATTCGACGGCGCGAAGTGGGGAAGGCTCTCCGCCGCCGATTTCCGCATATTCTCCAAGGCCGTGGAGAGCCTCGGCGAGCACGGCGGTGTAGCGCTCAACGTCGGCTCGGCCGTGATCATGCCCGAGGTGTTTCTAAAGGCCTTCAGCATCGCGCGCAACCTCGGCAAGCCATTCGACCGCCTCACTACTTGCAACATGGATATGATCCGGCACTACAGGCCCGAAGAGAATGTGCTGAAGAGGCCCTCGGCCTTCGGCGGCACCTCGATCTCCTTGACCGGCCACCACGAGATCATGATCCCCCTGCTCTACTCCGCGCTCTTTTCGTAAGGCTCGCAATAAAAAATAATCTAACAGATCCTACAACCTCCGCAGTATCTCTCAATAGGTCTATTCACTTGACAGTCAAGGAGATTTCGACATAGAATACTCGCGCCAATGGGGGACACTACAATTAGCGAGGAAGAAACGACCTTGATGGATTCACGGTCAACACCTTTTCGTCTGAAGGCCGAGGCGTTGTATATCTTTGGTGGTAATAATCCGTCACTTCTTGTGCGAGAACCACCAGCCCCCTGCAAGCGGTCTCCAAAGCTCTTGGAACTCGTGAGCCGGGTCATGCAGGCGAGGCACTACAGCCGCAGGACGGAAGATTCCTACAAGAGATGGATAAAGCGGTTCATCCTCTTCCACGGTAAGCGGCACCCCCTGGATATGGGAGAGGAGGAGGTCACAACCTTCCTGTCCTATCTTGCCACGAAGAGGCGTGTCAGCGCTTCCACCCAGAACCAGGCGCTCAACGCGATACTCTTCCTGTACAGGGAGGTTATAAACAGGAACCTCGCATGGCTCGAGGGTATCGTCAGGGCGAAGAAGCCCCGCAGGTTGCCGGTGGTATTGACGCGGATCGAAGTTCGGGAGATCCTCGGAAGGATGCACGGTGTCACACGGCTCATGGCTTCACTGCTCTACGGGGCCGGGCTGAGATTGCTCGAGTGTGCACGGCTTAGAGTGAAGGACGTGGATTTTTCTCGCGGCGAGATAACGGTGCGTGACGGAAAGGGGAGAAAGGACCGGATAACGCTATTGCCGGCCAACCTCAAGATGCCGTTGGCTGAACATATTAGACGCGTTCGTTTACAGCATGAACGTGATCTATCCAGGAATCGTGGTTCGGTATCCCTGCCTTGCGCGCTTTCACGAAAATATCCTTCAGCATCGCGTGAATGGGGCTGGCAATGGATTTTTCCCGCAACCAGGTTCTACCGGGATCGAAGGACGGGCGAGTACAGGCGGCATCACCTTCATGAGTCGGTCCTCCAACGGGCCGTCAAGGATGCAGTACGCGCGTCAGGGGTCGTTAAGCAAGCGAGCTGCCATACACTCAGACATTCATTTGCAACGCACTTACTTGAAAAGGGTTACGACATAAGGACGATCCAGGAGCTCCTGGGGCACAGCGATGTGAGCACGACGATGATCTATACGCACGTTTTAAACCGGGGAGGGAGGGGGGTACGAAGTCCGCTGGATGACATATAGACTGTTCACGGTGGGAAAGCAAGATTATCCTGCCGCTTGCAGTCTATCACAAAGTAGAATCGGAGGAAAAACTATATAACATAACGGTTTTATTGGAAATAAGATAGCAATGAATCCAAGCATAATATTGAATACGTAGACCTACTTGCAGTAATATCGGTTATGATAGTTCATTCTACATAAACGTTCGCCAAATATTTCAGTGAGAGATCGGAGACCGAGCGGTTCTCGCCATTAACAATGAGGGAGGGGGCAACATGAGAAGGACGTTGCGAGTTTTCAATTTCTTTTTCTTTGCTGTTCTGGCTCTTTCGATCGGTACCGCCCAGGGCCAGTCAACCGGATCTATAGTAGGATGGGGATCTCAAGTTGTTGTTGAGCTGACAGCGCTCGACAGCCTTATCGCCGTCACAGGAGGTGGATACAACAGCCTGGGGCTTAAGGGCGACGGGACGATCGTTGCCTGGGGGAATAACGAATATGGCCAGTGCGATGTCCCCGCGCCGAATGAGGGCTTTATCGCCGTTGAGGGAGGGGAATATCACAACCTGGGGCTTAAGGGCGACGGGACGATCGTTGCCTGGGGGCTGAACGATGATGGTCAGTGCGATGTCCC
>CAYRCK010000014.1:0-9673 GCA_964422745.1 uncultured bacterium
TTGCCGATCCAGAAGAGCCGGGCCCGCGCACTTTCAGATCATGAGATCGAAGAGATCCTCAACGTCGAGTTCACTTCCCCCGAGCATCGGGACGCTATTCACCTGGTACTCGACACCGGACTGCGGCTTACTGAAATGGTATTGCTAGGGCCGGGAAACGTGGACTTTGAGAACAGGATACTCCATCTCGACGATACGAAAAGTCTCAAGCCGCGCAGCATCCCCCTCACGGACCGGGCCTATAATATCATCAAGAGACGATTCACCGAACACGGCGGGCAGATGTTCGAATCGAGAAATCCCCGAGTGATAGGTTATAAATTCTCAATTGAGCGGCGGTATATGTACAAGTGGGAAGAGGTCCCGCCCTGGCGGTTTCATGATCTCCGGCATACTTGGGCGACGAATCTGCTTAAGCGCGGAGTCGATCCTTATACCGTCATGGAGCTAGGCGGATGGAGCAAGCTCGATATGGTAACGCGGTACCTTCATTCGAGCGACGAGCGGAAGAAGAAGGCCATTGAAACGCTCGACAACAAAATCGATGCGGTTAAAAAATGGCCGAAGAAATAAAATCGAAGCTGCAAGCCTCTGTCATATCACAAGATATAAAATAAGGTCTGGTGGGAGCTACAGGATTTGAACCTGTGACTTCTACCGTGTGAAGGTAGCACTCTTACCACTGAGTTAAGCTCCCACTTCCAGGAGAAATACTATAGCCATTCGGGGCCTAAAGCGCAAGTCTTAAGCCGCGCTACTAGCGGAAACAGGCTGATGTGGATTCGATGCACAGTCAGTGCATCGTGATTATTGAGACCGGATACTTCTCATTTCTCCCCGTACCCCTCCAGCACTTCACGTGCCCTGTCCAGGTCCCCCCTGCGGACGTATATCCTTACCTTGCCTAGACCGTCAACCGTGAGGGGCAGAACGTTGTGGACGACATCGGCCTTGGCGAGCGGCGTTATGCCCTCGGATTCGAGTATGCCCCTCAGCATCTCCGCCTCCATCTCTCCCTGGACCGATATCAGCTCTACCAGCTCGTTTTTATTATTCGATTCCATTGCCTCCCCACCTTCCTTCCTATATATATAGGATATAGATAGTATCCGATAGCAGCACGGTCAACGTAAAACGTAACTATAACCACATGAATCTTGGCGCACATATGTCGATCTCCGGCGGAGTTCACCTAGCCCTTGTCCGCGGGCGGGAGATCGGGTGCAGCGCGGTGCAGCTCTTCGTCAAGAGCTCGAACCAGTGGAAGGCCCGAAAGCTCTCAGGGGACGAAATCGCCCTGTTCAAGAGGGAAAAGCGTAACTTCAGATCCGGCTACATCCTCGCCCATTCGAGCTACCTAATAAACACGGCCTCACCGGATAGCGCGATACTCGAGAAATCGAGGAAAGGTCTCCTAGAGGAGTATCTTAGATGTGCCACCCTTGGCATCCCCTACCTCGTACTTCATCCGGGCAGCCACAGGGGTGCGGGCGAGGAAGCGGGCATAAGAACGATAGCCGAGAGCCTCGATCTGATCTTTTCAGAAACACGCGGCAAGAGGACCAAGATACTCTTGGAGACAACCGCCGGCCAGGGGGATACGATCGGCCACAGCTTCGAGCAGCTCGCCGCTATCATCGACCTGATCAAGCACAAAAAGAGGGTAGGCGTATGTTACGATACCTGCCACAGCTTCGCCGCCGGCTACGATATGAGAACAGGGATCGCATACAGGGCCACTTTCAAATCCTTCGATAGCATCCTCGGCTTGGATATGCTAAAGGCCTTTCACCTGAACGACTCGCTTAAACCGCTGGGCGGCCGGATCGATCGGCACACGCATATCGGCAAGGGCGAGCTGGGGCTGAAATCATTCGAGCTGCTGCTCAACGATGGACGCTTCTCCAACCTGCCAATGATCCTCGAAACTCCGAAAGGGCCGGATATGAAAGAGGATATCGAGAATCTCGCCATCCTCAGAGGGCTCAGGAAAAAGAGGCGACGCAAGGTCAAGGGCGCGTAGACAAGCGTTTCCCGAATTAGTTTTCACTTGTCTCTCTCCCCTGTCGTTACTATACTCCTTTCTCCTGATAATTGAGACATCAACCGCGGATACGGGATCCGGGCACCCGGTGGACTCAACCGGTGCGCAGGCCCGTACAGTAAGATACTGGAGGAACAGGATGCACGACGTAGCCATAATAGGATCCGGACCGGCCGGGCTGACGGCCGCCATCTATACATGCAGGGCCGAGCTCAAGACACTTGTGATAGAGGGAATGTCCCCTGGCGGGCAGCTCATGATCACATCGACCGTCGAGAACTTTCCGGCGTTTCCCGACGGGATCGAAGGCCCGGAGCTCATGGACCGCATGAAGAAGCAGGCCGGAAAATTCGGAGCGGAGTTCCTCGGGGCCGACGTGACGGAAGTGGAGCTTGCGAGCCCCCCCTTCAAGGTTAAGGCAGGCAAGGAGACGATAGAAACGAAATCGATAATCATTGCCTCGGGTGCCTCATCACGCTGGTTGGGCCTCGAATCCGAGGAGAAGCTCAGGGGAAAGGGCGTGTCAGCATGCGCCACGTGCGACGGGTTCTTCTTCGGGGGCAAGGAGATCGCCGTTGTAGGCGGTGGCGACGCGGCAATCGAGGAGGCCACCTTCCTCACGCGGTTCGCTAGCAAGGTTACAATCGTTCACCGGCGCGACGAGCTGCGCGCCTCGAAGGCCATGCAGAAGAAGGCGTTCGACAATGACAAGATAGAATTCGCCTGGGACAGCATAGTAGAGGACATCCTCGACATGGGCCAGAACAAGGTCACGGCACTGGTGCTCAAGAACGTGAAGACGGAAGAGACCAGAGAGCTTCCCGTCGAGGGGGTCTTCATAGCGATAGGCCACAAGCCCGCGACCGAGATCTTCAAGGGCAAACTCGATCTCGATGACAAAGGGTACATAGTCACGAAGGGCGATACGATCACGAGCGTGCCTGGCGTCTTTGCGGCGGGCGACGTGCAGGACCCGCGCTACAGGCAGGCGATATCGGCCGCCGGTAGCGGATGCATGGCGGCGATCGAGGCCATGCACTTCCTAGAGAGCGGCAGCGGATTCACCTGGTGAGCTTGAAGCGGACGGACCGGATATAAAATGCGGGTCTGAATGAAGCGGCCGGCCCTGAACAAACCGATTGAAAAGGATAGTAAGATGGAACGCTTTGAAGGAAAGAGGGCCCTTATCACCGGTGGATCGAGGGGCATCGGGAAGACCATTGCCCTGCTCCTGGCGAAAGAAGGGGCTGATATTGCGATCAATTACGTGAAGGACGAGAAATCTGCCGAGGCAACAAAGGCCTCGATCGAGAAAATCGGCAGAAAGACCGTGACCGTCAGAGCCGACATTTCGGACCACAAGGAGATCAAGGGGCTTTTCTCGAAGGTCCGTGACGAGCTTGGCGGGCTGGATATATTCGTATCAAACGCGGTAAGCGGCGTGCTGGGTCCGGCCGAACGTATCGGCAGGTTGGGATGGGAGCGTTCGATCAACACGAATACGCGCGCATTCATGCTGGGCGTGCAGCAGGCGGTAAAGCTCTTTCCGGAATCGGGAGGCAAGATCGTCGCGGTCACCTCGATCGGAAGCTTCACATGCCTCCCCGGATACGCGGCGATCGGTGCGAGCAAGGCCGCGCTCGAAGCTCTCGTCAGGTATTTCGCACGCGAGCTAGCCCCCAAAGGTATAAATGTCAACGCGGTCTCGGGCGGTCCCGTCGACACGTCCGCACTCGATTACTTCCCAGACAAGGAAGATGTTCTGAAGATCTGGAAGGAACGCACGCCAACGCACAGGATAGCACGTCCCGAGGAGATCGCCCGGGTGGCAGCGTTTCTTCTGTCGGAAGAGGCCTCCTGGATTCAGGGTCAAACGGTCGTTGTGGACGGCGGGCTCACGCTCTAGCACTCCCCCACCAACAGCGGCTTCACATCGAGTACGGATCCCACCAGAAATATCCCGGGCTTTTATCCGGTAACCTTGTTAGTCACGCCACCGCCAATGATCCGAACTCAATGCGTATTCACAAAGATCCACAAGGACAGCTACTTGGTATGGAAATCGATCATCCTTTCGATCGCTTTCCGGCATACGGGGCAGAAGTCCACAAGGCTCTTCGAGAACATCCTGCAGTCGAGGTATGAGCGGTACAGACCCTTCGCCGAATAGCCCGCTCCCTCGAAGCATCCGACAACCCCCGTATACAGAGCCGAATCGGCCGGTGTGGGAACCGGCACGCCGTCGGCGATCAGGTCACCCCATTTCACATTGGTGGTGTCCAGGAGCGCCGTGATATTCGGCTCCCAGGGCTCCACGCCTTTCGGGTACATATCGTTATATGCGATGCTCGAGGAATAGTACTCGTCGGCCAATCCCCCGAAGGCGTGCCCGAACTCGTGCACGAATACATAACCGTCGAATTCGTTGTCGGAGATACAGGTGGAGTATAGATTGTAAATCCCGCCTCCTCCGTACTTCTCTGAATTGGCGAGGATGATGATCTGATCGTACGGGACCGCCGAGGCCACATCTCGAAGAACCCTGTTGGACGTTGTGATCACGTACCTGTCTATATCGAATGTGTTGAATGAGAGGCCGAGCAGGTTGCTCACGTATTCCCCCTTGCGCGGATCGTCGACCCCCATGTCCTCGGAGAGCGCCTCGATCAGCCGAACGTTGAAATCGCTCTTCCTGCTCTTGAACGGTTCGGTATCGAAGAAAACCTTCAGCAACCTCTTTGCATCCTTGCGAAGCTTGTGGGCCTGATCCTTCCTATAGCCGTCCCCGATAATGACGATATCGACCTTGCTGCCGGGCGGGCCGTTGTAATCGAGCTCCCTGACCCTGAAATGCCGGTAGCTGGAGCTGGTGTCGATATGGTAATCGGATGGGTCCACAACGAGATCGAAGACATTCCTGAATATATTTTCCCTGTCCCTCCGGTCGATCCGCACCTGTACCGGTTTCTTTGGAAACGGCAGGATAACGGACTCGTGGAATGTCCTTGCGAAGCCGTCCTCCGCTTCCCCCGTCGTTACCCATTCGCCGAAGATGGAGCAGTACCCGCGCGAATAGATCAGGCGGTTCGTCTCGAGGTCGAAGACGCGCACCATGTGACTACCGAGGTTCATATCATCTATTAGCGACCTCGGGTTACCGCCCCAGCAGGGCTCCTCGATAAGCCTGTCCAGGCTGTACACTTCCATATCAGCCGTACCGGAATGGAACAGATCGATCCGCAGTGACTTGCCCGTGAAGTAGCTCTCGAATTCGAGACGATCTTCCGCTGTTACGGGAACGTAGATCAACAACACCAACGCCATAGTCAGAAATCTTCTCATCAACGGCTCCTCTCTCGACTAATTCGCCAGACTTTATCTTGCATCATTATTTAATCAACATCCCGCACCCATGCACCGCAAGCCCTCAACGGCCCGGCGGCTTTTATCTCAAACTCTACGCCCCACAGCGTCCATTATCTCGATCTCCTCACACCGATCCTTGCGCAGTGAGAGCGAACGATGCACGTGGAGCATAGCGGAGAGACCGGCCTGCATATCTTCTGTCCGAACACAACGAAGAGATCGTTTATCTGTAGCCAGTACCTTCTGGGAAGCACTTTCCTGAGAGCGAATTCCGTCATCCGCGCATCATCCGTCTCGATCGCCCCGAGCCTGTTCGACACCCTGTGCACATGGGTATCCACGCACATCGCGGGCTTGCCGAACCCCAGGATCAAGACGAGGTTCGCCGTCTTACGCCCGACACCCGGGAGCTCCACGAGCTCCTCTATCGTATCCGGTACACGCCCGCCGAACCGCTCGATTATCATCCCGGACAGAGCGCGGATCGCACGCGCCTTCGTCCGGTAGAAACCGGCCGGGTATATCAGCTCCGATATTCTCTTCTCGGATAGCTTCAGCATAGCCTTCGGATTGTCGGCCGCAGAGAAAAGCCTCGTGCTCGCGTCCGCGGTCACCTCGTCCTTCGTCCGCGCGCTTATCACAGTGGAGACGAGCACCTTGAACGGCGACCTCTTCTTCTTCGCAAGCTCTGTTACGTATGGATCCTTCTCGCGTTTCAACGCCCTTCGCACCAGCGGGACGACGCGGCGGAAGAGATCGGCCGCCCCGGCCTCACCGTTAGGAAACCACTCGGGCCTGGCGTCGTATTTTCTCGATCTCGACATATTCATATTATACAGCTAGCGCGATGAGATCAAACGGCCGCCACCTCGACCAGAATCGGCCGAAGCACATAATCCTTTAAGAAGGAAAAAGCTATCACAGCAATTACAGGTGTTTCAACCAAATTAATGATCATAAGCTTCTTCGGAAGCCCCGATCCGCACTGGAGAAATGCATTTCTCTTGACATGCCGGTCTGCCGCTTCTTATCCTTCCGCATCTAAACGGTAATGCAATACAGCTATCGATTGACCACGGATTGAGTCGGCGGCGGCCCTGCGGGGCACTGAACACCGACAGGACCGCAACCGGCCGAATCGACACGCGATTATTCTATTTTACCATCGAGATACGACCGAAGGAGGGCACTGGGAATGGATTGGACTTTCACCGACGAACAGATGATGCTCAGGGACATGGTCCGCAAGTTCGTGGACAACGAGCTGAAGCCGATAGCCGAGAAGATAGACAAGGAGAAGAAGATTCCGCGGGATCTCATCGACAAGATGGCCGAGCTCGGATTTCTGGGGATCGCCTTCCCCCCGGAATACGGCGGTGCGGGGATGGGCGAGATGGGTTACTGCATCATGCAGGAGGAGATCGGCCGCGGCTGCGCCTCCACAGCCACATTCATAGGCGCCCACCAGAGCATCGGAAGCTCCGGCATATACATGTTCGGCACGGAGGAGCAGAAGCAGAAGTACCTGGTGCCCCTGGCCGAGGGGAAGATGATAGCCGGATACGCCCTTACCGAACCGAACGCGGGTTCCGACGCCTTCAGCTCGGAAACCACCGCGGAGGAGAAAGACGACCACTGGCTCCTCAACGGCAGGAAGATATTCATCACGAACGGCAGCTTCGCCGATGTTTTCACCGTGTTCACGAAGACGGTGGGCGGAAAATCAGACGGTAAATCCACGGCGTTCATAGTCGAGAAGAACTTCGAGGGATTCAGTGTGGGAAAGATCGAGGAGAAGATGGGGATAAGAGGATCGGAGACCGCCGAGTTGATCTTCGAGGATGTCAAGGTCCCCAAGGAGAACGTGCTTGGCCGCGTAGGCCGGGGCATTCTGGTAGGCATGCGGGTTCTGGCATGCGGCAGGCTCGGTCTGGGGGCCGCGGCCCTGGGGGCGGCGAAAGAGGCCCTGGCCCTGAGCGCAGAATACTCGAAGGAAAGGGTGCAGTTCGGACAGAAGATATCCAAGTACCAGGGCATCCAGTGGATGCTGGCCGATATGGCCACCGAGGTGTTCAACATGGAATCGATCCTCTACCGCACGGCCTGGATGTACGACGAGGGCAAGAACGTTACCAGAGAATCCTCCATTGTGAAGCTCTACTGCTCGGAAGCCCTAGACCGCATAGTCGACAACGCCATGCAGATCTATGGAGGCTACGGATACATAGCGGACTTCCCAATAGAGAGGATGTACCGCGACTCGAGGATAAACCGGATATTCGAGGGCACGAACGAAATCCAGAGGATGATAATAGCGCGGGATATCCTCCACGCGAGAAACCTGTAGGAGCCGCAATCACAAGCACAATGTCTTGGGCATCCTGTACTGGATCGCCTCGGCCATGTGCTCGCTCCCGATAAGCTCCGAGCAACTCAAATCGGCGATTGTTCGAGCCACCTGGATGATGTTCTTTCTGCTCCTGGCGCTGAAATGAAGGCTGAACTGGGCCTTCGACAGCAATCCGGCGGCCCCCGCCTCCATTGGACACAGATCCTCCAGCAGTGAATACGGCACATCGGAATTTCTTCTTATGCTTTCGAATCCCCTGTACCTGTCCGCCTGCACGCCGGCTGCCCGCATCACCGCTTCCCTCATTTCACCGGACGCTGGACCTGGTATCTTGAATCCATCCTCCAGGTCGCTCTTGCTCAGGGCGCGCACCGGGATGTGTATCGATATCCTATCGAGCAGCGGCCCAGATATCTTCGTAAGATACCGTCTGATCTGAAGTGGAGTGCAGGTGCACACATTCACCTTGCTTCCGGAGTATCCGCATGGGCACGGATTCAGGGCCGCCACCAATTGAACCCTGGCGGGGTAGCAGCAGCTCGCCGAGGCCCTGGAGATCACTATCCTGCCCTCCTCGATCGGCTGCCTCAGTGTCTCGAGCACGTTTCTGCGGAACTCGCTGAGCTCGTCCAGGAAAAGAACGCCGTTATGGGCGAGGGTCACTTCACCGGGAGTCGCATTTCTCCCTCCGCCGACAAGCCCGGCGTCGCTGGCGGAATGATGGGGCGCCCTATAGGGCCTCCTGTAGCTGATCCCCGTACCGTCCAATCCGCCGATAACGCTCTTGATCTTAGCGCATTCGAGGGCCTCATCCTCATCCAGCGGAGGCAGTATCGATACCAGCCTCCGGGCGAGCATCGTCTTACCGGAACCGGGCGGCCCTATCATCAAAACGTTGTGCCCGCCCGATGCCGCCACCTGAAGTGCCCTCTTCGCCGATCGCTGGCCGGCAACCTGCGAGTAATCCAGTTCGAATCCGGGATCCACCTTTCCCGCCGGCTCTATCGGCGGTCTAGGTTTCGATCTTCCTTCAAGAACATCGATCGATTCCCCGAGATCGACACATGCAGCAACGCCGATTCCGCTGACAGCGGACGCCTCACTGGAATTTTTCTCCGGCACGACAACGCAGCCCAATCCGCTATCCCTGGCGAAACAGGTAATCGGAAGAATGCCCTTCACCGGTTTCAGCTTTCCATCTAGTGCCAGCTCGCCGAGAATGATCGTCTCCTCCGTATTCTGGCTTCTGATCTGTCCACTGCACAGCAAAATGCCGATCGCTATCGGAAGATCAAAAGATGCGCCCTCCTTTCGTATATCAGCGGGGGCCAGATTGACGGTCACCCTCTTTCTCGGAAACTTGAAGCCGTTATTCCTGATTGAGGATATTACACGTTCACGGCTCTCGCGAACCGCGGCATTCGGCAAACCGACAATAGTGAAAGCGGGTAACCCTCGGGTGATATCGATCTCGACCGTGACACCGAACCCGTCTATCCCTCTCACCGCACCAGATCGGATTTTCGCGATCATCGCAACCTCCCAACACGAACAAATCCTTGAAGATTCGATCCCCCGCACAACCACTATGCAACGATCGTAACAGTATCCATACCACAACAAGGCCGAAGCGGCAACCGTGCACATTCGAAAGGAAAAAATAGCGGGGAAAGTCCCCTTTCCCCGCTACGCAAAGATGATACTCCGCTCTAACGCTATCTTTTTCTGGCTTTGGCCTTGGTCTTCCTCTTAGCCTTGGTCTTCCTCTTGGCCTTGGTCTTGACCTTCTTTTTGGCTTTGGCCTTCGTCTTCCTCTTAGCCTTGGCCTTGGTCTTCCTCTTGGCCTTCGTCTTCCTCTTAGCCTTGGCCTTGGTCTTCCTCTTGGCCTTAGCCTTCGTCTTCCTCTTGGCCTT
>CAYRCK010000014.1:9773-73549 GCA_964422745.1 uncultured bacterium
TAGCCTTGGCCTTGGTCTTCCTCTTGGCCTTAGCCTTCGTCTTCCTCTTGGCCTTGGCCTTCGTCTTCCTCTTGGCTTTGGCCTTCGTCGTCTTCTTGACTTTGGCCTTTACCTTCTTTTTGGCTTTGGCTTTCTTTTTCTTTTTGGCTTTAGCCTTGACAGCCATTTTGTCCACCCCTTTGAAAAAGTTGAAAGCCTGACCCTACTTTTTTCTTTCACCTTTGAAAGATCAACCGCAATAAAAAGTCCGATGGTGAAAGAGTAACTTTTTATTGTGCTCATGTTATTCACTTGTGCAAAAAAGTGTCAAGGAGTTTTTAAAAATAATAAATACTTTTTTCTTCAACATTAGTTCGAAGCATTTTGTTTCCGACTGATGCGTTGACATAAAAAAACGCCGTTGATATATTCTAATAAATTTTCAGCAGCGTTTTTATCAGCGACAGGAAAACAGTTATGATAAACAGATGCGTGTTGATCCGCAGTGATGAATCCCTATTTAATCACCTTCGGGAAAAACTGCAGGACTATTTAGAGCCTGGAGACAACGTTGCCGTGAAGCTCCATATGGGTGAACCGGGCAATCCCTTTTTCATAAAGTCATCCTTCGTGAAGGAGATTGTGGAATCGCTCAAAGAAATAGGGTTACATCCTTTCATATTCGATACACCAGTCGTCTACAGAAGCCCCCGAAACAATGCGGAGAGTTACCTGAAAGTCGCAGCTGACCACGGTTATTCCAAAGACGAATTGGGAGCGCCCGTGGTCATTTCCAACGACAGTATTCCAATAGAGGGCGAATTCATGACGTACAACGCGGCTTCCGTGACGCTTGAAGCGGACGGCGTGCTTCTCCTCTCTCACGTCAAAGGCCATCTTGCGTGCGGTATGGGCGGCGCCGTGAAAAACGTCGGCATGGGTTGCATGTCGAAAGAGACAAAGGGCGCCATCCATGAAGGCGGGAAACCCGTATACGGCGATGGATGCACACAGTGCAACAGCTGCGTGGATAATTGCCCCACCGGCAACATACGGCTGAATGAGAAACGCCCGTATTTCGACAGGACCTGGTGTCCCGGCTGCAGCAACTGTGTTATTGTCTGTCCGGAGAATTGCATCTCGCCGCGCCTTGCGAAGTTCGACGATCTCATCGGCGAGGCCGCCGCACTGGCGCACTCACGCATGAAAAAAGTCTATGCCGTAAACGTTTTGAAAAATATATCCAAGCTGTGCGACTGCGTCGCAGACGCGGGTCCGATCATACTCGACGATATAGGATACATCTGCGGAGAAAACATGATCTCGGTCGATGCCGCATCGCTCGAGGCGGTCAAGGAGGCATCGGGCAGGGACGACCTCTTCGAGGAGCACAACCTTCATTCCCCATGGGATCATATCCGTGCCGCGGCCCGGTCGATGAATGAAAGCACCGATGTGACGATAGAAGAGATAACATAGAACTCTCACGGTCTCCCGCTATGAAAGCATCGTGCAAAAATAATACCCGCGTGGAAGTCAAAACCCTTTGCATGGTCCTCGCGATGCTCTCCCTGTTCCTTTCAATTCATTCGACATACGCTGAAGCCGGAGAGCCGGATCGAATAACAATCCTGAAGAATGTTCCCTACCCGTACATCCCACCGGCCGGAATGCTCGAGGAATCGGTCTCCCCCACCGACAGCGTGATCGTGAAGTTTGACGGCTCGCCTGTATTCCACGGGACGGCCGGGGAGCTATTCGAAGAGGGGGTGACGCTCCAGACCGGCTCAACCGGCAAAAAATCGATTGTTATCGAGAACGGGCAGACATTGTACCGCGGCGAAGTTCGCTCGATCGACGGGATCATATCGATCCTCCCGCCCCTGATTGCCATCGCATTCGCTCTGATATTCAGGCAGGTGATCCTCGCGCTGCTGGCAGGCATTTGGCTCGGCTCTTTCTTCGTCTCCGGATTCGAGCCGGTTTCTTCGATCCTCCGAATAGTGGACCACTACGTGATAGGAACACTGTCCGATCCGGGAGAGGGTCCGGACCACATAGCGATCATCGTTTTCACTCTGCTCCTCGGAGGTATGGTGGGCATAACGACGAGAATGGGAGGGATGAAGGGTATCGTGGACAGGGTTTCAAGAATAGCCACAACGCCCAAGCGCGGTCAGTTCGCCGTTTGGCTGATGGGAATGATCATCTTCTTCGACGATTATACGAACACCCTGATAGTGGGGAATTCAACGCGTCCGCTTACCGACAGGCTCAAAATATCCAGGGAGAAGCTGTCTTACATCGTCGATTCAACGGCCGCCCCGATCGCCTCACTCGCTATCATAACCAGCTGGATAGGGTTCGAGATCTCCCTGATCGGGCAGGCATTGACCTCCATCGGCGTCGACAGGAATCCCCTCGCCGTATTCGCCTCATCGATCCCCTACAGCTTTTACCCGATCCTTGCGCTTCTGTTCGTTCTCTTCATAATCATAACGGGCAGGGACTACTCCCTGATGCTGGCCGCCGAGAGAAGAGCGAGGACAACCGGAAAGGTCAGCAGTGAAACCGCCAGACCGCTTTCAAACATGGATTCTGACAGCATCGCGCTGGCGGACGGCGCCGTGCCGCGGGCGATAAACGGTGTTATCCCCATCGCCGTATCCCTGATCGTCACATTCATCGGGCTGCTCAAAACCGGTGCCGCGTCAATGGAGGCCGCGGGCGAGAGCTCGTTCGGATTTATAGACGCGCTCAAGGCCTCGGATTCGTTCAAGGCCCTTCTGTGGGGATCTTTCTCGGGATGCATCGCCGCGGCCATACTTGCGGTATCCCAAAGGCTCATCAGGCTGGGTGAAGTCCTCGACGCCTGGATCAACGGGATCAAATCGATGCTGCCCGCGTTCGTGATCCTGGTTCTCGCATGGTGCATAGGCAAGGTCTGCACCGAATTGCATACGGCCGACTACCTGGTCCACAATCTATCGGGGATCCTCTCCCCGCGTTTCATTCCGATGATCGTATTCCTCATAGCAATGGGAATCTCCTTCTCGACCGGGACATCATGGGGGACGATGTCGATTCTGACGCCGATCGTGATTCCCCTCGTGTACGGCTCCGCCGAATCGGCCGGGATAACCGGCGGCCCGGCCGACCATATCCTGTTCGCGTCGGTAGCCGCGATACTCTCGGGCGCCGTATTCGGAGACCACTGCTCTCCAATATCGGATACAACGATCATGTCGTCCATGGCATCGACGGCGGACCACATAGACCATGTCAAGACGCAGCTTCCATATGCCGCAACCGTCGGGCTCGTCTCGCTCGTGTTCGGATATCTTCTCCTTACCGTGGGTGTGCCCGCAATCCTATGCCTCGTGGCGGGAGCGGCCTCGTTGCTGATAGTGCTCCGGGCGGCCGGGAGGGATCCCGGGGAGAGGCCGGGCAAGCGGACGTGAGCAGAACCGGTATGAAGGATTGAAAACCATAACAAAAACGGCGGTGACACGGCCCGCCGCTTGATTCGATCGTCATCCGGAACGACGCGCTAACCCTCCGCCGGTGAATACGGCCTTATATCCTCCGGTCTCCTCGTCCCCTGCAAGATCTCCAGAATCTGATATTCAAGCTCGAATATCTCACGTGTCCTGAGGTTGGGAACGATCGATGTCGGCCCCGTGGTCGCCTGAGAGAATATCTTGTAATCCGAGAATACGAATAATCTGCCCTTGCCCAGCTTCTCGTAAGAGAACACAACCCTGCCTCCCGGAAGCGTCAGGAGAGGAATACCGCCGTTTATGAAGCCGGCGCCGTACGCGTCACATATCCTCTCTCCCTTGATATTCGAGATGGAAGTCGTATCCGAAACGGAATGTGAAATGGTCATCCTGAATATCCCGAGGAAATCCCCCGCTGTCGACATCCTGTTTCTGGGCTCTACGATCAGGAGAAGGTTCCCTCCCTTCCTTATATATTCGACGACAGAGTCTATTTCTTCTATAGAGAGCTTGCGGACGGGATTCACGACGACCGTGATAGGCGATGCCTCGAGTGACTGGGTCAATGTCTTGTTAAGGGAAGGTGCAAAACCCATACGCTGTGTCCAGACGTAAAACGTATGATAGCCCGCGTGCTTGTTCCGGACGAGATGCTTGACAGGCATCTCGAACCTCGAGGGATCCTGATCAAAGGCTATCGTCTTGATCTCCCTGATCGGTTTCAAGGGCGGGTAAGCATTCCTCTTGAGGGACTCGAACACAAGAAGGGACAGGACGACACCAAGGGTCAACCCGAAGAAAACCGAACCGCTCACGGTCAACCTGTCATAGCGCCGCAGGATCGCCGCGGAATAGACAACGAGCAGCACCGAGGAGACGATAAACAGCAGGTTGAGGAAGCTCCACCTGTTCGTTCTGTTGAGCCAATCCAACGATCCAAGGAACAGCTCGGGTTTTCCCGGTATGAACATGAAGAAATTCGAGAAGACCGTGCTGTCCGTGAACCCAAGCACCCTGCCCTTCCCCGCCTTGACTCCGGCCATCTGCATCACATATCCGAAATCGTATTCCTTCTCGTCCTTTTTCGGGAAATAGCTGACCTGCGAATAATCCAGATGGATCGCTCTCAGGGCGTTCCCCGCGATCACGTTCTCGCCGAAAACAGGCGAATCCATCGAGCACGAGGTTGCAAAGAAGAAATGAGGCACGTGCAGCATTACCGGGTGTGCAAGGAAGCGGGGTGAATAGTAATTCGTCAGGGCGAGTGAGTGAAGCTGATATGTCGAATCGTAGTTGAAGCGCAGTCCGAACCTCGCCGCGATCGGATTCAGATTGGTGCTCGTACCGAATACGTTTGTATGATCCCCTATCAGGTAAAGCCCCCCTCCGTTCTCAACGTATTCGGACAGCATGTCGATCTCGTCTTCCGTGAAGGACTGCGTGGGGGTTTTTATTATAACGATGTCGAAGCCCGCGAGGTATTCGGGGGTGAAGGGTTCGAGCCCCCTCTCCATATCGAAGAAATGATTTATATACTCGGCCAGGCAGTAATAGTTATAACCGGATTTAGATCCGTACCAATCCCTGTCGTAAACCTGCGTCGACCATTCCCAGTCACTGTACCTCTCATCGAAAAGAACCCTTCCACCCTTACGGCTGCCGGGATCATGGAACAGGAGCGATCCCGCCGCCAGAAACGCTGCAAGAGCTACGACGACGGTTCCCCTGAGAGGAACGCCCACGGCGATCGCCTCTTTACCGTCTTTTTCCCTTTCACCGCCGTGGAAGGCGCCCGGAACGGCCCATGCAACGAGCAGCGGCAGCGGGATAAGGCTCAGAAGTATGGCCAGGCGATTCCAGAATATGACCTCGTTGTTCAGAATAACCGCGGCGAAGAACACGGCTATGAAACGAACGGCTCCATAGACAAGGAAGGCCAGCAACAGCCGCAGCAGGGTTCTGAGCGCGTCTCCAACGGCTGCCCTGAAGAGTACGACGGCTGCAAAGAACAGCGCCATAGGGATCAATGCCAGCTTCTCCATCGACACTCCGAGGCCGAATATCTCCTCAACCGACGAAACGAAGATCACTCCTCCGCTCACGTAAGCCGTCGGATCGAAGAGACGGATGAAGGGGTAAAGAATATAACCGAGCACGGGGACGGTATGAACGTGCGCCGAGATAAGAGCCACTATCGGAAAAAGGAAAGACTGCACCGTCAACACTGCCCCTGCAATCAATCCTCCGGTTATGGGCCTGAAACCTCCAACACCCTCCCCCCGGACCACTCCGCCGATCAGCGCTATGGACAGCACAATCGGTCCCAGGTTGAAAGGCCTGGGCAGTGTGAATATCGCCAGTATCATGGGGATCAGCAGCATCAGCGAGGCTCGGGGGAGTCTGCCGTACTCGCCTTTACGGCGGGACATGTCCTGATGCCCGTCTGGATCGATCCGTCCGCCGCCCCTGTAACGAAGATGATCCCGAATCAAGGTCACGGAACGAGCCGGAAACACGAGGAGGGCGATCCCCAGGACGATGAATACCGGCCACAATCCGCCCGGAGGATGGAAGACGTGAAGCGTCCAGAGCCACGATAGGGAAAGGAGCAACAGCCCAAGATAATTCAGAAATATCAAGAACGCACCCCCGGCTGCTTCTCGTCCGAACCGGCCGGCCCCGCCCCCGGCTCCCCGCGTATCCTTTCCAGCAGTTCCTTGAAGAAGTGTACGTTGTCCTTGAAATACGTGTTCATCGCCTCCAGGTTCTGGTTCAGCAGGAATGTGCTGTCCGCGATCAGTATGATGCCGCCCCTGCCCCTCCTAAGCTCCACCATGTACGGATAGCCGAACCTCTCCGCGATGATCCTGGCGCCGGGAGCGGCCACCTCTATCCCCCAGCCCTTGTTGACCCTTACATCCCAAACGCCGAGAGAGTCCGTGAAGTTCGTCAGCGGCACATCCAGCACCTTCAATCCCATATGCTCGAGAAAGCCCCTCGATCCGTCGGCCTCATCGAAGCCGCATGCGTAGAGGATCCAGCCGCCCTTCTCCATGAAGCGCTCCATAACATCTATCTCTCCCGCACTGAAGGGCCTGACCGGCGCCATGAACACCAGTATATCGCTTCCCATGATCTGATCTTCCTCGAACCTCTGCATCATCAGCGGGAAGTACCCGCCCCTCATCAGGTTGTACTGCAGTCCACCGCAGCAGTCATCGAACCACGTCAGCTTGTTGAACCTCCCGAAATGAGAATCGTCTATGACCGCCGTGGGCATCTCGAGAGGTACGCTGCGTTCCATCCTCCGCGGTACGAGCCCTATGGTCGTCCCGATGAGCAGCGATGCGCCGATAACGCCCAGGGCGAGCATATCCCTTCTAACCGCCGCCGTAACGGCGATCACCAACGCCAAAAGAGGCAGTATAAGGGTTCTCCAGGGTCCGTATGAACCTCCCGACGTGAGCCACGAGGCCACGCGGGACACGAAACGGTAGCTCGTCACCATTGCGCCGTTCTGGAAAGAGGATGTATCGCCGAAGACCAGCACCCTGCCCTTGCCGAAATCGCTCAATGCCGCCAGAACAAGGTCTCCCAGCTGCTCCCCCGGATCGAAGATACGGTTGCCCAGATAGGCACGTTCGAAAGCCGTGATGCTCCCGATGTCCGAGAAGCCGTACTTGGCCAGTACGACCGGGCGCGCGGGACGGGTCACCCCCAGGCCGGCGCCTACCCATATATCCATCTCGTGCGGAGAGTAGAGGCCGTGGGTTATGGGATGAGGAAAGAGATCGGTCTCCTCGCCCCAGCCCTTGGACAGGAAGGTGGCTGAATCGAATATGAACTCTATCCCGAACGGTTCTAGCAGGTCGTTGAAGGGTCCCCTGATACCCTTTACCCCTGTGTGATCACCCAGCGCCAGAAGCCCTCCGCCTCCCCTCACGAATTCGACCACCGACTCTTTCTCCTCTTCGCTGAAGTACTCGAGGACGTTGATCACCACGAGGGCGTCCGTCCCGGACAGGCTCTCCCTGCCTATCTCATCCGAGATCTCCACATCGTATCCGCAGGCACGAAGAAGCTTGGGAAGATATCCGAACATCCCCCCGGACTTGTGACCGTACTTGCCGTAAAACGGCACGTTCCAGTTGAGATACCCCTTGTCCAGGATCGTTATCCTGCCCGTCCCCGTTCCAGGAGAAGGCCTTATGGTAACGAAGATAGAGAGAACGAGCGAGATTATCCCCAGGGCGATGATCAAGCCGAATCTGTATCCTCCTTCGCGGGAAGGCCTCCGCTCGGGTTTTCTTACCAGAAGGGGGAGCAGGAGCCCTGCGAAAACAAAGGCCGATGGATTGAACAGAAGCAGGTCCCATGAAGGAGCCTTCGCCTGAATGAGGATCGCCAGGGGAGTGAGCAGCGCGAGCACGGCAGCCTGAACGGCTAACGAGAGCACGAGGCACTTGATGAGATAAACGATCCCCCCTCTGCGTGCTGAAATCGCAACGGCGCAGTAGTAGGAGAGAAAGAGCAGGAGGACCGGCACCCCGGCCGCCGTCTGCCCGAGCAGGTAATCCTGCCCGATCATCCTGCCCGAGAGCGCCGATAACCTCAATCCCGAGGAGTGAATGAAATACCAGAACGACGGCACGTGGATCTCCAGATACACTAGGATCGAGTATATGAAAACACCGAGAGCGAGGCTTTCGCGCTCTCCGCTCTCGTGATCCTCGCGCATCGGGAGCAGAAGAAACGAAGCGAGAAGAACTGGGTAGGCGAAAAGCTGCTCCCGCGATCCCCTCGCTATCACAATGAGCGCAAGGGCAAGCCCGAGAAACGGCAAGATGCCCGACAGTCCCACCTTACCCTTAATCCTCCACGCCGGTACCGTAAGAGCGACGAAGACGAGCAGCGATACCATGGAGGCAAGAAGGCTGAGCCGTCTGCTCAGCAATCCCATGTTATAGAGGAAGAATTGAATGGACAGGAATAGAAATAATAACCGTGCGGTCCGCATATATAGAAAAATACCCCGATATCTAAAGGAAATACAAGTCCGTACAATATGGAAATTCTTATCACTAAAAAGGAAGCAGGGTCAACGGAAATCTTCCCGTGCCCTGCTTCCATAGATAGATAGAGCGTCCTGCTACTCGTCCTTCAGATTCTTGATCCTTCCCCAACTTGTACGTTCGTTGTCCGTGCAGCATTCGGGATCCAAAGGATCGCAGGTAACCGCTCCATAACCGGCACATGTGTAATCGGGACCGCACGTCGGCCACATATCGCCGCATGTGGACACACACGTCGCGTTGCCGTCGCATGTCGCCGTGCCGTCGTACGTTATCCCGCACTCGGGATTCGCCTGGCATGTCGGCCATGTGCTGCATGTGTTGAAACAGGTGGGCGAAGTGCCGTCGCACGTCGGCCCGCCTGCATCGACCGTGCAGGTCGTATCACACGTGGAGCCGCAGCACGTGTAGTCGCACGTCGCGCCACCGTCGCAGGTCGCGGATCCGTCACAGGTCCATCCGCCGTCGCAGGTCGGTCCGCCGTCACACGTCGGCAGGGCGGCCTCGCACGTATTGCCGGAGCACGTGTAGTCGCACGTCGGGTCTCCGTCGCAGGTTGAGGTACCGTCGCAGGTCTCACCCTCGCACGTCTCCTCACATGTCACTCCGCCTTCA
Source organism: uncultured bacterium (assembly GCA_964422745.1). Taxonomy (GTDB): domain Bacteria; phylum Krumholzibacteriota; class Krumholzibacteriia; order Krumholzibacteriales; family Krumholzibacteriaceae; genus CAYRCK01. The sequence goes on from CAYRCK010000014.1 coordinate 18,940, forward strand.
CAGGTAGCCCATCCGGCGCAAGTGATCGTCCCCTCGCAGGTGACGTCACAGGTCATGACATCCTCACACGTGGGCCAACCCTGGCACGTGTTCGAACACGTTTCGGAACCGTTGCAGGTGTGGGTGCCATCGACTGTAAAATCGCAGGCGGCTCCGCCGTCACACGTACTCGTCTCTCCGTCGCACGTCTGATCTATCTGCTCGCACGTGCTGTTCCAGCATGTCTCGGTCGCGTCGCAGGTCGCAGATCCATCGCATGTGGCTCTCGTGTCACAGGTGTAGCGGCCCCTGCATGTCATCTCGGCATCGCAGGTCGGAGTCTCGTGATCACACGTCATTACGCCGTGATCGAGGGTCTCGCACGGCCTGTCGTCGTAAGTCAAATCCTGACATCCCGGTTCGGTTGCAAAGCAGGTTATCGGATCCTCGGTGTAGTTGAACGCACCGGCGCGAGCGCAAGGAGTAACGGCTGCGGTGACCCTGCCGGCTGTCCCCTCCAGCTTCTGGGTCGCCTGGCTGAGAGCGAGTGAGAATGCAGGTGAATTCGTGTGGTCAGCCTTGTCGTGGCCAATGAGCGATAAACCTATGAACACTAAAGGAATCAAGAGCAAACCTATAGCTATTCTCTTCATTCTTTTTCACCTCCTTTCGTATAAAAAATTATATAGTCCCCCCCTTAGGATATTTTCCGGTGCTGATCTAAAATAAGATTGATGCTTCCCCGCTCGAACATTGTATCATGTATCATTTTTTAACTCAAGAAATGTTTTAAAATTATTTTACACGAATACGGTATATCTGATTAATTTCTCATAATCCGGTTTATACTTCGCAAGGGCCGGGCCGGCTGCAATCAATTCGATTGATCGCCGAACGAAAAGGTGGTATTATCCTAAAGAACATAAAAGGACGGGGGTATGAGAAGGTATCCACTGCTATTGCTCAGCCTGGTTGTTTCGTTTGCCCTGCCGACCTCAGCGATCCGCTGCGAGACCATAAGACAGCAGGCTGAGGACTTCGACCAATGCTACGACGTGGGCGGGTATCCCATCCAAGACTCCGGATTGGGCTCGCTGATCGGTCTCGACTACCAGAACGACTGGGTTAATTACGGCATTACGGCCAGTGACTTCGGGATTTTCTCGGCCACACTCCGTTGCAGGGGCGAGCTCGGCAGGCAGTACACGGTAAACATGCTCCTCTACCCGGAAGAGCCCAGCATGCCCCAGCAGATCACCTTCGGGTTCACGGGCCAGGGATTCAGTTGAACCTGCTGGATAGAGGCCGACGGGGGCGGCTATGCTGGTATCTACGGACCCAATTACACTGTCAGGCTCGTATCTGTAAGCGGCGGAGGCCTCGAGATAGACTACTTCGATCTGATAACCGTTACCGGTGCAGAGGATGATTCCTGGGGATCGTTGAAGAGCCTCGATCCGCATTGATGCCTGCGCGCATCAACCGTACGGGGCCGGTTGATCCACAACAACAAGATAGCGATCCGGCGGATCAGAATACCGTCGTGAAATACAGGGAGTAAAGGTCGGCATGTGACTCTTCACTCACACCGCCGCCTCCCTCCGTCATCACCCTTTGATACTGCGCCTGTGCAAGTGTATTATTCGTGAAACGGTAACGCGCGCTTAAGGTCATTGTTCGCCGGCTCTGATCCTCTCTCTCAACCGTCCCGTCCCTCCATACACCCCGGTCGATCCACCCGATCCCGCACCCCACGCCGTTCGACAGATCCAGGTCGTAGGAGGCCCCGAACATGGAGATCCGCTCCTTCTCCGCTTCCGCGTACCGAGCCTCGACCTCCCTCAGTCTCTTATAAAACACGGACACCGCCGATATATCGCCCGGGAGGAGCAGCCTCGACGAGATGCGGGCCCCTTCGGTGTTCGCCTCGTACGACAGGGCCGAGAACGGCGTCGAGAAATCCGGGTCGAGGCGCAGATAATCGCATTTTATCTCCAGCCTCTTCGCCCTCTCATAGACGACACCCGCGATACCTCCGCCGCCGTCCAGCTTAACCGTCCCCGCATCGGGGAGCCCCTGCGGCCTGTGCTCCTCGCTCCTGTTTACCGCCAGCCATTCACCCCTCAATCTGACCGACCTTATCACCGGCAGCTCCAGGATCAGCGACAGGGTGTGAAAGATATTCCAGGGGTACTGCACAGCGTAACCCAGTTTCTTGAAATCCACCGTCTTGGGATCGTTGCGGGTGCCCGTATAATGAAGGCCCGCCTTCAGGAATCCCCCCGTTCTCTTGACGAGACGCTGCCAGCGCCATTCGAAACCGTACACCTCGAGGGAGTAGTATTCGGATGGATCGATCTCGGTGTAACCGGAGTAATACCAGTCCTGGTAATCGATCGGATCGGCCCTTCTGGGGATCCCGTAGAAGATACTCGTCTCGAAACCTCTCCCGCTGTATGAGGCGATACCGCCTTCAAAATAGAGCTCCGGGTTGAGCTCCTCTAGGCTTTCGAGAAGCAGCACGCCTCCGGCCGCCCCGCACCCGCATCCTGCATCGCCGCCCGTACGGGGATTGTCGTCCCAGTCCCACCGCATCAGTGTAAGCGGTGTCATGTAGATAGAGTAGTAACCCAGCCTGAAGGATAGATCGCCTATGATCGCCTCGGCGAACGCGCTCCCCCACTGTGAGCCGTAGTACCGGGGACCCGCCTTTAACACATCCTCGCTCTCGTTGCTCACGCGAAGCAGCCCACCGGCCGTCACGTACTTTCCTATCCTCTTCGACACCTCCAGCTCGAACCTGTACAGCATGTCGTTCTTACCCTCGAGCTGCTCGCCGTAAGGCCCCGCAGCGCCGGAACCGTACGAATCGATGGCAAGGAACCGCGTTCGCTGATAGCCGCTGAGCATGAATCCCTCACCGGATATGCTCGATGCGCTCCCCGTGACGGCGCTTACGGCATTCTCCCATCCTGCTGCGCGGCCTTCATCCAGCGTCTGCCGAGCATGAGAATAATCCTCACCGCCCAGAAGCATCCCCGTCATGATCTCATCCATACCGCCATGCGGATCGATGACACCGTCAACGACAACGCCGTGGTTGTCCACCAGGTATATTGCGAAGGTGGCCAGGGGCACACCGTATTCCCCAGCTACCCTTCCACCCTTGTCCCATAGTTGAGTAAAGGAGACCAAGTTCGCCTCCAGCAGCCCCCTTACATGCAAAAGATCCGCCTCATCCTGGTTTACACCCACAATCGCGATATCATCACCGGCATAGTCACGGTGGAAAGCCTCACATTCGAGGAGACCATCTATGCAGTGGTCGCAGTTGCTCTCCCAGAAGACGAGAAATGTATGCTGACTGACCGGAAAAAGAACGGAGGAAGCGCTATAGCCGCCGCCGTTCACCAAGGGAAGCTCGAATTGCGGGGCCGCCTCACCCCTCTTGACGGCGGCATGAGAGATGCATACATACGCCGAGAGCACGATAATGACCGCGAGAATCGCAGGCGATCTTAGCCGCATCCTTGGACCTCCCTGCAAAGTTCCACATTGAACGACACATCGCCGTACATTATATTGAATCTTTATTGTTTTTAAAGCTTTTTCGAGGGTATGACTGAAGAATCCAGAATGAGCAGAGAGATCATCCGGCTCGCCTCGCCAATTATAGTCGGAATGATATCCCACACGGTGCTGAATCTAGTGGACACCCTAATGGTCAGCCGCCTTGGTGAGACGGCCCTCGCCTCCGTGGGACTCGGATCAATGGTCATTCTCGTGTCCGTTCTCGTGTTCGGATCGCTCAACATCGGCACCCAGGCGATCACATCAAGGCGTCTCGGGGAGGGAAAAAGCGAATCGTTCGAACCGATCTTTCACAGCGTTTCCCTGCTGGCGCTGCTAGTCGGCATAACGGTATCGGTTCTCGGTTACATCCTCTCACCATGGCTCTTCTCGCTTCTTTCCGACAAGCCGGAGGTCGTCGGGAGCGGAACGCCATACCTCAGTATCCGGTTCCTCGGACTCTTCTCGATAGTCGTGATCTTCACACTCAGGGGTTTCACTTACGGTATCGCAAGGCCCAGGCTCGATATGATAATGTCCATCGGCATAAACATACTGAACATCGTACTGAACTACTTTCTGATATTCGGTCACTGGATATTCCCGAGAATGGAGGTCGAGGGCGCGGCGATAGCATCGGTGGTAAGCACCGGTATCGGATTCATTATCTACCAAGTCTCGATAACCATCTTCATTCTAAGGCCGCTCAAAGCGCCACCCCACGGAAGGCGGATCTCGGCCAGGCTGATGGCCGCAATCGTGAAAATATCGGCTCCGAGAGCGTTGCAGAGCGCCTCGATCGCCGGCTTCATCGTCTTCATGAGCTTCATCGGACGTCTGGGTGTAGGTGAGCTCGCAATAAGCAATATCATCTACAAGGCCTTCAACCTGTCCTTTATGATAGGCCTGGCTATCGGAACGGCCTCAGCAACCCTTGTCGGACGCAGCCTCGGTGAGGGCGACAAGGAAAAGGCTGTAAACTACGGGTGGCACTCCGTGGGGCTCGGGGCGCTCATGATGGGAGCGATCGGCACCCTTTTCATGTTCCTCCCCAGAGAGATAATGGGCATTTTCGTCCGGGACGCGGTGACAATAGAGAAGGGGGTTCTCCCCTTCCGCCTGCTGGGGGCGTTCCAGATCCTCGATGGCGTGGCCATCGTCCTGTCCCGGACGCTCCAGGGTGTAGGAAGCACTCTCTTCGTAATGGTATCGCAGACGATATGCATCTGGTGCGTCATGGTACCTTTCTCGTATCTGGCCGTTGAGATGCTCGACGGCGGAATCGTGATGGCTTGGTGGGGTTTCTTCCTATATATAATAACATTCTCCATGGCCGTCACCTGGAAGTACAGGGAGGGCGGATGGCTGAGGATCGAGATCTGATAGGGAGGGCGGATGGCAGAGGATCGAGCTCTGATATCGAACGGAATCCATGAAATAGGGTAAAAAAAGCTTGCATCACTTCATATATTATCATATACTCATATGATAATACGAAGGAGCCGCAATGAACTCAAAGGACGAGAAGGTGACGTTCGGCCTCATCGCAGACCGATTGAAGGCCCTGGCCGATCCCTCACGTCTTCTCATACTGCACCACTTGTTCGAGTGTGAGATGAACGTGAGCAGGATCGTCGAGATCACGGGATTCAACCAGGCAAACGTGTCGAGGCACCTGAGGATCCTGCGGGAGAGGGGACTCGTCAAGACGAGAAGAGCGCACAGGAACGTCTATTACAGCCCGACCAGCGGCATCCCGATCTCCATATGCGATATGGTATGCAGATCTATCGAGATATCATCCCAAGACGACGCCGATACGCTTAGAGCTTACAGAAAGGCGATGAATGAATAGCCTAGTCACGTTATTGATCTTCCTCGCCGCTTGGATACTCGTGATGAAGATCATCCTTCCCCGCCTCGGGGTGCCGACCTGAATGAGTGAGGCATGCGACACCGGGGACCGGTGCAAGAAGGAAGAGGATACCGGAAAGGGGACCGGATGCAATCAGGAGTAGAGCCCTTCAGAGAGGTTTAACCGATGCCGATTTTTGAATACAAGTGCAACGGATGCGAAGAGGAATTCGAGGAACTTGTCACCTCTTCCACCGAAGAGGTGAAATGCCCCAAATGCGGATCTTCGAATATCGATAAGCTCTTCTCCCGCTTCGCCGGATCGTCCTGCAAGGGCTGCAGCTCCGGTGCGGGCGGCACATGATCTGTCTGCTGAAGCGGCGGCGGTCTGCCGCCACGGGGAAGCAGCCGTCCTCGATGAACGGCTTCAGATATCAGCTGAAGGTACCAAAGAAAAAGCCCGCAGTGACGATACGTGTAATCCGTCCCGGGCTTATTTATATGGTAGCCCCTAGGGGAGTCGAACCCCTGATTCATGGCTGAGAACCATGCGTCCTTACCACTAGACTAAGGGGCCTTTCAATTCATGGCTGGAGAGGGAGGACTCGAACCCCCATCGGCTGATCCAGAGTCAGCTGTCCTGCCATTGGACGACTCTCCAAAAACTTTACAAAACTTACACAAAATTCACCGGAAATGCAATAGCCATTATGAGTCTAAGGGCGTTTCACCAGTTGGGCGGCGGTCCGCAGCCGTTCAACCGTTTTCTCCCTCCCGAGCAGCATTATGACCCAGAAAATATCCGGAGATACGGTGGTGCCCGTTAGCGCAACCCGGCATGGATGAATCAGTTCCCCCGCCTCCAAGCCCATTTTGTCCGCCAGCGCCCTCAGTGTTTCCTCGACCGCTTCACGGTCGAAATAACGCAACCTTTCGTATTCATCCGCAAGGGACACCATCCTCTCGGGGATCTCCGGCCGCATGAGGTGGGTGCGAACGGCTACTTCGTCCCTGTAGAAGTCATCCTTGAAGAAGTACCCCATCATCGATGGGATATCCTTGAGGAGCTTCAGCCTGTTGCCGAGGATCCTGAGCAGAAGAACAAGTCGTTTGTACTCCTTGGGGTTGAAGTCATCGCCCGCCTCGAGCGACTTCTCGTTCAGCGGCTCCTTTCCCGGTACCAGCTTGAGATTGACGGGCCTCGTCATGTCCACCTCGAAATCCGGCGGCAAGTACCCCTCGTCTTCCAAAACACCGTAAACGAGCGCCGCCCTTTGGACCAGGTTGAGTGTTTTGAAGTGCTCACCGTTGATCCACTCCATCTTGCCCGTGTCGAACATGGCCGGATTACGCGATATCTTCTTCAATGAAAAGGAATTGATAAGCTTCTTTCTTGTGAACAGCTCCCTCTTGCCGTCGAACGACCACCCGAGAAGGGCCAGGTAATTGACCATGGCATCGGGAAGGTATCTCTTCTCACGGTAGAAATCTATGGAGGTCGCGCCGTGGCGCTTGCTCAGCCTCGTCTTGTCCCTCCCCAGTATCATAGGAAGATGTGCGAACTTGGGCAAAGAGGCACCCATCGCCTGGTAGAGATGGATCTGGCGGGGGGTATTGGAGATATGGTCGTCCCCCCTTATCACATGAGTGATCTTCATGTAGGAATCGTCTACCACGACCGCGAAATTATACGTTGGCTTGCCGTCTGATTTGATCAGCACGAAATCGTCCAGCTCCGCGTTCTCGAACGTGAACTCTCCACGAACTATATCCCTGAAATGCACACTGCCCTTCTCGGGCATCATGAACCTGATCACGTGGGGCTGTCCGTCCTCCAGCCTGGCATCCACATCCGCCTGCGCCAGCCGCCTGCATCTCCCGTCGTACCTGAACACCCTCTCATCGGCGCCGTCCGAGGCCTTCATGGCCTCGAGCTCTTCCGTTGAGCAAAAGCAGTGGTATGCCCGCCCCTTGTCGAGGAGCTTCTTGGCCTCCGTATGGTAAAGGAGCGATCTTGCCGATTGAATGTAAGGTCCGTAATCCCCGCCCGCGTCGGGCCCCTCGTCCCAGTCGAGACCCAACCACCTCATCCCCCTCAGTATACCTTCGTACGATTCCCTCGTCGAACGCCTGGCGTCAGTGTCCTCGATCCGCAGCACGAATACGCCGCCGTTCTTCCTCGCGTAAAGATAATTATAAAGCGCCGTTCTGGCACCGCCGACGTGCAGGTGCCCCGTGGGGCTCGGCGCGAACCGGACCCTCACCACTGCATTCGGATCTGTCAACTCTGCTCCGCTCCGTCCCCGCTCTGCTGATCGATCCTGACCTTATCCAGCAGCGCGTTGTATTCCATGCCGAATGCAGCGTTCGATGCCTCATCGAGAGTGCTTCCGGAGCCCAGCATCTTCAAGAATCCGCGCACATCCTCCATCGTAGCGAATGAAAGCAGCTTCTCTACCATCCTGTACGCCGCAAAGAAGGCTATCCTGGTCCTGCCCCGGTCGTAATGCCCCTCGAGATCCGATTCGACAGTCTCAGGAGACGGATCGACATCCCAGTAAACCCTCCTGAACTCCTCGACCTGGTTATCGAGGATCTCCCCTTCGCCCGCAACGTATGAGGCGATACCTTCCTTCATCCACATCGGGACCCTGCCCCCCGATATCCTCGAGAGAGCCATCTGGCCTATCTTCTGACAAACAGATATCTCCGCTATCCCCCTCTTTACCAATATATCGAAAGGTTCGAAGTAGATCGTATCCCCGTAAACCTCCCCGTAGTACCACCATTCGTTGCGCGTGAGGAAAAGGTACTCGTCAAGATCCTTGGTGCCGATTATAACGATCTTGCCTTCCGACGGCCTGCCGATCTCCTTCGAGACCTTGATGAATCCCGAACGAGTGTAATCGAAGATCTTCATTGACACATACCTGGCCACGGCCGATGCCGGATAGCGAAGGATGATCTGGGGATTCTCCATAATACCGCCGTCTATTGGATGGTAATCATCCTTGGTCAGATTGTAACTCTCAAGTGGCGTAAGAAGCGAATCCGGTATCTTGAAAGCCGTATCCTGCGTCTTCTCCTTGTCACCACCGCATCCACCAGCAATTACGAGCAGCGACGATGCAAGGATCATCACTGCACCGACCGTTCTGTTCATTCTCTACCCCCTTACTACTCGTCTGACCGTTCTTTATCAAAAATCATCCGCCTGATCCGGTCTCCGACTTCCTCGACAGGCAGTTTTCTCTCCTTTTCGCGAAGCTCGATGAACTCCTCTTTCCCTCTATCCGTCAGGCTCAGCCAATCCCTTGCGAACCGGCCGCTCTCGATCCGGTCGAACACGCGCTCCATAGCCTCTCCGACCTCTTCCCCTATCAGATTCTCACCGTAGAGAAGGCTCCCGTATGCGGCCGTGCCGCTGATCACGTCCCTCATCCCAGAGAATCCGCGGCGCGTGACCAGGTCGACGATAATCTCTAGCTCGTGCAAACATTCGAAATATGCGACTTCGGGGCTGAATCCATGCCCAACAAGAACATCGAAAGCCCTCTTCATAAGGGCGGGAACACCGCCGCAGAGAACCGCCTGCTCGCCGAACAGATCGCTGACCGTCTCCTCCCTGAAGCTCGTCCTGTAGGCGCCCACCCTGAGACAACCCAGCCCATGAGCCAACGCGAGAGCGATCTTTTCGGCCTGGCCGGAGGCATCGTTCGCTACGGCGAACAGGCACGGGATCCCGGTTCCTTCCAGGTATGCCTTCCTCAGGCGACCCCCCTGCCCCTTGGGCGCTACGAGGATCATGTCGTGATCCGGCGACTCTAGGCCGCCGAAAGCCACCGAGAAACCATGAGCGAAGCAGACAGCTGCTTTCTCCCGGAGATTCCCCTTGATTTCCCTATCGAAGACATCCTTCTGGACCTCGTCCGGTAACAGTAGGAGCACGACATCCGCTTCCGAAACGGCCCCGCCGATGGTCATCGTGCGAAAGCCGTCCCCGACGGCCTTCATCCATCCCCTTCCGTTCTCCCTGGCGCCCACGAGCACTTCTAATCCACTGTCACGGAGGTTCAATGACTGCGGGCGCCCCTGGTTCCCGTAACCGATAACAGCCAGCTTCCTGCCTTCGAGAAGAGCAGGATCGGCATCCCTGTTTGTGAAGATACGCATGCCCGAACCTCTGTTGAAAGCTTCAGTTATCTATAACAGAACAGAATGGCTCAAGCAAGGGTATTGTGGCCGCCGACGGCCCCTTTTCGCTTGACATATCACCGTTTTAACATACTATTCCACTGGTGTGGCGGTGTAGCTCAGTCGGTTAGAGCAGGAGAATCATAATCTTCGTGTCCGGGGTTCGAATCCCTGCACCGCCACCAAGCAAGCTCAGCGCATTTTTATCATTCTCCTGAAAAATAGCGGAACGATGAGCACGAGCGACAGGTTCAGGAAGAGAGTACGGGAACGAGGGTTGCTGGAACCCGGGGCTCGAATATTGGCAGCGGTGTCGGGCGGCAGCGACTCGATCGCCCTTCTCACTCTGCTGAGCGATGTCTCGAGCGATATGCGGTTATCGCTTGCCGCTGCTCATTTCGATCATGGGATCCGCGTGGAAGCCGCCGCCAGGGAAAAAACCCTGGTGGAAAGACACGCATCCAGATTGAACGTGCCGGTCCTGTTTGGATCGGCGGACGTTCCGGCCGTCTCACGTAAGTCCAAGAATGGAATAGAGGAGACAGCCAGGATCCTGCGACTGGATTTTCTGGAAAGATCCGCTGCGGAGTGGAATGCCGATTCGGTGGCCCTGGGGCACACGAGAGACGACCAGGTTGAAACGGTCCTCCATCATATCATACGGGGCGCCGGGTTCCGGGGGATTACGGGGATCCCCGAAAGGCGCGGGATATTCATCCGCCCCCTGCTAGGCTTCAGCCGTGGGGAGCTGATCGAATATCTCAGAGGCAGGGGGATAAGGTACGCGGTGGACTCGAGCAACCGCGACAACACGCTGCTCAGAAACCGAATCCGTAACAGACTCCTTCCCTACCTCCGGAAGCATTTCAATCCCTCGGTGGACGAATCCATCCTGCGCCTTCGGGAAAACCTGAAGGAGGGGTGGGAAATCCTGGAGGGCACGGTCTCCGGTATGATAATCACCACCGGCGGCGGAACCGCCGTCGAACTGCCCCTGGACAGTGCAAGGGTACTGAACGATTTCCAGCTCTACCTGTTGATCGACTCGATACTGCGGGATGGATTCTCGATCTACCAGGATGTAGGGAAAATCCACTTCGACACCGCCAAGAAGCTGATAAGGTCGGGGCGAAGCGGGTCCAGCACGGATTTTCCGCACGGTGTGACAATGTTCAGGGAGCAGGAGCATATACGCTTCGCGAGGAAAAAACCGGCGGGAACAGGCGGGGATATTCACGAGGAACTACTCATTCCGAGTGACGGCGACTACATTCTGACAAAGTTGGGCTACTCGATCTCCCTGAGGACAATGCGGGCCCGAAGCGCGGCCCCGTATGTCGCCGGTGATCACGAGGCCTTCCTCTCCGCCGTAAAGTATCCGGTGAGGGTAAGGAGCAGGCGGCCCGGCGACAGGATGGTTCCATTCGGCATGAAGGGTAGAAAGAAGCTCAGTGATCTTTTCATAGACAGGAAGATCCCACTTCATAAACGCGACCGGTTTCCTGTATTCGAGGATGAGAGGGGCATATTCTGGGTACCCGGTGTCGCCGCGGGGGAGAGGGCGCGAATAACGCCCTCCACACGCACTGTAACCCATATCAGGTTGTCTAAACTGTAGTTGCAGTGCCCCAAAGAATTATTGCGGTGGATGCGAAAAATATTGAATCCCGGACCCGATCTGTTATCATCGGCCCGGGTACGGACAGAGTTTCTCGAGCGATGGAGATCGATTGAGCCGCTACAAGGTATTCATATCGGCCGAGAGCATCCAGGAGAAGGTGCAGGAGCTTGCATTTGAAATCTCCAATGACTATGCCGGAGACAACCCCCTGCTCATCACCCTGCTCAAGGGCGCATTCGTCTTCGTCGCCGATCTCGTCCGCCATCTGTCGGTACCTCACGAGATAGACTTTGTAACGCTGTCCAGCTACCGCAGCGGGATGCAGAGAAACGGAGACGTCGAGATCCTCACGCAGCTCAAGTGTGACCTGGCGGGCCGGGACGTCATAATAGTGGACGAGATCGTCGATACCGGACATACGCTGTCCCGGCTGATCCGCGACCTCAGCGAATACGGAGTCAGAAGCCTTAAGGTCTGCGCACTGCTCGACAAGCCCTCCGCGAGAGAGGTAGAGGTTCCGGTCCACTACGCCGGCTTCACTATCCCCGATACGTTTGTGGTCGGATACGGCCTGGATTTCGACGAGCGTTACAGGAACCTGCCCTACATAACGGAACTCACTCCAGAGCTGAATCGATCCGTCGTACCTATCGAAATCATGACCAGGAGCACGAAAAGCACGAAATAGGCGTACGGGGATGAACTCTTTTTGTTCGAATGGAGTGTCCACCTGGTCTGCTCCGTTATGCAGCGGTCGGTGAGCGAAGGCAAAAGCCGTTTCCTGATGGACAAAATGATCAATTTTAATTATCATAGAGAGGGAAATCGCCGAAGAAATGAAAAGATATGAATAAAGATAACGACAATAAGAAAGATCCCAAGAATCCATTTCAGAAGAAGTGGATGCCCACGGGATCCAAGCAGGGTCCGCAGCAGCCGTCGAAGTCCATGGCCATCTGGGCGGTCGTCCTGATCCTGTTCTTCCTCGCCTACCTGATGTTCAAATCGGGTGGCGAGAGGGAATGGCCGATAACGTACACCCAATTCGTCGCGGAGATAGAAAACGGCAATATATCCGGCATGAAGATAAAGGGCCTGGATGTTCGCGGAGATTTCATCAATCCCATAGTCATCCCATCGGGAGCGGAGGGAACGGTGATATCCAAATTCAAGGTGATCCTCCCCGCCGAGGACAAGGACCTGCCGAGCAAGGTCTGGGCCGTGAATCCCAATACGAAGATCGAAGCCGAGCTTCCCGGAAGCAGCGTCTGGGTCAAGGCGCTTGCCACGGCATTGCCGCTGATCGCCCTCCTGGTCCTCTGGGTTTTTCTCATGCGTCAGATGCAGGCAGGCGGAAACAAGGCGTTCTCCTTCGGCAAGAGCAGGGCCAAGATGATGGGCGGGAACACCCCCAAGGTATCCTTCAACGATGTCGCCGGAGCGGACGAGGCCAAGGAGGAGCTGGAAGAGGTCATAGAGTTCCTCAAGGATCCGAAGAAGTTCCAGAAGCTGGGTGGAAGGATCCCCAAGGGAGTGATACTGCTCGGCCCTCCCGGTACCGGAAAGACACTGCTTGCGAGGGCCGTCGCAGGCGAGGCGGGTGTCCCGTTCTTCAGCATGAGCGGCTCTGATTTTGTCGAGATGTTTGTCGGTGTCGGAGCAAGCCGCGTTAGAGACCTCTTCGACAAGGGTAAAAAGCATGCACCCTGCATCCTGTTCGTAGACGAGCTCGATGCAGTGGGCAGGCACAGGGGAGCGGGCCTCGGTGGCGGGCACGACGAAAGGGAGCAGACCTTAAACCAGCTTCTTGTCGAGATGGACGGCTTCGAGACGAACGAGGGAGTGATACTTCTAGCCGCGACGAACAGGCCGGACGTCCTCGATCCTGCTCTCCTGAGGCCTGGACGGTTCGACAGGCGGATAATCGTGGACATGCCGGACATGAAGGGCAGGCTCGGCATCCTCAAGGTACACACGAGAAAGATAACGCTCGATAAAGATGTGGACCTGGAGATACTGGCCAGGGGAACACCTGGCATGTCCGGGGCGGACCTGGCCAATATGGTCAATGAAGCGGCACTGCTTGCGGCAAGGCGAGACAAGGATTCGGTATTCATGGAAGAATTCGAGGAGGCGAAGGACAAGGTGCTCCTCGGTCCTGAGCGCAAGAGCAGGATACTGAAGGAGGATACGCGAAGGATGACCGCCTATCACGAGGCGGGGCACACCGTGGTCGCTTCCTACCTCGAGAACGCGGATTCCATACACAAGGTGACGATAATCCCCAGGGGCAGGGCATCGGGATTGACAGCCCTGCTTCCCGACGACGACCGCATCGAGGTGTCCCGCGAATGGTGCATAGACACGATCACGCTCTCGCTCGGCGGAAGGGCCGCCGAGCAGCTCGTTCTGAACAGGATCGGCAGCGGTGCGCAGAACGATATAAAGAACGCCTCGGAGCTCGCCAGGAAAATGGTAACACAATGGGGAATGAGCGAGCAGATGGGACCGATCGCTTACGGGGACCACCATGAACAGGTATTTCTGGGCAAGGAATTCGCAACGAGGTTGGAGTACAGCGAGACGACATCACTGGAGATCGACAGGGAGATCAAGAACATCGTCATGAAATGCTATGAAAGGGCGAAAAAGCTGCTAACCGAACACGAAGATCAGCTCCATAGAATCTCCGAGGCGCTTCTCGAGAGGGAGTCTCTCGACGCGGAGGATATCAAGATACTGCTCAACAACGGAACCCTCCCCCCCAGCAAAAAAAGCTTAAACCAGCACAAGCAGGATCGGGTGCCGGAAGGCGCGCCCGGGGGGGAAGAGACAGCAGAAAGTGAAATTCCACCCGAAAGCGAAGGCCGGGGCCCCGGAAATACCGGCGAATCGAAAGTCCCGGACAACGATTGAGGCATATTACAGGCTGTATCTTGTTTTTACTTAAAAACCCATTTTACCTATGCGATATTCAGCGCGTCTGATCCATCCACGATCATCTGAAGCATTTGAGCAGCAACTGATAGCAGCGGGTGTCGATCCGGGCGGTATCGACATACTGAGGCGGAAAAGAGAGAATCTGATCATACGTGTCGAGTCGGTCACTGCACCGGCAGCCAACATAATCAAGCAGCAGCTCCTCTCTCTGGGCGGGGATGCCGCGGTTCACAGGGACGTCATCAAGGGGCAGCCCGACAAATCCGTTGTCTATATAATAGGCGACCACGGTAGGCTTTCGCGTTTGCAGGATAAATTCGACAAGCAGCCGTTCGGGCTAGATCAGCTCGGCAGCAGCATCAAGAAGCTTCTCGACAAACACGATAACCCGCCCCGCAGGATAGAGCTGCCCTCGGGCTGCATAGATCTCGACGGCACGCCTAAGCTGATGGGAGTCCTCAACGTAACGCCGGACAGCTTCAGCGACGGGGGCATTTACCTGGACCCCGGCGCCGCGTGCAGCAGGGCACACGAGATGGTGGAAGAGGGTGCCTCGATAATAGACATCGGAGGTGAGTCCAGCCGTCCCGGCTCGAGCGGTATAGACACACGGGCGGAGCTCGAAAGGGTGCTGCCCGTGCTCGATAGGCTGGAGGGATCGATCCCGGTACCAATATCCATCGATACCAGAAAATCCGAGGTCGCCAAAGCGGCGATAGAGCGCGGCGCCTCCATCATAAACGACATAAGCGGGTTCGGACATGATCCGGCCATAATCGAAACGGCCGCCGAGAGCGGTGCGGCGGCCGTAGTGATGCACATGCAGGGAACGCCGGAAACGATGCAACAGAATCCGCACTACGTCGAAACCCTATACGATGTGCTGGCCTGGCTGGAAGAAAAAACGGGCGAGCTTGTTTCACGGGGGATAGGAGAAGATAAAATAATTGTTGACCCTGGCATAGGTTTCGGGAAAAGATTGGATGACAACCTTGAGATAATAAACGGGATCGCCGACTTCCACAGCCTGGGATATCCCATTCTCGTGGGATACTCGAGAAAATCGTTCATCGGCACGATAACGGGGCGTGAACCGGGCGATCGGGTATGGGGCGGACTTGCGGTTCTGGGACGGTGCATGCAAGCGGGCGTACAGATCATCAGAACCCACGATGTCAAGGAAACCGCCGATTTCATCAAAGTCTGGAATGCAATCGGGCAGGAGGAAGCAGCAGAGTGAGCTCCTTCCATTTCAACCTCGTAATCGATATCCTGGATGTGATCATCGTGGCGTTCCTGTTCTACCGCCTGCTTCTCCTGATAAAGGGGACCAGGGCGACACAGATGTTCATAGGCCTGTTTCTCCTGATTATCGTCTCCTTCATCGCCCAGTGGCTGAACCTCAACGCCCTGAACTGGATCCTGAGCAGCTTGAAGACGGTTTGGGTCATAGCATTCGTGATTCTATTCCAACCGGAACTCCGTAAAGCCCTTACCCAGCTCGGGCAGAACCGCATACTGGGTCTTTTCATTAAGGTAGAGGAGTCGAGCACGGTCAGCGAGATCGTAAAGGCATGCCATCAGCTCATAAACAGCAAGCTGGGCGCGATCATGGTGATAGAGCGCGACGTGGGGCTCAAGAACTACGTCGAGACGGGAACCCCGCTGGATGCGCGGGTAACGGGCGACCTGCTGACGACGATATTCACGCCTCCGGGCCCGCTTCACGACGGCGCGGCGATCATCGAAAAGAACAGGATAGTCGCAGCCGGATGCATCCTTCCCCTTTCCCAGAATCCCAGACTCGGCCAATCGATCGGAACGAGGCACAGGGCGGGCCTGGGGCTCTCCGAGGAAACCGATGCGATAGTCATCATTGTAAGCGAGGAAACGCAAAAGATATCGCTGGCCATCGGCGGAAAGCTCAAGCGCAAGATAGATATCAACACCCTGCGCAACGACCTCGTTAGCACGATAGGTATCAAATCGGAGGAAACGGTCACAGCGGCCTGAAATCGGTGCGACCTGCAGGACCGCCGATAAACAAGAAAAGGTGACGGCCCCCTATCCCCTCACATCCACATCATCCACGGCCGGCACCCTTCCATCGTTCATCAATTCCGCCAATGACAGATGATAATCGCAAAAAGGATGCCCGGCGCGCATGGCCGATTAGACTTTTTGATAACGACTTGTCACAAAGAGGATTGGACTCTACCGCCGGTGCAGTCGAAAGAGGTTCGATCTCGAGGAGCCGGTAAACCGAATTCACGATCCGAGGATTGCACATGAGCAAAAAAGTCGCTCATCCATACACAATAAAAGCGAATATAAGGATATTCGCCGCCCTGCCTACATCGTTTACATATAGAGAAAGACGATTTACTTTTTGATCCTCCCCTCCTTTATCAAATCAGCCAGGTGGCCGATGACCCTTTCATCGAACTTGTCGTACTGCTTCTCCAGCTCCTTTAGAGCCTCGATAACGCTCAGCCCCCCGCGATATGGTCTATCGCTGGTCATCGCATCGAAGCTGTCCGCCACTGCGACTATCCTTGCGCCCGTGGAAATCTCGCCGTCCCTCAATCCGTGAGGATATCCGCTACCGTCGAGGCGTTCGTGATGGTGCTCCACAAGATCGCACGCGGATTCGAGAAACTTCATGTTCTTGATGATATTCGCGCCTACCTCAGGATGGCTCCTGACCATCATCCACTCCTGCTTTGTCAGCTCGCCCGGCTTGTTCAGTATATCCTCGTAAATGCCCAGCTTTCCTATATCGTGAAGGGCCGCGCCGAACCTGACGACGTCGATCTCCTTCTTGTCCAATCCCATCTCCTCGGCCAGCATCGATGCGTACTCGGCCACCCTCTCGGTATGCCCCTTGGTATAGGAATCCTTGGCCTCGATCGTGGATACGAGAATCTTGATCGTTGAGAGGTATGTTTCCTCCAGCTCCTTGTACAACCTGCCGTTCTCCAGCCCGGTCGCAGCGGAGTTGCATATGCTCTTCAATACCTCGAAATCGTCTTCGAGATACTCCCTTTCGTTCACCTTGTCTCCGATGAATACGATGCCTAGTATCTTGGACTTGACGACCAATGGATAGCAGAAGCTCAAACCGAACTTGGCCATGAACTGCGCTTCCCGTCTAGCGTCCTCCGGCAATTCGGGAGAGTTAAGATCCACTATATTATGATTGGATAGAAGGTATTGAGGTAATCCCGTATTGCTGGAAAGCCGGACGGTCATCAGCACGTTGTCCTGAATCCCCTTACTACCGGAGAACGAGAGGTGTTCTTCTCTTTCGTCCACAGAGCTGAACAGGGCTATCGAACCGATACCCAGCTGCCCTATGATGGTCAGGAAGAAAATATGCACGAGCTCGTCGGGATCACGCAGCCTGTTCAGGTCCTGGCTCAATCCGAAGAGGGTTCGCATATTGAGTATCTTCTTTCTGAGTTCCCTGTTTATCCTCTCGTAATCGTCCTGCCCTTTCTGCACCTCGCCCTCGAGCAGCTCGTTATGCTCCTTCAAGCTGTGCTTTATCTCCGCCTGCGTGATGAGGTTCTCGACTTTCGCCAGTATCTCTTTGAGTGAGAACGGTTTCTTTATGAAATCCTGCGCCCCGGCCTTGAATCCCTTTATCATCGTCTCGGGAATATAGTCCGAGGAAATCATTATTATCGGCGTATCTTCACTGCTGTTCCGTTTCCTGATCTCGCTGCATACCTGGAAACCATCCTTCTTGGGAAGAATCACATCCAGCAACACGAGCTTTGGATGGGTTTCGTCGTACTTCTCCAGCGCCCGCTCACCGTCGTATGCGGAATCCGTCTCGTAACCCCTTGTCTTGAGAGTTTCGGTTATGAGTTCTACGACATTGGGATCGTCATCGACTATGAGAATACTGCCGCTCAAATCTATTCTCCCGGTAAGGATACGCAGGGCTTGACCTTTACCGATTTCGCGAGTTCCTTTTCCATAATCGAGGAAAAATGTGCCACGACATTCCTATCGTAGCGGAGCCCGTAGTTCTCCTTCAGCGTATCCAGGGCCTCACGCTCCGACAGGGCGGGCCTGTTGGGTCTTTCATGGATCATCGCAGAGTAACTCTCGACCACAGAGATGATCCTGGAGCCAAGCGGTATCTCGGTCCCGCTCAATCCGAGAGGGTAACCTTCCCCGTTGAATCTCTCGTGGTGTGTTTCCACGATTCTTACCACGTGATCATTGAATTTCATCCTTCTGAGCATCTCGGCGCCGTCTTCCGGATGCTTGTTGATAATACCCCACTCCTCCCTCGAGAGCTCCCTTGGACTTCTGATGATTAGGTCGCTGACCTTGATCATCCCCATATCCCTGAGAACCGTGCCGTAGATAAGATCGTTGAAATGCTCGTCTGGGTAATCCATATTCTTCGCCACCATGCCGACGTATCGCGAGACAAATTCCGATGTCCCCTTGAGAAGCGTGTTCTCCTCTATCAACGAAATGAGTGTTTTCACTATCCCCAGTGTGCGGTCATGCTCCTTCTCGAACAGCAGGGCGTTCTCGTATGCGCTTTGAGCTACACTTATCAGGATCCTCAAGAATTCGAAGTCTTCCCGCTCCATGCCTCTTCCGGCTATCCTATTCCCGAGAAAAACAAGACCGGTGATCTTATCCTTCTGATAGAAGGGACAAAGATACGCTATGCCCTCAATCTTCAGTGTATTAATGAGTTTCCCATCCACGGAGGATGATTCCAGCGGCATCACCCTGGTATCGTTCAGAACCCCTTCACCCATGGTCACCGGCACCCTGAACCCCTTCAGGTTATCCATCTCGAGCCCCTTTCCCATCACGGGCTCGAAGAATTCGCCGTTCTTTTCGAGGAAGAGAGCCGATTCAACGCCGCCCTGGGCGATGGATGTCAAAAGGAAAATATCGATCAATTTCCTTCTATCCCTTATTGCGTTGAAATCGTTGCTTATGGAAAAAAGAGTTTTGAGCTCCAATATCCTGCGTTTGAGCTGCTTGTTTATATCGGTTTCATCGATGCTCTCCTGGCCGATCCCCATGCTCTGCTCGTTGAAAGGTGAAGTCGGTTTTTCGATCCACTCGGGCGGATCGGTGTAAGAACCTTTGTCGAAGATCTCCGTAATGATCTCGGGGGTCGCATTATCGGTGTCCGCCGTTTCATCCCCGCCTTCCTTGCAGGAATCAACCGCGGCAGCCTCCTCCTCCTGAGGGGCGTTCGGCTCAATCCCGGGTTGTTCCTCTCCTTCCGCATCTGCGTAATCCGGAAGGATATCTCCATCGTAAGACATAATTATCACATCGCTGTCATTTGCCGCCGCCTGTTTCCGCAGCTCCTCATCGGCCGGCTGCTCCTCCTGATCATCCGGTTGCCCCTGCTTATCACTCGGTTGCTCCTCCAGCTCTTCATCGATTTCCCGCTCTTCGACGCTTTTTCGATCCTCGAACAGCACCTCTTCCGGCTCCTCCGGCGATTTCTTGACCGTCGAATCGGATCCCAGCGCCTCCTCGAGTGTCTCGAATATCGACAGCGGCGTTCCGTCATCATGAAGGAACTTGATGACTACATCGTTTGTGACGACGAATCTGACTTCTCCTCCGGTTTCATTCAGGTTCTTGACGAAACCCCTCAGTATCTTCGCAACACCTCCCCCAAGAGAGGAAAGTTCCGAAAAATCGAAAATAACCCTCTCGAACCCCCTTTTCAGGCATTCTTCCGTAAGCCGCTTGACCTTCATGTTCTCGTGAAAGCCCAGCTTTCCGGAAATGCTGAAGATAGCAGAACTGTTATCGTCCGCTTCCAATCTTTCGAACTTCGTCTTTCCCATCGATCCACTCCGGCTTGACGAATTCCCACATCAAGACACGTACGATTCCTCCTGGGCCAGCCAGCGGTCGAGCACACTCCTCAAGAATCTCCACTCGCTCCCGACCTTCTTTGCGGGTATCTTCTTCTCCTTAGCAAGACGGCATACCGTTTTCACATGCATTTTCAGGTACTCCGCCGCCTCGACAGAAGTCATCACTTCACTCGCGTCGTCATGACCGCCGATGATGATGTTTCCGTAATCCTGTTGCTGATGCTTAGCCATAACAACCTCTCCGTGCTTGGTGATACAAACTCGGTTGATACATAGTGTCAACCTGCTCTAATCATTGCACGCGTAACTATCCTTCTTTCCATCGCTGCAGCATGCAGCCCCTTCAGTTTCCGAACCGGCCACCGGACCCCATCCATCCAAACCGCTCTCCGGCCCCTGGAGATAATCGTACTTCTGCTGCATTAGCCGTGCATCTATAACCGGACTTTCCGTTTCTCCGATATGCAGGAAATGTCTGCTCACCGAAGCCCAGTTACCGTCTACGAGCTGATCCGGCACACCTTCGACGCTCTGCCCTTCGACGTCGGAGTATATACCGAAACGCCTCTCCGCAAGACCTATCACGACTATTTGCCCGCCGTCCGATCCCCTGTCGACTTCTTCCGCGGCGATCTCATCCAGCCTGCAGACGGGGATGCGCTTCCCCCCGATCACCAGGTGCCTCCTGCTCTCGCCCGTCGGTTCTATCACCTGCCCGGCCTCATACAAGCCCTCCACGAGATGAGCTGGCACTGCGAACCGGTTGCCGGCGGAAGAGAAGATTATATATCGGGTGCTGTCTATCGAATGTGGAAAGGTGAACTTGAACCTTCCATCCTTCCCGCCTCCGGGCTCGATCCATAGAAGGCCGCCGCATTCCTCCAGCTGGCCGCGTATCTTTCTTAGCCCGGGGTAAAATGCAACCGCATCATCCCGGTCGATGCGGGAATCGCTGAGAAAATCAGGGCCGTTATCAGCTATAACCAAATCGAGGTATGAATCCCTGTTTATGATCTCCAGCCTAACCTCCAGCTGGAAATCCTTCCTTTCACCGTACATGTTACAAATATCGAAAAGGCAGCTTTCGAGTATGGAGACAAGCACAACGGCGGATGTCTGCTCCACGGTGAAATTATCGCACCCTATCTCGAGATTAGCGTTCCAACCCCTCATAGTGCTGTGGAGATCGAAGAAATCTTGAATACCGTCCAGCAGAACGGCACTGCCGACTTTTGGCACGAACGGCCGGGATCGATCGCCGAGTCTTCTTATTACATCCCCCACCAGCGCGAAATAGAATTCGCTTCTGCCGAAATTGTGCTCGAGATCCTCGAGCTCGTCGTCCAGGGCGGTGCCCCCGTCAAGGAGCTTGTTGAAACCATCCCTCATCTCATTGAGGGATTCCAATAGATACTCGAGAGTTGAGAATGCCGATGGGCGGTTATCGATTTCCGTGTTCAGCGTCGCCGGGACAGGCTCACTCAGGGCAACCGACTGCCCGATACCGTCTTCTTCCCCGAAAGGCTCGGCAAGAAGAACTTCTATCTCGCATTTGAGCCCCTCGAATCTTTCGGTATTTACCGGAAATTCCACGCTCCCTTCGAGTATCTCCGCCACCATCTGTTCCTCGGTTTCCAGGATCTCGGAGACGATCTGCGACAACCTCTCGTCCCAGCGACCACCAGCTCCCAGTGTTCTCTCGAGTAGCTTTATGAACATGCCCAGAGTATGACTCCAATCGTCCAGTCCCAGCATCCTCGTGCTGCCCTCGAGCAGTTTCGTGGAGAATCCCACCCTCTCGGCCCTGTCCCTGTCAATAGCTTCGCCGGAAGTAGTGCCCATCAGAGCATTCAGCTTCTCTATATGATCGTTGACCTGGTCCCCGAACAGTTTCTTATTTTCCGACTTCAGCATTAACCGATCCTCGCCCTCTCAACTGACCTGGCTTTCCTCGGAGTACTCGACCGCGCCCAGCTCGAACAGGTCGTATATCGGCCCTTCATCCTCGGCTTCGCAACCGACCGCTTCTTCGGTACCGGCAAATCCGTCGGAATTGTCCGAGATCTCGATAGAACCGGGATCCGACACACCCTCTCCATCCCTCTTCGTCGCCCCACCGGCCGCTATAGGCCGAGCGTCGATACCTTTCGGGGGCATTTCGATCCCTTCCTCCCTGACAGACACGTCCTCTTCTACTTCGGATGTGAGGATTCCATCCTTCTCAACATCTACTTTCAACCATCTCTGTCCTGGCATTTCCATCCATCCACCATCATGACCGGGCATACCGGCCTGCGGATCCTGCTCCCGCCCGGAGGCGGAAATGGATTCATCCACGGCTTTTTCCGCATCGGTGACTGCATCCTGCTGCAATCCGCCCTCCGGAAGTTCAACGGAAGCCGGATCTTCGAGCACGTACCGCTCGTCACCGCCCGGCTCACTGCCAGCATGGATTTCTTCAGCCTCGGTTTTAGAGAAATCGTCGATACCGGTGCTGAACTTCGGCTCTTCCCAAACCTTTCCATGATCTATGACAAGATCCGAGTTCGAATCGATGCCGCCGCCCTCTCCCGCTCCATAGTTGACGATCTCCCTCTCCTCCGGGTTGACATTCCGCGTTCCGGGGCCGGATTCACTGATGACCTCGGCGTCACTATCCGTTGCGCTCTGCTTGGAGAGCCCCCTTTCCAGCAACTCGTTCACATCTCTGAGCTCACCGTCCATTTGCGATACCGTGGCGTGGATCGATTCGCCTCTCTGCTGGATATCACTGACGATCCCGGATATGGACTGATCGACGTGGGATTCGCGTCCCCCACCAATTGCCGACGGGCTGCCTGATGTCTCCTTCAGCTTTGTGCAGTTGACAAGCAACGTCCGTGCGTAATTCGTGATGGTCCTGCCCATCTTGTTGAACTGCTCCGCGGTGGAACGCACCTTTTCCGCAGACTTGGCCAGGTCGCGGCCGCTCACTTCACCTCTGGCAGCCATAAGCGCGATGCTCAAGGCTACACCGTTGTTCTGCTCTGCGAATTCATAGAGGCTCTGCCCGTCCTGCTCGAACTGACGCAGCACCTTTTCCATCTCATCTATAGCGGCACCGCTGTAGCCTACGGCCCCTGTTTTCTCTCCGCCGGCGGCGGACATGCCCGCACCGTTCATTATATCGAGAAGCTCTTCGGCGGCCCTCACGATCTCGGATATCTCGCTGCAGGTCTGGTCGGTCGACTCCTGAACCTTTCCGCATGAAAGAACGCCTCTGCTCATTATCCGGCGAACCAGCTCGCTATGCTCCTCCAGTTCCTTGACCCGTCTTCTATTATCACCTATGAACTCATTCAGCTTCTTTATGATGGGCTCCCACCATTTTCCTTCGACTAGCTCCTCCCTCAGCGGCCTGCCATCGATAAGGGAATCGACTTCTATTTCAAGATCGACGATCCTGCTGTCCTTTTCCTTGTCGTCGAGCTCTCTGGATATCTGACGGATCTGATCACCATAATTTCTGAGAACGCCCTGCAATTCCGGATAGTCGGATAACCTGGCTATCTGCGTGGGATTGGTCAGGTCATCGATGCTCGTGGCCAGAGAAACCATCTTTCTGTAGTCCTGGCCGGAGTCCAGGTAGAATTTGTACCTACGGACCGCGGATGCGATCAGAAAATAGCTGAACAGCGAAACCAGGATTACACCCGCGGCAAGTGGATATATTTCTTTGAAGAAGCTCACCGAATTCACATACCACGCGCCCGTATCCGCCCGCTTCCAGCCGAGGTTTACATCGTAAACCTCGACCAGGTAGTACCCGACTCCAAAGCTCAATACGGACAGCAGAAGTGCTACGAGCATTCCTATTTTCCATGGAGAAGTAAGAACTGGCTTATTTCCAGATTTATTTCCCACCGCTTCTCTCCTTTTAAATGGCCGGAACAGACCGTAATGGTCCTCACGGCCCATGGCTATTGTGACATTTTATTAATCGTTTCGGGATTTCGCAAAGATTATGCCAGCGATATAATTACGGCTAGGTGACGTCTTTACAAACCGTTATAGGAAATATCAAGGGACAAGGAAGGATACAGGGGATTAATATGCCCCCATTCTTTGCGTTTTGCAAGGAGATGGAAAACGCTGATTTGGTATGGTTTATAAGTCAATTGTTCACAGTGAAACCGACCACGGTACGTCTATTTTCTTTTCCGGATCACGGGGGAGTATATAGCCGGGTATCTGTCCTCGAGAATGTTGTTGTTTGCTGTGATATCCTTCGAGTCGGCCTCGCCGATATCGATATCCGTAACCTTCAAAGATTCGCTGCGGTCACCCGCCGACACCAGAACATCACCCTTGGGATCGACTATCTGGCTCCCACCCGTAAACGTCAGAGCGATCGTCCCACGCCGCTCCGTGCCGATTCTATTCGCCGTGATCCCGAATACTCCGTTTTCGAGGCACCTCGTCTTCATGGCGTCTTGAGCGTAAGGCAGCACGAGATTACTGGGATGACACAGTATCTGTGCCCCTTTGATCATCAGAATCCGGCTTACCTCGGGAAAGAACCAATCGAAGCATATCATCAATCCCAGCTTGGCCTCACCGGTTCTTACGACCTTGAATGTCTTGCCTCGCTTGAATATGAGCTTTTCCCTGTCGAAGAGATGTACCTTCTGGTAGACATCTATCTTTCCCTTATCGGAAATAAACACAGCGGAGTTGTAGCACTTTCGCTGAAGCTTCTGTGCCATGCCGAAGATCAGGTTCAATCTTCTCTTCTTAGCCACCTTCTTCAACTCACCGGTTGTAAAGCCTCTAGGAACCGGTTCGGCCAGCGACAGCAGCTCGGCTTCATTTTTGAATATGTATCCTGTGTTGAAAAGTTCGGGCAGAACGATTGTCGCGTCGGAGACTTTGCCGAGAAGAGCGGCCACCTTTTTAACGTTGTACTTGGTTTCCCCGAATTTCGGGCGCAACTGAAGGAAACCGATCCTCATTCGACCCTCCTTTGACATCGGGTTTGAATAGGGCTCGATTAGATATTGAGGTCCCACTATACCAGATTTTATAAAATTTAAAACAAAATAATTAATTCCCCTAAAAAATAAATGCAACCGCCGTGGCATAGACCTTGCTGTTTTTATCTCGCTGCAACAGGTATGACATCAAGCTATGCAGCGGGGTAACAATATGCGCGTATCAACATCGTACAAACCGATAGGTAAAAAGCGCAATAACTACAACGATCAAACTTATTTCTACATGATGAACAATCTGCTCTACAGCAGGTTGGAGAGTGGGCTGCCTCCAAACGATGAATATTATGATGAAGATGTAAATGTCTATCTTGCAAATCTGCTGACATCCATCGTCTATCCCAAATATCACGAGTCGATGGCTAAATATATAATCCCTTACGATTCAGTTCTATTCGAGAATGTGGCATCCACCTGTGATCCGAGAATGAAATATATCATATACAAATCGAACGCGGATTTTCTGATCCTCTCAATCGGCATTTTCAATAACCCGAAGATGAATCGTGCCGGTTCGGTTCCCTATATGAACATTCCGGAGAAAGCCTTTATCGGCAGGGGCAAAGCGTATTACAGCATGGCCCATTCGTATGCGATGGAGGTTTTTCGAGGGAACACCGCTATAGGCGACGTCCTGGGCAAGCTTTCCCAACACTTCGAGAAATACATAAAGATACTCTCGTTCCTGAGAAGCGAATACTTCAATCTATACTCGAGGATATCAAACGGGGAGCTCTACCACCTCGAACGCTCTATCGATCTGATAGACAACGAGAAGAAGCTCGGCTCGCTTTACGATGAATTCCTCGATATTTTTTCTGATTACAAGAAGAATAAAACGGCAGAATTGAAGAAGCAGCTTGATGAAGTCGGTTCCAGTATCCGCAATATCGATCCTTCCTTCAAGTTCGACACCGACCAATCATAATAGCAACTATCCGGACCGCGTAATCCTCTTGCGGCACATCACCCGTTAAACCTCTTTTATGAAATCGCCGCATAGTCTGAATATTTCTTCGGAATTATCTCCTGATACAAGAACATGATCGTCGTTTTCGAGCATTACGGTTTTCGACCGCCGGTTTTCCAAGTGACTCTTGATCAAATTGAATCCCTTCAACGATATCATCGGATCCCGGGAAGCCTGAATCAGAAGCACCGGCTGCTTGATGCCTGTAAGCCCGGTCTTTGTCCTATTCATGAATTCCAGAACCGTGAAGTCTCTCGGCCGTATTGCACGCGCGGCCGAGGGCAATATCTTTCTCAAAATATGAAAGAACAAAAATCTTCCGTTCGGAACCGGCACCAGAGCCGGTGAAATGAGAACGGCGGCTTTAACAGAGTGCCTGTTCACGAGATCGAGAGCCATCGTGCCTCCGAAACTGAATCCGACGACGTACACATTCGGCGTGTACGTGAAAAGGACTTCGAGGGTGATCTCGGCCTCGGACACGCAGGCCGTCCACGTGTTTCCCGAGTAAGAACCCTTGCCCCTCCCCACTCCAAACTCAGCCTTATTGTTGAAAACTCTTTTCAGGACATCCAGCATGCTTCCATGCGAGTCGGTGCGGTCCAGTGGAAGGTTCATTGCATACACGGAATAACCCATTTCGAAGAGGTGCTCCCCCAAGGTTCTCATTTCAGCCGGAGAGCCTCCCGATCCATGGATGAGGAAACAGCATATGGATTCACGCTCCTGCAACAGGACAAAACTCCTGTCTTCCTCCGGCACCCCCCTTCTCATCTCTATCATCCATCTGCTTTGGCAGAAGAATTTCAGCAGATCCTTCCTCAGCTCGATGTCGGCGGGATGTTCCTTGACCTTATTCCTCAGCTCCCATATGGAATGGCTTATTCTTGAAAGTGCATCATTCATGAGTGTTGTCCTTCTTCGATCTACGGGCATCCACCGAGCCTCCGCACACCTTTACGCATAGCCCGCATATCATCGTATTGAGCTTCTCGCTCTTCGAAAACCGCCTTAGCTGCGCCGCGCATCTATCGAGCTCGAAATCCGCCACGTCCTCGTGGATTGCTCCGACCGGGCATACATCCAAGCAGGCATAGCAGTCCTTGCACCCCTCCTGAGGGCCGGCACACGAGCCATCCGGCAGGGGCATATCCGTCAGAACGGACACATAACGAACCTGGCTTCCGTATAGAGGATTGACGAGAAGGTTGTTCCTTCCCCTCCATCCCAAACCGGCTCTCATCCCCAGCTCCTTATGGGAAAGATGCGCTCTCAGCCTGTCCCAGTCGAGAATCTGTGAAGCAGGAACCGGAAAAGCCCCGAATCCCGACCTCTGGCACAGCCCCGCGATATGCAGCGCGGCCTGGTCCAGAGAGAAATTCACCATACGGTAATGATGATAATACGTCCACGTAGGGGCGCTGATGACGGTTTCGAGAACGGGCCTCGACAGCCTGACACCCAGTACAACCGCGTTATCGAGGGATCTCGATATCTCCCTTACCGCGGGGTGGAAACCCGACCTGGCCTCGGATACTATCCTTGTGGAGGATATCAGATCGATATTGAGCTGCTCTATTGATCCTTCCAGATATTTCAGGTTCTCGGAAGGTGTTCGTGGTACCATTCCTCCTCCACCCGGTACGCGCGAGAACGGATCAACCGGCCATGTAGTTCGGGGGCTCCTTGGTGATGATTACATCGTGCGGGTGGCTCTCCCTCAACCCGGCCTGCGTGATTCGAACGAATCGACCTTTCCTCTTAAGCTCCTCGACCGTACCGACACCGCAGTACCCCATACCGGCTTTTAAACCTCCCACGAGCTGGAATACGTTGCTCGAAAGGTTACCCTTGTAGGAGACCCTACCCTCGATACCCTCGGCCACGAACTTGCTCTCCTCCTGTACACCCTCCTGAAAGTACCTGTCCCCGCTTCCCCTCTTCATAGCCCCGATAGAACCCATTCCACGGTAAATCTTGTAACTCTTGCCTTCGTAGTAGATCATTTCACCCGGACTTTCCTCCGTCCCCGCAAACAGGCTCCCTATCATAACCGCATCGGCGCCCGCGGCGAGGGCTTTCGTGATATCCCCGGAGTACTTTATCCCCCCATCGGCGATCAGAGGCACGCCCGCCTTTGAGGCTACCTCGGCACAATCCATTATAGCCGTAACCTGGGGAACCCCTATACCCGCAATTACACGCGTCGTGCATATCGCGCTCGGGCCGATCCCCACCTTTATCGCGTCAACGCCCAGTCGCACAAGATCCCTGGCGGCCGCCGCCGTGGCGATGTTGCCAGCCATTATATCGAGTTTCTTGTACTTCTTCCGGATCTTCTCGATCACCTCCAGCACCGTTACGGAGTGTGCATGGGCCGTATCTATAACGATAACGTCGGTCCCGGCATCGACAAGGGTCGCCACCCTGCTCATGCTGTCCCGGCCCACCCCGACCGCCGCCCCAACCCTCAGGCGCCCCTTCGAATCCTTACTGGCGTTGGGAAAGTCGAGCTTTTTCTGGATGTCCTTAACTGTGATCAGGCCTATCAGCTTGTTATTCTTGTCGACCACAGGAAGCTTCTCTATCCTGTTTTCGTGCAGTATCCTGGTAGCCTTCTCCAGCTTTATTCCCTCAGAGGCCGTTATTAGATTATCGGACGTCATCACATCGCTGACCTTTATATCGTCGCGTTCAATAAATCGCAGGTCGCGGTTTGTGAGTATCCCGACAAGCTTTCCGCCTTTCGTGACCGGCAGGCCCGAGATCCGGTACTGTTTCATCACGGCCTTCGCCTCGCTGACCAGCTGATCCGACGACAGGGTTATCGGATTCGTTATCATACCGCTCTCGCTTCGTTTAACCCTATCGACCTCCTCCGCCTGTTCGGTGATAGCCATATTCTTGTGGATAATGCCTATCCCGCCCTCCCGCGCCAGTGCAATCGCGAGCTCGGCTTCGGTCACCGTATCCATAGCGGCTGATACGATGGGGATATTGATCTGAATCCTGCGGGTCAATCTGGTCTTGACATTTACCCTTCTCGGGTGAACGCGCGATTTTGCGGGAACAAGGAGAACATCGTCGAAGGTCAAACCTTCTTTAATGACCTTTCTATCCTTCACAATCGGTAAAGGGATTGGGGCTCCCTTCTCCTCCTTTCAAGATTCACCGGCCGTCATCCAAGGCTCAAATCGCATAATATTGATTGCAAAATACCCTTTACCACTTTTACTGTCAAGATTCATCAGGAACAATGTGATCCGGCAGGGGACGGCTCTTCCTCTTTCTCCGCTGATATGTCGATATCTCACTCACCCCCAACCCTTTCAGCAGCTTCAACGCCTTATCGAAATCCCTACCGACATCGACCGGGGCATGGGCATCGGAACCGAGGATCAACGGCAGACCGTGCTCGATGCAGGTCTCAAGGAACTGCCTCGTGGGATAAACCGATCCCGCTCCTCTTCTTATACCGCCCGTATTCACCTCGACGGCCATATCCATTTCTCCGATCATCGCCGCGACCCGTCTGTACTCCCGCCGCAGGGAATACCCGGGCTTGAATCCGTCCCTGTATATCGCATCGGGATGCGCAACGATATCGAAGAGACCGCTTCCGATCATCTTCTCGACAATGGAGAAGTACTCCCGGTAGGCCGTATCCGGATCCTCCGTCTTGTAGCGGTCCAGACCCGCACGGCTCGTGAAATGCCAGTCTCCTATGAAATGGACCGAACCGAATACATAGTCGAACGGGTGCTTTTCTATCAACCTGCGCGTTTCTTCCTCGTACCCCTCGAAGTAGTCCGCCTCCGTCCCCAGCTTGATGGTGATCCTGCCCTCGTACTTGCTGCGCAGAGACAGCACCAGATCCACATAAGCGGGAAGGTCGCTCTCGAGCATTGCGTGATACGGATCGGGGTCTTTCACCTTAGGGAGGTGGGCGCTGAATCCGATCTCGGTGAATCCCTTACGGAGCGCCTCCAGCACGAATTCCTCCGCGGAACCGGTTGCGTGACCGCAGAAGTCCGGATGTATATGA
Organism: uncultured bacterium; assembly: GCA_964422745.1. GTDB lineage: Bacteria > Krumholzibacteriota > Krumholzibacteriia > Krumholzibacteriales > Krumholzibacteriaceae > CAYRCK01. The sequence goes on from CAYRCK010000014.1 coordinate 49,025, forward strand.
TAATCTATCATTCAATCAAGATACTAGATGCCCGTCATCTGTGCAATACCAAGGGCTGATCCGTCACCTTTTCCTAAAGTGCGTACCTGAAATCACCGATCATATAAAAAAGTGGAAGGGGAGTACCCTATGCGGGGATACAGGATTCTTGCATTCAGCGGGAACAGCCAACTCTTGGAGCTGATAAAGGGCAAGCTGGATCTACCGGGCTATCTGCTCGTTTCCGCACTATCACCAGGCGAGGCCCTATCTCTGATGCAGAGTGAAAGCTTCGATGCCGTCATCATATCCTGCGAGGGAGACACCTCGCGTGCGCTCGAATTGCTGATCGAGGCCGGGCGGTCGCGGGTAAAGCCACCCTGTATCATGATCGATATCGCTGCAGAGCGTGGAACGATACTGAACGCTCTCAACGCCGGATGCGTTTACTTCATCGATAAGCAGAGTGATGTCGAGAGGATCGACGCCATCGTCAAGGATCTCCTCGATGGAGGAGAACGGCAAGGTGGGAACCGGGAGCATCCGTCCTCTTACCACGGTGCAGGAAGGATCGCATCGGCACAACTATCCAGAAGGGAAAGGGAGATCCTGTTCCATATGCTGAGCGGAGAAAGCAATAGGATAATATCCAACGAGCTCGATATCAGCGAAAAGACGGTCAAAAACCACCTGTGGAAGATCTACCGGAAGTTCGGCGTTGAAAACAGGACCCAGCTCTTCCACGAGCTGCTCAGCTCGTGTCCATGCATGGCATTACTACCTGTCGAAACATGATCAGCATATCCTGGGGAGAAGATCCCCGTACGGAACGTCGACGACCCTATGCCCGCCAAGAGCCGTTTTCATGACAACGCAACCGGACGGGCTCCTCTCGATTCTTCCTATCTTCACGGCATCCCGGCCGAGCGTGTGGCTTCTCATTATCTCCAGCGCTTCACCTGTGCATTCATCCGATACGACAGCCACGAACTTTCCCTCGTTCGCTATATGCAGAGGGTCGTAACCCATCAGTTCGCAACCCTTGGAGACCGCGTCCTTGATCGGAAGCAGCTGCTCCTCTATGCGGATGCATACGGATGAATCCCCGGCGATCTCGTTCAGCACAGCGGCCAGCCCGCCTCTCGTGGCGTCACGCATCGCCCTGACGCCCCGGGTTCCCTCGAGCAGGGGGACGATAAGGTTGGATAGAGGAGCGGTATCACTCTCCAGATCGCACCCGAAATCGATCCCCTCCCTGCGGCTCAGAATGGCCAGCCCGTGATCGCCGATCGATCCGTTCACTATCACCGCGTCGCCCGGGCGCGCGCCTGAAGAGGAAACATCCACACCATCCGGCACGACTCCTATACCGGACGTGTTTATGAACAGCCCGTCCGCCTTGCCCCTCTCGACCACCTTGGTATCCCCGGTAACCACCCTGACGCCCGCTTCCCCTGCCGCTTCCGATATCGATTCCACGATCCTATCCAAGAGCTCGATGCGCAAACCCTCCTCGATTATCATCGACAGGGATATGAACAGGGGTTTGGCTCCCGAGACGGCAAGATCGTTCACGGTGCCGCAAACGGCGAGACGCCCTATATCTCCCCCGGGGAAAAAGAGCGGAGATACGACGAATGAATCCGTGGTGAAGGCGATCCTTCCCTTTATGGCCTCGAGCACCGCACTGTCCTGAAGGGGAGCATCCTTTCGGCCGTTCACCTTCCCGACGATTCTGGAAATGAGCTCCCCCATGAGGATACCACCACCCCCGTGAGCCAGGAGGATAACCTCGCTTTCACTCTTCTCATGGGCCATTCTTTCATTCCCCCTTCAATAACCGGACGGTGACGTCAGCCGACCGCCGATGATTCCGTCAAACACGCTCCGAGCGGCGGTGACACGCGGCACCTGCGGGAAAACCGTGTCATACGATTCCGCTTTCGGCCATCGCCGCGCCCGCCTGGAGCTGTCCCAGCGAAATTCCCCCGTCGTTGGGGGGCACGATCTCATGCTGGCAGAAACGCGGTGCAACCTTGTCCGCCAGCTCGAATACCTTCTCGCACAGCAATCTGTTCTGGAACACGCCCCCCGACAGCACGATCTCTCCGCAACCGTGCCGTGATGCCAGCTTTACCGCCAGATCGACGATAAGATGCGCTACCCCGTGATGGAAGGCCGCCGCTATCAGGCGCCTGTCCCGGCCGCATTCGAGGTCCTTCAGTACCGCCTCGATCACGGGCGCCGGCTCTATCTCAACGGTATCCCCCTCAATAAAGTCGAATCTGTAGAAATGTTCGGGTTCGCCGGCACCGAGGGCCAGCGATTCCAGGGCCACGGCTGACTCGGCTTCGTAGCTTACCGTATTCCCGCAGCCCAGCAGGCATGCCACCGCGTCGAACAGCCGCCCTACGCTCGAGGTCATTGGAGAATTGATTCCGCGCCTCATGAGCTCCAGGACATCACCGGCGGGAAGCCCCTCGAAAGCGCCCGAACCGAGCGATCCGCCCCCGAGCACGCCATCACCGAGAAGGTTCCATGAGTGCACCAGGGCCATCCGCCATGGTTCGCGGATCGCCACCTCACCACCGGGAAGTGGAAGATACTTGAAATGCGCGATCCTCTCGAATCCCTCGTAGCGGGCCAGAAGGAACTCCCCGCCCCACAAACGTCCGTCAACACCGTAGCCGGTACCGTCGAACGCAACCGCGATAACGGGTCCTTCGAGCCCGTGCTCCACCATGACGCTCACGGCATGGGCGTGGTGGTGCTGCACCCTCACCGCCCCTCCGCACGATATCTCCTCTGCAAGGCGGGTAGTGAAATAATCGGGATGCATGTCGCAGACAACGAGCTCGGGACTAACCTCCAGGATACGCTCGAAATCCTCGAGCTCCCTTCTGTAGTTGACCTGTCCCCTCAAGTCGCCCAGATCTCCCAGGTGCGGCGATATGAAGGCCTTCCCGCCTCTAGAGATCGCAAATGTGCCCTTTACCTGCCCCCCCGATGCAAGCACGACCCCCCCGGGCGGGCGTGGAAGCGGAACCGGCTCGGGAACGAATCCCCTCGCCCTCCGGACAGGCACTACCGTCCCGGACGGGACGAAGAAAATCGAATCGTCGCACTTGTGAGCGATCTTCCTGTCATTAACCAGAGCGGCATCCGCTATGCCGCCGAGAATCCCCACAAGCTCCTCCTCTGTCGAGATCAGCGGCTCATCAGTGAAATTCGCAGAGGTCATCACCAGCACGTCGAACGATTCCATGATCAGGTGGTGAACGGGCGTATATGGAAGGAAGGCGCCGATGTAACCGTTCCCCGGGGCTACCGCATCGGGAAGACCATCGCCCAACGACCTCAAAAGCACTATCGGCGCCTCCGGTGACGTCAGAAGCCGCCTCTCCTTCCCGTCTACCTTGCAGAACCTCTCTATAGCATCGATATCCCGGAACATGAGCGCAAAGGGCTTTGCGGGCCTTCCCTTTCGCCTTCTCAACAGCTCCACCGCCGTCCGGTCCTCGGCCATGCATGCCAGATGGTAACCACCCAAGCCCTTTACTGCAACTACCTTACCCGCCGCAAGCAGCCGCTTTGCCCCGTCTATCGGGTCACCCTCTATCTCGTGCCCCACGGCATCTACGAGCTTCAGGACCGGCCCGCATCCCGGGCATGAAATCGGCTCGGCATGAAAGCGCCTGTCCGCTGGGTCCTCGTACTGCGACCTGCAGTAGGTATCCATCTCGAATTCTTTCATCGTGGTCATCGGCCTGTCGTAGGGAAGCCCCTCTATTATCGTAAATCTGGGACCGCAGTTGGTGCAGTTTATAAAAGGATACCGGTAGCGCCTGTTACCCGGATCACGCATCTCCGCAAGGCAATCCTCGCAAACCGACGTATCGACGGGGAAGAGAGCCTCCGAGCCCCCCTGCCCCTCGCTCGGCTCTATGACGAACCCGCTTTCACCCGTCGGCTCCACGACATCCAGATCCACTCCGTCGATACGCGCGAGCGGCGGTGCCTCCTCGGTGAGGGCCCTTCCGAATTCGTTTATAGCTTCCGGCGAGCCCTCGACCTCGATAACCACCCCCCTGCGCGTATTTCTGACAAATCCCGAAAGCCCCGCCCCCGAGGCATACCTGTAGACGGTAGGCCTGAATCCTACACCCTGCACCCTGCCTGTAACGACGAGCCTGAGGCGGGATGATGTCGCGGCGAGTTCTACTCGAGAGACCAGTTCTTTCCATTTCATCGGTCGGCGTTCCTTCTTACGGTCACAAAACGATTTAAAGATAACGGCGTTATGCACCCTTTACCAGTGAAAACGAAACCGGCCGGACGGGGAGCGGATTCATTTTCCCTTGCAATACGTTCGGTCTTCAAAATAAACTCGACCTGTCGGAACGGACCGGGACAGGGTTCACAAATGGTGAGAGGCTCACGGCAGCGGCCGGGCAATGGATTCTGTAATCCCCTATGAAGCGGGAGGATACAATAGTATGGCGGACCTCGTACCTGAATATATCATACGACTTCTGATCGCACTGCTGATCGGCGGGCTGATAGGGCTCGAGCGCGAACTCCAGGGAAAACCCGCCGGGTTGAGGACAAACATGCTGATGTGTTTCGGCTCGTGTCTGATCATGATAATCTCTATCGAGATTTCAAAGACCGCCTCGGGCATCGCCGATCCCGGCAGGATCGCTGCACAGGTGGTCACCGGTGTCGGATTTCTGGGTGCAGGCACGATAATCCGATCCAGGTTTCACGTCACCGGACTGACATCGGCGGCGACGATCTGGGTCCTGTCCGCACTGGGGCTTGCCGTAGGCGCGGGCCGCATCCGGCTTGCCCTGATATGCGCCGTTTTCATCTCTATGATTCTAATACTGATCCGGTACGTTGAGACCGCCCTGAAGAGGTTCAGGTCTACCCACATCATCCATCTGATCCTCGAAAGCAAACAGGGCACGGTTGGAGCCGTGCTCGAGACCTTCACGGATATGAAGATAGTAAGCGAGGCACTCGATGTGGACCGCTCGGGCGAAAGCTGGACGGCCACCTTCGAATATACGGTCTCGTCAAAGAAGCACCACTCCCTCATCGAAAGGCTGTCGGGGCAGGAAGGCGTCAAGAGTGTGACCGAGCAATGATCCCGATAGAAAAACCATTGACCATCGATGAATACGAATTCGGATCGATCCGCATCGGAGGATCCGATCACGACGGTGATGTGATCATTCGAGGCACCGACATCACACGGTGGTGGAGGGAAAAGGGACATCTCTTGCAGGCAGCGGACATCCGCTCGATGGTCGAGTCCTCACCGGAGGTGATAGTCGTAGGCACGGGGTACCACGGGGCGGTGAAGATCGCCGAGGACGCCCTGAGCCTCTGCCGTGAGAAGGGAATAGAGCTCATCACACGTCCAACGACCGAAGCGGTCGAGATCTACAACAGGCTGGTCGAAGAGGAGGACCGGATAGTATTCGCCGCCCTTCACCTGACATGCTGACATTGCCTTTGCGTGGGAAAGGATTGGGGGCAACCTACCACTCGCCGGTCCTGAGATACTCGTTTATAGCGACGGCCGCCTTTCTACCCTGCCCCATCGCAAGGATGACGGTGGCCGCTCCCAGCACGATGTCGCCTCCGGCGAATACGCCTTTCTTGCTGGTTTTGAGCGTCTCCTCGTCGGCGATTATATTCCCCCATTTGTTTGTATCGATATCCGGCGTTGTATCGGGAACCAGCGGATTGGAGGAGTTGCCGATCGCAACAATGCACGCGTCCACATCGAGCTTGAACTCACTCCCCTCTATGGGGACGGGCCGGCGGCGGCCTGACTGGTCGGGCTCTCCCAGCTCCATCTTTATGCACTCGACCTGCTTGATCCAGCCGTCGTCGTCTCCTATAAGCCTTATGGGATTCTGAAGCAGGCGGAACTGCACGCCCTCCTCCTCGGCGTGGTGCACCTCCTCTATCCTGGCCGGCATCTCGGTGCGCGACCTCCTGTATACCAGGTAGACGTTTTCCGCGCCGAGGCGCAGCGCCGTCCTGGCAGAATCCATGGCGACGTTCCCCCCTCCGAAAACGGCCACGTTCTTCGAACGCGCGATCGGCGTGTCCGTTTCGGGGAATGAGTACGCCTGCATCAGGTTCGCCCTGGTGAGGTACTCGTTGGCCGAGTACACGCCGTTCAGGTTCTCGCCCGGGATGCGCATGAACATCGGGAGCCCCGCCCCGGTACCGACGAAGACGGTATCGTACCCTTCCTCGAAAAGCTCGTCCACGGTGAACACCTTTCCGATCACCATGTTTCTCTTGAGCTCGACACCCATCTTCTCCAGGTTCTCCACCTCCCGTACCACGATCCTCTTCGGCAAGCGGAACTCGGGTATGCCGTAGATCAGCACACCACCCGGTTTGTGAAGCGCCTCGAAAATTGTGACTTCGTGTCCTTCCCTCCTCACATCCGCCGCGACCGTGAGTCCCGCCGGGCCCGAGCCTACGATCGCAACCCGCTTGCCCGTCGGAGGATTGATCTTCGGAACCTCAGCCTCTCCCCGCTCCATCTCCCAATCGGCGGCAAAGCGCTCGAGCTTACCTATCTGAACCGCCTTCTGCGTGTCCTTCAAGCTCTTGCCCACTATGCAGGTCTTCTGGCACTGCTCCTCCTGCGGGCATACCCTGCCGCAAACGGCGGGAAGAATGTTCGTCTCCTTGATCTTGTTGATGGATTCCCTGAACTTGCCCTCCAGGATCAACGATATGAACGCCGGAATATCGATCTCGACCGGGCATCCCGCCACGCACGGCGCCTTCTTGCACTGCAGGCACCTCATGGCCTCGGCCTTGGCCATCTCGGCGGTGAATCCGTACGGAACCTCGTCGACGTTGTGGATGCGCTCGGCGGCATCCTGCTCCGGCATCTCCTGGGGAGGTATCTTCAACCTCTCCTTCGGCGTGAGATTCTTTTCATCCATATCATTCAAGGCCTCGAAGACCCTATCCTCCTTTGGTAAATCAGGAACCCATCCTGTCCACTGATTCTTTCTCCTGCTCCTCGTACATCCTCTGGCGCTTCATCATCTCATCGAAATCGACGCTGTGCCCGTCGAACTCCGGGCCGTCCACACACACAAACTTCGTCTCGCCTCCCACGCTCACCCTGCATGCCCCGCACATACCCGTACCGTCCACCATTATCGTGTTGAGGCTTACGAGCGTCGGTATCTCGTACTTCTTTGTGAGCAGGCTCACGAACTTCATCATGACAGGCGGGCCTATCGCAACCACCAGGTCTATGTTCACCCCGTCATCAATCAGCTTCTGGATCCCGTCGGTCACCATCCCCTTCATCCCGTAGGATCCGTCGTCCGTCGTTATCAGGACCCGGTCACTGGCCGCTCGCATCTTATCCTCCATGATGACGAGCTCCTTTGTCCGGCCGCCCAGGATGGAAACAACCCTGTTGCCCGCCGCTTTCATCGCCTGGGCTATAGGATGGGAAGGCGCGATCCCGATCCCCCCGCCAACGATCAGCACAGTACCGTAATCCTTGATATGCGTCGGACGCCCCAGCGGCCCCACCAGGTCGCATAGAGAATCTCCCGGCTCCATCATGGAAAGCTCCTTCGTCGTCTTACCAACGACCTGAACGATCAGCTCGATCCAGCCTTCCTTCCCGTTGGCATCGGCGATCGTGAGTGGTATTCGCTCTCCCTTATCGCAGGTTCTCAAGATTATGAACTGACCCGCCTTTCGCTTGCGCGCAATATACGGTGATTCGACCTTCATTGTAAAGACGTCCGAAGTGATGAAGCTTTTCTCGAGAATCTTATTCATTTCTGACCACTGCAATCCTTATAACTAATTATTAAATAATGGGATAATGTCCACGCCTCCCATCGTACAGCCCTGCCGGCCGGTCCCGGTCCATTATCCCCCGATTTAAGATATTCCAAAAATATCAATATATATAAGTAGCAGATGGAAACATTCAAAATCAAGTGCATTCTACGATAAAACGCACATCCTGCCCGACCAGGCTCTCCACCCCCAGCTCGCTCTCGACGCGGCCGCTGATGAGGAACGGGCCTCGCCCCCGCACGAGCTCTCCAGCCGCGCGCCTGTAAGCATCGGGGAAAAGGACCGCTTCGAAGCGGCCGTAACTGTCCGAGAAGGTGACGAATGCCATCGACTCGCCCCTGTCCGCGCTCCGCGTGGGCTTCACCGTCACCCTCCAGCCGACGAGCTGCACCTCATGCCCCACATGCCGGCCGATATCCACCGAGCGGATGATGCGCCCGGTGCGGCGCAGGGCCGAGAGCTCCCGCTCGAACATTGCGAGTGGATGGGCGCTCACCGCGATATCCAGCGTTTCGCGCTCCAGCTCCACCCGCCGCGAAAGGGTGTAATCGTCGATAGGCGGGATACGCTCCACGAGGCTGACGGCGCGGCCCCGGCCGGCCGCTCCGGCAACTTCGGAGCCGTGCTCCCCTCCCCCCGGCGGCGTGTCCGTCCCACCCCCGGAGCGCCCCCGTCCGGCCGCCCCGTCTTCGAGAGCTCCACGTCCGGCCGCCCCGTCCCCCCCGCTCAGGACACGGTGCTCCCAGAGAAGCTCCGGGCGGGTACGGCCCAAGGATGCCATGGCCCCGCTTCGTATGAGCGCCTCGACCTCGTCGCTCCGCGCCGGGACCTTCTCCAGGAACTCCCCGAGCGACCGGAAGGGCCGGGACTCCACTATGCCCCCGGCCGTTTCCGAGGTTAACCCCTTGACCTGCATGAGCCCTATGCGCAGCCTGAGGCCCCGACCGTGATTGCGTATCCGGCTGCAATTGATGCACGGGGGGAGGATCTCGAGCCCCATCCTCCTGGCCTCCTCGAGGTACTCCTCCTGCGAGTAGTATCCACCACCGTTCGACAGCACGGCCGCCATGAATTCGGCCGGGAAATGCGCCTTCCAGTAGGCGCTCTCGAAGGACTCGAGGGCGAAAGAGGCCGAGTGCGCCTTGCAGAAGGCGTAGCCCGCGAAGGAGGCCATCTGCCGGAACACCTCCCTCGCCGTCCCCTCCGGGATGCCGCGTCCGCGCGCACGGCCGACGAAGGATTCGCCGTAGCAGGACATCGTCTCATCGTCGTCGTTCTTGAACGACATGCAGCGCCTGAGGCCATCCGCCTCGGCGTAGCTCATGCCGGCTACGGCGACCGCGATCCGTATGACCTGCTCCTGGTATATGAGGCATCCGTACGTGTCGCACAGCACCTCGTCCACGGACGGGTGCATCGATGAGACCGGCTCCAGGCCCAGGTGACGCCGCAGGTAGCTGCGCTTGCCGCCGTAACTCGACACGCCGGGCCGGATTATCGACGAGAGGGCGGTCAGCACCTCGAAATCATCGCAGCGCGCCTGGCGCATCAGCTGTATCATGACCGGCGATTCGATATAGAAGCATCCCTCGGTCCTGCCCTCGCGCAGCAGCCGCTTCGTCTCCGCGTCGCCCAGGTAGTCTATCCGTGCGGCATCTATGGGACGCGCCAGGTTCTCCCCCGCCATGCCGGCGGCCTCCTGTATGACCGCAAGTCCCTTCTGCCCTATTATGTCGATCTTCACCAACCCCGCCTTCTCGATCTCGTGCATGGACCACTGGGTGATCCTGTAGCCCTTGTCCCCACGCTGGAGCGGCACTAGATCTGTTATCGGCACGGGAGAGATCACCAGCCCGCAGGGGTGGGTGGCCATGTGCCGCGGGAACCCACCGATCCGTTCCGCAAGGGAGAGCACGGTGCGCAGCGGCTCCCTGTCGAACGGGATCGATTCGGCGGCGGGCGAGGCGGCGCAGGCCTCTCTGAGACGCTGCGTCGAGGCGAAGTGCGGAACGCGCTTGATAAAGGGGGCGACCTCGCCCTCGGGGATACCCAGGGCCTTCGCCGTCTCCCGCAGTGCGGCCCTCGCCCGCATGGTGCTGTAGGTGCCGATCATGGCGGCCCTGTCCCGGCCGTACCGGCGGAAGATATAGCGCAGAACCTCCTCCCGGTCGTCCGTTGCGAAATCTATATCGAAATCCGGCAGCCGCTCCCTGCCGGGATTGAGAAAGCGCTCGAAGAAGAGGTTGTGCCTAAGCGGATTGACATGCGTAATGCCCAGGGCATAGGAGACGAGGCTGTTCCCCGCAGAGCCCCTTCCCACAGAACGCATGCCGCGTTCGCGGGCGAAGCGCACGATGTCCCAGCAGATCAGGAAGTAATCGGATAGCCCCTTGCTCTCGATCACCCGCAGCTCCCCCTCGAGCTTATCCAGCGAGGCGCGCCACATGCGGCCGCCACCCGGCCCGTCCGGCTCGCCCGCCCGGCCGCGAAGACCCTCGAGGGCCAGCCTGCGGAGCAATGACGGCGAACCTTCCCCGGGGGGCGTACGGAACGCCGGGAGCTTGCGCGAGGCCAGATCGAGCTCCACACGGCAGTCCCCGGCGATCTCCCCCGCCCTCCGCACCGATCCGGGGTCATCATCGAAAACCTTCCCGACCGCCCGGGCCCCTCGGAAGAAGGCTTCGGGCGGCGCGGCTTCCCCCCCCCGCAGCGTGCCGATCGTCGAGCGCGTGCGGATCGCAGTGAGAAGCCGGTGAACCGGATAATCACTCCGGTCGGCAAAGAACACCTCGCCGGCGGCGGCCGTGCGCAGGCCGAGCTCCGAGGCCAGCCTGCGGAGCCTCCACCGCAGGCCGTCCCGCCCCCGGCCCGGCGCGACGGGTAGCGCAACCAGCAGGTTCTCCCTGCCCCGTAGCCTGCGCAGGATACGCCCGTCGTCGGCCAGCACGTACAGATCGTCGCTGATGCCGTCGAGCGAATGCGCGAGGCAAAAGCCCTCATCGAGGTGGCGTGCCGTTACGAGGCGGCAGAGCTCACCGTAACCTTCGCCGTTGCGGGCGAGGAGCGTCACCCGCGCGCGGCCGCGCGACAGCCCCCCCGCGGCCCCGCAGGATGATTCATCCCCGTCCCAGGGACCGGTCAACACGGCCCCGTACACGGGACGTACACCCGCTTCCGCGCAGGCCCTCTGAAAGGGGACAACCGCATACAGCCCGTCCGTATCCGTAAGGGCGATCGAGGGCATGCCGGCGGCGGCCGCCGCCCTCACCATGTCCTCTACGGACATCGTGCCGGCGAGGAACGAGAAGTTGGAATGCACACGCAGGTGAACGAAGCTCATAGGGTCATTCCCCCTTTGATCGAAATCAGGTGAACGAAGCTCACGGGACCATTCTCCCTCTGATCGAAATCAGGTGAATGAAGCCCACGGGATAATTCTCCCTCTGATCGAAATGAGGAGGTCCCGTTGTACGTAGGACGTTCGTCGCTCAGGACGCAGGATCCTGGGACCCGCCGTTTAAGGGGGAACTTGCGCCCGTTCCGGAGAAACTTCCCCCCGCCCGAAGCGCCGGCAGCCCCCTACCGAAGACCGGTGCAACCCCCTCGGGCAGCCTGGACCGGAGATGGTCGAGCGCCCCGTGCAGCCTGAGCATCCTCTCGCCGTGCGCGCTTCGTTCATGCGTGAAAAGCTCCAGCTGAACGGGCTCATGCTCGACCGCCGCCGCCGAGAGGAGCAGGAACCGGACCCTGACGCGGCGCCTGAACAGACGGGCGAATGCCTTCTCGGCCGCCTCGAAGAGGACCGAATCGTCGGAGGAAGGCCGGGAAAGCCCCTCGCGTCCGCTCACGGCCACGCCGTCCGCGTAGCGGAGCTCCAGGATGAGCGCCCCCGCCCTGTAGCGCTCCGAGCGCAGCCTTTCACCGAGGCGTTCCGAGAGGCGGTAGAGGAAGGAATCGAGCAGGCGCCGCCGAACGCTGTCCGGCTGCAGCAGCACCTCTACGCTGAACCGCCTCGTCCGGTCCGGCTGCGGCCGCACCGAGGCATGATCCTCACCCATCGCACCCCTGTAGAGCCGCAGCCCCCACGGGCCGAAGCAGAATGAGAAGAGCTCCTCCGGGAACAGAAGGATATCCCCGACGACCCTTATCCCCAGCTCCCCGAGAACGCAGGCCCTCTTCACGCCAACCGCAGGGAAACGCCGGATCGGCAGCGGGGCGAGGAAATCCCTCTCGCAGCCGGGATACACATCGACAACGTGCGAGCACTTGGCCGTGCGCGACGCCACGTGGCTCACGAGCTTGTTCGATGCCACCCCCAGGGAGACCCGAAGCCCCGTCTCGCGGAGGATCTCGCCCTTGATGCGGCTTCCGGCATCCAGCACGTGACCGAATAGACGCCCGCAGCCGGTATAGTCGACGTATCCCTCGTCCAGAGAGGCATGCTCCACAACGGGGCTGAAGCGGCCCAGCACGGCGAACAGGGCGCGCGAGGCCCTGCGGAAGAGCCGCCAGTCCGGAGCCAGAAACGCGCCGCCGGAGCAGATGCGCCTCGCCGCCGACACGGTCATCCCGCGCTCCACGCCGTCACGCCGGGCCTCGTACGAGGACGATATGACCACACCGCGCGGCGACGGGCCGGCCACCACAACGGCCTTGCTCCGCAGCGCGGGGTCACGCAGCCTGAGAACGGACGCGTAGAAGTCGTCCGTGTTCACATGAAGGATCTCGCGTTCCATCCTCTACGCTCCCGCAGCCGGCGACGGGCCTCACGTCACCCGAGCCCCCGCGCAGCTACAGCTTACGTTTTATACCTATAACCACCGCCTGCACATCACCTCCGCACCCCGCGCCCCAGCGGCACAGGCTCTCCACCCCATCCCGCCTGACCAGGGCGAGCTCACCCTCCCTGGGCGGCCTCCCGGTATCCAACAGGAGACGGTCACCCTCACGCACCTCTCCCTCCGCGTTCGTGGAGAGGACGAAATCGACACTCCGGTACACTATGGACACCTGTCACCAACCGGTACTAAGCATGAATGGGAACGGGGCCGCCTTCGCACACACGCCCGCCCGGCGGCACCCGCCTCACGGGCGGGCACGAGCGGCCGGGACACATGAGCACCACCTAGCGGCGGTAGTGCCTGACGAGCCCCACGACTTCCCCCTGGACCTGCGCCTCGGCGGCGGAAACGGTGATATCCTCCATGGCCGGGTTCGACGGTCTGAGCCTCACCCTGTCTCCCTCCTGGTAGAAACGCTTGACCGTGGCCTCCTCACCCCGTAGCAGCACGACCGCCAGCGCTCCGTTCTCCACACGCCGCCGCCTCTCCACGACCACGAGATCCCCGTCGAAGATCCCATCACCCACCATCGAATCACCCTTGACCCTCAAAACGAAGGTATACCCCCGCCCGGCGAGGTCGGCGGGCAGGGTAACGCTTTCCGGCACCTCCACCGCCTCTATCGGCTCTCCGGCCGCCACGGCTCCTGAAAGCGGCACCTCCACGGCGCCCACAGAGGGAAGCGGCTCGATCGAACGCGCCCTGTTCCACTCCCGTCTCAGAAATCCCTTCCCGGCCAGGTTCACGAGATGCTCGTGGACCGTGCTGACCGCCGACAGCCCGAAGTGCGCCGCTATCTCCTCGATCGAGGGAGAATAGCCCTCGACGGCCTGGAACGATCTCACGAAATCGAGCACCTCTCCCTGCCGTTTCGTCAAGTACGGCATCTCAGCCTCCGTCTCACGGCCACCCGACGGCACGACGCCCGACCCGCGGCCGTCTCAATTACACGGCCGCCGTCCGGCACAACGCCTAACCTACGGACGCCACACCACACAGCCACCGGACATCGCCTCCCCATCCCAACCCGGCCCGCGGCCGCTCCCCGCCGCCCCGCAAAGGCGACCGACAACAAAGGGTACCCGAATAAAAACCGAAAGTCAAGGGAAAAAGCCGCCCCCCCCACGATACTGCGGCCTTTGGCAATGATGAGCACCAAATCCCATTATTGACATCAAAAAAGGACTGTCGTGGGATACGCCGCCAAAAATAACCAAGAATATTGCAAGCTGGTGGGAGAGTATCATCCGGATATATCTTAATCAAAGCGGTATCCGGGCACCCTCCCCACTTTATACCCCGGAAAAGCCTTATCTGTGTAATATATACCGCCGGAGAAGCTGATAATAGCAACCAGGTGGGAAATAATATTCGTTGTAGGGTGAGATCCGATACCGGCGCCCGGTCAGCGCGGGTCGCAACCTTCCGATCATCAATCAACTGCGAGGGGGATCACGTCACCGAGGGGGAGGCGTTCCGCACCTGTCCCTTGTAACCCGCATAGATGCTACCATCTATGCCTGTCGCTGCCGCGGACCAGGTTCAAAAACTCCATCCTCGTCTTGCTGTCGGTGCGGAAAGCTCCGAGCATAGAGCTCGTGATGATCAGCGAATCCCGTTTTCTGACACCTCTCATCGCCATGCACAGGTGTACGGCCTCGATGGTGACCGCGACCCCGTAGGGCTTCAGATGATCCATAAGCGTCTTCGCTATCTGGTTCGTCAGCCGCTCCTGCACCTGAAGCCGCCTGGAGAAGATCTGGACGATCCTCGGAATCTTCGACAACCCGATGATCTTTCCCTTCGGTATATATGCCACATGACACTTGCCGAAGAACGGAAGCAGGTGGTGCTCGCAGAGGCTGTAGATGCTTATATCCTTCTCGATGACCATCTCGTCGTATTCCTCTTCGAAGATCGATCCCTCGAGAACTCCCTCTATATCCTCACGGTATCCACTCGTAAGAAACATGAAGGATTCCTTCACCCGCTGGGGCGTTTTCAGGAGACCTTCCCTTCCGGGATCCTCCCCCATCTCCTCGATGATCTTGCGGACCGCATCCTCCATCTGCGCCTCCTTAATAAACGGGCCGTTCCACACTCAAACGATCACAAGATAGAATACCATACAAACGTTAAATTTAAAAGCCCGATCAGGTGAGCTGTAAACTAAAGCGGAGCCATGTAGCAGGGTGTGGCAAGGCGTATTCGATTGACTGCCAAAAACCAGAGGGGGCCGGCACGGCCCCCTTTGATATTATATCTGCAAGCGTCCGAAATGCACTACGCGTGTTTCGGCGGTCTCAGCACGAGAGCAATGACCGCGGCGACGATGCACGAGATGCCCGCGATTATGAACGGCGTGCTCCATGCGCTGACGCCGCCGCCCCTGGCTATATCCTTGAAGTAGCCGGCTATCTGCGGACCCGCGATACCTGCCACCCCGTACGCGAGGAAAACCCATCCATAGTTGGTGCCGACGTTCTTGTTACCGAAGAAATCAGCCGTGGCGGCCGGGAAGAGCGCGAAATTGCCGCCGAAGTTGAACCCTATGATGCATGCGCCTATTATCAATCCCACTGTCGAGGCGCCCATCTTGAAGAAAAGAAGCATTATCACACCCTGGAAGAGGCACATGAGAAACAGAGCGAGCTTGCGCCCGATCCTGTCGGAAACCACTCCCCAGACTATGCGTCCCAGCCCGTTGAGTATCGCATACCAGGCCATCGCCGTCCCGGCAATCGCTCCAGCCACCTTTATGTCCGTGACCGCTCCGCTGTCCTGGAGCGCGTCGATCCCGAACAGGCGGATGCAGTAGATAACCATCAGTCCCGCCAGGCCCGAGCCGACGAACATCAGCCAGATCGCAAAGAACTGGGGCGTTTTGAGCATCTGCCCGCTGGTCAGGTCCACCGCGCCGGTAGCCCCTCCCGCAGCGCTCGCCGCAGGCGGCTCCCAACCCGCCGGTTTATACCCGGAGGGGGGATTCACCATTACGGTGCTGCCGAGAAGCACGAGGACCAGAAAAACCAAACCGTAGACGAAGAATACGCTCTGCACGCCGGGAAGCCCGAAGAAATTCGTCGTGTTCAGCAGCCCCCCGAACCAGCTCCCCGCAAGCTTCACCCACAGAGTCGCGCCGAACCCGAACCCCGCAACGGCCAAACCTGAGATCATGCCCTTCTTGTCGGGGAACCATTTAACGCCAACGGCGATCGGCACAACGTAGGCGAGCCCGATCCCCGCACCGCCGACTATGCCTATAAACAGCAGTTGGGCCGCGAAGCTGCTACCGAAGAATCCTCCAAGGATATATCCGGCGCCGAGTACTATGCCGCCAGCCATGGCTATCGGCTTTGGACCCAGCCTGGCCTGAAGACGCCCGGCGATAACCATGACGACCGCGAACGTCGCAAGCCCCGCCGAGAAGACCCACGCTGCCTGCTTTGCGCTGAATCCGTATAATCCTCCATCTGAGACCGGGATAGTGATCATCTTCGTGAAAACGCTCCAGGCGTATATAGCACCCAGGCAGAGCTGTATCACTATAGCCCCGATCACGACCAACCAACGATTCATGATCTTCTGCTCGTTCATTCAGACCTCCTCGAGTGTTGAAACAACCTTTGAATTATCACCGGGAGCCGTCTTTGTCAACTGGTAATTATTTCTTGAACCTGCCGTTTATCTTGCATATTATTAATTACTTTTTCGCATCAGACGGAAATCGGACTGATGCAGTCAACGAGACCTATTGATTGGAGGTCGCCCATCTTTACGAGCATCGGAAAACTCAAGTCGACACTCGACAGGTTGGATGTCAGGCATGTCGATCTGAAGTTCACGGATCTCTTCGGCCGCCTGCACCACCTGACAGTACCTCGTTCGCGATGCAACAGGGAGCTCTTCTCCCTGGGAGTCGGATTCGATGGATCGAACTTCCCGGGATTGTCCACGATAGAGGAAGGTGATCTATCCCTTCTCCCGGAGCTCGACACGGGATTCGTGGATCCCTTCAGGAAAGAAAAAACCATATCGTTCATCTGCAAGATAGTGGAGGCGGATTCCAAGAAGCTGTTCTCCAGGGATCCGAGATCGATCGCAATGAAAGCCGAAGCATATTTGGCGAAAACGGGTTACGCAGATCTGTCAACTTGGGGCCCCGAGCTCGAATACTACATATTCGACGAGGTCCTGGTAGCGGACACAAACACGCGCTTCGGCTACGAAATTACACCGGCCGAGGGCGGATTCGAGGACAATTACGGACTCAGGCCTTTCGGGGGATACCACGCGATACCTCCGGAGGATACGCTGTCCGACATCAGGGACAGGACGGTCACTCTGCTCGAGGAAGCCGGCGTGAAAAGCTTTTATCATCATCACGAGGTCGGGGGGCACGGCCAGGTCGAGATAGAGATCGAGTTCGGTCCGCTGGCCAAGATGGGCGATGCAGTAATGATGGTGAAGCATTTCGCGAGGATGACCGCGCACGAACACGGCAAGGTCGCGACCTTCATGCCCAAGCCGCTGTACAACGAGCCGGGCACCGGGATGCACTTTCACCAGATGCTGTTCAAGAAGGGAAAACCGCTGTTTCACAGCCGCAGCGGGTACGGCGGCATAAGCAAGCTGGCCCACCACTACATCGCCGGCCTGCTGAAACACGCGCCGTCACTGCTCGCCCTCACGAATCCGAGCACAAACTCCTACAAGAGGCTCATACCCGGATTCGAGGCTCCGGTGAATTGCTTTTTCTCTCTCGCCAACCGCTCCGCGGCGATACGGATCCCCAAGTACGCCACGAAGCCGGATAGCAAGAGGATAGAATTCAGACCACCGGACGCCACCTGTAATGTATATCTCGCGATGGCCGCCCAACTGATGGCGGGTATCGACGGCATAAGGAAAAAGCTGGATCCTGCGGCCCTTGGTTTCGGTCCTTACGATCTAAACATATTCGACATGAAACCCGCCGATAGGAAAAAGATAAAACCGCTCCCATGCTCATTCTCGGAGGCCCTCGACGAGCTTGACAGGGATCATGAATATCTGCTCGAAGGCGGCGTCTTCGACGAGTCCTTGATCCGCGACTGGATAGACTTGAAGCGGGAATCCGAGATCATGCCCGTACGGAATCACCCGCACCCGCTCGAGATCCAGCTCTACCTGGACTGCTGAGCCGTGCTCAAGGAGAGCCCTGTTTGATAGAGAGAAAGCGGATAGAGGACACGACCCCCGATGATTACGCGGCGATGGGATTTCGGAGCGGACTCGAGATCCACCAGCAGCTCGATACAGCGAAGAAGCTCTTCTGCCGCTGCCCCGTAGAGCCCTACACAGAAGAATTCCATGCCGAGATACTGCGACACATGCGCCCTACCCTGTCCGAACTCGGAGAGTACGACGGCACGGCGCTGATGGAGTTCAAAACGAAGAAAGAGATCATATACCAGATCCATCAGGACACCGTCTGCACATACGAGATGGATGACACCCCACCCTTCGAGCTCAATGAGGAAGCCCTAGATATTGCCCTGGAGATCACTATGCTGCTTAGCTGCAACCTGGTTAGCGAGGTGCATATCGCGAGGAAGCAATACCTGGACGGCTCGATACCGACAGGGTTCCAGAGGACGACCATTCTCGGTGTGGACGGATGGATACCCTACAGGGACAGACGCATAGGAATCAAGCAACTGGGCCTCGAGGAGGATGCATGCCGTGAGGTGAGCGACGTCGGACACATGAGGACCTACCGCACGGGAAGGCTGGGAATCCCCCTCATCGAAACCGTAACGTATCCCGATATGCGGACTCCGGAGGAGGTCGGAGATGTGGCACAGATAATTCGATGGCTGACCCGCGCCACCGGAAAGGTCAGACGCGGCATAGGCGCGGCGAGACAGGACGTGAACGTTTCCGTCGAAGGAGGCCGGCGCGTCGAGATCAAGGGGGTCTCACGCATACCGCTCATCCCGCTGCTGGTGCACAACGAGGCGTTCAGGCAGCTCGCCCTGCTGGACATCAAGAGTGAGCTCGAGCGGAGGAAGATCACACAATCGACCTTCAAGTCCGATAAATACGATGTGACGGGCATCATCAAGGAGACACAGTACGATCCCCTCGCAAGAGCGCTCGATAAGCAGCCGCAGATCCGGGCCGTGGTCCTTAGAGGCTTCAAGGGGATACTAAAAACCAGGACTCAACCGGAGACAACATTCGCAAAGGAGATATCCGACAGGGTTCGTGTCATAGCATGCCTGGACATATGCCCCAACATCGCGCACTCGGACATGGAAGGGGAAACGCTTTCGAGCACGACCTGGTCGAAGATAAAGAAGCACACGAGAACCGGCGACAACGACACCGTCGTGATCGTATGGGGCGAAGGCCGGGATGTCGAAACCGCATCCGAAGAGATAGCCATAAGGGCGAAGGAGGCAACCGACGGCGTACCGAACGAGACACGGCAGGCCTTTCCGGACGGGACAAACGGATTCGAACGCATACTCCCCGGGCCAGACCGCATGTACCCCGATACCGATCTGCCTCCCCTGGCGATCACCGAGGAACACATGGAACAGATCAGGTCCCGGCTGCCCGAAACCCCCTGGGACCGGGAGGAAAGGTACCTGGAGATGGGGCTTTCACCGACCGCGGCGCACCTTATGAGCACTGCGGACGAGAAGGACCTCTTCGACAAAGCCGCGGCCGGAGGAACCTATACGCCGCAGCAGCTGGCCTCATTCATGCTGAACAAGCTCAGGTGGATGAAAAGGGCGGGCACGGTCCCTAATCTAGATGATGACACGTTCATGGCCACGGTCAACGAGGCTGGAAAACGGAAACTCCCTGCGGAGACCATACCCCTCCTGATCGAGATGACATGCGGGAATCTGAAGAATGAAGCATCACAAGCCGCGGAAGACCTGGGATTCTCTGGTATAACCGCCCTGAAAGGGGATATCACCTCGATGGTCCGCAGGATCGAGCGCCCACCAATAGAGGCGGAGAAGCTCAAGCACTACCTCATGGGAAAGATCATGAAACGTTACAGGGGAAAGGTCGAGGGCAGGGACGTCTCGGAGCTTCTGGAAAATCTGATAGCAGGCGAACTCTCCTCAGCACTGTGAGCGGATATCAAGCATTTCCAGACAACCACGATACAACTATCTAATTCTTGCTCACCATCCCGAGGCGCAGCTCGGCGGTCGGCCCGAACTTAAGACCCGTCACACCCTTCCTATGCGCCGACAGTCTGTTCGGGTGCGCCAGAACGATAAAGGGACATTCCCCGAAGAACTCCTCCTCTGCCTGCCTGTAGAGCTGCATCCTGGTCTTGACCGATACCGTCGCTCTAGCCTGTAGTATAAGGGACTCGAATTCATCGCTCTTCCAGACGCCTCCGAATGTCGACTCTACACCGCCCAATCCGAAGATGGTCGTATAGAAATCGTTCGGGCTGCATGAGTCGAGCGCCCAGCCGGATACGATAAAATCGTAGTCGCCGGTGGAGAGGTTTTCGATGTATTCGCCCATTGAGTGCGTGGCAGTGTAATCGATCTTGAGACCGGCTCCCACAAGGTAACCTGCTATCAATCTGGCCATCTTGTTCGGATCCGGACAGTAAGGCCTGGGGCATGGCAGGCCCAGCATCTTGAATGTCCGGCCGTTATTGCCTAGATACTCCTTTATCACCCGCTGGGCTTCGTCGGCCTGGTACACAAACCTGGGCGGGCCTTCCTGCTGTCCGCCTATAACGGGCGGGAGCAATCCCCTGCACTCGATGGCCTGGCCGGAGTAAACGTCCCTGATGATCGTTTCCCTGTTGATCAATGTATTGATGGCACACCGGAACCTGACGCTGTCCAGCGGAGGCTTGGAGTTGTTGATAAATATGTAGCTGACGCTCACCCCTTCCTGTATCGATAGAACGAGGTTATCGTTGGCATCGACCTCGCTGGCGAGGGATGGAGGAACGATGTCCACTATGTCGATCTCTCCTCTTTTCATCCGTGCCAGACCGGTCTCCGGATCCATGAGGCAGTGGAACACTATGCCGTCCAGGTCCGGTTTCAGGCCCCAGTAGTCCTCGAACGGAAGAAGGGTGACTCTGTCCTCTGGATCCCAGACATCGAGCTTGAATGGACCTGTCCCGAGAATGCCGCCCTCCGGCGGGAGCTTATAAATCGCAAAAGTCGCCTGTGAAATCGTCTTGTTGAAATCGGATCGCCTGTCCTGCAGCACGAACCTGACCCTGTAGCTGTCGAGCTTTTCAACCTTCCCGGTGAACCTTTGATTCTCACTGAAGCACCTGACGACATCATCGGAGGAGAACGGCGATCCGTCATGAAACCGGACATTGTTCTTGAGCCTGAACACCCATATCCTTCCCGCCTCCTCGACCTGCCATTCCTCCGCCAGACAGGGCTCGATCACCATCCTTCTCTCTCCATAGCGCACCAGGCTCTCGCAGAGATTGTTATGCACGATCTTGGCCGAAGTGACATCCTCTATCTCGCTGGGCAGATACGTGACGGGCCTTCCTGAAATCGAGACATTGAGCATCTTGCCGCCGTATGAATTCACATTCGAGGCGGCAAAAAGCGCCATCGCCATTATCATCGAGAATACGAGGAGTCGACCGCAAAAATTATAATCACCCGTATGGTTTTTCATACTCGACCCCACTAGCCAAATGACCTCGGATTGCCTTCAATTCATTGCCGATATCACCATAATCGTCAAAATCGATAGAATACTTTACTCATTTTCACTTCCTATGACAGGCCGATTCTCATATATTGTTATAAGTTGAGCCGCTCCATCGACCTGCGGACGGCACACTATGAGGTCCGGCCGGGGAGACAATAAACGGATCCTGATGAAATCAATCAAACCGGAGCGGGGGAGCACGGATAGGTGTCGGATTTATACAAGGGCTACAGAGATAACGCGCTCGAGTGCCTGAAGAGGTTTGAAACCGGCGTTTGGTACGATGTAGAGGTGAAGTCGACCAGGGGAAACTTCACCGGTATTATCCTGCCCCGTTCCGAAACGGCGGACAGCGAGCATATCGTGCTCAAGCTGCGCAACGGATACAACGTTGGAGTTGCGGTCGATACGATCGATTCGATCAAGCAGATAGGACACAAGGAAGCGCACTACAAGATACCGGAGAAGAAATTCCCGTTCGATCCGAAAAAACCCCACGTAAAGCTGCTGGGGACGGGAGGTACGATAGCATCGAGGCTGGATTACAGGACCGGGGCGGTCATACCGGCGTTCTCACCCGGCGAGCTCTACGGGTCCGTGCCGGAACTCGCCGATATATGTAACCTAGAGACCGAGAAGCTCTACGGCGTGTTCAGCGAGAATATGGGACCCGAGCAGTGGATAGGCACGGCCAGGGCGATAGAGAAGGAAGTCAAGAAGGGCACTGATGGCATCGTTATAGGACACGGCACTGATACGATGCATCATACGGCGGCTATACTCTCCTTCATGGTTCAAGATCCGCCGATCCCTGTCGTTATGGTAGGTTCGCAGCGCTCCAGCGACAGGCCTTCCAGTGACGCAGCGATCAATCTGATAAACGCCACGAGAACGGCCGCCGAGGGAGACATCGCCGAGGTTATGGTCTGCATGTTCGGCCCGACGAGCGACCAGTACGGGCTGCTGCACAGGGGCACGCGCGTCAGGAAAATGCACTCATCCTACCGGTCCACGTTCAGAACCATAAGCGACATACCTCTGGCCACGGTCAACAGTGAACGCTTCGATCATCTGCGCGACGACTATAAACGACGGCGCAGCGACAGAGAGGTCAAGATAAACACGGCCTTCGACGACCGGGTATCGATCGTCTACTACTATCCCAACATGAAGCCGGACATCATCGATGCCCTAACCGACAACGGTTACAAGGGGATAATAATAGCGGGAACGGGACTCGGACATGTCAACAAACCGCTCTATCCCTCTCTGAAGAGGGCATGCGAGAATGGTATCCATATCTATATGACCGTCCAGACCCTGTGGGGCTACGTTCAGATGTACGTTTACGATACGGGACGCGACATCATGGACCTGGGTGTCATACCCGCCTCTAACATGCTGCCGGAAGTGGCGTATGTCAAACTCGGGTGGGCGCTGGGACAGAGCCACGACAGGGAAGAGGTAAAACGTATCATGCTCACACCCGTCGCCGGCGAGATCACCGAGCGCGAACCGCACAACGGGTACCTGATATACCAG
Organism: uncultured bacterium; assembly: GCA_964422745.1. GTDB lineage: Bacteria > Krumholzibacteriota > Krumholzibacteriia > Krumholzibacteriales > Krumholzibacteriaceae > CAYRCK01. The sequence continues at coordinate 71,974 of CAYRCK010000014.1, forward strand.
GGAGGGATCCCGGAGGTGGAGGAATTCATAAGCCGCTACAAGAAGTAGAGGGTGTTTTCGTTTGACACTCAGCAGACGGCAACTTATAATCCCCCCTCGGGCCTGAAGCGATCAAGCCTATGTAAGGAAAGGAGATACATGCTTAACTTCGATCTCACGGAAGAGCAGCAGATCCTGCGGGATTCCATCAGGGATTTCGCCGAGAAGGAGATCGGTCCTGTAGCGGAGCAACTCGACGCCAAGGAGGAATTCTCGCTGGAACTCGTGGGCAAGATGGCCGAAATGGGCCTTTTCGGAATGTACGTATCGGAGGAGCTCGGAGGCAGTGAGTTCGGCTATATCTCCTATATCATCGCCGTCGAGGAGCTTGCGCGGATTGATGGATCGGCTGCCGCCACGGTGGCGGCGGCGAACTCCCTGGGAATAGGCCCGATATTCTACTTCGGCAGCGAAGAGCAGAAGCGCGAGTGGCTGCCCAGGCTGTGCAGAGGCGAGATCCTGGCCTCGTTCGGGCTCACCGAACCCAACGCTGGAAGCGATGCCGGAGCGACCCAGACAACGGCGGAGCTGAAGAACGGGGAATGGATCATAAACGGCAGCAAGATATTCATCACGAACTCGTCCTCGCCGATATCGGGGGTCGTGATCGTACAGGCCCGCACGGGGGAAACCGAATCGGGAAAGCCCGAGCTCAGCTGCATCCTCGTGCCGAACGACACTCCGGGCCTCACGGCCAAGGAGATGCACGACAAGATGATGTGGCGGGCGTCGAACACAGGGGAGCTGTACTTCGAGGATGTCCGGGTCCCCAAGGGCAACCTCCTGGGCAAAAAGGGCGAGGGATTCAAGCAGATGCTCTCGACCCTCGACCGCGGAAGGCTCGCTATCGCGGCGATGGGGCTGGGTGGAGCACAGGGGGCATTCGAGCTCGCACTCAACTACTCGAAGGAGAGGAAGCAGTTCGGAAAGACGATATCGAACTTCCAGATCAACGCCTTCAAGATGGCCGATATGGCCATGGAGATCGAGGCCGCCAGAAACCTGCTCTACAAGGCCTGCTGGTTGTGCGAGAACGGACGGCCGTTCGGCATGGAAGCCGCCATGAGCAAGCTCTACTGCAGCGAGGTGATGCGGAGGGTCGTCAACGAAGCCGTGCAGATACACGGTGGTTACGGCCTCATGCGCGAATATCAGATCGAACGCTTCTTCCGAGATCAGAAGCTTCTGGAAATCGGCGAGGGAACGAGCGAGATACAGCGAATAGTAATAGCGCGAAAACTCGGTTGCCTGCATTAACCGCCCGAACTGTAAACAAACAATTACTTTTGTGTAAACTTTGATTTTCGCCGTAACTGATTATCAATAATTGAATTATTCAACCGTATATCAATATGTAAATTAATTTTTACATTACTGGCTCGTTTCCTTCCATACCGCATCAAGCATCCGCCTATTTTCCTAGAGGTTAACTTATTTCATTACAAACAATTACGGATATCCCCGTAGCCATAGGGAACGATTCGGAACATTGGCATACCACTTGCCATTTCAAGTAACCGAGAGGTACAACGAGGAA
>CAYRCK010000015.1:0-73493 GCA_964422745.1 uncultured bacterium
TGGTCGAGCCCGGGGATGGTCGCCATGATGTCGGACTCGCTGTAGTAGTCCCGCGAGTAGTACGTCTGTGTGCTCCAGTCACGGAACTTGAGGATCGACATGCCCTTGGCGCTGTAGGGCACGCCGTTGAATTGACCGACCATCGTCCACGTCGCTGTGTACACTCCGCCGATCAGCATTTCATCCTCGACCGTGGTGACCAGGTCGGGCGAACTGGCGAAGAGTCGCGCGAAGAAGGGCACCAGCGTGTCGAAGCCGTAGATGTCGACGATCGGATCGTGATACTCGTAATCGTCGGTATAGTAAGGCAGCAGTGATTGCCAATTCGCAGGGTTGATCTCGACGAGCGCGCGTCCGATCTCGAGACGTTTCCGGCGTAACCTGAACAGGGAACGGATCCAGTCGCCGCACTTGTCCAACGCCGGCGAGTCGACCAAAGATTTGATTTCGGGCAGGGCGTCGGCCGCGGTCGGTTCGAGAGGGCAGTCGAAGGTTGGATCGACTGCGCACCGGTAGTACGTGCGGAATCCCAGGATCGCTTCATCGAAGCCGGGGATATTGGTCATGATGTCGCCTTCGGTGTAGTAGTCCCGCCAGTAGTAGACCTCCCTGCTCCAACGACGGAACTTGATGATCGAAATGCCTTTGGCTTCGTAGGGCACGCCGTTGAAGCTGCCGACCATCGTCCAGGTCGCCGAGTACACGCCGCCCACCAGGGTTTCGTCCTCGATCGTCGTGACGAGATCCGGCGAGCTGCCGTAGAGCCGCCCGAGGAACTGTGTCAACATATCGATGCCGTAGACGTCGACGATCGAATCGTGGTACTCGATGTCGTCAGCGTAGTAACGCAACAGCGTGGTCCAGTCCACGTTCTGCACCTCGAGCATGCCGCGCCCGATCTCCATCCGATCCCGGCGTAACCGGCCCAGACCACGACCCTTGGGGCTGGCAAGGACAGGCGTAAGCACGAGGATGCAGACGAAAATCGCTGTGCATTTGACCAGCGTTCTCATCTTTCACCTCCTGAAGCTGAACCCTTGATGAAAAGTGTAACAATTGATTGTACCACAGTATGTTATGCCAATAAAGTGTAAAATGCAACTTTTATTGGCTATATTGTGGTGAGATAGAAGGTTCTAAATCTGTCCACTTTTCGGTAGCAGACCAGCCAGAGCAGTTTGAGATAGAGAGTGGAACAAGGATTGGGGGCAGGTCAGTCTGTCCGTCGATTAAAATGAGGAGTTGCGTTTCTACTCAAAGCCTTGTTTCACTATTTTGAAGAGGGTTACGATCGCATCCCATTGTGCCAAAATGCGTTAACCACAGCACGCCTCAATACTCAGAATCTGAGACTCTGAGACCATTTTGGCACATTCGGAGGCCCTCAATGCGGACCCCATTCGTCACCCTCCTCGGAACTGAGAACACAGCCGAATATCCAAGTCCGCAAACCCTTCGGAATTTACCACATATACAAAATCCCCACCCTCATTTGAGAGCAAGGACTACTTTAACCAAAGGGTCGTCAGTTACGACCAGATAAAATTTGGCTCCCCGTGTGCAACCCTCTTCATAACCACTCTCTGTTTTATTTGGCTTTACCTACAGCTTTTGGAAATCCGCTAACTGCCAGAATAATAAAGTGGACTAAATAAATAGAAGGCAAAAGCACTTCCGATCATTCGTCTAAACCTATCTTTTTCATTAATGCCTGAAACCGCATATTTGATCTTAGACAATCGAAAAACGGGAAGGTCTTTGAGAATATATTGATCGGAAACCTGTCTTCGATTGACTTTTCCATGTCATCCAACGCTTCATCAATTTCACCCAAACCTACTAAGACGACCGCGCGAGAGAAGGTGGAGACGTATCTTCTCCGAGCCAATTCGTCCAGCCTAGCAAGAATTCGAAGGGCATCGTCTTTCAGCCCTGCCCTGCCGTAAGCTCCTCCGAAATATCCAAGCGAGTACGCGTGTTCGGCCGCCAATGGCTCGGCTTTTCGAATGATATCAACCGCATCATCATACTTTCCTGCATCCACATATGGCATGGTAATATAAGTGTTCGCCAACAGGAAATTCGGATCCATTTCTAGTGCTTTTCTATGATTTGCGATGCTCTCATCGTACCGGCGTGCAAAATAATATGCAATTCCTACAACTGTGTTTATTATAAGCGAAAGGGGATCGAGCTCCCTTGCTGTCTCGGCTTCTGCAATCGCTTCATCGAAACGCCCCATAGCCCACAGATATATGGCATACCACTCGTGTGCCGTTGCGTATTGCGGGTTGAGTTCGATAGCCCTTACGAAAAGCTTTTCAGCAGAGAACCAATTCCAATCATAACAGGCTGTTGCCCAGGCCAACGAGGCGTGGGCTTCACCCATCGTGTTGTCGATTGCCAGCGCTGTCTCAGCCTCCGCTTTGGCTTTCGGGAACGCCTCCGCCGGTGACAGAAAACCGAAAAAGCCGGCTATGTTATAGACGTCGGCAATCCCTACGTGCGCAAGAACGTAATCCGGGTCTTTTTCGATCGCTTGCTGAAAAAACTCCATGGCCTTTATCATGCCGCCCTCCAGCCTGCGATTCCAGAAATATAAGCCCTTCAAATATAAGTTATGAGCTTCTTGATCGACGGTATGTCGCTTGACAAGCGCAGCTTTCTCCTGCCCGAGAAGCTTGACCCTGAGTTTGTCCACGATGGCCAACGATATCTCGTCCTGGATGGTAAAGATATCCTCGAGCTTCCTGTCATATCTTTCAGACCACAGATGGAATCCATCGTCTATGTTTATCAGCTGCGCGGTAATGCGCAGCCTGTCTCCGGCCTTGCGAACACTGCCCTCCAGCACTGTTCCTACACCGAGTTGCGATCCGATCTTCCTGATGTCACTTTCACGATCCTTGAACTGGAACGCCGACGTGCGGGCCGCCACCCGGAGCCCATCAAGCTTCACCAGTGCATTTATGAGTTCCTCGGCGATTCCCTCGCAAAAATACTCCTGGTCCCTCTGCGAGCTCATGTCCCTGAATGGGAGCACGGCTATGGACGGCTTTGATGTTTTCTCCGATGCATTTTGTGCGGAGGCGCCCGCCGTAAGTTTTCTTTTGATAGCTTTGAGATCCGCTAACAACGCTTCTATGCTATCGTAGCGCTTGTTTTTTGACTTCGCGAGGGCTTTCCCTACAATGATTTCCAGCTCCGACGAAACGCCTGGTCTCAGTTTCGATAGTGATTCTGGATCTTCATTCAATATCAAATACATGACCGCTTGCTCGTAATCCCCTTCGAAAGGCATCTGTCCCGAGAGCATCTCGAAAAGTACTACTCCCAGCGACCAGATATCTGATTGCTGGTCGGCCCTCTCCCCGCGTGCCTGCTCGGGGGACATGTATGCCACCGTACCGACAGTCGTTCCCGTTCGGGTGATCTGCGTACGGCCCGATGACAACGCGAGGCCGAAATCCATCAATTTTACCTGACCGCGCCTCGTCACCATCACGTTGGCCGATTTTATATCGCGGTGGATGATGCCTTTTTTGTGCGCTTCACACAATCCTTCCCCCACCTGTATTATGATGTCGAGTGCCTCATTCAACTCCACCGGGCCGCGCCGTACCAATTCCTTGATACTTTCACCTTCGACATACTCCATGGCTATGAACGATTGGCCTTTTACCTCACCGATCTCAAAGACGGTACATATGTTATTGTGATTCAGCGCGGCCGCGGCCCGGGCCTCATGAATAAAGCGGGCCATATCTTCCTCTGTGCCTACGGCCCTCGGCGAGAGAAACTTCAACGCGACGGTTCGCTGCAGGCTGGTGTCCTCGGCCTTATAGACAACACCCATACCACCCTCACCGAGTTTTTCGAGGATCTTGTAGTGGGATATGGTTCGGCCGAGCACTTTACTCTCCAGTTAATTAACAAATTGGGGGCAAGACGAAAGATGCTCTTTCCAGGGTGACCCTATTATATCCGTGTGCCTCCCGGCTGTAAAGGATCAACTCCTTGAACACAGAGCAGATGGGAGTATCTAGGAGCTTCGCAGCCTGGAATAAGTGTGCCCACTAACGGTGGTCTATGTTAACTAAAACAAGAACAATTTCGAGATCCCGAAACATTAAGAGCAATACGGAGAATTCCGAAGAGGGTCACGAACGATAATGGCTCCCCGAACGTAACCCTCCTCGGAATGTTCTCAGTTATTTTTGGCACATCGATCGACTGAAATAGCCCGTCCTGTGTTGACCAAGAGTATTGATAGCCTTGAAGATGTTCCCCTTAAGCAAATCTTTTCATGAGCACCTTTGCTTTAAGACCCATCGCCGTATCATGCACGCACGGTCAGCTAAGCGTAAGCACGGCAATATGGACGGAATAAATTTAAAGTACAGGCGTTTTTGGGTGGAGGGTTAGCGGTTCAGGCCCATGGACCGGGTGCCGTCCAGTTTGTGGGAGTCGGTTTGCCGGAAGAAAGGGCTGCGACGATCGGCGATAGGAATCTGTCCACCGAAGCTATGATTTCTCTAAAGGAAGCAGGAACGTGATCCTGTTGAAGCCTTTTCCGAAAAGCCACCCATTGGGTCTGTTTGGTCACGATGAAAGGCTCAGCGAATGCATCTATTTCCACGTGCAGCGCCGTGCCGCGTTGTTCAAAAGTCAGGCGAACGGCCTCGGTCAGCTTCGCGCCATCAAAATCGAACTGTCGGGACAACGACCAAATGTCATAGAAATCCTTCATCCTGCTATTCAGCACACCCAGCTTTACTATGGCTTCAAGCTTTTCCGCGATAGAGCTTTCACGACTGTAGCAGAGCAGCCTTGGTGTCGGGGAATTCAGCATGGTTGGAAGATCCGACATTTCTGGCTCCGGATAAACCACGTCGCCAAATCCGATATCAATCTGCATATTGATTCTCGCTGAGCCCAATGCACCCATAAACCGAATCCTGATCCCATCGTATTCCGCCTCTTCGGTAATCCGTTCAGCCTGAATGGAATCAGGATAGAAGACAAGCCCGTCCGTTTCTACATCAACGGCTAAAATGTCCTGGATTTTCGCAACGATATCGGCTTCCTCGTTGCCTGTTCTTCCTAACATATCGATGTCCATGGTCGGACGAAGTTCCGGCGAACGCCAGACGCTCAACATCAAAGCCCCTTTGAGAATAAACCGGTCGACATGAACCGATTGGGATAGCCGATAGAGGAATCGCTCCATGGCATAGTATTGAAGCAACTCGTTGAATGGTCGTCTTTCGCTTCTCGCACGGTTGAGGAGACGTTGCCTGACGGAAGCGGCCATGTCTCTGGAAGATGTCATACCGTTGCCTCCAGATATGGTCGCATCACCTTTTCGACTCGGCAGATCCTGGCGTATCTGAGCAGCTCGCCGAGGTTGAAATTCTTACGTGTCTTATAGAGTTTCAGTGATTCAAGGACCACGTCCATTCCGATTTTGTTGCGGAACTTAAAGCAGTCGGCCAGGGTCTTCTCGGGGCTGTAAATTTTAACTGGCACCCCGTCTATTGGATGTTCTTCGATGCCTGATTTGTATGCCGTATTCGAGAATCTATGAGCCTGGATGGGAGGATGATCGAGCGAAGGCATCCTTGAGTCCCTCGGTACCGCCACGAAGACAACATGTGGAATCTGGGTTGTGATATCATGATAAGTCAGCGCCGAGACAAGACAGATGACGGCGTTTGGGAAGCGAAGGCTGACCGTCACCAGATCGGGATTGCTGATCGGAGGCAGTTCCACCAGCCGATAGATACCTCTGCTCACCTGCTCGATAATGCCCTTGTCCCTGAGCGAATAGAGCATATAGCGTGTGATGCCACACTTGATGGCTTCGCTCATTCGAAGCTGACCACCATGCCTGCGGAAAATTTCTTCAGGTCGTTCTTTCATATTTAACTCCAGACATAACGCTTCCACTTATTCGTAAGTGGTGACAGTATGTCTGATTGGAGCCGAATAATCAAGAAATTCTAAAGATCCCTGTCCCTCCTTTTGATTCCGTCCACCTTTGGTCCCTCGCACTTACACAATCTCGTCATTATATACCGAATGTTGATTCGCCTTCTACGCACCATCTTCTCAGCGCCGAGGTCCCACCGCGCGTTGGCCCTGGTCCAACCAGAGACTGTCATCCGATGGCATAAAGGAGGATCTCGTATGTATTGGAAATGGAAGAGCCGACCTAGATGGCCAGGAAGCAAAAGGTATCAAAGGAAATACGCGACTTAATCCGAACCATGTCAGAGACTAATCCTCTTTGGGGAGCTCCGAGGATCCACGGGGAGCTTCTCAAAATGGGCATCGAGGTTAGTCAGGCTACAGTCCCAAAGTACATGATTCGCCATCCTAAGCCTCCCTCTCAATCCTGGCGGACATTCCTGAGAAATCACGCTAAGGATATCGTTTCGATTGACCGATAATCATGGCTAATATTAGCTAAACTAAGCACCAATTTCCGTTCGGATGGAACTTTCAGGAGGAACAGCCTAAGTTATGCATTATCATTATAATGCTGCAGCAGAAGAGAAAACCCGGCAAAGAATCAATACCTTATTCTGGATTCGATAAAGGCGCCTAAGAGGGAGTATGACTATTATATTGCTTCTCACCCGACGAGAAAGGCCGCGCACATTATTTGCCAAAAGCACTTACTCGTCGGCAGGGAGAAGATGGATAGGTTATGGAAGATCGAATTGGCTCACGATAATGATCCCGATTCGATAACTCAAGCTGATATAAAACTATACCAGGATTCGATGGAGGCCATGTTGAAAGATATTTTACTAGGTGATAGAGAAGGACTCATTGAAGCAACATCGATTGAATATGAAGAATTAATGTCATTGTTGAGAAGGGCGGAACCTATTGGAGCTATCCGCTCATAATCGAAGTCGGGGGGATTGCAATATCGGCATTTCTTGGGCGTGCAAAATTCAGAACGCAACTAAAATCATAATCATTACTCTGCATTCAAGAATGGATACGTGTAGTCTGTTGCAGGGACAAACGTCTCCTTGATGGTCCGCGGGCTTACCCAACGCAGCAAGTTCAACGGTCCACCAGCCTTGTCATTAGTGCCCGAACCGCGAGCGCCGCCAAAGGGTTGCTGGCCTACCATGGCTCCCGTTGGTTTGTCATTGATATAGAAGTTGCCCGCGGCATGGCGAAGCGCTTTGCAAGCAGCGACAAGCGAGTAACGATCGCGTGAGAAGACAGCACCGGTCAAACCGTATGGAGAGGTCTCATTGCAGATCTCGAGAGTCTCATCGAATTCCCTGTCGTCGTAAACGAAAATCGTCATAACCGGCCCGAATATCTCCTCCTTCATCGTCTCACAGTAAGGGTTGGCGGTTTCTATTATCGTCGGCTCTATGAAGTAACCTCTCGATTTATCTCCGATACCGCCTGCAAGGATTTCCGTTTCGGGCGATGTCCTAGCCCTCCCGATGTAACCCATTATGTTATCGAATGACGTTTCGTCAATGACCGCGTTGACAAAGTTTCTGAAATCACGCACGTCGCCGATTCGAATACCAGAGATCACCTCAAGAAGCAGCTCGCGTACCCCCTGCCATAGGGAACGGGGAATATAAGCGCGCGAGGCTGCAGAACACTTCTGCCCCTGGTACTCGAATGCGCCACGTATAATAGCCGTTGCCACTTCCGCCGGATCGGCCGAAGCGTGCACAAAGATGAAGTCCTTGCCCCCTGTTTCCCCAACGAGCCTTGGATACGTCCGTAGCTTCTCGAGGTTCGAGGAGACGGTCCTCCAAAGCGAGTTAAAGGTGAAATTCGAGCCGGTGAAATTAATACCAGCAAGATCACGGTGATTCAGAACTTGCCTTCCTATGAGCTCTCCGCTCCCCGGCACGAAATTGATCACTCCATCCGGCAATCCGGCCTCCTTAAAAACCTTCATCAGATAATAACTGGAAAGGAGTGACGTGCTGGCCGGTTTCCAGACAGCAGTGTTTCCCATTAGAACGACCGACATGTTGAGGTTCGACGCGATTGCCGTGAAATTGAACGGGCTGACCGTGAAGACGAATCCCTCCAACGGCCGATACTCAACGCGGTTTAGTTGGCCGCCTCCTGAACGGGGCTGGTTGGCGTAGATCTGTGAGGCAAAGTACGCGTTATAACGCAGGAAGTCGATTGTTTCGCAAGCAGAATCGATTTCAGCCTGGTAGATGTTCTTGCCCTGTCCGAGCATCGTGGCTGCGTTGACCAGTTCACGGTGTTTTTTCGACAGCAGCTCCGCTGCCCTGAGCGTAATCGACGCGCGTTCGACCCAAGATACCTCTTCCCATTGTCCTTTCGCTTGAATTGCCGCCTCGATGGCGATTGCGACTTCCTTCTCCGTAGCCTTGTGGTATATCGCTAGGGTGTGCCGGTGGTCACACGGCATCACCACTCTGCCGGTCTTACCGGTCCTGATCTCCTTACCTCCGATGATAAGTGGAATCTCGACCGCAGTTCCGGCTTGACGATCGATTTCAGACTTAATACGTGTACGAGCACTCGATCCCGCGTCGTACTCTTCCAAATGCTCATTGTTTGGGACATTCAATTGAAAAATAGAGTTGTTCATCTCTAAACCTCCTCCTTCCAACAAACAAAATAAAGCAAGACAATCAATGAATAAAATGATATTATCTCACTATAATGATGAATATTGTTCAGTGGCTTTTATTCTCTGCCGCACAGGATGAATGTAAAGAGTAAGGAAAACTATGCGTCTCGATCTCAACAAGCTGAGGCTTTTTCGTGAGGTCGTGCGAACAGGCAGCTATAGCGCCGCCGCCGATCGGTTGCATGTCACTGCATCCGCAGTCAGTCATAGCATTGGAAGACTTCGTGAGAGTCTGGGGTGCGAACTCTTCGAGTGGCGTGGGAAACGGTTTTCGCTAACCAAAAAAGGCGATTACCTTTACCAAGTTTGCCAGCGCGTATTCGATGATCTCGAGGAAGCCGACCTTCGCATCTGCGCCGGTGCCGACGAGCCCGTATACCACTTCGTGCTCGGATCAACCATCGAGTTCGGAACGACGGTGTTGCTTCCCAGAATCAGACCATTTCTCCTAGCCCATCCCACATTTCATATTGATTTTCACTTCTCAAACGAACTCATGGCAGACCTTCTACACGACGAGATCGATTTGGCTGTGGACTGCAGAGAATACTCGCACCCCGCTGTGCATCGCCATCGCATGTTTAGAGAGAAGTATGTCATAGTAGCCGCCCCGGGATTTCTGAGAAAACACCCGATTCGCACACCTCTTGACTTGAATGGAACACCCGTCCTGTCGCTCGACAGGGAAGGGACATGGTGGAACCACCTGATAAGCACACTGCCAATGGAACGCCGCCCTCTACTTGAACACATTATCGTTATCGACAATATCCGGGGGATGATTAATGGCGCGACCGCAGAATATGGGGTTGGTCTTCTTCCCAAATATTCCGTACTGAACGAGCTGTCCAGCGGGGAGCTCATAGCGCTTTTTCCGCATCTTAAGCTATTAGAGGACGCCTTTTCCATATACCAGAAGCTTACACGTATGCAGCGGCACGCAAACAGGATAGTGAACGAGTTTCTGCTCAGCCTGGATATTCGAGATTTCGGAGATGCAATAGGCTCAAGTGACTGATTCACGACTGGAAGACTTGTCAGGACGTTTTAAGTTAATAATGGCTCCCCGGGTGAGACCTTCTTCATAACAACTCTCTGTCTTAGAGACCCTGCCGAAAGTTTCTGATAAATCCAATTAAGTGTTAAAATTGAAGTGTGGATGAAATAAACAGAAGTCACAGCACCCGCCAGAGCCGGATTAGTATCGGATGATCGATCCGGAACGGAGTGCGCAGACGCTACGATCCGGGGTCTAGGGGATCCGGTTCATCATTCCAGCTTCACGCATTTTCCGTCGACATTGACGCTCGAGCCGCCCTTCTCCAGCTGGATAACGTAGATGTACGTCCCGTTCGCGATACGGTCGCCGGCCAGATCCCTTCCATCCCAGTATACCGAGTTCGGATCCCAATAGTATGGTCTGGCATCCAGCTCGCTCGTCGGGATATGCAGGGTCCTGATCAACCTGCCGCTGACATTGAATATCTTGATCTTGCCCCTGTCGGCAGGCAGGTTCAGCAGAAATGCGATATTGGTCCCCCCGCTGAAGGGGTTGGGGAAATTGAAGGTATCGACGACCAGACCGCTCCCCGCTACAGTGAAGGCGAAGTCTTCGGCGAATTCACCTACCTGCACGGTCAAGATATGCGGCCCGGCGTTGAACTTCCATCCGAAAGAGGCCTCCCATCTCAGTGAATCCTGGGGATCCCGCACGCCCAGCTCGACGCCGCTCATCGGATTTCCATCGAGCAGAAGCATGGGCTGCTGGTAGAGATAAGCCGGAAAATCCACAACGATCCGGAAGTCGCCCTCGGAAGGTGATTCTATAAGAGGTGTGATCTGTAGATCGTCGTTGTAGTAGAGCCTGATAGTCGTCGCTATGGGTATCTCGACTGTTCCCGCTTTAACGTTTTCAGGCGTATATACGTCGAAAACCAGCAGGTTGTCGAAGAGGTTGATCGTATAATCGAATTCCGCGCTGTAAGACCTGGAGTATGTCCTGTCCGCATCCTTGAGCGCTACGACCACGAGCGAATCCGTCATGTCCTCGCCGTCGATCTCCAGCGTGATTCCGCCCAGGGCCACGACGTCGCTGACGGTAAACCGCAGGTCGCACTCGTTCGTTCCACCGCGTGCCTCGAGCGAATCGAAATCGACTTCTTCCCACCCCTGCCCCCGGTCCGCTTCCAGGCTCATCAGGGGAGGGCCGGGGTCGATCTTGAGCATAGGATCTCCCAGAAGTATATACCTCGCGACCTGTTCCATGCCGGACGTGTGGCTCATATCTATATGCTCGACCTCCGCCTCGAACACGGCCTCGCCGAGCACCCAATGAGCGCCCGTGTACTCATTATCGGGAGGAACCGAATCGGTCGGCGGCCTCTTGAACAGAACCTCGTGGAGCCTTTCGCAGAACGTTGCATTCTCCCCGAGAAATTCGTAGGCGGCGCTGGCATAGGCAGCCACGGCCCCGCTTCCCGGTTTGAACAGAAGCTGCTCGCTCAGGCAGTCACCGTTGGGTCCATCAACGGCCCCCAGCGACAGTTCGGACTTTCGCGAGAACTCGCTTATATGACAGCCCATTCCTATGAAGACGAACTGACGGTCCGTCGTCAGCCGATTCTGGTCGCTGTAGTACCGCGAAGTGGTGAATCCGGCCTCGGTCGTGAGGTTCGACCTGCCCGCATGACCCTGGTATGTATAGAACAGGCATCCCTCGTTCAGGCGATCCACGAGGTAGGGGGTGAAGTAAGTCCGCACGGAATCGTTCGTCCTCGAATACACAACGGACCCGATATCACCCCCGGGATTCTTATGGGGCTCGTCCGTCCAGTGAGACATGAAAAGCTTCTTCACGTCGAAGCCGTCCGGGAGCGCCTCCTCGATCGTGGAAGCCACCTCATCGATACTCCACTCGAATCTTCTCTCGCCGGGATCATAGCTGTAGTTGTTCATGAGCCCCGACCATGCGTCATCGGCGAACAGCACCATATTTCTTCTCCAGGTGTCCTGCGGCCCGGCATCTTCGAACCAATCGATCTTCGTCAGCATCGCCCTCAGCTCGACCGTGCTGCCGGCTGGAAGCCGCCCAATAATCACATCGGGATACCCGTTGACCTGCATCTCGACCGGGTGGGCGCTTGCGGACCCTCCGGCCTCATCGGGCCCGCCCTCAACACCTCCGCGGCCGGAGTTCAGATATGACGACTCGTCCAGGAATGCATAGTATTTATCGGTCGAGACGACTTCATCCCTGTAACCGGCCGCCAGCGCCGCCATGCAGTAGGTATACGTCGGTATGAAATCAATCCCGGAATTGCTGAATACCCTCTTGTGATCCTCGCTTCCGTCTCCGACCAGGATAACGAACTCAACACCCCAGTGCCCGACCCCGTAATCGATGAACCTCTTTATCGCCTCGACGGATTTGATCCCACCGTTGAATTCGTCGAACACCTCCTGCACGTCGGCCATCAGTATCCTGTAACCCTGTTTCCCCCTGAGCGAATCCGCGTAATCGGTAAGCTCCAGGGACGATGGAGGAAGGTAACTTTCGTGTGATATGATAAGCGTGTTGTAAGGGCCCGTGCTGCCCTTGAGATCGGACGGAGTGTCCGCCTCGATCGAGTTGTTAAAGATGTGTCCGCCCGCCCCCTCCCCCAGCGCGATGAACCGCCTCTGCGGTTCCGCGGAACCATCCAGCCCGAACGAGAGCGTGTAAGTATCATCGGTCTGAAGCGAGAAGTAACCGGATGACAGCTCGTAGACCGTCGGGTTCAACGGATCCGTGATCTCCACGAGCAGCCCACGGTCCACCGTAAATCCGGTTATCGCGACCGAGCTGTCGGTGCCCGATCCGACCGAGAACTCCAGCATGTCGTCATGTGCGACAAAAAGCGCCCCGTACTCGACCTCGAACTCGTTCACGAGGTACCCGAATCTCTCCCCTTTTGAAATGTAGAGCATGTTCTCACCTTCCACGAGAAGATCGGAAGGCCCGCTGAATGTATACGTCACGTCGTCCTTCGAGTCGAGGATCAGCAGCCCGAGCGGCATAGGGCTGTCGTTTACATCGAAGTTCAGCATATTTACCTCGTCATTACCCTGAAGCTCTACGGTAACCGAGAAACTGCCGGCGGTCGAAGGGCCTTGAACCGTAAAGGGCAGGTCGGCCTGCGTCTCGACCGGGCCGCTGATGAAGTAATAATCCTCGCTCCACGCCCTCGGCCACTTGTGATAGAAGGTGTCCTTCCTGCTCCTGCTGATCGCCCGAAACGACGTATATGGATCGGACGCGGGGGAAGGCAGGGGAGCCCCTTCAACCATCTCTGCGCCTGCACCCTCCTCCAGCCATAGAACCGTCTCGTCGGAGTACTTCGCGATCATGTCCCCGGCCTCTGTATCGTCCTTGATACCCATGGTGTAGAAGACCAGGACATCGTCCTCCTCGAACAGCGATCCCGAGTTCCGCCCCTTCACGATGCGTATGGGGACATTCACCTCGCGCACGAGGCCCGGCATCGCCTCGTCATAATAGATCTTCTTCAAACGGAGCAGATCGGGCGACAGGGCGGGGAGCCCCCGGGCGATGAGTGAATCGGCCCTGATGGCGTATATCCCCGTCTCCGGAACCCGGATCTTCATGCTAATCCCGTTCACCGGTGACCTGTCTCTCCTCGCCCGTTTCGTCCTCTTCTGAAAGCGCGATACGTCGCCCGGGTTGACCAGGAGGCTTCCGTAGAGCCTCTCCCATAACCCGGTAGGAGCCTGTTCATCGATAACCGCACCATCACTCCCCGGACGCGAAACTCTCTCCATAACCACTTCTATAACAAGCTTTCGGGCCAATGCGTATCCACCATCTCCCCGCATGAGCGGGCAGAGCCTTACCGGCAGCACCCTCTGCCGGCCCATATAACACGGCCTGCCGGCCGATACTACCGGAGGGATACCTGCATCCGCCCAAGGATCCTGCGGAAAGTACGTCTCGTAGGACACCTCGCCGTCTCCCCTGTCGATGATCCTCTCTCCCGGCACCCTGGCAAGCTCTATGGGCCCAATCAGCTCCGTCTCGAGAACGGTGTATGCCACGTGAAATTCGCCGCTTTCCGGTATGGCCACCCGGAACGTCCTGCCCGGATACTCGAAGGCGCCGGGCGGAGAGAATGAGCCGTAACCAGGTATAAGCACACTGGTTCCGCCGCGCTCGGCCCGCACGAGGCCGGGCACGGGAACTGTGACCTCGAACGATACGGAATTTCCGCCGGATGTGAGGAGAACCGTGTCGGCGGCCCTGAGCCTGCAGAACGGTGAAAGTATCAATACGATCGAGATGCAGGCAAAACAGCAGTATACCCTCTGGAGCAATCTCACCCTGCTCAAATAATCTCCTTACTTCCAGGGGAAGGGAATAGAGCGAACGTGTACCAGGGGCAGCAAGAAACTCCCGGACATACCT
Source organism: uncultured bacterium (assembly GCA_964422745.1). Taxonomy (GTDB): domain Bacteria; phylum Krumholzibacteriota; class Krumholzibacteriia; order Krumholzibacteriales; family Krumholzibacteriaceae; genus CAYRCK01. The sequence continues at coordinate 14,124 of CAYRCK010000015.1, forward strand.
AAAGATAAGCGCTGCCCGGAGTGAAAGACAAGCCAAAAAAGCCGCCAAAAATCCCCGGTGAGCCTCTGTCCGATAGTATGGTATGAGATCCCTCTAGATTTAGCCGCTTTTGTGATCCAATTACTGCTATTCGGTCTATTTTACTCACATAGGTTCTTGATCGCTCCCCAGCTGGACTCCTCGTTGTCTACGCACCACGGCTCGCAATCGTCCTCGTTGATCCACAGCCTAGTGATGACTATGCCCTCCACTTCGGGACGCTCAGGCTCGATGCAGGTGACCAGCGTCACCTCGCCATCCGGATTACCCGGGTGCGGTACGATATCGCAGACGGTGAGATTATTATCGGTCTTCATCATCTGCTGGGAGAAGATCCAGTGCCAGTTCGTCTGGCAAACGGTTGTGCCGTAAGCCATACCGCCGGCCAGCGAGCCGTAGGTGACCGACACGATGTTGATGTTGGTATATACGGTGCCCGGGAAGAGGTTGGCCGCATAGTTCACGGCGAACTCTCCGCCGAATGTGCCATCGGGGCCGGGCAGCACCCAGATATACATGTAAAAGATACCCGCTGTTGTTGGAACGCAGCATAAATTATGAGGATCTTGAGGTCCAGGACCGCCAGGACCGTCGGGTGGTGGTATATCCGGAGCACCTGAATCCCAGAACAGTCCGATCCAGCCCTGCGGATCCTGCTGCGCATACGCCACCGTCGATACGAGTAGCAGGACGAGAGTAATCAGTAATGCTTTCTTCATTTCACACCTCCTCGATAATCAATAACAGGTTCTAAAAAATCGGGGGGCTCCACGCTCAAGTCGGGAAGCCCCCCTTAGTCGAATCTTGCCGTTCAAAGAACGACTTGGTGATCATTTGTTATTCATAGAGGTTCTTGATCGCTCCCCAACTGGACTCCTCGTTGTCCACGATTGGATCGCAGTCGTCCTGGTTGATCTCCAGGTCACTTATCACTATAGCCTCTACTTCCGGTCTCACCGGCTCGATGCATGTGACCAGCGTCACCTCGCCGTCCGGATTACCCGGATGCGGTACGATCGTGCAGTAGGTGAGGTTACCATCCGTCTTCATCATCTGCTGGGCGAAGAGCCAGTGCCAGTTGTTCTGGCAAGCGGTCAGGCCATAGGACATACCGGCGCCAAGCGAGCCGTACGTGACCGAGACGATGTAGACGTTGGTGTATATGGTGCCCGGGAACAGATTGGGCGCGTAGGTTATGGCGAACTCACCGCCGAAGCTACCGTCGGGACCCGGGAGAACCCAGACATACATGTAAAAGATACCGGCCGTCGTGGGAACACACTGTGTCTCATGAGGCATCTGGGGACCAGGGCCGCCAGGACCGTCGGGTGGGGGTATAGCCGGGCCACCCGTATCGTAGTACAGTCCCATGTAGCCCTGTGGATCCTGCTGCCCATACGCCACGCCCGAAACCAACAGCAGCGCGATGCAAATCAACAATGCTTTCTTCATTTTCACTCCTCCGTGAAGTTCCTATCGGACGCTTCGAATAAAGTGGGAACTCCCTTCCTTGGAAGGGAGCTCCCCAAAATCAACAGCCCATTAGGAGTACAATTCCAACTCAACTACTCGCTGAACAGGCTCTTAATAGCTCCCCAGCTGGCATCATCATTGTCAACACATGGAGGATCGCAGTCGTCCTCGTTGATCGCCAGCTTCGTGAAGGTGATAGCCTCTACTTCCGGACGTACCGGCTCGATGCAGGTGACCAGCGTCACCTCGCCATCCGGATTGCCCGGATGCGGTATGATCGTGCAGTAGGTGAGGTTATTATCGGTCTTCATCATCTGCTGGGCGAAGATCCAGTGCCAGTTCGTCTGGCAAACGGTCGTGCCGAAGGACATACCGGCGGCAAGCGAGCCGTAGGTGACCGACACGATGTTGACGTTGGTATATATGGTGCCCGGGAAGAGGTTGGCCGCATACGTTACGGCGAACTCTCCACCGAAGGTGCCGTCAGGACCCGGGAGAATCCAGATATACATGTAGAAGATACCCGCTGTCGTGGGAACGCAGCATGTCTCATGAGGCATCTGGGGACCAGGGCCGCCAGGACCGTCGGGTGGGGGTATATCCGGAGCGCCCGTATCGTAGAACAGTCCGATGTAGCCCTGCGGATCCTGCTGCGCATACGCCATCGTCGATACGAGTAGCAGGGCGAGAGTAATCAATAATGCTTTCTTCATTTTCACTCCTCCAAATTGGCCTACTAAATTTCCTATTAAACCTAGGAATAAATTTAACAGTCAACCAATTCTTGTTAGGCGTTCACCTCCTTACTCCGGGTTCTATGGCTGGATGGCACTCAACACACACATCCAGCCACCGCCCTTATAAGGTTGCAACTACTGGTACAAAGACTTGATCGCACCCCAGCTGTGTTCTTCATTAGGTGTTTCTGTACAAAGAATCGACAGCAGCCCGTCAATCACGAACTCCTCTCCGTCGGGATAATAGGTACCAACTACGTACCCGTCTCCGTCAGGGTGAGGACTTATCACTAGATCATACTCGCTAACGGCCGCTGTCAAAACACCAGTTATCGTGCACATAAGGTTGTATCCAGGAACCATCCCGTTCATAGGCGGCCAATACGAGATCGAATGCCCGCTAAACGGACCACCCAGGGTTACAGAGACGTTGTCAGGATACACGATGTCCCCGACGGTCCATAGCAACGCATGCGTAGGATCGTCCGGTGTCTGTAGCTGATACTCTACAGCTGTAATAAAGTACGGCGCTTCATGAAGATAGAGATACATATTGAAATACGTCATGACCGGAGGGCAATAGCTCCTCGAGCCAGGGGTATCAAAATATATCCCCATATGTGCCGCACTTACCATCCCCGGAATGAGGATGGCCAATGCAAGCGTCAACAGTACTTTCTTCATAATCACACTCCCCTTTCCAATTGCAGCCCTAATGATGTCATGTCTCCTGGGGCAGTTGATGCAAAGCCTTAAACCACTAATTTACATGCATCCGTGACGATAGTGCTCTCCGAAGAACGAGAAGTCGGAAACCGAGCATCTGTTGTCATCGTTGTAATCACAGCAGGTATCGAACTCGGGCTCAGGATAATCATGATGGTAGCTCTGGCCGAAGAAGGTCAGATCGGCCACCGTGACTTCACAGGTCCTGTTCAGATCCGGTGTGGGTGTTACAACATCGAGGCATATGATATCGCAGCCACCGCCGCCTCTGATTATCTGGCCCTGTACCGCTATGTAGATACCGCCTTCCCAAACGCATCCGCCGGCGGAGATCTCGTCGGACAGAGTCGTCTCACCGTTGCTGTTGGTGAACGAATCCGCATTGACGATATTCGCACATAGGCAAAGCGCCATCGTATCTACACAAGCATCGATCCAGTAATCCGAGATTGGAATGCCTGCGATGCCGTTGCCGCTACCATCTCTGACTATAACCTTGATGTAGTGAGTATCGGTCCCGTCAACATGATAGTAACCGGCACTTATGTTCTCAAAATCCCCCGCCGGACAGATGTTGACTCTCATGGTGCATGGATCGCAACTGAGGTAGCAGTCGCTCTGGCACCCGTCAACCTCACCGGCGTTGAGAGAGGTCGCGAACACAAGCAGCAAAGAGAAAAGCAGCACTTTTCCTTTGAACATCTTCTAAACCTCCTAACCCATAAAAATAGGTTCGGTAACCTTAAGAAATAAGCAAATCGGGGGTTCCCACGCCTCCTTTCGCCTATGGAATGTTGGAGATACCGATTAACTTACTCGACAATGTGAATTCTACCATACATCATCATCGAATGTCAACCCCAAATTATCCATTCAACCACTCAAATAACGCTAAAATCCAAGTTTGGCAACCGCGATTATATTAGCCATAATTGTTTGCAGAATAACAGGATACGAGCGTAATAGTCCGTCGATGCTCCCGAGGCCTGGAACGGCCCGGGAATCCGGGTATCACGATTCCGGAATCTTTTGCAGAAAATCTGATCATCCGTCCCTGTTCTTGCGTGCATCCCTCGCCTCTCTTCTCCCGGCCGGTGTCAACCTGTCCATGATCGTGTAGGCAACCGGAATCACGAAGAGGGTGAAGAAGGCAGATATCAGCACTCCACCGATCTGAACAATCGCCATGGGCGTACGGACCTCGACACCGGACCCTCCTATCGCCTGGGGAATCATCCCGACAGCTATGGCCAGGTTCGCCATTATGATCGGCCTCAGCCTGGTAGGGCACGCCTCGAGGAGGGCCTCCCTCGTCGTCCTTCCCCTGGCCCTGAGCTGCGCCGTATAGTCGAGCAAGAGGATGGCGTTGTTGACCACTATCCCGACGAGCATGACCACGGACATGAGGGAGAAGATGTTGATCGTCTGGCCGGAGAGAAACAGTGCGATAGAAACCCCTATCAGTGCAAGGGGAAGCGTTATCATCACGGTGAGCGGATGGATGAAGCTCTCCAGTATCGCGGCCATGACTATATATATGAGGATAATCGCCAGAAACAGCGCCGTGAATATCGATGCGAAGGATTCATCCTGCACCTCGGCCATCCCGCCGTACTGCACCGTGACACCGGCCGGCAGCTCCACCTTCTCCAGCTCGGAATCGAACACGGCCCGCGCCTCGGAGAGCGTCCCCGATGCAATGTTCGCCGATACCTGTATCAGGCGCTGCTTCTCCTTGTGCTGTATCTCCGATTCGCCGGTGCGGTAATCGAGCACGCCGATATCGGACAGAGGGACCGTGAATCCGGCCCTCGATGGAACCGGGATGTCCACTATATACGATGGATCCATCCTGTCCTCTTCCGAATATTTCACGACTATATCGTACTCCTCGCCCGCCTCCCTGTAGACGCCGGCCTCTTCCCCCTCGTAAGCCGCACGCAGCAGTGCTCCCACCGAAAGGGCGTCCAGCCCACGTCCCTCGAGCTGGCGGCGCCTCGGGATAACCGCTATCTCGGGCTTGCCCGCCTCCCTGCTGGTCTTGACCTCGACGAGGCCGGGGATGCCGCGCAGTATCCTCAGAACTTCGCCCGCTGCTTCATTGAGCTTCTCCTGGTCCGCCGAGAGAACCTCTATGAGAAGGTCGGCGCCCTCCCCGCCCCCCTCATCCTCGGCTATCACCGTGATCTCGGCGTCGGGTATCCCCGAAAGCTCGGGCCTGACGGCGTTCATCAATTCCGTGACGTGCATATCCCTGTCCCTGGCCTCGACAAGCGTCGCTATGATATCCGCGTCCTCGACACCCCTCTGCCCACCCCCTATCTTCACGATCACTCCCTCTACCTCCGAATGGGACGTGAGTATGCCTTCGATCCTGCTTGCGACCTCCCTCGTCCTCTCGAGGCTCGTGCCCGGGGGGAGGGACATCTGAACGACGAACCTGTTCTGGTCTATCACGGGCATGAACTCCCCGCCTACGAACCCGAACAGGAATATGGCGAACACGAATCCGACCACGGCGATCGTTATCGGCCGCCACCGGTGGTCCAGGAACCCGGCAAGGATATCCCGGTACCTGCCCGACATATCCGCGTAGAATGAATCCCACCTGCGTCCAAGACGCCCACCCAGGCTCTCATACCTCTTCTCACCCGGCTGGGCTTTCGGCCTGATAAGCCGCGCGGACAGCATGGGAACGATTGTGAAGCCGACGATGAGCGAGAACACAGTGGCGAAAACGACCGTGAGGCCGAACTGCAGGAAGAATCTTCCTATGATCCCGCTCATGAACGCGATGGGTGTGAAAACGACGATGTTGGTGAGCGTCGAGGCAATGACGGCGACCGCGACCTGCCCCGTGCCCTGCACGGCGGCCTCGTGCGGATCCACTCCGTCGTGAACGAGGCGGCTGATATTCTCTATGATAACGATCGAGTTCGTCACAAGGGTTCCTATGGAGATTCCCAGAGCCATCAGGGTCATGATGTTGAGGGTGAATCCCGCACCATCCATCAGCAGAAAGGTCGCGATCACGGACACCGGCATGGACAGCGCCGCCACAATCGTCTGGCGGACGTTATGCAGAAAGATCAGGAGGAGGATCACCGTGAGCATGATCCCTATACCGATGTTGGACAGAACGTCCTTTACCGCATCCTCTACGAACAGCGCCGAGTTGCTCGACATCTCTATCGCGATATCGGGATCGAGCGTGACCCTGAGCTCGTCGATCGCCCTGTAGACATCCCTGGCAACGAGAACCGTGTTTCCATCGGAGCGCTTGTTGACCGACAGCCCTATCACCGCCTGGCCGTTGTAGGTCGACGACTCCCTGAGCTCCTCGGTCGTATCGAGTATCTCCGCCACCTCCGACAGGGGGATGCTTCCCCCACCGGAAAGCGGAAGCTGGAACTCCGCAAGCTCACCCGGGCTCTTGATCTCACCCAGAAAGCGCAGTGTCGTCTCGGTTGCCCCCCTGGTTATATGCCCGGCCGGCACGTTGACATTGCCGTATGCAAGCACCGCCATCACATCTACGAGGCTAAGGCCGTATGCGCGAAGCCTCTCCGGAGCCACCTCGACTCGGATCTCCCGCTCGCGTTTCCCCGTTATGCTCACGTCCGCGACCCCGTCGATCCTGCTCAGCCTGTCCTTTATATCCTTGTTCGCTATACGGTATACATCCTCCAGCGGCCTCGGAGCTGAGACGGCGAGCTCGATTATAGGAAACGCGGATATGTCGAACTTGGATATGGCCGACTTCTCGGCGCCGTCGGGCATATCCGCCTGTATGGCATCCACCTTGTCCTTCACGTCGATCGCATCGAGATCCACATCCGTCTCGAGCTCGAACTCGATGAAGACCTGGGAGAGGTTCTCCATAGAAACGGACTGAAGATCCTTCACATTCGCTATGGTCGATACGGCGTCCTCGATCTTTCGTGTCACCTGGCTTTCGACCTCCTCGGGTGAAGCGCCGGGGTAGACCGTGGTCACGATGATGAAAGGAAATTCAATGTTGGGCATCATCTCTATGACCATGCGGTTGTACGAATAGAAACCTAGTATCACGAATGCGAGGAGAAGCATTGTAGTGAGTACGGGGAGCCTGACGAATATCCTGATCAGATTCATCCTACCTCCCTCCCCCGCCGTGCACGATCTTAACGAGGTCCCCGTCGAACAGCCGTGTCTTTCCGAATTCGACCACCCTATCACCGGCCCCCACGCCCGAGAGGACCTCCGCCTCGTCGGAGGTGATGAGACCGGTCTCGATCTTGCGGAGCCGGGCTATGTCCTTCCCATCCCCGCCCCTCTCGACGACGAAGACCGAATAGTCCCCCTTCGAGCCGATCAGGCTTCCGACAGGGATCTTTACGGCCTCCGCCCTTTCGGCCGTAAGCACCCTGAAGGATACGAGCAGCCCGGGGATCAGCCTCCTCTGGGGATTTGGAAAAACGGCCTCCCCCGACAGCAGGTGGGTGCTGGGATCGGCGGCCAGATCCAGCCTGGATACGAAGCCCTCACCCGATTCGCCCGTCTCCCTGGAGTACCAGACGGCCCTCTGCCCAACCTCCAGCGCCATCGCCTGCCTGCTGCCGGCCTCGAACTGTATCTTGACCGTGTCTATCCTCGCTATCCACACGAGGGGGGAGTGGGCGCTCGCCATCTCGCCCTCTTCGGCCAGGACCGTCGTAACCACTCCCGGATGGGTTGCAACGAGGTTCGTGCTCTCGGTCGCGTTGTCCAGGTCTGTCTTCGCCACCTTGAGCGCCACCTCGGCCTTGTCGAGCGCCTGCTTGGAGATCGCCCCCTCCTCGTAGAGGTTGCGCATGCGCTCTGCGTCTCTCAGGGCGTCCTCGTACAGGGCCCGGGACCTGTTGTACGAATGTAGCATCGGATTGGGGGCCGTCTTTTCCAGGCGGATCACGACATCACCCTTCCTGACCCTCTCCCCCTCTCTCTTGGCGACCTCGACGATCCTTATAGAGTTCGTGGATACGATCGAGTACTGGAACGAGCCCTCGACGGTTCCGGCCAGCGCCGTCCAGACCTCGAGCCCGCCGGTCTCGGCCTCGGCCACCTCCACGGGCTTGCCCTGAGCCTGCTGAACGGAACGGATGCTCGCGAATGACTCCACCCTGCTGACCTGCCAGAACCTTATCGCGAAGATCGCGGCGACCGCGATGATTACGATCCAGATTATCAGCGACCTGCGGCTCCTTTTCGCCCCCGTTCTGTTACTCATGATCTCTCCCCTCTTCGTCTCCGGTTACAGCTTTGAGGAAATCTGCGCTACCCACCGATAGTTCGAGGTAGGCCTCGGATATCTTGCACGTGTAAAGGGCCTCCGCAAGCTGCCCCCTGGCCGTCGTCATGGCGAGCTCGGCGTCGAGCCTCTCGAGAGGCGTCGCCAGCCCGTTCTCCAGTCTTATTATCGACAGCCTGTGGGCCTCCTCGGCAAGCCTGACCGCCTCGACACGGCCCTCCAGCGCCGTGATCGCGTTCTCGAGCGACAGCCATGCCTGCCTCACGGCGAGGGCCTTGTCCCTCTCGACCCGCGCGAGCTCTATCTCGGCGGTGCGCAGATCGGCCTCCGCCCTGCCTATCTTGCCCTTGGCGCTCAGCCCGTCAAAGATCGGTATCTGGAATCCTATCGCTATGGAAGCGTTGTCTGCAACGAGCTCCTCCTCCGGGAAAGTGCCGCCCGACCACTGGGTTTGAATCCCGTAATTGGCCGAGAGCTGAAGCATCGGATATCGCTCGGCCTTGGCTATACGCAGGAACTGCCTCCTGGCCTCGACGTAGTGCTCCAGCCCTCTGAGCTCGGCGTTCTCGTTGCGCATAATACCAACGACGGTCTCGATAGGCGGGGGATCGGAAACCTCCTCGAGCGAATCCACCAGGATGATCTCCGTCTCCGGCTCCAGGCCGCACCGGCGCCTCAGCACAGTCAGCGCCTGATCGAGATCGTTCCTCGCCTTTACCAGAGGGGTCTTCCTGTTCGCCAGTTCCACCTCCGCGCGCATCACATCGAACCGGCTCACCGTTCCGGCCCTGTAGCCGGCCTGCGCCACCCTCGTGGCCTCTTCCGTTTCCTCGAGCGCCTTCTCGCTTATCCGCACGAACTCCGCCGCAAGCAGGGCCCCGAAATACGCCTCCCTCGCCCCGAAACGGACGTAATCGGCAGTCGTGGCCTCCCGGCAGCTGTACGAAGACAGGAACTCCCGCGCCGCGCTGAGCCCAGCGGACACGCGGCCCGCCGCCCACAGGACCTGGGTGAGCGTGGCGGCTCCGACAAAATCGTTGTCCTCGCCTATGTCCACCCTCGCGGGCATATCGGTACCCTGGCGAAACTCCTCGGGCAGGAAGAACGAGGGCTTGATCACGTTACGCCCGTACTGCCCCGCTATGGTCAGGTGCGGCATGGCGTTCGATTTTGCCTCCAGCACGTCAGCCCTCGCCCCCGTGACAGCCTCGGACGCCTGGCGAAGCATCTCATCGCTCTCGAGCGCCAGCTCGATCGCGCCCTCGAGGGTCAGGGTGACGGGCCCGGCCCGAAGAGCACCGACCGCCGTCAACAGAGAACAGAAAAGTACAGTCGAAACAACCACCCACCGGAACGTCTCACCATTGCGTACGGTCGAGCTCGAAATCATAAGGTTCCCTCCATCTATTATCTATCCCCCTGCGCGGCCTCCAGGGGCCTAAGCAGCAACCTGTCCATGATCGCCGGGATGTCATCGAAATCATCCACACGCCCGCTCTCGGCCAGCATATGAGCGAGGCCCTGGACTGCACTCATCATTACAGTCGCGAGAATCGCGGGAGCCCCGGCGGGAATGTCGCCTCGATCCATCGCCTCGGCGAGATCGTCCATCAATGTCTCTCTCTTCTTCGAGATCTCCTCCTTCACGAGCCCCCCGAGTATGAGGGGATTCTCGTTGAGGTAGACCAGAAAAACCTCCGGGTGCTCCTTCATATAGGCGGTCGCCGCCGCGAGCGTCTTCCTGACTCTTTCCATCGGCGCATCCCCGGGGTTACGAACCCCATCGGTGACAGATTGGAGCTCGTCGATATGCCTCACGATCAAGGCGCGCAGTATCTCCTCCTTGCCCTCGAAGTGGCTGTAGAGCTTCCCAACGGATAGCTCGGCATGCTCCGAGATCCTCTTCATGCTCGTATTCTCGTATCCGTTATGAGCGAAGAGCTCCGCCGCCGCCGACAGTATCGCCTCCCTGCACCTTAGGGTCTCGCGCAGCCTCCTGCCGGAGGTGCCGTTTTTCCTGTTACCTTCCATGAATCCCGTTCCTGGTAATACGGTCCCCTCATTAAGCTGAATCCGAATTCAGAATATGAATTCAGATTCTGAAATATATGCAAATCGGGTTTTTCTGCAACGAAATACTTAATAATACAGATAAATAGGTAATTACACCCAGTGACGATCGTTGCAGAGGGAGGGGGATCCACCGGGGCAATGCAGCTTATCTTTATAATACATGGTGGCAGCGGAGGCCGCTGCCGGCCGTTGCGGCCGGGACGCAGGACCTATGGCCCGGGCAATCACCGCCGCCCGCCGGCGGCGGCAGAAGCCGCTCTACAGCAGTTTATCCGCCGCGACGGATAACCGCCCCGTCGAGCCTTGACCCATATGTAATCTACCGCCCGGTCCTGATCCAGGCGCCTAGAACGGATCGGGGACCTCCAGGTCCTGTACCACGACTATATGCATGACCAGGCATGCCTTCCATTTGAAATCGATCGGAACTCCCCGGACCTGGGGATCGGGATCGACATCACCGTTGAGCACGGTGAACTCCAGGATGGGATTTACATTATCGGTGAAATCCTCGAGCGCCCTGCTCAGCAATTCCACCCCGGGCTTGTACAGATCGGCCCTTATCATCCTGCCAAGCGCATCCCTCACCGACTGCGTGCTGTAGGCGAGCACCGTGTCGGGACCGTCCGGCACATCCGTCCTCCGCACCTCGACGGCCCCCGAGATCACCCAGTCATCGACCTGCTGGAAATCCGTAACCCCGTACGAGGCGCTCACGACGACCGCATGCTTGATCTCCGAGCGCGATACACCTGCGTCCTCGAGCACATCCTCTATCTCCTCGGCGAAATCGACCGATACGGGCTGCCCCGCCCAGACGGCGTATTCACTGAACTCCTCGAAATCCACGCACGTCTCGTTCGTCAGCACGATCTCGATCACCTTCTCCTTTAGGATGCAGCCCGTTTGGCAAACCATCATGCACAGGACGAACGCTACAGCGATCAGTATTACCTTTGCTTTCATAATCTCACACCCCTTGTGCTTCTTCAGTTGCCGAATGATATCCCAAACGAAAAGCTGTTCTGGGCTGCGACGTTGTACTCCGCATGCAGGTTCACGTAAGCGAGGTTCAGCGAGAGCCCCATCGTCAGGTGAAGCGTCGTGTTCTGGCCGAAATCGATCTCTATATCCTCGGCCGTCCCCGACGCCTCGCTCTCGTACGCCACATCCATGGAAAAGACATCGACCGCAAGGCCGGTGTATGGCTGGAGCACCAAGAGCCCCCTCTCGAACCTCTTCCCCGCCTGAACCCCGGCGGTGAAGGCGCTCGAGTCCAGAAGGTCATCACCGACCGAGAACTTCTGCCAGAAGAAACCGGCCGAAACATCAACCGGGAGGTCGGGCCCCCTGTACTGTGAAAGGCTGTGCCTGAGACCGAATCCGAATATGCTTATATTGCCCAGCTCCACATCCCCCGTGTTGATGGCGAAGAACCTGATCAGGGCCTCCGTTCCTCGAAACGCCCCGATTCGAAGCTGGGGCACGGCCAATGCGAAGGAGTTGAGATCGAAACCGCCGGGAAAGGCGAATTGAGTTCCCCCGTTTCCATCCACCAAGACGGCCTCTCCGGGGCCCACGACGGTCGGGGCCTGCGTCGTGCGCTTGGGGCTGAATCCGCTCTCCGTCGTCGCGCCGAACGTCCTGTCGTCGCTGCCGAAGATTACGGACATGACCCTGAATCCGAAGCTGATGTGCACGCCGGTCTCCGGAATATGCGCCGAGTGGAAAAGGCCGCAGTTCAGATCGGACCCGAACGCATCGGCAAGCGGTTGAAGATAGCCGGTGCCGTTATCACCCGTATAGGCCTTGAGCTGGTCCTCGATCTGGGCCGAGGAGGGAACGGAGACAAATAGAAGCAGGAGTATTATTCCGATACTCCCCGCCAACCGGATCGAATCAGCCATTGAAACCTCCCTGTTGAAGCTCCGGTAGTCCATCTAAAGCCGATTCTATTACTCCGCCGGGAAGCTCGTAAAGCTAAATATGTTAGAAATTACGCTCCGCGAAGGCCGCTGGGCTTCACGGACTCCGTTTCTTTCGGAGGCCGCAGGCCCTTACCGCCGTCCCCGCCGTAAGGCGCCTGCCGTCCCGGCTCCTGTTCCGTGTAGACAGCCGGGACCTTCACGGACGCTACTCGTGCCTGTAGTATATCTTGCCTACGATCTTCCATCCGTCATCGAATCTGTACAGGGACATGTAATCGGTGAAGACGTGCTTGGAGTCCTTGTAGATCTCTATCCTGGCCACGGCCGCGTCACCGGTCACGTCGACAAAGGAGAACTCGTGCCTCGTCTCTCGCTTGGGAGGCCCGGGATTCCTCTTCTTGCCCTCCTCTATCCTCTTGATCCAATCATCCACGGACCACGTGGTCACCTTGCCCTCCGAGAGCAGGAACATCGTGAAGGCGGGATGGAAGCCCCCTCTCACAGCCTCCACATCCCTGTCGATATGGATACCCTTCACGTACGAATCCTCTATGACCTTCTTCACAGCCTCCTTCTCCACGTCCGCTTCTCCCGAGGCGGCCGCCGTCGAAAAACAGGCGAGCAGTGCCGCCGCAACGCAAATCGCAAGAGACCTCATGTCCTTTCCTCCTTGATCGAAGAACGCGGCCGGGCTCGAGAGACGGCCGGCCGTCCTGATACACCCGCACCTCCGCCGGCCTCGATCATAGCATCTTAATAGGTGTTCATGAATGAAAATCGAACCGCACCTGTAAATCCATGGCGTTCAAGGTCTTCCCTACGGTCCGCGCCCTCAGTGCCCCCCGCCGCCGATCATCGCAACCGCATGCGGCAGGATATCGACGAGCAGGCGCGCGCAGAAGACAGCCCCCCTGACCGAACCGGGCAGGTTGACGATGAGTGTGCTCCCGCTGACGCCGGCAACGCCTCTCGAAACGACCGCGTTCAGGGTCTCGGCGCATGATTCCCGCCGCAGGTGCTCTGCGATCCCGGGTATAAGGCGGTCGCAGAAGGCACCAGTTACATCGGGCGTATTGTCCCTGGGGCCTATCCCCGTTCCCCCGGTCGTGAGTATTACATCCTTGTCGGCGTTCTGCGAGAGGGCCCTCTCGATCTCCCCGGGGTCATCGGAGACGACGAGCCGTTCTATCCGGGCCTCCGGCAATCCGGCGGCAACCACCTCCGAGACGCCCGGGCCCGACCTGTCCTCGTAGTCACCGCGGGCCGCCCTGTCAGATATCGTAAGTACCAGTAGTTCCAATTGCAACCTCCCCGCTCGTGAGGACCTTCGCGAACACCCCCCTCTCGGGCATCACGCACTCACCTACGGCATCGAGGATCGAACAGCCGCCGGGGCATTCCTTGCCGATCTGGGTGACGACGAGCACGACATCCCCTATGGAGAGCTTCGTCCCGAGAGGCAGGGAACAGAGCTCGATGCCCCTCGTCGTTATGTTCTCGGCGAAATCGCCGGGCCCCAGGGAATCCAGCCTGCTCTTCATGTAATCGATGTCCTCCATTCCCAGAAGCGACACCTGCCTCTCCGACAAACCGGCGTGCGAGTCGCCCTCGATCCCGTAGCCCTCCCTGAAAACCGCCCTGTCGACGGGCCTCTTTCGCTCGCCCTTATTCTCCGATACGTTGAGCGATACGATCTCGAACGTCTTCATCCGATCGGCTCCTTCTCCTTGCTTTCCAGCTTGATCTCGCCTATGACCATGCTCCTGTCGACCGCTTTGCACATATCGTAGACCGTGAGCGCCGCCACGGTAACGGCCGTGAGCGCCTCCATCTCCACGCCGGTCTTGGCCGTTGTCACTACGGTGGAGCGAATCTTCACACTGTCTCCCTCGACCGTCAGGTCGACGCTTACGTCCTCGATCGGAAGCGGGTGACAGAGCGGGATCAGCCCGCCGGTCCTCTTCGCGGCCGCTATGCCGGCGATCCGGGCGCATGCCAGTGGATCGCCCTTTCGCACCAGGCCCTTCCGGATTATCTCCGAAGTCTCCCGGCCCAGTGATACGGCGGCCGTCGCCACCGCCGTCCTCTTCATGACCGGCTTATCCGAAACGTCGACCATCTTAACCCGGCCGGTCTGATCCATATGCGTGAAATCCATCCTTGCTCATCCTCCTATCTGGCACATCTTCCTATTGATGCAGGATGTGCCACGAAGAGGCTTCAGCGACACGGCTCTCGTGATGCTCCGCCTCAAATCGTCCAAATCGGCCCTTATCTCTATATCGGAGAACAGGCACGGCTTGAGGAACCCGTCGGTGGTGAGCCTCAGCCTGTTACACGTCTCACACGGGGGCGGCCTGTCGAACGACAGCTCGCCCGCTTCCCCCCCGATGTCCCTTCCGTAGAGCGAGAAGTGCTTGATCGTCTGAAGCTCGAGTTCCCTCTCTTCGCAGAAACGGCGCATGAGCGCGATCTCCTCCATAGATGTATCCTCGAAAACAATCATGTTTATCTTGACCGGGGCCAGATCCGCAACGATGGCGGCGTCGATCCCGGCGATAACGTCCTCTATCCTCCCACCTCGCGTGATCTCGCCGAACCTCTGCGGATCGAGCGTATCGAGAGATATGTTCACCCTGGAGAGACCGGCGTCCTTGAGCCTCCCGGCCTTATCCGCTGTCAGGAGCGATCCGTTCGTCGTCATGCAGATCTCCCCGAAACACCCCAGCGAGCTCAGCATGGCTACGAGCGACTCTATGCCCCTTCTCACCAGCGGCTCGCCACCGGTGAGCCTGATCCTCTCGATTCCGAGCTCCCCCGCGCAACGGGCCACGGCGGTTATATCCTCATAACCGAGTATCTCGTGGTCCGGCTTGAGCTCTATCCCCTCGGGCGGCATGCAGTAGACACACCTGTAGTTGCACTTGTCGGTGACTGATATCCTCAGGTAATCGATCTTTCTCCCGAACGGATCCACGAGCATTTGTAACTTCCGCCTTTACATGCATTCGATACGAACCGGAACGTACCGAAAGAATCACCTCGTGAGCGTGACCTGCACAATCTCCCCCGCAGCGATCTCCCCCTTACCGGCAGGGATCGACACGAAGCCGCCGGCCATAGCATAGGCATGAATATGCGCCGATCCGTGGTAATCGATGGGAACGGCCCGTCCCTCCGCGTCCAAATAGACCGGTACGTGGGTCCTGCGCTTGGATCTCCTCGTCCTTATCGCTGCGGAGAGCTCTGCATGAACGCGCGGCGGCGAATAACGCCCGCCCATCAGCTTGTAGCAGAAGGGTCTTACGAAGAGCTCGAATACGAGGAAGGTGGAAACGGGATTCCCGGGCAGCCCGAACACCCACTGTCCGTCCCTGCTTCCGAACACCGTAGGTTTGCCGGGCTTCATGGCCACACTTCTGAGCAGCAGCTCGAAGCCCCTATCCTCGAGGACGGCCGGCACATGATCGTATTCGCCCATCGACACACCCCCCGTGAGGAGGAAGACGTCGATCCCCGGATCCTCCCGATCGAGCACCGCCCCTATCGCATCCGGCGTATCTTGTGGGATACCCAGCAGAACGGGATCGGATCCCGCCCGGACCGACTGCGAGTACAGCTGAAGGCTGTTGCTGTCACGGATCTCGGCCCCTTTGGGTGTTTCGGACGGCTCCACGAGCTCGTTGCCCGTGGCCGCTATGCCCAGTACCGGCCTCCTGGAAACCACGACGGATGCGTACCCGGCACCGGCCAGCACCGCGATCTCAGCCGGCGTCAAGATCGTCCCGGCGCACAGTATCAGATCTCCGGCCTTCAGGTCCTCCCCCTTCCGGCAGATATTGTCCCTCTCATCCCGGGCCGTCACGGTCATGATGCCGTTCTCGAGCTTGGTATCCTCTACCATCACGACACGGTCGGCACCGGGGGGTACGACCCCACCGGTCATGATCTTCGAACACTCCCCCTCCCCTATCCGCTTTTCTGGAATGCGACCGGCCGCTATCGTCTCGACAACCTCGAGCGGCATACCGAGATCGGCCGATCTGCAGGCGTAACCGTCCATGGCGGACTTGTCGAACGGGGGCATGTCCACATCGGAGACGGCATCGCGCCTGAGAACCCTCCCGAGGGCCCTCTCCAGCGCCACGGTCTCCTCCTCTAGCGGGCGGGCCGAACCCAGAACCCTCTCGAGCGCCTCCTCGAACGGCACCATGGGAACATTTTCATCGTTCATCCGATCATCCTTCCTCGATTTCCTTCGAATCACCGCAAGCCGAAGGCGGCGCGTCTTCCGGCCAGGAGCCGGCGAGCCTTATGATCTCGAGAACCGCCGTCTCCGGCAGATCGAGCCTCTCGACCAGCCGCTCTACGACACCCCTGCCGACGGGTTCCCCACGCACCACGTCGGCCTTTCGAGCGGCCAGCGCCGCTGTCGGCTTCCGCTTTTTACCGCCGGGCAGGTAGATGGCGCAATCCGGTTTTATCTCGGCCATGATCGAGTTGCTTTCGATCACTACATAATCAGCCCCGCCCGCCGCATCGACTACATCGTCGAAGCCGGCGCCCATGTGCAAAAAGATGTTATCCATCCCGGATTTCTCCTCACCGTGACCTATCTTGACGTGGACGGCTCCCGGGATCAGCCCGCAGAGCGAACTCGCGAGCTCCGTCTTACCCACGTTCGAATGTGCACCGGTCACAACGATCGTCCTCATACCCGCCTCCCGGCCGTTGCTAGAAGCAGCCGAGCTGACACCTCACGATCTTGATACCCTCCCGGTTACAGCTCTCGCCGATCTCAGAGACCGTGACGGAATACTTCCGTGACAGCTCGAAGGCCCTGGCGCACGGCATGACCCTCCTGCCCGGCTCCTCCTCCGCCGCCTCGGACACCATCCTATCCAAATCTTCCCTATTCATCCGTATCTCCTTCGACAACTCCCTCGAGGTAAATCGAATAGGCGGACTCCATGGAGTTGACCACCTCTTCCCTGTACCTGGTCCACGCTGCGATGAGCCTCTCTCCGAATTCCGTCAGACTCGTCGAGCCCCCGTCCGGACCTCCCCTCCTCTTCATCACGAGCCTGCGGCCGAGGCCCTGCTCGGTCCTCTTTATATCCCCCCATGCCTTCCGGTACCCCCTGCCCAGCACCAACGCCGCTTCCTGGATAGACCCGCACTCCTTTACCGCCGCAAGGAGCCGCCACTTGCCGTCCCCGAAGACCCCGGCCGCTCCATCGGCCGACAGATACAGTCTCGCTCCAGGTTCCATATCCTATCCCTCCTATTATCGAATGCCCGCCGTGACCTATCAACGGCCGCAGAGCCCTCATATCTCACGGCTGCACAGCCCTCATATCTCGAGGAACTTTATCGCGCTCGCCTTTATTATCACGTAAATTCCACTCCCCACACGCAGGCCCAGCCTGACCACGGATTCCTTCGTGAGAAGCGCGGTGATCTCCACTCCGATATCCGCAACAACCTCGACGCCGAGCCTCGACGGAGAGATGTCCTTCACCGTTCCCTCGAACACGTTCAACGCGCTCGTACTAGGCGCCTCGGTGGCTATCGCCACATCCTCGCTGCGGATCATGGCATGACCCTCGGCTCCCCGCGCGTCGGAGAGGATCCTGAATGCCGCGGCGCCGCACCTGAACTCAGCCACCCCCTCTCTCTCCCCCCCACCCGTTATCCTTCCACGGAAGAAGTTTCTGAGGCCCACGAACCTGGCCACGAATTCCGATTTCGGATGCTTGAATATGCTGCCGGGAGAACCTGCCTGCACGATCCTCCCCTCTTCCATGACACCGATCCTGTTCGCCAGCGATACCGCCTCTTCGTAATCGTGCGTGACATGGACTATGGTAACACCATCCCTGTTGAGCCTCCTGAGCAGGGCCCTCATCTCCGACCGGGCGCTTATATCCAGCGATGATATCGGCTCGTCAAGAAGCAGGCATCCGGGCCCGGTCGCCAGCGCACGGGCCAGCGCCGTCCTCTGCGCCTCACCTCCCGACAGGGTGTCGGGTCTTCGGTCCAGGATAGCCTCTATCTCGATATCCTCCGCCAGCCTTCTTACCCTTTCCCCTACCGCGCGGCGGTCGATGCCCCGGCAACGCATGCCGTATGCTATGTTGTTCCTCACCGACAGGTGCGGGAACAGGGACTGGTTCTGGAACACGAGCCCTATGCCCCGCTTCTGTATCCTCTCGTTCGTTATATCCCTGCCGTCCAGGACGATCCTTCCGGAGTCCGGGGTGACAATGCCCGTGATCGTCTCCAGCAGGACCGTTTTCCCGACACCGGACTCGCCGAGGAGAACGAAGTACTCCCCGGCGGCGACATCGAACGATACACCGCTTATCGAAAAGTCGCCCAGCCTCTTCGAGAGCCTTTCTACCTCAAGCATCTCTCCCCCTCCTCGCAACGACCCGCAGTACGATGAAGAAAAACAGGCATATGGCTATGAATAGGGCGGAAACGGGTCTGGCGTATTTCAATCCGAAGGCGCCGAAGCGCTCGTAGATCAGTACGGGTGTTATCATCGGATGGTAGGCGACCACCAGCACGGCTCCGAATTCGCTCATGCCGCGGGCCCACATGAGGATCAGGCCGGAGAGGATCGATCTCCAGGCCATGGGCACCGATATGGTGAAGAAGACCCGTATGGGGGAGGCGCCCAGATTCAGGGCGGCCTTCTCGAGCCTCTCGGGGACGGCCGCGAAACCGTCCCTCGCGCTGTTGATGACAAACGGCACACTCACAAACGCCATCGCAGCCATTATGCCGGCATACCCGCCTACGAACCGTATTCCCACCTTCCCCGCCAGCGACCCTATTACAGTATCCCTGGAGATTATCCCCAGCAGGGCGATACCGGCTGCCGAATGCGGTATGACTATCGGGACGTCGATTATGCCGTTGACGAGCCCCTTCAGGGGAAAACTCTTCCTGGCAAGGAAGTATGAGAGGGGCAGCGAGAACACCGCACATACCAGGGTCGCCCCCATCGACGTGAAAAGCGTCAGCCATATGCTTCCCACGACCTCCCCGTCCCGGGCCGTTTCACCGAACTGCTCCAGAGAGGTGTTCAGGAACATTCCTATCAGCGGCGCAACTATGAACAGAAGCACGAGACCGCCGAGGGCTGGAAATATTATACTAACGGGCTCGATCCTCCTGCTCGCCATATTCGTATCACGCTCCGCTCCTTGTGGCGAACCTCTTGAGACCATCGGGCAGCTCGTCATAATCCTCCACGGAGGACGGCACCACGGACGGCTGTCCGTTTCTCTCCATGACCGCCAGCCCCTTGGATTCATCGAGCAGGAACTCAACGAACCTGATCGCCAGCTCGGGCTGCTGGGAGCTTCGCGGCACCGTGACGCCGTAGACCATGGGAGCGCCCCTCTTCGTAATGACGGTGCCCGGCTTCTTGCCCGAGATATCCACCGAGACCGAAGCGTACAGATCGGAGAGCCCGGGCTTCTTGAGATTGATCTCGTCCGGCAGAACGAGGTACTGCAACCCGTGCTGCTGCGCCACCGAACGGTAAAGGAATATATAATCGATCGTTCCCGATTCCAGAAGGGCCAGAAGATCAGTCTCCTTGGGCCTGATATACTCGTTATCCTTCTCCAGCAGGGAACCGCTCAGCCCATCGAGACCGTAATGCCTCTCCGCGAGCTTCACCGTAAGGACCGCCCTGTAGCCGCAGGGATCCGAGTTCGGATCGGACCTGCCGAACGCGACGTCGTCCCGGAGCAGTATCTCGTGCCAGTTATCCGCGTCGATCTCTCCAGCCGACCGGGATCCGTCATGATAAACGATCGCCATCTCGTTGCTGGCGAACTTGATGTTCCAAGCCGCATGCTCCGGTATGAGCAGGGCGTCTATAACCGAGTAGTCGGCCGACGCCATCACGTCGCACCGCCTCCCGAGGTCCGATATCTTTCTCGCGCAGGTCCTGCTACCGGCCGCTTCCAGAGATACCTTCACCCCTGGATTCTCCTTCTCGAACGCCTCCGCTATCTCCTTGAACGGAACCGAGAGGCTTCCGGCGTGAAAGATGATCAAATTCCTCGAATCATCCATTTTCCCCTCCCGGGAGCAGGACGGGGCCACCACGGCCAGAACGACGGCCACAGAGACCAGGGCCGAGAAACCGGATCTCACCTTGAAACTGATCATACAGAATCGCCCTCCTCCTCATGATCTGAGTAACAACTGTCACTGCTGCGTAGTTATAGATACTAAAAGGGAGACCGCTGTCAAGGGATATGTTTATTTAAACATAACGGTGCGGCCTTGCTGCTCCCGGGAGTGCCCGGAGCGGATCGCAATCCGCCGTCTTACAGGCGCACCGCACATCCCACGACGAAAAAGCTAAGTAATTATTTATCAACCTATTATAAAATGACGCCCCCCGTGCCGTATTAAACTTTAAATAATAATTTGTGCTTTATGCAAATAGTTAAAAGGTGTATATTACTATCTCTTGAATCATGGAATCCACTGATGCCCCGAGCAGGAGAGTACCACCGATGTCGAAAGAACGCATTTCGCAGATGAAGGACGCGCATGAAGTACTCTGCGAACTCCCCTTCGAGGTTATCGAACTCGAGAGGGGATATGCCAACAGATGGCTCAAGGTCGACCTGGACAGGAACGAGATCACGCATCACCCCGTATCGGAGCAGATGAAGGAGCTCTGGACGGGGGGCAAGGGATTCGACCTGTGGTTGACCTTCCAGGAGATCTCCAAGGATACGAAATGGGACAGCAACGAGAACCCGATATGCTTCTCGTCGGGCCCTCTCGGCGGGACAACATCGTTCCCCGGATCCGGAAAAACCCTGGTGACCGCGATCTCCCCCATAACACATTCGGTAATGGACTGTAACGTCGGCGGTTACTTCGGTCCCTATCTCAAGTTCTCAGGTTTCGACGCGATGATGGTGATAGGCAAATCGACCGGGGACGTGATCGTTCTGATCGATGCGGTAGCGGGAAAGGCTACGATCGAGAGGGCGCCGATGGAGAGCGTCGACTCGCACCTTCTGTCCGAAGAGCTTACACAGATGTACGCCGACGGCGAGCTCGACCGCAGGAACATCGCCTGCGTGACGGCCGGCAGGGGCGCCGAGCACACCCGCATGGGCGTATTGAACTTCTCATTCTGGGACTGGAGGCGCGGGGTAGCCAGGATGAAGCAGGCGGGACGGGGCGGCATCGGAACCGTGTTCAGAAACAAGAACGTAAAGGCCCTCATAGTGAAAAACCGGCAGATCACGCCCGCCTGGAGGATAGAGGAGAACAAGGTCGCCAGTCTCACCGCGCCCAAGAAGATACACGAACAGGATTGCAAGCTGGATATCGAGGAGATCCGCAGTATCGTGGAGAGCTGGAAGACGGATCCCGAGTACGTCATAGAGATGATGCAGGACATCCAGGACAGGTTCAGGTACATATCCCAAACGGCGCTGGACGAGATCTGCAGGATGACGGGGAAACCGAAGTCACACCTCTACCACATAGCGACGTTCTACAAGGCATTCAGCCTGGAGCCGAGGGGGGAGACGATAATACAGGTATGCATGGGTACGGCATGCCACGTCAAGGGCTCCGCCAGGATAATCGATTCATTCGAACGCATCCTCGGCATCAAGACCGGAGAGACCACAGAAGACAACAGGTACACCCTCGAGGCGGTGGCCTGCCTCGGGGCCTGCAGTATCGCTCCCGTAGTCAAGATCGGTGAAGAGGTCTTCGGTAACGTCCGGGCGAAGGACGTGCAGAGGCTGCTGGAGAAGGCGGGCACCGGGAGCAAACGGGGCCCTGCCCCGCCGAAGCGAGAGGGCGGCACGGGACACGGAGGGATCAAGCCGTCCGACCTCGAGAGGATAGCGGCAGAGCGGAAAAAGGCGGAGGGCTCTTACAAGGGGATGCTGATGGTCTGCACCGGCACCGGCTGCGTGTCGGCCAAGGGTTTCGTCATCCGGGACAGGCTCGAGGCCGCACTCGCCGAGAGGAACCTGGACAAGGACTACCTGGTGGTCGGTACGGGATGCAACGGATTCTGCGCCATGGGGCCGATCATCGTCCTGCAGCCTGATGGGACCTTCTACCAGAAGGTCGGGGAAAAGGACGTGGACGAGATAGTCGACTCCCTCGCCGAAGGGCGGATCGTGGAGAGGCTTCTTCATGAAGATCCGGTCTCGGGCAAGATCAACGAGAAGATGGATCAGATCACCTTCTTCAACAAGCAGCAGCTTATCGCGCTGCGGAACAAGGGACTGATCGATCCGGAGAATATCGACCACTACATAGCCCGCGGAGGATACGGCGCGCTGAGAAAGGTCCTCGACGGCCTCGAGCCGGAGGAGATCAGGAAGGAAGTCAAAGCTTCCGGTATAAGGGGACGCGGCGGTGGGGGTTTCCCGGCCGGGGTCAAATGGGAATCCGGATACAGGGCGTCGGTGGAAAGGAAAGAGCCGGTATACGTTGTCTGCAACGCCGACGAGGGCGATCCCGGCGCTTTCATGGACAGGAGCATCATAGAGACCGACCCCCATTCGGTCATCGAGGGAATGATAATAGGCTCGTACGCGATGGGGGCGTCCGAAGGATTCATTTACATAAGAAAGGAATACCCGCTCGCCCTGGTACGTTTGCGAAAGGCGATCGAGCAGTGCCGGGAGTACGGACTTCTCGGCGATGACATCCTAGGCAGCGGACACAGCTTCGACATACATGTGCACAGGGGGGCGGGCGCATTCGTCTGCGGCGAATCGAGCGCTCTCATGGCCTCGATGGCCGGGAAGCCCGGAGAGCCCCGGGCGAAATACGTTCACAGCGTCGAATACGGATTCAGGGACAGGCCCACGGTGCTGAACAACGTCGAGACATGGGCCAATATCCCCCAGATAATCGAAAGGGGCTCCGGGTGGTTCGCCTCGATCGGCACGGGCGATGTGAGCGGGAATCCTTGGGGCGGATCCTCCGGCACGAAGGTCTTCTCGCTGGTGGGGGACATAAGAAACACCGGGCTCGTAGAGGTGCCCATGGGAATAACACTGCGCGAGATCATAAAGGACGTCGGCGGGGGAATACCCGGTGGCCGCAATTTCAAAGCCGTGCAGACCGGCGGCCCGTCGGGCGGATGCCTGCCGGCCGAAAAGCTCGATATGGAGGTCGATTTCGACTCGCTCACAGAGGCGGGTTCGATGATGGGATCGGGCGGTATGATAGTGATGAATGACAAGACGTGCATGGTCGATGTCGCGCGATACTTCGTCGATTTCCTGATGGACGAATCGTGCGGAAAGTGCACGGCCTGCCGCGAGGGGCTGTACCAGATGCACAACATACTGAACCGCATATGCACGGGTGAGGGGAATCCGGGCGACATAGAGGCCCTCGAAGACCTGTGTCACACGGTCGCCGAGACGAGCCTCTGCCAGCTCGGGGGATCGGCGCCGAACCCGGTCCAGAGCACGATCAACTACTTCCGCGGTGAGTACGAGCAGCACATCAAGGAGAAGAAATGCGCCGCGGGAGTTTGCAAGGCCCTTATCACATACAGGATAAACGGAGAGAACTGCACGGGGTGCACGCTCTGCGCGAAGAACTGCCCGACAGGGGCGGCGGCGGGCGAACCGAAGAAAATCCACGACATCGATGCCGGCAAGTGCATCAAGTGCGGGATCTGCTACGAGGTCTGCAAGTTCGACGCGGTGGAGGTGGTATGATGGCCGTAGAGAAGATAGACATAAAGATAAACGGCAAGAAGGTCTCCGTCGTGAAGGGCACCTTCCTCCTCGAAGTGCTCCGTGCAAACAAGATAGTGGTCCCGACATTGTGTCACCACAAGGACCTCACGCCTGCGGGGGTATGCAGGCTCTGTGTCGTCGAGATAGAACAGCGGGGCAGGAAGAAACTCGTAACATCATGCAACTATCCCGTAAGAAGCGCCATAAGCGTGGAAACGGAATCCGAGAGGGTCAAGAAACACCGCAAGACGCTTGCCGAGATGTACCTGGGAAGATGGCCCGAGGTGCAGGTGATCAAGGACATCGCCGCCGTGTGCGGGGCGACGGACAAGGAAAGATTCAAGAGCGAGCTGACCGACGATAACCCCAAGGCCTGTGTCCTGTGCGGCCGCTGCGTGAGGGCGTGCAGCGAGTTCATACTCGAGAGGATCATCGATTTCGCCGGCCGTGGCATCAAGCGTCATCTGACGATGCCCTTCGGCGAGGTGGACCCCCACTGCATCGGCTGCACATCGTGCGCCTACGTATGCCCGACAGGTGCCATCGAGATCATCGACGACATGAACCATCCGAACGATCCCATCATGATCCGCAACTACGGCATGAGGATCAACGCCGAGATGGCGACGCTGGACAAGGACCAGTGCCGCATGAGGGAGGTCGGAACGGCGAACATCGTCGACGTCATGGACGCGTACGACCTGCTGCCCGTGCACAATTACAAGTTCGGCTCCCACGCCGATACGCCGAATATCAACTCGGTGAAGCTCAAGAGGGAATACTACACCCAGGATTCCCCCGACGGCTGCTGGAAGGGCTGCTCGATGGCATGCGCGAAGACCGTGGACGGCTTCGAGATCAAAACGGGGCCCTACAAGGGCCAGATCGTGACGGTGGACGGCCCGGAGTACGAGACGGCGGCCGCGTGCGCGAACATGGGCTGCTTCGACAGCGACTTCGTGGTGGAGTTCAACTTCTACTGCGACACCTACGGGCTCGATACGATATCGGCCGGGACCTGCATGGCGTTCGTGATGGAATGCTATGAGAACGGCATAATAACCAAGGAACACACCGGTGGAAAGGAGCTGAAGTTCGGGGCGACCGCCGAGGTCCTCGAGTGCCTCCACGAGATGGCGGAGGGGAGGGGTTTCGGTGTCGAGGTCGGGCAGGGAATCCGCTGGCTCAAGGAGAAATGGATAGAGGAGCTCGGAGCCGACGCCGACTTCCTTCAGGATATAGGTATGGAGGTCAAGGGTCTCGAGTACTCCGAGTACGTTTGCAAGGAATCACTCGCCCAGCAGGCGGGATATACCATGGCGGTCAAGGGGCCGCAGCACGACGAGGCATGGCTCATCTTCATGGATATGGTCAACAACCAGATACCCTCCTTCGAAGACAAGGCCGAGGCCCTCTACTACTACCCTCTCTGGAGAACGTGGTTCGGCCTTCACGGCCTCTGCAAGCTGATCTGGAACGACATCGTCCCGCTCAGCAACAAGAACTACAAGCCCCAGGAGGCGGCGAAGGTGCCCGAGCACGTCGAGGACTTCTTCAAGTTCTACGAGGGCATGACCGGCAAACCGCTCGACGAGGAGGGGATGCTCGCGCAGTCGGCGCGCGTCCACAACCTCCAGCGCATCATGACGCGCATGCTCGGGTTCGGAACGCGCAAGGACGACATGCCGCCGTACAGGGCTGTGGGGCCCGTAACCGTAGAGGAGTACGAATCACGGGCCGAGAGGTACGACAAGCAGATGAAGGAGATCATCGGCGTGGATCCGGATGGCAAGAGCACCGAGGAGAAGGTTGAGATAACGAGGAAATTCAGGACGAAGCAGTACAACGACGTCGTGGACGCCTCGTACGAGAGAAGGGGCTGGACCAGGAACGGCGTCCCCAAGATAGAGAGGCTCGAGGAGCTGGGGATCGATCTGCCCGAACTGGTGGAGATCATAAAGAACGACCAGTGATGGAACGGGGACATTCAGGCATATTCGACAGAAACGTCCCGGGAACGACGGAGATGCTTCAGAGGGCTACCGTGGGAATAGCCGGATGCGGCGGTCTCGGGTCGAACTCCGCGGTCGCGCTTGCCCGAGCCGGCATCGGGAAACTCATCCTGGTCGACCCCGACAGCATAGAGCCGTCCAACCTGAACAGGCAGTACTACTTCCAGTCGGACGTAGGAAAAGCGAAGGTGGAGGCCCTTGCCGGCCACCTGCGGGACATAAATCCCGAGATCGGGCTCGAGCTTCACGAGATCGAGCTCGAGCCGGACGGGATCGAAGGAATCTTCGGGGCGGCGGACCTGCTGATCGAGGCCTTCGACCGCGCGGAGAGCAAGCACTGGCTCATCGAGTCATGGTGCAGGATCTTTCCCGAAAGGCACATCGTCTGCGGAAGCGGAGTGGCGGGGATCGGCGCGCCGGAAACGCTCGAGGTGCGCTCATCCGGCTTCATTCATATCTGCGGCGACGGCGAGAGCGATTCCGGCATCGGGCTCTGCTCGGCCCGGATCGCCACAGTGGCGAACATGCAGGCGAACGTCGCCATAGAGATACTCTGCAGTCCGGGGAAGGATACAGCGCGGGAAGGGCCGGGCGTATCGAGGATCGAGCTGGAATGATTACCGTGAACAACAGGGACAAGCTCGAGTGGAGAGAGGGCATGACGGTCCAGGACCTGCTGGACGAGATGGGTTACGACTACGCCCTGATCACCGTAACCGTGAACGACGAGCTGATCCCCGAGGAGGACTACGCTCACCGGCCGGTAGAGGACGGCTCGGGAGTCGTCGTCTTCCATCTCGCCCACGGCGGATGATCCTATCCTCTATGATCGATCCGAACATATCAATCCCCTTCCATTCGGCAGGAATCATTGAAGGCGGTAGACCGGGTCTTCCGCGGTGAACGCCTCCTCCGCGTATCTTACAACGAACTCCTGGAGCTCTCCGGTCGATGCAGTCAGCACGATCGTGTTATCCCTTCTCTCGTGCTTGATATCCATACTCCCCTCCTCTATGCCTTTCTTCAGCCACTCGACGTCCAGGCTCGAGAGGGTCAGCACGTGCCCCTCCAGTTTCACCATGACGAAGGAGTGCGCCGGGATCACGTGGCCCATGTAGAATCCGTTGACCCCTTCCGGCTCTTCCGGAAAGATGTCCATGTAGAGCCTGCCGCCCAGCCGCAGAAGATGAACCTCGAACAGGCCGTCCTTCGCGGGATTGACGAGCAGTGACTGCTGCTCCTCCCTGATGATCAGCCGGTACGACTTTCCGTCCGACTCTATGAACTGCCAAGTCTCATCCTCCGGATCATCCGGATCGCCCCAGACACCCTCGAGGCCGTCCACCGAGACCAGGTCTTCGTCCGTGTAGAGGGGATGAACCGACAGCTGCCAGCAGCCCGGGATCGCGAAAACCGCGAATAGCACCAAGACGGAACACGCTATAAAACTTCTCTTCGACATCGTCATACTCCTCCCCGCCGGTTCAGGAAAGGATCGTACTCATCGACAAGGCCGTTCCTCAAGGCCCTCCGCTCCTGCCTTCCCCTGCCCGGCATAAGGCAAACTGCTATATAGAGATTCTCCTTTGAACCCGCCCGGACCTCGAGGCGCCTGCTCCTCTGCCCGAACCACGGGTAATTGCTCAGCGACGATAGCCTGCTGCCCTCGCCGCAGTAATCTATAACGTACCTGTCCGGCTCGCCTTCCGGATCGGGCTTGTGCATAACGACGCATACGCCCGACTTCGGGGGGGGCTCGTAGGAAGCAAGCCGGTAGGGACCCTCTATGCAGCCGGATAGACGGGCTTCGAGCTCGTCCCAGCTGACATCGGACCGGCTCCCGGCCACGCCTCCCGGCACATACCGCCCGGTTTCCGAATCCACCAGGACGGTGTCGTTCCCCATATCCCGCAGCACGGCGAAGATCACGACGGCGGTGACAGCGGCGGCCCCGAACGCCAGGGCCGGCCTCAAGAGCTTTCGGCGCATGCCGCGCTCGGGCACCATCGGTGAATCCACCCTCTTCTCGTCCACGGCGAACATAACCCGCTCCTCGAAATCCGCCGGCAGCGGCCCGGGCATGTCCCCGGCGGCGATCATCCCGGTTGTCTCGAGGACGCCCTGCATCTGCTTTAGGGCCGCAGCGCACCCGGGACACCTCTCTATATGCGCCATGAGCCTCGGGATCAAACGCTCGGGCAGATCACCGCCGGCGTAAAGCGCCAGCATCTCTCTAGCCTTCCTGCATCTCATGTTTCTCACCTCCGGCGTACTCCGGGTACAGATCGGCCAGTGCCTCCCTCATGCGGTTCCTGGCCCTTGCCAGGTGCACCCGTACCGTGCTGGTCCGGCAGCCCAGTATCTCCGAGATCTCCCCGACCGAAAAGCCCTGGAGGTCGCGCAGGACGAACACACGGCGCTGCTTGTCCGTCAGGCAGGCCGTGAGCCTGCCGACCGCCCCCTTGAATTCACCGTGCTCGGTATGAGCATCCGGGAGGGCGGAGCGGTCCTCGACCTCATACCCCCCGCCACCACCGTCGATCGGGGCGAATGAACGGCGCCCGTCTTTGCGCTTCCTGTCGATGGCCAAATTCACCGTCACCCGGTACAGCCAGGATGAGAATCCCCGCCCGGGATCGAATTTGGAAAGCGCCCCATGGATCCTTACGAAGACATCCTGGGCGATATCCTTGGCATCCTCGGAGTTCCCCACGATCTGATAGGCGATAGCGTTCACGCGGCGGCTGTACCGCCTGACCAGGGAGCCGAACGCATCCCGGTCACCGCTGCGGGCCAGCCCTATCGTCCTGAGTTCTTCCTCTCCCCGCATCAAGCCTGTCACCCTCCTGTCGGTCCGATCACTCATCATCATCGATTATCCGGATCATACAATGTACATTGCTCGGCCTCATAATGTAACACGAATCCATCAGCGGATCCGCTTACCTGATTCCGTTTTTTATGGAAGTGCCCGCGATCGCTGCGGCTTTCCGGTCTATTCTTCGTTCGAACCGCCCCGCGCCCCCTAGGAGGCGAGAATCCTCGTCAGGATCTGCTCGCGGACCAGGCTGAAGAACGGTTTGTCACAGTAGCTTCTTATCGCGACATAGCACCCGCCGCAATCGTTGCCCCTGGAGAACGTCTCTATGAGCTCCCCCTGCGATCCGGTCTCCAGCCGTTTGTGGGCACAGGGACGGTAATAGCCCTCGGGTGTTATGAGAAGAAAGCGGTAACCGGCCTTGCAGCCGTCGATGCGCCCCTCCGCGAAAAATCGGTACGTATTCTCGAGAATCGATACGGAATTGGCTATCCGCTTCCCCTCCCTCTTCATCCCGACGAGCCTGTCTATGATCTCCCTGAGCCTCTCTAGCTCACCGGGCGAGGAGATGAAATAATCGCCGTTGCCCGTTCTCAGCGTGGAATAGGCGCTGTAGGATATGCACGCTCCCCATTCCTCGGCTTTCTCGTACAGCTCTATCAGTACGTCGAGGTTCTCCCTGGAGATGGCCGTGTTGAGGATGATGTCGCCGTAACCCAGTCCCGTCAGCTCGGGGATCGTCTTCTCGAGACGGCCGTAGAGGCCCGGCAGCCTGCGGAATCCGTCGTGGCGCTCGTCCGGGAAATCGAGTGATACGGAGAACTGATTCACGCCGGCCTCCTTCAGATCGAGATATACATCCTTATCGAGAAGATACCCGTTCGAGACCAGTATCAAATAGGGGGTGCCGTTCGGCTCCTTGATCGCCCTCGCGATCTCCGCGATATCATCTCTCAATAGGGGCTCGCCTCCGGAAAGCTGCACCGCGACCGGCCGAAGCTCCGAGTACAGGGCGCCGATACGCGCCGGGGACATTCTCTCCTCGTTCTCCACGATGCCTCCCTTGTCGCAGTGCAGGCAGTCGGCGTTGCACGAAGAGGTAACCTCGAACGAGACGACCAGCGGTCTGTTGCCGAAATAGTTGCAGCAGCCCCTGAAGAAAAGCCTGGCCGTTTTATTCAATCCGAGTTTTTCCATGACAAGCAGTGTGATATTTACAATGCGGCGGGCGGCCGTGGAGAATTCAGGCATCACCGTGTCCGGCCGCCCCGATCCCTCTATTCAAGATATGCTGCACATCGGTGCCGAAACAACTCTTTTATCGAGATACCTTTTTAAGTACAATATGCCGTCAGGATTTTCCCGGGAGGCCTGAAACAGAGGAACGTAATGGATAAGAAGAAAGAGTACTACAGGATGACGGTGAAAGAGGCCCTCGATGAGCTCGGCACATCGGTCGATGGATTGACGGGCGGGGATGCGGAGGAGAGGCGGCGTGAGTACGGGGTGAATGAATTCTCGCCGGGGCGCAGGATCCCGAAATGGATGCTCTTCCTCTCTCAATTCAGGGACCTTCTCGTTATCGTGCTGATAGCGGCCGCGGCCATCTCCTTCGCCATAGGAAGCTACCGCGACGCGACGGTCATGATCATAATCGTGCTGATCAACGCTGTAATCGGCTTCGTCCAGGAATACAAGGTCGGCAAGATAATAGACAGCCTGAAGAACCTAATCCTATCACCCGCCAAGGCGATGCGCGACGGAGAGCTCTCCGAGATCCCCCAGGAGCAGCTCGTGCCGGGCGACATAATCAACCTCGAGTCCGGTGACAAGATCCCGGCCGATATAAGGATAATCGAATCCTTCGACCTGAGAACGAACGATTTCTCACTGACCGGAGAGTCCACGCCTCAGGGGAAAGGCAGCAACGCGATAAAGGAAAAGTGCGTCCTGGCCGACCGCGACAACATGGCCTACATGGGAACCACCGTAGCCTCGGGCAGCGCCAAGGGGGTGGTCGCGAGGACCGGAATGAATACCGAAGTCGGGAAGATCGCCGACATGACCCAGGAGACGGTCCACACGAAGTCACCTCTGGAGAAGGAGCTCGGTACGCTGGCAAACTGGCTGACGATAACCGTCGCCGTAATCGGTCTCATCCTCTTCGGCCTGGCCTTCTGGCAGGGTTTCAGCTTCTTCACCAGCATGGTCTACGCGCTCGGTATCGCCGTGGCGCTCGTACCGCAGGCGCTGCCGGCCCAGGTCACCGTCGCCCTATCGACCACGAGCAAGAGGCTGGCCGATAAGAAGGCCGTCGTGAAGAGCCTTCCCTCGGTCGAGACGCTAGGCTCGACAAGCGTCATAAGCACCGACAAGACCGGAACACTTACCAAGAACGAGATGACGGTCACGGCGATCTGGTTCAACGGAAAGCGGTACTCGATGACGGGAACCGGCTACGAGCCCAAGGGAGAGATCCAGGACGAGAGCGGAAAGAGCCTCGATCAGGAGCAGATAGACGAGATCGAGATAATGATGGATGCGGCCACGATGGCATCGAACGCCGAGATACACGCTCCCGACGAGGAGCATGAGGGATGGTACCCCGTAGGGGATCCGACCGAGGCGGCTCTCGTCTCGATGTCCACAAAGCTCGGTACGCGCTCGCCGACCGAGGACGAGGAGAACCCGGAGCTCAAGGAGTTCCCGTTCGATTCGGAGCGCAAGATGATGAGCTCGGTGCGTAAATTCGGAGACCGCGAGGAGCTCGCGATGAAGGGAGCGCCCGGCAGCGTGCTCGCCATAAGCAAGTTCATCTACCGCGACGGCAGGGCGGAACCCATTACCGACGAGGACAGGGAGACGATATTGGCCGTGAACGAGGAGTTCTCCAAGCGCGCTCTCCGCGTTCTGGCCGTCGCATACCGCCCCCTGGAGCCGGACGGCAAGGACTACGTCATCGACGAGGTGGAGAAGGACGTAATATTCCTCGGGCTCGCTGGCATGATCGACCCGCCCCGCGAAGGAGTCGGCGACGCCATAAAGAAATGCCACCAGGCGAAGATCAGAACGTTCATCATGACGGGCGACCACGCGGTTACTGCCCAGGCCGTAGGCAGGGAGATCGGCCTGTCGGAGTCGAAGGGGGATTCGAGGGTCATAACCGGTGACGAGCTCAAGGAGATGAGCGACGAGGATCTCGTAGCCGCCATGAAGAATGAGGACTCTCTGATCTTCTCCCGCGTCGATCCCGAGGACAAGCTGCGGATCGTCACGCTGCTCAAGGGGCAGGGCGAGGTCGTAGCCGTCACGGGCGACGGTGTGAACGACGCGCCGGCGCTCAAAAAGGCGGACATAGGAGTGGCCATGGGAAGGATCGGGACCGATGTGGCCAAGGAGGCGTCCGAGCTCGTGCTTCTGGACGACAGCTTCCCCACCCTGGTCGACGCTGTGAGAGAGGGTAGAACGATATACTCCAACCTGCGTAAAACAGTGCTCGCCTCGATGACGACGAACGGAGCGGAGCTGGTCGTCGTTCTGATGGGCCTGGCCGCCGTATCACTGGGGAACTGGGCCATCCCCATACTGGCGATCCAGATACTGGCTATCGATCTTCTAGCTGAGATAATGCCCCTGACTTTCCTCACGTTCGATCCCCCGTCGGACACCGTTATGACGACGCCGCCCCGCGACCTGAACGAGCATATCCTGAACAAGAGAACGGCGGCCGAGGTGATATTCCTCGGCGTTCTGATCGGTGGGCTTGCATTCGCAAACTACGCCATGTTCATGTTCAGGGAGGGGATAAGGATCACGGTGGAGAACACCGACCCGATCCTTCACGCGAGGGCTACAACGATAACCTACCTGACGATCGCGTACTGCCAGTTCGCGAACATACTATCGCGCCGGTACGAGGACACCTCCGTATTCAACAAGAATTTCTGGACGAACAGGATACTCCTTCTCTCCATCCTGGGATCGGCGGTCCTTATCCTGATCGGGATATACGGGCCTTACATAAGCGATTTCCTGCGATTCGCCAGGCTGTCGATGGTAGACTGGGCCCACGTTCTGAGTGCGGCCGGAGTGTACCTCGGCGTCTTCGAGATTATGAAAATTTTCAAAAGAAGAAAATGATCACTTCATCGGGCAGCAAAAGATACGGGGTGGTTCTGGCGCTTATACTGGTAATAGGACTGGTCCCCAGGATGTACCATGTCGATTACCCGCCGATCGGATACCACTCCATGAAGGAGGTGCATTACCTCTCGGTCGCCAAGGGCTATCTGGATTTCGGCGATTACCTGCACAAGAGGGTTCTCTATTCCGGGATGTCGGGCAGGGAGGGTTACATCGAGTCCCTGCCCCAGTTTCAGCTCCTGCCGCTGATGCTCTTCGGCCTGTGGAAGGTGTTCGGGATCAGGATCTGGATTGCGAGGCTGGTCGTGATATCCTTTTCGATGGGGTGTATCGCGATCACGTGCCCCGTAGGGAGAAGGCTGGGGCTCGATGAGGAGACGTCGCTTCTCGCCTCCTTCATGATGGCCGTAATGCCCCTCTCGGTATTCTTCGGCAGAAACATCCAGCCGGACGCCGCCGCCCTCTTCTTCCTCCTTCTCTCGACCTACTACTACCTGAAATGGATCGATGAGACGCGCCCCGGCGACATGCTTCTGCTCTCATTGTCGATATTCGCGACGGCTATCACCAAAATCACCTTCCTGTTCCCGGTGATCGCCCTCCTGTTTCTCTTCCCCTTCGGCAGGCTCACCGACGGCGGATTCCGGAAGGCGCTGTTGAGGCAATCGCTCTGGCCCCTGCTCGGGCTCCTCATGATAGCCGCCTGGCTGATATTCACGAGGGCGACATCGGTATACAGCAAGGACCTTATCCCGCGAGGCCGCATACTTCTGGCCGAGAGCTTCACATACGGCTACTGGAGGACGAAGCTTCCGACGGTCTGGAAATATATCGGCATGAACTTCACGTTCATCTACGCGGGGATCTTCGCTTTAGGGATCTTCTGGAGCTTCCTGAATATCCGCTCGAGGGCCGGCAGGTACGTATTGGGCTCCGTGGTCTCGGCGATCCTCTACTTCCTGCTCATCTCGGACTTCGCGGTCAGACACAGCTACTACCACATGCCGTTCCTGCCTGCGGTCTGCATCGGCACGGCGGCGGCTCTCGGCGGAGCGCTGTCCCTGCTGGAGTTCGGAAGCAGGAAGGTGTTCAAATACATCGCCCTGCTCGCCGTTGTAACCATCTCGCTGCCCTCCCTGGCGTCGGGCGTCACAAGGCACTACGATATCATGATGCTCGGATGCGATGTCGCGGGCCGGTATATCAAGGAGCACGGCTCGCCGTCGGACAGGATATTCATCTCCTACGGATCGCCGTCGGACAGGAGGTACGATGCCTTCAGAACCCAGCTCTACGGAATCCTCTGGGAGGCTGGGAAAAGGGGGGCGCTGCTGCCGGCGGACCTCGAGGATGTTACATTCGGGGCCGGTGAGCGCCGGATGAACTGGATCATGCTGTACAACAGGAAGTGGTTGGATCAGGACAGGGAGATCCTCGACTTCATTCATGGTAACTACTCCATAAGCCAGATAGGCTTCAAGGACGGCGATGTGCTGTACTACCTCATGAGGCTCGGCGGGAAATTCGATACGGAGCCGTTCGGGGATATCGAAAAGAGATTGGCCAGGGAATACGGCTTCAGCTACGGAAACGTCGAGCTGCATGTGAAAGAGATAAGATAGGGCTAGACGACCATGACGGGGCACACGGCCTTCTGGATGACGCGGGCGGTCGTGCTTCCGAGCAGCATTTCACCCACGCCCTGCTCCCCCTCCGATCCTATTATCAAGAGGTCGATCTCGTTATCGGCCGCGTATTCTCTGATCTTATCCGCGACACGGCCCTCGGACATCACGTAACGAACATCCACACCTGAGAGCCCGTCACCCACCATTTCCTCCATCATGGACACAACGCGGTCCTCGAGGCCCGAGTCCAGCTCGAGGGCCGAATCCACACCCGCGGTATAGTACACGGGCGGGATCTCGACGTCCACGGCGTGAAAGACGCTTACCTCTGATCCATGCATCTCCGCTATGAACTTCACGAATTTCAGGGGCTTTATGGAATTTTCCGAAAAATCGATCGGGAAGAGGATCTTCTTCAGGTGTATCTCGCCCGTTCCGGCATCGATGAACTCGTGCTCGGGGTTCTTGACCACCAGAACAGGGCATCCGGCATACCGTATCACGCTCTCTGTCACGCTGCCCAGCAGCACGTGTGATAATCCGCTCCTACCGTGCGTGGACATCACCACCATGCTTATATCCGCCTCGTCCCTCATGAATTCCAGGATCACGGCATGAGGGGAAATCCCCTGCAGGACGGCCTTCTTGATCCTCACCCCCCTGTCCCCAAGATTCTCTATGCAGAGCTCGAGACCGTTATTCGCCGCGGTTACTACCTCGGAGCAGTAGGACTCGAGAGACGGGAACGTGTGCTCCGGATTATTGGGATCATGCTCGTGGAGGGTTATCGCATGGAGCATTATCAATTCGGCATCGAATACCTGCGCCATCTTGATCGCATACGGAAGCGCGTGATTGGCGAGCTCGGAGAAATCGGTCGGGAACAGTATCTTCTTGATATCAGGCATTACGTCACCCCCGGGATCTTGACCAGGCACACAGCGTCGGCATCGCCGCCGGTGCTCGCGCATTGCTCAGAGGATGCTAAGTGCTGGCATGTCCCGTGTCAAGGTTATTGAGATCTCGACCGATTGTACTTTCCTTTCAACGCTCCACTACTTATCCTACATATCAACACACTGGTGGTGGTCATGAAATTAGTGATCCTGACAAGAAGAAATATCCGCACCCTGATAATCCTCGGGATCGCCCTGGCAGCAGGTTTTCTGGTAACCCGGTTCCAATTCGAAGGGCTTGGAGACGCCGGGCGCCTGACACTAGGCATCTTCACCGTCGCCGCACTGCTCTGGGTGCTCGAACCGTTCCCGCTTTATGTAACCTCTTTCATAATAGTATTCCTAGAGGTCGTCCTTCTCGGGCGCGCAGGCGGTCCGCTCGGATTGACGGGAAAGGACTATTCGATATTCATCACCCCGTTCTTCGATCCCGTGGTCGTGCTCTTCCTGGGTGGATTCGTGATGGCGAGGGCGGTGAAGAGATACGGCCTAGACGAGAGGATCTCCAGGGGCATCCTAAGGAAAGTGGGCACTAAACCTCAGGTCGTGCTTCTTGGGATGATGGCGACCTCCGCGTTCCTGTCGATGTGGATATCGAACACAGCCACGACCGCCCTCATGATAGCCGTTTCCATCCCCGTCATAAGATCCTTTCCCGCAGGCGAGCCGTTCAGAAAGGCCGTCATCCTCGGTATACCTTTCGCATGCAATATCGGAGGAATCGGCACCCCCATCGGAACGCCCCCGAATGCTATAGCCATGGGAATACTCAGCGGAATGGGAAAGGAGATCACATTCTTCGAATGGATGATGCGGGGTCTCCCCGTCGTTGTGATACTTCTCTTCGTCTGCTGGGTGATTCTCTGCCGTCTCTTTCCGCCCGGCATCGACGAGATCCCGCTGAACATAAAAAAAGAACATAAAATGGGAAGGAAATCGAAATTCATCCTTGTCGTGTTCGCGTTCGTAGTCGTTCTTTGGCTGACCACTAAATGGCACGGGATCCCCTCTTCGATAGTCTCGCTTCTTCCCCTGATCGTCCTGTTCGGCCTCAGGCTGCTGAAGGACAGCGACCTTCAGGATCTGGGCTGGGGGATACTGTTCATAATAGGCGGCGGAATGAGCCTGGGCGTGGCCATGCGCGAAAGCGGCCTCACAGACTGGATCGTTCAGCTAATACCGTTCGGAGGGATGAGCCTGCTGCCGATGCTCTTCGTCATCGCCGTGGCTGCGGCCGCGATGACGACCTTCATCTCGAACAGCGCGACGGCGAACATGCTGGTCCCCATAGTAGTGGCTATTTCGGCCGTAGAGCCGGGAACGAGCGCGGTCATCGTGGCCATGGCCTCTTCGGCGGCCATGATCCTGCCGATCAGCACACCGCCCAACGCAATAGCTTACGGGTCCGGGTATATCGATGTCAGGGACATGATAAAGGGCGGGAGCGTGGTGACGGTGATATCGGTCGCAGTTATTACGATATTCATATACATGCTCTTTAATTGAGCGAAACCGGCACATATCTCGAGTACGCATCGCAAGGAGGTGTATCGGGTGAAAGAGAAGACCCCGGGTGGACAGGAAAGCGCAAGGCTCGAGCATTGCATGAAGTGCGGCTCGACCGACGTCAGGAACAACGTGTACTTCTGCAAGGGACAGCCGATAAGGGTTTACGTGCAGTGCTCGGCATGCAAGGAGTACGTCGCGAGATACTCTCTCAGAGGATACACATCCGACGAGCCGTACGAATCGCTGCTGAGGAAATTACGCTTCACGAAGTTTGCGAGCGGAAAGAGAACCCTGGGTATGGTCGAGGCCTTCGGCGAGGAGGTGGCCGACGAGTTCATACACGTGACGGGGCTGATAAGAACGGACGAAGACGAAAGACGCATGGAAGAGATCATAGAAGAGGACTTCCAGGATAATAAATAACCGCCACCCGCGGATTGACCATGAATGTCCTTATCCTAGAACCCTACCTCACAGGATCGCATGCCGAGTGGGCGATGGAGCTGGCCCGGCGAAGCCGCCATGATATCCGGATCATGGGGCTAGAGGGGAGGCACTGGAAATGGCGGATGCACGGCGGTGCGGTCACGCTCGCCGGGCTGTATCTCTCCGAAGGACCGGCAGCTGACCTGATACTCGCGAGCGACATGCTCGATCTTTCCACCTTCCTGGCCGCCACGAGGGCAAGAACCGCGGATCTGAAGACGGCGGTCTATTTCCACGAAAACCAGCTTTCCTACCCGTGGCCCGGGGATGATCCCGTCCGGCCGGGCGGACGGGACGCACACTACGGTTTCATCAACTACACATCGGCCCTGGCTGCGGATGCCGTTGTGTTCAACTCGCGGTATCACCTCGAATCGTTCGATGCCGAGCTTGTGCCTTTTCTGATGTCCTTCCCCGACTACAGGAATCTCGATAGCGTCGAATTCATAAGGAAGAAATGCTCCGTGCTCCCTCTTGGAATGGATCTCGCCCGATTCGACGAATACAAGACAGAGCGTGCCGCGGACAGGCCGCCGCTCATACTCTGGAACCACAGGTGGGAGTACGACAAGAATCCGGAGGAGTTCTTCAAGGCCGTTTTCGTCCTGCAGGACGAGGGGCTGGAATTCGAGGTCGCGCTGCTCGGCAGGAGCTACTCCCGGGTGCCGCCCGTATTCCCTGAAGCCGCCTCCCGGCTCGGTGCAAGGATAGTCCGGTCCGGCTTCGAGGAGAGTTTCGATGCATACGCCTCATGGCTCTGGAAGGCGGACATACTGCCAGTTACATCCTCGCACGACTTCTTCGGAGCCAGCGTCGTTCAGGCGTCCTACTGCAACTGCTATCCGCTGTTGCCGAAACGCCTTGCCTACCCGGAGCACATCCCCGCCGATAAGCACGACGATTTCCTCTACGAAGGGTTCGATGATCTGGTCGCCAGGCTTAGGGAACGCATCGAGAATATAGGTGAAACCAGGCGGACCGTCACGAGCGGATTCGTCGAACGGTACGACTGGGCAAACATGATCGATGAATACGACGCGTTCCTCGAGAACGTGCACGGGGACCTATGACTGTACGGGAATGTTTACAATGATTGCGTTCGCCGGGATGGTTCTAGAAGATCGCCTTAACGAGACATACTATGCCGAATATGGCAGCCCCCAAGATAACCAGAGGTATGAATACGGAGAACAACCCGATCCCCAGTCCGAATACGGTTCCCACAAGCCCCACCACGAGACCGAAAACGAGGCCCAAGAATCCGACGATTATCCCGATGATGCCGCCTATGATACCTCCGATCAACCCGAAGAAATCAAGGCAGAACGCGACACACACTATCCCCAGGAGAATCAGGGCGCAAAATAGTTTCATCACCGACCACCTTACCTTTAGACTTTCACCTGATATTAATTATACGAAAAAGGGCGGGATTGGTTTCACTCCAAGTATGAGGATACTCGACCCTCTTTCATTCACGCAACAAACCGCCGCGGCTGTGGCGACCGTTTTCGTTCCCGGCCGCCATACACCGAGGATGACACCCGATAACGCCACATACCGGCCGGATAGGGACATCAGGTCCCATTCGATCTTCACGGGATCTCCTTGCAGGACGATGTTCCAAAGAAATTGACATGCCCCATGCAATGCCCTAGCATGGTAACAGCCGTTACTATAGCAAACTACAGCCGCCTCGGAAGACGATCACCGCATGGTAGACGACCAAAACGCAAAAACGGTTCTGTCGATATCGCTGGTGCTGTTCGCGGCGATTCACTTGATTCCGGTCCTTACGGGCGGTTCCGGCCCATGGGGTCTCGACCAGCTGCTGTATTTCTCCAAAACGACAGCTTTCGTACTTGCCGTTTTCGCGGCCTCCCTGGCCGTGCCTAAGATGCAATCCGCGCTGGGGAACATAGCGGACGCTGTAGGCCGCCGCAGCGGGCGGCCGTGGCACGCGGCGGCCAGGGCGGGATCCGCCATCTCCGCACTGACCGTCTCGGTGCTTCTACTGTGGAGGTTCCGCAACGCCACTCATTTCCTCGGAGACGGGTACCTGTGGGCCGGTCATCTGCTGAAGACGAGGGTTTTCAACGAGCCCGTATCATCTTGGCTCTACCGTGGAATCTATCAACTGCTGAACGGTCCGCATCTTCCCCTCCGGGCCAGCCCCGTCGAGGCCTCCGCCATAACCAGCGTCATATGCGCGGTCCCGTTCCTCGTATTCGCTTATAAGACGGCCGCCCTGACGGCGGGGAAGCATCGAGATTCCGTCTTCGTCATGCTCGCGCTTCTGTCGAACGGCATGATGATGCTCTTCTTCGGCTACGTGGAGACCTATCCGGTGATAGCGGTAGGCGTCATGACGTTCGTCTACTTCGGGATCAAATACATCAAGGGCCTCTCGGGCCCGGCGCCGGCCGTCGCCGCTCTCTTGATAACGGTACTGCTGCACTTCTCGGCGATCGCCCTTCTCCCCGGCTGTGCGGTGCTTTTCTGGACCGGTAAGCGCGGAGCGTTGCGGTGGAAGAGGTACTTCCTCATGATCTCGATCTGCGTGATAGGAGGGCTGGCCGTGCTCTGGATACTGCAGGGCACCATGGCCTTTTCCGGCTTCTTCCACGATAAGTTTCTCCCGCTCTTCGCCGGAACGCACAGAAACCGTGTCGCATACCCGCTGTTCTCTCTCGAGACGATCTTTGATCTATTCAACGAGATCGTCCTTGTATGCCCGATATTTCTCTTCATAGTCCCCGGCCTTCTGCGCCGGCGGGGCGAACGTGACGAGACAACCGAAAAGATCCTGATGTTTCTGGCCACGACGGCTATCTTCTACGTGCTCGAATTTCTAGTATTCAACGAGAACATCGGGGTGAGCAGGGACTGGGATCTGTTCTCACCCCTGGCCGTGCCGCTGGCCCTTATGACCGCGTTGATCCTGATCGAGCGTTTTCCCGGCAGCCGAGGCCCGCTGCCCGCGACGGTCCTGGCTGTCATAATCGTCCACACCGCACCGTGGATACTGTTGAACGCCGACAGGGAAAGATCGGAGCTGAGGTTCGTCAACCTCGTTGAAGCCGGTTATTGGAGCGATCATGCGAGGGGTTACGGATACAGCACGCTGGGCACCTATTATTCCCGGCACGGCAAAACGGAACATGCGATAAGGTTCACGGAGGCGGCGTCGAACGCCGACAGGGGCAACGTGAAGCTCAAGTACAACCTGGCATCGCTCTACGACGACCTAAAGGACTATCCGAAGGCCATCGAGCTCTACACCAGGGTGATCGGCATGGACCCGGATCATCTGGCGGCCCGCAACAATCTCGGTGTCGTTTACATGAGCACGGGCGACCTCGGGAGGGCCCTCGAGGAATTCTCCGAAATCACCGCGAGGGATTCCTCTTACGTCGCCGCATACAAGAATCTAGCATACATATACCTTGTGACCGGGCGGATGGATGAATGCCTCGGCCTGTTCGAAACCGCCCGCGATCTGGATCCCGGTCTCCGGGAATACTACCGGCAGATGGGAACCGGTCTGCTGCGCTCCGGGGAAACCCGGCAGGCCAGGGAATTCTTCGAACGGCTTGCCGAGGTCGGCGGGAACGATGCCGGCCTTCACCTCATCCTTGCAAGGATATACCTGAGCGAGGGTGATGACGAGTCGGCACTCTCCAACCTCGAGGCGGGGATCGCGCTCTCACCCGGGAACCCGGACATCGGGCTGGAATACGGACTTTCGCTATTCCGCCTGGGCAGGCGCGGCGAGGCCGTCGATCACCTGACCGCAATGATCGATAGGGGCATCGAGGACGGGGCCGTAATGAGAAACGCAGCCGTGATGCTATGCCAGGAACGCGAATTCGAGAGGGCCAAGGGGATCCTCGAAAGAGCCGTGGAGCTATACCCCGCGGATACGGAGCTGAGGATAATCCTGGCCCGCTGCTGCCTCATGCTCAATGACACCGCCGGATCTTCGATGCACGTGCGTGAGGCTCAGAGGCTGGGCGCGGACATCCCCCACGACCTGAGAGAAGCGCTGAAGAAGTAGCCGCAGAGCCGGGGCGCCGGGCCGGGTGACCGGGCGGCGAGCGCCATCGCGCACACTACAGCCGGAATGCGCCTATATGGAACGGGTTGCGTTTTTTAACTTTACACCGGTTATCGGCAAACTATAAGTTGCATAATGCCGAAATATATAACTGTTTAATATGTAACAAGATTATCGATATATCGAAATGGATGCGGATACGGGCAAGGGCATGCAGGCTTACGTCGGATTGGACATCGGCACACTCTTTCTGAAGATCGCCCGGATGGACGAGGACGGACGGGTTGTAGCTTCGTTCTATAAACCTCACATGGGGGATCCGATAAAGCTTCTCAAGGACGAGCTCTCCGGTTACACGGGCAGTACGGCCGTTACGGGCACGAACGAGCAATTCCTGAAGTCCTCACTCTCGCTGAAACCGGTTAACCATATCCAGAGCATAATAGAATACGTGCAGAGCAGGTGTCCCGGAGCGAGAAACATAATCGATATCGGCGGCAATACTGCAACATACATAGAGTTGACCGACGAGGGCGCTTTCAAGTTCACAAACTGCAATTCGCTCTGCGCGGCCGGTACCGGTTCGTTCCTGGACGAACAGGCGGCGAGGCTGGAGCTCGGCTACGAGGACATAGCCGAGATGCCACTAGTGGAATCCCCGCCAGAGATCGCCGCCAGGTGCAGCGTATTCGCAAAGACCGATCTGATCCACCGCCAGCAGCAAGGGTACTCGAAGGAGGAGATGTGGGCGGGCCTCTGCCGCGGTATGGTCCAGACCTGCCTGACGACCCTGCTCAAGGGAAGGGAGCTCGAGGGAATGATCGTTCCCACCGGCGGAGTCTCTCTCAACCATCACGTGCTGCACTGGCTGAGGCAGAGATACAGTGGTCAGCTCAAGACCTTCCCCGATTCCCATCTAGCATCGGCGATCGGGGCCGTGTATTACGCGAAAAGGGAAAATGCCTTTGTGAAGCTGCGAGCTGACAGCTTGAAAGCCTCCTTCACAGCGGAAAGGAAACGGAGGAGAAATCCCCTGGTGTTGAAGAAATCCAAGATGCCGGTCTTCGAGCCCCATGATTCCTACACCGATTCAAACAAGAACGATGTCCGCTACATCACCAAGTTCGAGGGCCGCAGGCTGGAAGCGCTTATCGGGATCGATATAGGATCGACGAGCACGAAGGCCGTACTGATGGACAGGAATAAGAGGATAATACTCGACGTGTACAGGAGGACCCTGGGGAACCCCGTCGACGCGACAAAAAAGCTGCTTCAGGGGATAAGGGAATGGGGTAGCAGGGAAAACATCGACATCGCCTTTCTGGGAGCGGGGACCACGGGTTCGGGCCGCGAGATCATAGGCAGGGTGACCGGCGCCGACCTCATCATGAACGAGATCACGGCCCATACTGCCGGCGCCATGGAAACCGATCCGGGCATCGATACGATCTTCGAGATCGGGGGGCAGGATTCCAAATACATGTTCACCGTGAATGGATTCATCCGCGAATCCAATATGAATTATGTCTGCGCCGCGGGCACCGGCTCTTTCATCGAGGAACAGGCCAACAAGCTCGGACTGGCGGTCGAGGAGGTCGGCGCGAAGGTGCTCGGCATATCCCCGCCATTCACCTCGGACAGGTGCACCGTCTTCATGGAGCAGGACATCCAGGTCCTGTTGAAGGAGGGATACTCGAGGGAGGAGGCTCTGGCGGCGACGATGTACTCCGTGGCCCAGAACTACATCACCAGGGTCGTCGGCTCGAAGTACAGAAAACCCGGAAGGATCCTCTTTCTGGGTGCGACCGCCAAGAATCCCGGATTGGTGGCCGCTTTCGAGCAGCTTCTTGACGTCGAGGTGGTGGTCTCCCCGTTCTCTCATGTTATGGGGGCGTTCGGGGCGGCGCTTCAGCTGCTGAGGAAGATCGAGGACGGGGAGGAGCCGGCCGGTCCCCCGGGGACCGGATTCAGAGGTTTCGATTTCATCGACGCCCCCGTGAGTCTCTCGGAGGAAAGGTGCAGGTTCTGCACCAACTACTGCCTAATAACAACGGCTGAAATAGGAACGGGAGAGGAGAAGGTGAGCTGGGGCTACCTCTGCGGAAGAGACCCCGCGGACGAGAGGAAGAAGAGCAGCAGGGAGTTCAGGCTCATGGACAAGCGAGAAAGGTTGATGAAGTCTTACGGCGGCGGCACGGCGGCCTCCGGCGCCGCCACGATAGGCATCCCCATGGCGCTTACCACCTTCTCGAACTACCCCCTCTGGGCCACCTTTTTCACCGAGCTCGGATTCTCCTTCAGATCATCCCCGGTGACCGATTCGGCCATATCACTCTCCGGCGTAATGGCTTCCGGCGCCGAGTTCTGCCATCCAACGAGGGTCTCCGTGGGGCATATCCTCTCCCTGCTCGAAGATCCGTCCGTGGACTTCGTCTTCGTCCCATCCCTCCTGGAATCTTTCAGGATCGAGGAGGTGACGAAGAGCTGGTACTGCCCCCTGGTGATTCAGAATCCTTACTACTCCGCAGCGGCGTTATCCAATCATCGAGACGCCGGCAAGCTGCTGCCGGTCTCGATCAACTTCAACTGGCCCCGTGACAACATCGAGAAAGAGCTCACAGCCGCCCTGCGTGACAGGCTGGGTAAACCGGCATCGGATCTGATGAGGGCATGGGATCGGGCCGTTGCGGCCCAGAAGGACTTCGAGGAGAAGTGCCAGGAATACGGCAGGGAATTTC
Organism: uncultured bacterium; assembly: GCA_964422745.1. Taxonomy (GTDB): domain Bacteria; phylum Krumholzibacteriota; class Krumholzibacteriia; order Krumholzibacteriales; family Krumholzibacteriaceae; genus CAYRCK01. The sequence goes on from CAYRCK010000015.1 coordinate 58,490, forward strand.
TGGAGGAACTCGAACGGGAGGGAAAAGACTGCATAGTGATCCTTGGAAGACCCTACATAGTATACGACTACGGAATAAATCTCAACCTGCCCAAGAGAATCGCTGAATACGGATACCCGGTGGTCCCCCTGGAATTCATCCCCTACGATGAAAAGACGAGAGAGGAGCTCAAGGAGGGATACTCGAACCTCTACTGGGCCTACGGTCAGAGGATCCTCAACGCCGTGGAATTCATACGAGGTCATCCGAACCTCTATCCCGTATGTTTCACGAGCTTCAAGTGCGGTCCCGATTCCTATGTCCTGACGTACGTGGAATCATCCATCAAGGATAAGCCGCTGCTGACCCTGGAGTTCGACGAGCACAATTCCGAGGGTGGCTACATCACCAGGCTGGAGGCCTTTTTCGACACGATACGGAGCAATCCCGTGAAGGTCTCCTCTAAGTTCGAGGCCGGTATGGTGATAAAGGACATCTTCGAGGTGGGCGGGGACGAACCGATATACATCCCATCCTCGCCCGACAACTTCGTCGAGGCGTACGGAGCGGTATTCAGGAGATACGGATTCGATGCGCGGGTCTGCCCCCCAGTCACCGAGGATATATACAATCTGGGAAGGGCTTACACACGCGGCTCTGAGTGCAGCCCGGCCGTCGAGATGGTCAGCAACTTCCTGGCGGTCCTGGAGGAAAGCGAGGAGAAGGAATTCAACTTCGCCATGGCCGAATCGACCGGGCCCTGCCGGATGGGACAGTACAGCTACCTTTACAACGTGATCTTCAAGCACTTCAAGGACAAAAAGATCAACTTCATCAATGCCCAGATCAGTGTCGATACCAGTGACAGCATCAATCCCGAGATCAAGAAGCTCGCCTACAGGGGGGTAGTGCTCCTGGACCTGCTTCAGAAGTGCCTGCACAAGACCAGGCCGTATGAGAAGGAGCGGGGACGCACGAAAGAAGCATACCTGAGATACAAGAATAAGATTTTACGGGCGCTGGAAAAGGACGAATCCCTCGAGCCCGTCTTCGTCGAAGCCGTGGGCGAGTTCAAAAAGATAGAGGTGCGCGGCGAGGCCAGGCCGCTGGTGGGAATCGTCGGGGAATACTTCGTGACCACCTCGCCTTTCATCAATCAGAACCTGATAGAGGTTATCGAGGATAATGGAGGAGAAGCATGGCTTGTGCCGCACTCGGACTTCGTGCTCTGGTACAGCGTCAAGGACTTTCAGGTACTTCACAAGCTGAAACCCGTCGATCCGGCCGGTATGAGGAGGCAGAACGCCACTATCGAGTTTCTTCAGGACGAGGAACACAGATGGATAGAGCTCAGCGGCGGATTCCTCGCCGACAGGTCGGAACCGACCATGAAGGAGATCTATGACCGGGCTTCAAGATACATGCATGAGGATGTACCTAACGAGACCCTGCCGACCGTGGGAAGAGCGGTGCTGTTCGCGGAGAGGGACGATGCGGATCTGATCATCAACTGCAAGCCGTTCTCGTGCATGCCGGGAAATGCTTCGGAGGCCATACTCCAGAGGGTGAAGGACGACTACGATATACCGATAGTGAGCGTCAACTACGAGGGTACCGGTGAAGCCAACAAGTCGGTCGTTACGATGCTCTTGAATCTATCCTCGAGGAAAGGCGCAAGCGGGTCCGGGGCTCCGTAATGGAAGCTTACGGCCCCAGATTCATCAGGCCCTCGCCCCTGAGGAACTCATCCGAATCGAGGTCCTTCCCCGCCTCGAGCTGCCTATACTCCACCTCGAGTATCGAAAAGTGGCTGTGCTCCATGCTGGCCATGTAATGAAGGAGGGACTTGCTGTTGGAATCCCTCGTTTTCTCCGCCAGGTTGGAATAGAAATCCTCCGCCAGCTTCTCCGCCTTCATGGCAACCTCGAAGAGATCCTTCAAGGAGGCGTCACGGCCGAGGATCTCGCCGATCGCGGGAATCAGAGACTTCGGGGGTGTCTGCAGTTCGATGTCCGGAAACTTCTTGCTGTATGCTTCCCTGAGAATCTGCTCGTGGCGCTTTTCCTGCAAGATCAGGAATTCGAATTTATCCTCCAGGTCCGGATTCTTCGTAATCTCCTTCATGCGTGTGTAGAGCTTCGCCGCCTCGATCTCCGATTTGACGGCTATGCTGAGAACCTCCAACGTGGTGAAATCCTGTTCGCCGTTCATACGACCTCCCTTTTATTTGCATTGTTCGCCGCGGCCGTCGGCCGGGATCGCTCGGGGAACCCTTCCGGGCCGCGGCCACAGCCATTCCATCGATGAACCGATGGAAGAGTAACTATGCCGTCCCTCAGCCTATCAAGTTACGGCAGCGGAAGCTGCATGTCAAGGAGGTGTGGGACCGCCACCCCTGTAAGATCAGTGAACTCACGATATTACGATCGTATCCCGGCGGCCGGACTACCTGACCGACCTCGCAATGCGGAATCCACCCCAGCTGAATGACATGGAGGGTACCGCCAGTCCCCTGCTTGCCACGCACTCGTGCCTGACGGCGCATGCGAAGCCCGCGTCACGGCACGCGCGCATCGTCCCCGACGCAGCGCCCTTCGGATTCCTGACCGGACCTGCCTCGTAGTAGTCTTCGCCGTACCAATCCCAACACCACTCGTACACGCTGCCGCTGATATCGTGCACTCCCAGTTCATTGGCGGCGAAGCTCGCTGCCGGCGCAGTGCGGGCATAGCCGTCGTCATAGCCCTCCCAGATATTCTCTATCTGCCATTCCCTCCGTGCGGACTCATCCCTCGTATTGCCCGCAGGCTCCCCGTCGATGTAGGGATCACCATCACCCCACGCATACTTCACACGCTTGCCGCGGCTGCGCGCCGCATATTCCCATTCCGCCTCCGTGGGAAGCCTGTAACCGTTTGCGTCGAAATCACAGAGAACGGAGTCTCCTTTTCCCTCATAGCACACGGACAACCCTTCTTTTTCGCTCAGCCAGTTGCAGTACTCAACAGCATCGTACCAGCTGACGCACACGACGGGATGCCGGTCGTCCTGCTCGTAGTAAACGTTCCGCCAGCTGGCGTCGGCTCTCTTCTCGACCTTCTTGCCGATAAACACGCTTGCACCCTCGCCCAGTTCGGCCGTTGTTACATAGCCCGTTGCCTCGATGAACTCGCGGAACTGCCCGACGGTCACCTCGGTCTTTCCGATCATGTAATCGCCGAGCTCCACCTCATGTACCGGCCGCTCGTCCTCGTCACCGCCCTCGAAGGTATTCCCCATCTCGAATGCACCCCCCTCGACGAAAACCATGTTCTGGGGCGGCGGTGAGCAGGCGGCAAGGATCGATACGGTTAAAACAGCGATGAGCATCCTATTCATAAGTTCCTCCCCGGCAGCAACCTACTTGATAATATACAATCTCGACCGAGAAATACTAATCGTTTAATCAACGGCGAATCTCGCATCGGAGGCTCCCGCGATATCGACCCCGGAACCGGTATCGCTGCACAGGCAGTGATCGTCGCCGGGAAATATCCGGTGGATGAACCGCCCGGTTACAAGAACGTGAATAATGGCTTGCCGATATCCGAATGCGCGGCTATCCTCGTTGCACCATATGATGATCATTCACAGAGAGGGAGGATCGTGATGCATCTAATCACCAAGCTATGTGCTTGCCTGGTAACTGCTCTTCTAGTTGGCGCGGCGGTTTACGGCTCGGAAGAGGAGCGGGAGAACGTTAAGACGTCCCTCGGAGCAAGGACGATAGTACCTCCGTCGCCCGTCTGGGTCATCGGTACCTACGACAGTGACGGAAGAGCGAACATGATGACCGCCTCCTGGGTGGGTATCTGCTGCTCGAAGCCCCCGTGCGTGGCTGTCTCACTCAGGGAAGCAACGTATACACATGGGAACATCAAGGAAAACGGGGCGTACACGGTGAACATCCCATCGGAAGGGCTGGCACCGGTAGCCGCATTCGCTGGAACGGTATCGGGGAGGGATCTTGATAAGTTCGAGGCCACCGGGATGACACCGGTCAAAAGCGAGCTTGTCAACGCTCCTTACATAGATGAATTTCCCCTCGTGGTCGAGTGTAAGCTGCTGAAGATAGTGGAGATCGGGCTTCACACGATGTTCATCGGGGAGATCGTGGATGTAAAGGCGGACGAATCCGTCCTCGGAGAGAACGGCACGCCGGATCCCGAGAGGCTCGAGCCGTTTGTATTCGGTTACGGCGGCTGGGGATTCTACAGTACAGGCGGCCAGATAGGAAGCGTCCCGGATCTCGCCCGACGTTACAAGGAATAGAATGTAATACGTCCAGCCGAATTCCATGCGGAACACGGGTGGATGTGCGCATCGTATCTCCATGCTCCTTGAATATCAATCCCCGGCACCGGCCAGGATCTCCGTCAGGTTCTCGACCATCAGGCGTATCTCGTCACGCACCCGACTGTAGATACTCAGTATCTCATCTTTGTCCGTCAAATCGGCGGAGAGCGAAGGCGGATCGTCAAAGCTCCTGTGAAGGACGACAGCGTCACCCGGGAAGATCGGGCACGTCTCGCGCAAGCTGTCACACACCGTTATAACATAGTCGAATTCCACTCCCGCGAGCTCATCCAGTCCCTTCGAGCGCTGTCCCGATATGTCCACACCGGCCTCCTCCATGACCTTCACGGCAAGAGGATCGACCTCCTTGGGGACGGTGCCCGCCGAATACGGCTTGAATTCACTCCCCCTCAGATGCCGGGTCCATCCCTCGGCCATCTGGCTCCTGCACGAATTCCCGGCACACAGTAATGCTATCCTCTTTTTTCTCCTCATCTCGATCGATCAAACAATGAAAAAGATATATTTCAACGTGAAATAAATACCGATCCCAATAAACAGTACTCCGGTCACCCTTCTCGCCCAAAGCTCTATTCGAGTAATCCTTTGAAACACCCTTCCCACATAATGCACTCCCATCGCGATCAGAACCGCAAAGGCGACCACCGGAAGCGCCGTTCCTATCCCGTAAAATAGCGGGTAAACCACCCCCGATCCAGAACTAACCGCAAGGGGTATTAAACTGCCGAAGAAAAGAGCGGCCGAAGTCGGGCAAAACGACAGGGCAAAAATTATCCCCAGCAATCCCGCTCCCCATACACCCATCCTATCAACCCTGCCCAGCACACTTCCACCTGTGCCCGAATTCCTTGGGCCTATGCTCAATAGGCCGACGAGTGACATCCCGACGAGTATCAGAATCGGGCCCAGGATCCTCATCATGTGCTTTTGAAGCAAGTGCGATACGTGAGGTGCCGATAGCAGGCTTTCCACCAGAAGTACTCCCAGCACGAGATACGTCAACGATCTCCCCAGCGTATAAAGCAGGCCCGCCAGAAAAACCGAACGCGGGTGATCCACCTTCCTGCCGATGTACGATATGGCTGTGATGTTCGTGGCGAGAGGGCAAGGGCTGATCGAGGTCAGGATGCCGAACCACAGGGCGAGTGTAACTCCTATGAAAAAATCATTCATCTGCTGAAATTCCCAAATAATCTCCTGTTTCGTCGCGTATGTAATCGACGAAAACCTGCCGGCTCCCTACATATTCCCAGACTTTGTCCAGGTTCTTCCACCTTGTCTGCTCGCCGTCGATGTATTCGGCGATAATCACGGACTTCGTGGTCAGCTCGTAATCATAAACAAAATGTCCGTTCTGTGGCTCATCTACATTGACAGCAAGATACTCGAGCGATCCGGATTCGATCTGTCGGTTGAAATGCGTCCTGATAGCCTGTTCGGTGTACGATTCGATTTTCCGGCATGTAGGACAACGTTTCGTCCCATGAAAATAGTACGCGACGATCCTCAGGCCGGCACCGCCTGGATCGTTTTGCCCTGCCTCGGAAGATACCTCTACCGAATCGCCCTGGGTGGAGTCCCCCTCTACACGATCACCGCCACCACCGCCTCTTATCTCATCGATTATCAGATATGAGACACTCGCAGCCGTAAAAATCAGCAAGACGACCGTTATAACGTTCTTTATCTTCATCGCCGCCGTTCTCCTTCATATCGTTCACGAAAGTATCTCCATGATCTCTTTCTCCGAGAGCACCTTGCCCGCCGCCTTCACATCGCCGTCGACGACCAGCGCGGGTGTCATCATGACTCCGTACTCAAGTATCTTCTCTATATCCTCCACCTTCTCCAGCTCGTACTCTATCCCGAGCTCCCTGCATGCGGATTCCGCGTTATCCGCCATTTTGCGGCACTTGGGGCACCCCGTGCCGAGCACCTCGACCTTTTTCACCACTTACCTCCGGTTAGAATAAGGCACCGTATACTATCCCTGTCACGGTTGCCATGACGACCACGAGGGACACGAAAACAACGGTCTTCCTGGTCCCCATTATGCTGCGGATCACCAGCATATTGGGAAGGGACAATGCGGGTCCCGCCAGAAGCAGCGCCAGCGCGGGCCCTTTCCCCATTCCAGCTCCGATCAGGCCCTGCAGGATCGGCACCTCGGTCAGCGTTGCGAAATACATGAACGCACCGGCGATCGATGCGAAGAAATTCGAGGCGATCGAATTGCCGCCCACGGCCCTGCTCACCCATGATGACGGAATCAATCCCTCCTGCCCCGGCCTTCCAAGAAGGGCACCGGCGATCAACACGCCCCAGAAGAGAAGAGGCAGTATCTGCTTTGCGAAGTCCCACGTTGAGTCGAACCAATCCCCGAGCTCTCCACCTATAACGTTCGCGAGGACCGACAGTCCGAGCACGCCGGCGGCGAAAGCGGCAACAGGCCTGCCCGGGAGAATAAAAGCAAGGGCAACGGCGGGGGCCGCGGCCAATATCACGAGCCGGAGCTTGGTCTTGAACCACGTGATCAGCACAAGGGCCAGGATGAGGGAGGATATGCCGGTCAGGATCCACCTGGCGGAATGTATCGAATGCCAGATCCCCGATGTTCCCGCGGGATGGCCCCAGTTGGCGAATACGAGGATCGCGACCATGGAGGCGAAGTAGACCGCGTTCTTCCAGAGCGGACGTTCTGACTCATCCTCGGGCATGACAATCTGCGCGTTCGCCTTCTCGAGCTCCTCGCCCCGAAACATCAGATGCATAAGGAGTCCCACTATCACGCTGAACGCGACGGCCCCTACGGCCCTGGCGATCCCGAGCTCCAAACCCAGGATGCGCATCGTCAACACGACCGCCAGAACATTGACTGCCGGGCCGGAATAGAGAAAGGCCGTTGCCGGCCCGAGACCTGCGCCCCTTCTGTATATACCTGCGAAGAGGGGAAGAACCGTGCACGAGCAGACGGCGAGAATACAACCCGACACGGAGGCTACTCCGTAGGCAAGAATCTTGTTGGCCCTGGCACCCAGATACCTCATCACCGAGGCCTGGCTCACGAATACGGCTATTGCCCCCGCTATGAAGAATGCCGGGATCAGGCAGAGGATCACGTGTTCCCGCGCGTACCAGCGAACCAGATGCAGCGATTCCCAGAATGCGCCCCGGATGCGCCCCGCCTGCTGAAGCGCTTCGATAGGCAGCCAGAAGCACGCCAGGAAAACAGCGGCCAGAACCGCGAACCTCTTCCAGTCTCTCTTTTCAAACGTCATAAGCTAGATGTCACCAGCCGTGCAAGCCATATACGCGCCGCGACCGGAATCACGCGCGCTCCCGCGTCCCCCGGCATCCCGTCACTTCAAGAGCTCGGCCTGTTCCTTCAATGAGGATGCCATTACCGATTCCACGCATGAGAAGAAATTGAGAACGCAGGGAACCCTCAATTTGTAATAGACCCTCTGCCCTTTTTTCTCATCCTTCACGATGCCGGCGTTCTTGAGAACGGATAGATGCTTCGAAACCGTCGAGAGATCGGCATCGACCTTCCCGGCGATCACCTGCACGCAGCGCTCCCCGCCCGACAGCAGGTCTACGATATAGAGCCTGGTAGGATGTGCGAGTGCCTTGATTATACGGGCTCTGGCCTCGAAAAGGGCCTGTGTCTTCGAATCCATGGAAAACCTCGATGTATTTTACTTATTGGCAATATTGCCAAACATACAAATAATGTCAAGCAGAATGACATACAATCCAGCTACTTTAACATTATCAACGGATTATAACGAACTTGCCGACCGTTCTAGCGAACCTGCCGTCATGCGGCTCCACGCTGAAGAGGTAGACGCCGCTTACGACCTCCTGACCGTTCCTCGAGAGCAGGTTCCAGCTCAGTGAGCCTTCCCCGTTGCTGCCGTCATGATGAAGTGTCTCGACCAGGTCCCCTGCCACCGTGTATATCCTCACGGTGCTGATGCACCTGGGCAGGTTGCGGAACTCGCACTTGAGACCCGATGGATCATTGTTGTTCGGGAACAGCCTCCAGGGCTCCATGTTCTCCATCGTCACCGGATTGGGCACCACGTATATCTCGTCGCTTTCGAACGTCTCGGCAGCCTGAGCTTCCGTGCGGGGCTCTATGCACACGAATTGCGCTCCGGGTGTGGAGTACCTGCCCAGCAGGGCCGGAACCCCCTCGATAAATTTATGATCGCAGGTCGTAACCGAGTAAAAGTACATCAACCCGTTCTTGACCTCACTGTCAACGTACTTGTAGTACTGCCTGCCACCCTCATAACCGAGGTTGAACCGCGCAATCGCTTCCAGCGTATCACATTGCTCATCTCGCAGACCCGGCGGGCAGGGAACCGTATCAATGGGCGCATACTGCACCATCTCCTCGAACATCTCGATCAGCTGATCCCGGTTCTCCAGATCCGGCAGGGGCTCGTATGTCCATCCCCCTTCGGAGAACGGTCTCTTGAAATCCACATCGGGTTCCAATCCGTTCACCAGGTCCCTTCCCTCCAAAAACTGCCATAGATGCCTCTGAGGGCCTGTTATCATGCTGGTGCCCAGAGGCCGGTGCCAGTCAGCGGCCCGCCAGATCTGGTATCCCTCGAAGTCGTACTTCCGCGAGAACGGATCCGGAACAACCTCGCTGAAGTTGTCCCACAGGACCGTTATCACGTGATCTCCGGCTACGGCGCGCATTTTCGGAGGAGGGGGCGCGGTCCCGGATACCCAGTGAACCTGGTACTCCTGGCCCCTTATACCGGTCTGGAAATCCCACAGCTTGGCGTCCGGGGTCTTGTAACATCCCGGATACTCGAACCAATATTTCTCCATGCCGCAATCGATATTCGACCAGCAGACCTCCTTGGACCTCAATCTGAGATATTCCTCGGGATAGAAACATGGATCCGGATACCAATCGCCTACGATCGGCCCTATGACCTTGGTCTCCCGTCCCATGATGCCGGTCAGCGGATCATTATCCCTGTCGATCCAGCATCCGCGAAAGCGGGCGGTGGCGTTCGCGGCGCTCTGCAGCATCCCATCGAGCCCTTCCCCCGCGACGAATGCCACATCGAGGACGAAGGGCTCATCGCCGGGCTTGAGCGCTAACGGCCCCACGGAGACCAGCACCTTGTAATCGGCCGGACTGTCGGAGTCGTCGTCACGGGTGTAACCGGAAAGCGATTCGTACCTCTCCCTGTCGTTCGTAGGCTCACCCCCGGAAGTGTAGGGCATCAGGCTGCGAAAGTTCTTTATTGCGTTGAAGTAGCAGTAAATACAGACGGGCATCAGCACGTTGAGATCCTCTCTCTTCGACCACCAGGAATAGACCGGATAGTTGATGAGTGAAATGCCGAAATAGCCTGGTGTCTCACCGTCGTCCCCATCGTTGTCGTACACGTATGCGACCTTGACATATACGGGGATCTCCTGATCCCCGATAGGGGCGCATTTGTATCCCCGGTAAAAACCGACCATATCGTCCATGTGGTAGTTGCTCCTGTGCCTGGGACCGGCGTCGAAGTCCGCGTATATGCCTACGTACACGTCCGTCAGGTAGGTATTACCAAGGTTTTCAATGAAGTATCGAACGGCGACATACTCGTCGTCACCCTTCTCCGCCCACTGGTAGCTTTCCTGGCGGACGCCTATATTCATCGGTGTGTGCTCTGGATAGACGATCGAGGCCTCATCCTGATCGTCCGTGTACCAGCATGTGAACATCTGCGTTCCGTAGGATGCGAAATCCTCGTCAACGAAGCCGTCCGAATCGTCGTCCAGACCGTTCAGCCAATCCTCGTCGATCCTGCCGTCCACATCGTCGTCCGGTTGATCCGGATAGTGATCCCCCCCAAGGGCCCCCTCGCTGGAACGGTAGATCGTGTACACGTCCCCCTTCGGTGGAAAGAACTCGGTTTCGGGGTACGCGGTCGAGACGGCCGGTATGCCGTTGATGAGAGCACCGACCCAAATCCCCGCCGCATAGAGATACTCGACACCTGAACCGGCGGGCCACTGCGCCGAGGGAGACTCGGACATCGGGTAACGGCTGTCCGGCATTGACCCGAAGAATCCCCAGTTCGTCACGTTCATCTGCAGGTTCCCGACATTATGGACGTGTTTGCCATGAAGGGCCAGGCTGGTCCCTATCTTCGAAGTGCCTTTATCGAATTTCGAGGATCTTTCACCGGCAAACGCCCCGGTGGTATCCGGAGCGCAAAGAGCGGCAAGAGTCAGCAAACACAATTTGATTACACTTGCGGGGCGTGCTCGTAACCGCAAATCTTTTTCCTCGATACTTTGTTATGTCCAGGGGCGGCTTAAGGATCGTCTATCTCATGTGCTGCTATGCTCAATATAATTGTATATACGGAATAAATAAAGAGAAGTTTGACCTTTCCCGGAAATACACGTCCGGAGCACGCACTCGAAGTACGTCCTCCGGACGAAGCGCCTTCCGCCGGCCGGGTAGACGGTTAACGGTCGAACTGAGGCGGGATTCCCGCTGCCGTCCTCCCCGCGGGCGGAATCATATTCCGTGTATCTTCATCTTGAGCACTTTCCTGGGTGTGAGCTCTCTCCCCTTGAGCAGCGATCTGACGTATTCTATATATTCCCTGTCTACGCCGTGAATACGGAACTCCACGAGTCTGCCGAGTGAGATATCTTCGAATCCGGCCGAACGGATCTCCTCGATATACCGGGGAGTGACTCCGTGAATCCGCATCTCGACATACCGGGATGGAGAAACACGTTCGAAACCGAGATCCTCGATACCCTTTATGAAATCAGGAGTGACTCCATGGATCTTGAACTCGATGAGCTTAGATGCAGACAGGTTGCCGAGATCCGCGTCGCGCATCATCTCCACGAATTCCGGTGTAACACCATGGATCCTGAACTCGATGAGCCTGGAAACGGGAACATCCCCGAATCCCAGCCGGCGCATCTGCTCTATGAAACCGGGCGTGACACCGTGGATCTTCATCTCGACGAGCCTCGAAGGCTCTATATCCTCATATCCGAGTTTCTCCACCGCCTCGGCCAGCTCGGCGTCCACGCCGTGTATCTTGAACTCCAACAACCTGGACGGCGGCAGATCGTCAAAGCCGGCCTCCTGCATCTCCTTGATGAACGAGGCATCGACACCGTGTATCTTCATCGACAGAATCTCGTCCTCCGATATATCCCTCAACCCAAGCTTGTGAAGCCAGCTGATGTACTCCCTGTCGATACCGTGGATTCGGAACGCCAGCAGCCCGTCGAGGGACATGTTACCGTACCCGGCGGAACGGATCGATTCGATATAGCCGGCCGTAACACCGTGAACAGCCAGGGCGACGAGCATGTCCGTCGAGATATCATCATACCCCGCATCCTCGAGCTCCTTGATGAAACCCTCGTCCATGTCGGCAAGGAAGAGATGCAGCATCTGATCATCGTCCAGCCCCCTGAAGCCGTGCTTCTTCATGAACCGCTCGAACCTGTCGCTCGGCGTGAACTCGAATGCCCCGACCCCGACGTCATCGTCGAACTTCCCGGACAGCGACAGCGTGCCGGCCCCGCGCTCTATCCTGATGTCCTGTCCATCACCGCTTTGAATGCGTCCGAACTCATCCCTGTCGATGCGCTTCGTGACCTGCATATCGTAGTCTTCGTCATCCTCCAGGATCACGAGCGTGAGCTTCACGGTCTCGTCCCCTACCCTGGCGACCCAGTTCCCCTCCAGTATGCCGGGCTTCGCATCCGACGCGCCGCCGGCCATGCAGAGCGAAGCGGTCAGCAAGACGGCACATAAAATCCTTCTCATTGATAATCCTCCTTTGATTCTCATTCCTCTCGACAAACCGCCTTCGAAGCATCCGTATCGGCGTCTTGTCATCTTCCCTCTATCGGCACCGCGGACTGCCATCTCATCATATACTACTCTGCACCCCGCGGATGGTTACCGGATTTTCTTATCGTTATGTTACCCCTATAGCTCCTGAAGAGGAACCGCGGTCCACCGCCTCCGAGAGATCCGTATGTCCAGTCTTCCAGGAAAGCGCGCTGTATGCCCGTCGACTCTGATGTCTGTGTCTTCGCCTGGCGCCGGTCCACCTCGATATCGAAGTCGCTCCTGATATCACCTCTGCCCGTCATCATCTTGACACTGGCCCGCACATCCGCTGGAAAGGCAACATCGATGTCCCCGGTCACCGAGGTGAACGCCATCGGCGCATGCGGTGTGACCCTCTCGAAGCGCAGCAGTATGTCGCCCTCGACCGTGCTGATGACCGCGGAGCCGGAAATCCCCGTCAGGCTCACGTTGCCGGCAGAGCTCGTTATCTCCATCTCGCCCCGCAGATAGTGAACGTGCACATCCCCCGCCGCGTGCTTCTCCAGGTGCAGCGAGAAATCGAACGGCACGCGGACCTCCAGATCTATCGTGCGCTCGTGTGAATTCGTGCTGACAGTCACTACATTGTGCTTCTCTATTGCATGCAGCTTTATGGAATGTCCGGGGAAAGGTTTCATTCCCCCCGAGGCAACGACCGCCGTATCCACATATCTGGGCGACGCGTTTACGATCACCATCTCACCGTCGTAACCGGTGATCCTGACCGTGCCCTTGTGGTGCTGCACGATCAGCACACCTTCCTCATCCGGCGAGGAAAGGCCGAGTATGAGCTGCTCCGAGCCGTTCCGGTGAACGGCCGGATCCGCCGGACCGTCCGCGTGTCCTTCCGGCCCGGTAAGCGGCCCGGCGGCCGGATCGATTGATGACAGCAAAAGCAGGGCGGCGGCCGACATGTACACGACCGCGGCGTCTCGTAGCCTCGATTTCATCATTTTCATAATCACCTCGTCACGACAGCAGCCGTATGCCCCTGTCTATCCGGCTCCTTACAACCATGTTGAGATCCTTCCTCTCCAGCAGACGCCTCAGAGGCTCGACGGCCTGCACCTGGCGGGCGGATACCAGGATATCTACGAGGGCCAGCTGAATGATGGGAGAATCCTGCCTCGTTACATTACCGATCAGGCCCGCCCGGACCCTGTCATCCGAGATGACTCCGGCGAGCACGTCCAACGCGGCAAGTCGGACATTGACGTTCTCATCATGCTCGAAGACATCCAGCATCGCAGTCACGACCTGGTCGTCGCCCGGAGCGAGGTCATTGAAATATTGCACCGCCTGAAGCCTCTCCGACGCCCTGGACCGGTTCAGCATCGAGAACATCATCATCCTCTTCATCTCTGTCATCTCGGACGACATCAACCTCACCCTCTCCTCGTACCTTCTCGCGGGCGCGGCCCAGTAACCGACCGACCAACCTATAACCACCAGAACGGCCGCATACGCGAGCCGCGGCCACCAGATATCGAATCCCCCCCGCAAAAGCCGTCCCCCGGGCCCGGGCCGCCCCGCAGCCCGCTCCGTTTCCTTCCGTTTCTCGTTCTCCAGCATGGCGTAGAAACGTGCGGTCATGCTCTCGCCCGCTTCGGGCACCGGCAGCTCTCCCAACCCTGCATACACGGCCTTCAGTTCATGAAGCTCCGGGATATCGAATCCCCGGCCGGCAAGGATCGATTCGAGTTCCCGCTCCCGTTCCGGCGTGAGCTCTTTCCTGATGTATTCCACTACAAGCTCGTCGTTTCTGTAATCCTTCATTATCAATCACTCCAATTCTTGATACAGCCTCTTCAGCTCCCGGAGCGCGCGATGGATACGCGTTTTCACCGCTCCCTCGGAGCACCCGAGTATATCGCCAATATCCTTGCATCTCATTCCATGGTACCTGCTCAAGACCAGCACCTCGCGATGATCTCTCTTGAGGCGACGCAGCGCCTCTGAGAGCAGTTCGAGCCGCTCGTCCCGAAGCAGATCGTCCTCCCCGGTTCGAGGATCGACCCGCAATCCCCACCGACATCATCTATCCGGCGGCTCCGTGAACGCCTCCTCATGTAATCCACTCCAAGGTTGTGCGCTATCCTGAACATCCAGGATCTGAATTCTCCTATGGGCCTGAACCTGTCCCGGTACTTGATGATCCGCATGAAGACGCTCTGTACGAGGTCCTCGCACGCCGTACAGTTTCCGGTCTGAAGATAGAAGTATCTGTAGAGGGGCTTCTTGTACCTTTCGAACAGCACACCCAGCTTGTCCAGATCGCCGGCCTTGACATTAGCCATCAGCTGATTGTCGGAAATCGTATTCATTCGGCTGTTTGTTCCCCTATCGGGAAAACGTCGGGATTTCTCACTCACAGCTTCCACTTAAAACCCCGGCACTCGGGTCCAATGTATCACGAAACGGCCGGACCGTCTCGCCATACCTTCGATCGGGCCCCTGAGCATAACTCCAAAGGGAGCCCCTAATCTTAAGAACGATTGACGCTGTGATAGGTTACAGGAAAGATCAGAACAAATCGGATCCCGCCTCGATTGAACGGTTGCGGCGAGAAAGACCCGACAGCCGAGTCCTCGAACAACTCGGGCGGCCGGGTCTTTCAATACAATCCGGCTTCTCGGGCGGAATATGTATCAGTCTTTAGAATAACCCAACAACCGGGTCTTTCAACAATCCAATTTACTCAAAAGAGACACGTACTAGACAATATAGATCCGGCTGGACTCCGTAATTTTTCGTGGGTTAGTCTGTGAC
>CAYRCK010000016.1:0-69548 GCA_964422745.1 uncultured bacterium
TGCGAGGTGATGGACGAACTTTAAAAAATCTTCTCCAAAGTTTTCAATATTCGGGATGCAGATCAGAATCGGATTTTTCTTTGATAGTTCATTGAGGGATTGTACGACGTTGTCGAAAATGATGCCCGCACTGTCAGATACTTTTCCCGATACCGCTGATTTTGAGAGCGATTCGAGTATCTCCTTATGCCTTGATATCAAACCTTCGCTTTGTTTCTGAGGGAAGTTAATCGATAGCGCCTCTATGAACCTGTTCAGGGAATCATGGGTGAACCGGGGAGAGGAAAGATCGAGGACCTTGTAACCGCTCAGTTGAGCTTTTTGCATGGCCTTGATTATCAAAGCCTTCTTTCCGATCCCGCGGGGACCGGACATTGTAAGTACCCTACTATCCTTTCGCCTCTTATCTATCAACGAGTATATTTGCTTTAATTCGTTCTTTCTGCCGACGAACACGTTTTCGGTCATGAGCTTCGGTATAAGCATTGATTCCGATGAAAGCATATTGAACGATTGAAGTGCTTCCGTTGTGTTTCTATGTCTCTCTTTGGGGTCCAGCCATATATGGTCCATGAGAAACGAGGATAGCGATGAGGGATTCTCGATCCTTGCTGTGGAAAGATGTTTTGTCAATGTGGAGTATGCCTTCCGATAGTATTCCTCATCTATGTCCGTGGCGATCGGAATTTCGATGCGGGTGATGCATTCGATCAGGGACTGTCCCAGGGCATAAAGGTCCGAGGATGGCGAGTAGGTGGCGGATGATAGTATCTCTGGTGCTAAAAATCGTGGGGTTCCGCTCACAGAACCTTTTTTATTCCTTGAAATTACGGCCAACCCGAAGTCTACGAGCTTAACAGATAATGCATCTTTTCCGCTGTCAGCTAGAAGAATGTTTTCCGGCTTTATGTCTCCATGTAAGACATCTTTTCCATGAAGGTAAGAGAGGGCGGAAAGCAATTGCTCTATTATCTGTGGAAGTAAATTTATCCTTTCCCTGTTTTCCATGAATGCCTTGAGGTCGGATCCTTCGATCAGCTCCATTGTGAAGTATGGGATCTTGTCTGCTAGGAACCCGAAGTCGTGCACTTTGACCAGGTTCGGGTGATGGAGATCCGATAGGACCTTGAATTCCTTCTCGATTGTATCCTTCGATCCGAGAGGCCCGGACATGATCTTTAGTGCCAGGGTTTGCTCGAGAAGGGAATCGTAGGCCTTGAATACCTCCCCTATTCCACCTTTACCCAGGGAGCGCTCGATTTTGTACCTCGAAGGCAGATCGTTCAAACCTTTCATGGAATGAATATTAGCTGACAATATTTATTAATAACAATAAAAAACCCTCCCAAGTTTGAGAGGGTTTAAAAGATTTATTCCATATCATATTAAGGCGTCATTACTGGAGACGAACCGTATTCACTGAAGTGCTCCAGTTCAGCCTTTATGATTCCTCCTTCCACGTATCCACCAATATATTCCCATAGAGATGTATCTTCATTGTGCCAAAGTACCATGTAATCCGCCGCGTCCGAATCAACCATGGATATATCGAGTGACAGAATGACCGGCACGTTGAACTCTATCCCGTGAGGTTCGAGTTCGACAACGGCCAGCGGGTACCGAGGCATGTCGATTGTGATCTCAGTGTCCGCGTCCAGCGCTCCCGGCGGGAAATAGATGCTGTAGATGCCATTTGTTACTGTTCCACCATATTCAGCAGAGACAACGTTGGAAGCAGCCGAACCGACAAGCATCCTATCTGAGCCTGTGGAGGTGGGTAGAATTTGAACGAAATTAGGGTTCTCCACACCGGGCGTTGTAGAGTTATCCTGCGAGGGGGAAACAGGAGAGTAGGTCCCACAGCCCATGGCAGCCAGTACACTGAGGAAGGAAATTGCGGTGAGAATTTTATGGGCTCTGCTCCGTTCTTTCATTCTTCCCCACCTCCTTTGGCTTATTACCGAACCTTCTTTTCTTCTTCATCCCATCATCACTCTCCCGATAACGCAACAGAGGTGCCACAGGTCTGTTGAGAGGGATGCTGGGGATAGGATAGTGGGCAATCTTGTACTATGCGTTGCCAAAAAAGTATTTACCGATTGTTGTAATCTGTTGTTTTATCGGTGCTTAGATGCAACGCCGCCTTACTCGTTCACCATTGAAAATTTGTTCGTATCGAATGAAATAAATCGGCATGCCATTTCAATGGGCGCCGGACGTGTTGGAATTTTCCCTAACTTAATATGGGAGTGTATATGGATATGGATTATTACGAACTGTAAGTAAAGTCTTATTAGGTGGTTGTGCAGACCGGCTCATTTCGGCCATTTTTGAATTTTTTCTTGATCTCTACGGAGTCGATTCCGTATTTCTTCATCTTGTATCTCAACGTTCCCCGTCCTATCCCAAGAATCCCGGCTGCACGCGTGATATTTCCCCTCGCTTGGTTGATGGCGCCCCCAACTATGCATTTTTCTATCTCCTCAAGGGACGCTCCCTCCGGTGGCAGATCGACCCTTATCGTTCCGTTCTCTTTCCTGATGTTTATCTTTGTTTCTCGTTCTTCCTTAAGAAGAGGGAGATCCTCAGGGAGTATCTCCCTGCCCTTGTTAAGTAGCACGGCCCGCTCAATAACGTTGATTAACTCCCGCACGTTCCCGGGCCACGAATATCTCTCGAGAGAGCCTATTGCTTCCTCGCCGAGCACTACGCTACCCTTGTTGAGCCGGGTCGAGAATTTGTGTGTATAGCTCTCGGCTATGATTCTGATATCCTCGACACGCTCCCTTAGTGGGGGAATACAGATCTCGACAACATTCAATCTGTAGAAGAGATCTGATCGGAATTGCTTCTGGGCGATCGCCGCTTTGAGGTCCTTGTTTGTAGCTGAGATCACGCGAACATCGACGGGCAGGAATTGGGTTCCGCTTACACGTCTGATCATTCTGGAATCGAGGAACTTTAGAAGCTTAGCCTGAAGGGAGTAGTCGATCTCTCCAACCTCGTCGAGAAATATTGTTCCACCGTTTGCGCATTCGAACAGTCCGATTTTCTTCTCCTTCGCGTCCGTGAAAGCACCCTTTTCATAACCGAAAAACTCGCTTTCAAGGAGGTTCCTGGGGATAGCGGCGCAGTTTACCTCTATGAAGGGTCCTTTGCTTCGTGGACTGGATTGGTGGATTGCCTTTGCCATTGTCCCCTTTCCAGTTCCACACTCTCCGGTTATCATGATCGAGGTGCAGTCGCTCCTACCGGCTTTTTCGGCAAGTTCGATCGCCTTTCTTATACCATTGCTTGTACCTATTATCTCCTCGAAGCCGAGCTTCTTTTCCCATCTTTTTGATATCGACTCTTTCCTTCGCCGCTTTCCCAGACCCTCAGCGATCGTAGCAAGTATTTTGATGAGATCCTCGTCGCGGTAAGGTCTGTGGAGAGTGTGGCGGGCACCGAGTTCTAGCGAAAGCCGGTCTGCCGATGGATAGTTACCGGAAGGAAGCAAGATGAGCTGTGTTTCTGGATTATCCCTGAGCCAGTTTTTAAGGTGCGCGATATTGGTATCGGCTTCGCCTTCGGTGAAGTGCCCGTCCATCGAGAATATAAGCAGTGGCGCATTGTCGCGCTTTTCTAATCCGATCAAGTCGTCGATCTCCGAGAAAGCTTCGGCTGTCCAGCCGGTATTCTCGCAGTCCGCTACCAGTTTTTCCCTGGTCGGACCATCCCGCTCCACAATATAAAGATCGAGTGACATCAGTAATTTACTGCCGAATAGATGTATGCCGGTTTAAGTTCCTGCATTCTTATTGAAATCAGCAAGATACATGCCTCAGGGGGCCACGAAGGCTACGTCACGTTAACGGTAGTGATTGATATAGTTATGACGTTTTGCTATCTTGATCCCGTCTGGGTGGAGTATTGTGTGTATGCTTTTATGAAATGCAGGTTTCTAAAGGCCGAGAAAGGGGATAGGACTGATCCCTTCGAATTCGCTGTCGGCGGAAATGGGAAGATATGAAAACATGCACGATCATGGCTTCGGGTATATCTTTTCGAAAATTCAAAGATTGCAAACTTTCACATTGTTTGATCCCTGCTGTTATTCTTACTCTCTCGGCCGGATGCGGAAGTAACGATCCTTCGCACATCAATACACCGGATCTGTTTACCGTCTCACCCTCATCTGCGAGTGCGGGGGACACGATCGTCGTATCCGGAAGCGGATTTAGTAAAAATGCTTCATCTAACCGCGTTGTGTTCTCACCTTGTGATTTTACGAATCCATATTGCAGGTTTACAGCTGTCCCGTTCGCCGCATCGAGATCGAGCATCTCCTGCATCGTTCCCGAGGGAGCCTTCACGGGAAGTATAAAGGTCGAGAGCGTTTTGCCTCCGATAAGTTCCAATCCGTTCTCAATTGAGCCGCCGAATTTCGATTCGAACAGCCTTCCCCTGGAAATAACCCTACTTGAGGGAGATGTAGGAAAGCCGCTTTTCTCGGGGACAAGCTTCCAGTTCACGATCGAAACAGGATCGCAGAACGAGGATTATCTGATGATCATATTCAACAACTCTGTTCCTGTCCTGGCGGATGATTATTTCTGGTACGGCATAACTGGAGATATACGAACCTCGATCGCATCACGGGGAGGTGACGGGATAATAGTCGGTAGTCAGAAGAATGATGGCAACGCGGATAGAGTTTATCGAGATGATCTGGGTATAGGATCGGGGATCGGGGAGCTTTTGACCCGAGGTATCTCGAAATCCCGTATGATACACTCATCTCAGGGGGGAGAAACGCAGTGTGCTTTCGAGCGGCGGCTCCGGCATGCTGTTGATGAGCTGTTGTCGGAGTACGGAGAAACGGTGCCGTCATCAGCCGATGATCCTGCGTTGTATTCAAAAATCGAGGGACCGGGGGCGGCGCCCCAGGCATTGGAGTTCGTAGTGCTCAGTGATGTATACGGTGACCCCCTGGATCCTAGAACCTATACTACTGTCCTGGCCAGTTTGAAATACGAGGGCGATCATACTCTCCTGTACGTTGATGAAGACACCGCCCCGGGTTGCATCACCGATAGCGAGGCCGAAGATCTCGGTCGTATTTTCGACGAGGATATATACCAGACAAACAGAATGTACTTCGGCGAGGAATCCGATATAAACGGTGACCGTAAAGTGGCGGTACTGCTCACACCCGAGGTGAACAAGCTGACCCCTGAAGGTACGGCTGATGATACGGGATTCATCGCCGGTTTCTTCATGCGAATCGATCTTCTGCCGGGCCTCATCAATCCAGATGTAAGGTCTGACATATGCAACGGAATGGAGATATTCTACTGTATGGTTCCCGATCCGGATGCGATCTACGGGAACGAGTTCCCAAGGGAACCGTCCATCGAAGTCATGAAGGGAGTGCTGGCCCACGAATTCCAGCACATGATCAACTTCAACTACCGTGTTTTGATATACGGTAATGGCTACAGTGATGCCTATCTTGAAGAGCTTTGGCTGGATGAGGGGCTTTCGCATATAGCGGAGGACCTTAACGGGCATGATGAAAGCAATATCGGTCGGAGCGAGCTGTTTCTTCTCGATCCCGGGGCCGTGACCCTAGTATATGGAGGAGATGCACTGGATGAGCGAGGCGCATCGTTCCTGTTCATGCGCTATCTTGGAGACAGATTCGGTGAATCTATATACGGAAAACTCGTGAGGTCCAAGCATTCAGGCATTGATAATGTGGAGAGTGCCTCCGGGATGAGCTTCATGGAGCTGTTCGCCGACTGGAGTGCAGCGGTTTATTTGAGCGGAATGGATGAGATGATAAGTGATGGCCGGTACTATTACTCTTCTCTGCCTCAGGCTTTTAATCTCGACACTCTACTGGTGACCGATGTGGATTTATTGGCCGGTGATATTGAGGGGAGCGTAAAATCGATGGGTCCGGAATATCTGTTCATGGAGCTTCCCTCTGGGACGATGCTGGATATCTCAATAGAGTGCTTGAGTAACGGGAGGATGAATGCGGTTCTTGTTCGCCTCCGTTAAGATGGTCCTGGTTGTAGCCATTACGCAGATTCTAGCCTGCGCTTCGAGTCTCCCCGTTGGCGATGGGGAGGAGGAACCGGTCATTCTAGAAGGGGACATCTCGGTAAAAGGCGGACATCCCTTCGAAAGCAGGATTCAACTCTCCGACAGCAGCTCGAATCCCTGGGTCCTGATCGGCGGTAAGTACGAAGCGGAGCTGAGGAACCTAGATGGGCACGGTGTCAGGATCTGGGGTTACAGGTCTTTTGATGAGGGTGGCGCCGTCTCTGTACTGGTATCAATGTATGAACTTCTCCCTATCGATGGCTATGCTCCGGTAATCGGCCGCTTATATCTCGAGGATGATCTGTTGATGCTTCAATCCAGGGAATCGGGGGAGCATTACAGACTAAATGGGCCGCTTTCTAGAGTGCTTGAGCCTTACAGAGGTTTTTGTGTGTGGGTTTGCGGTAGCACCGTGGGTGATGCAGTGATAGGTTCTTCCGCCGAAGATGTAACGGATCAGAAGGATCGACCGCAGGCAGCTTTGCGTGATATCGGTTCGGAGCATTATCGAGTACTGAGGGTTCTGGGGTATGGTGTGCTTGGCCCCCTGCAGGACGGCGCTAATCCTCCAGCCTCTTCAGACACTCTTCATAGTTCGGGTAATGGATGAAGCGAGCGCTGTCAAGCTGCTGGAAGAATACCCCGAGGCGATCGTGACAGGGCTCTATCTTTTCTCCGAACCTGTCGCTTATCAGACCGGCTATTTCTCCGATATTTCGCTTACCATTGCATAGAAGCCACACGGCGCTTCCGATCTCGTCGAGCTTGACTTTGATGAAAGGCCTTTTCAGGCGCGGCTCGAGCCATCTTTTGAGCAGTTTGTTTTTGATCCTGGGGGCGTGCAGTGTGACTATCCCGGTCTCATTGTGGTCGTGACCGATGACCCTTTCGGGAATCAGGTCTAGAAGGTTGACCTCGTGTATCTTTTTTCGAATGCGGCCCATATTTATTTGCCGGCCCTTTGATAAAAATAAAACCCCGGACCGGCATCCCGGCCCGGGGTTTGGAGCGCTATGTTCATGCTTTCTTCTTGCCGTTTTGAATTGGTATACGGATCAGAACGTATGCGAGAATCGCGAAGACTATCAATGCCAGCCACGGATTTCCACCGTCGATGATCTTGGGAAGGATCGACTCGCCGCCGCCTGCAACAACCGTGGCGGCGATGATAATGCCCATCAGCGCTTCCCCGGCTATAAGGCCGGAAGCGAGAAGGATACCCGTGTTCTCTGTCTTCTCGGTGTCAAGGTTGCGCTTTTTGACTATCGATGTTGTGATCCACTTCAATATACCGCCGCAGAAGATAGCGAAGGTCGTGTGCAGCGGCAGGTACATTCCGACCGCTATGAGCATCGGTGACGGGGCGCCGATCAGGATGAGAGCGATGGAGAACAGCGCTCCCATAATGACCAGTGGCCATGCCATACCGCCTGTTATGATACCCTGACTCAACATCGCCATCAGGCCTGCCTGTGGTGCTGGCAGCAGAGAGCCGCCGATACCGCCCATCTCTGCATAACCGGTATGAAGAAGTTGCAGCACGAGGGCCATAACGAAGGCAGCTGCGACCACTCCGATTATGCAGCCTAGCTCCATTGCCCTCGGTGTGCCCCCGAGAATGTGACCGACTTTCAGATCCTGCATGATGTCTCCGGCAACGCCGCTCGAGCAGCAGACGACAGCCGCGACACCGAGCACCGCCGCGATCCCGAACGGACCCTTCACTCCCACGATCACCATCAGAAGGGCCGCGACGATAAGGGTCGAGAGAGTCAGGCCGGAGATTGGATTGTTGCTCGATCCTATCGTGCCGACCAGGAATCCCGCTACGGCGGCGAACAGAAATCCTGCTACCGTCATGACGATCGCAGCGACAAGGGCGCCGATGATGCTATGGCTGAAATGGTAGTAGAGGAAGAAGATAGGGATGACCAGCACTATTATGCCAATGAGTGTGATCGAGTATGGTATATCCCTTTCCAGCCGGTTATCCGCCCCCGTTGACGAGGATTTTCCTATCTGCTTGAGATCCTTGAAAGCACGGGTCATCCCGGTGCCCAGGGATTTCCTCATCTTGAACAGTGTATAGAATGCCCCCACCAGCATCGCGCCCACCGCCAGTGGACGTACCTGGGAGTTCCAGACAGCGGCGGTCACCTCTAGCCAGTCGGATCCGCCCGATACCAGGTTGTGGAATCCTCCGTTGATGAATATGAACAGAGGGACCATCATCATGTGGCCGAACACACCGCCGGAAAAAACTATGGAAGCGAGTTTCGGTCCGATGATATAGCCGACTCCGAACATGGCCGGAGAGGCGGCAGGTGATTCGATGAACATGCCACCTGTCGGATTCGTAGCGGCCCCGATCCTATCCATTCCACTGGTCATTAATTGGAAGTTCTTGACGACCGGTAGTGCCCAGAATTTTTCGACATAACCCCGGACCATTTGAAGACCGAAGTCGTTTCTGAACAGTTCGAGAAGTCCGGCCAGCCCGATGGCTCCGAATACGAATTTGGCGCCGGTCGCGCCACCTTGGCCCGCTTTCACGATCTCCGAGCATGCGACGCTTTCCGGGAATGGAAGAGTAGTATCCTCTATGAGCACACGCCTTAGGAATATAACGAACAATACACCGAGCACTCCACCAACCAGCATGAGAAATGTGCTTTCCCAGTAGTGTATGTTGTCCCAGATGGCTATTCCCGATTTAGGATCCTTGGCTATGAGGAATGCAGGGATTGTAAATATCGCTCCGGCCACAAGGGCTTCCCCCACCGCCGCGGTTGTACGGCAGGTGTTCTCCTCGAGGATGGTACCCCTAAGCCCTTTAAGAACCGCCATGGCCATTACTGCGGCTGGAAAAGTGGCCGCAACTGTCATTCCGGCTACGAGTCCCAGATACGCATTTGCAGCTCCAAGTACAACCGAGAGTATCGCACCGACGATGATCGCCGGTATCGTAAACTCCTTCATACGTGTTTCAGCCGATACGTAAGGCTTGAAAGATGCTTCTTCCATTTAGTCCTCCTTCCGTCACATTCGATTAGTGTGCTGAACAATGGGCGTCAATAATTCGACACTGGCGAAAGTTCAAGGGATGATATCCTCTTGTCCGAGATAAAGTCAAGAAAATGATATAAGTCAAGAAGTTGACGTGGGGGGCATCGGTGAATACACGCCCCGCCGGTTTTTCCGGTTGCCAGGAAACGACATACACTATCCTACGCTCTCCGGGAACGTTTATTGCGGTTAATGGAGCGCTTTGCCAGGGATCTCCACATTCGATGGGGCTAAGAAAATTGGATGAACTGGTTGATTCATATTTAACCGCTCTCTGTGAAATAAGCGGTGCCAGATACGCCCGTATACGGCTGATCATGGAACCGGAGGGAAAGCGTGTAATCATCGCGGAGTCGATTTTCGACCGGAAGAATGCATGCGCACCTTCGGGAGCCGTAAGCGGTAATTACGAAATGAGGTTGATCGACGCATCCGATACGGAGGTGAATAGGTGCGGGGTATCGATGTGTTGGGATATAAAGAGTGCTTTCGATTCGTATTCGTCCAGGATGCCGTCCGGTCAGATAATACACGGAACCGGGACAGCCTGGGCGCTGAAAAAACCAGCAAGTGGAGGGACTTGGCTATTTGAAAGGCATCTCGGAGGATTCCTCGCAGAGGTGCTTCTAGAGTTTGAGGCAACGTCTGCAGGGTGCATAGATAGAAGGTTGAGCAGTGTTTCCTCTCTTCTTGAGCTCGTCGAGCCCTTACTGTCCGTGTTCCGAACTCATTGTCCGGGGATTGAGAGCAATGATAGAAGCAGGGAGTTGCCGCTGGAGCCACCGCTTATAGGCAAATCCGGGGATATCTTGGAATTGATCCGTCTTGTACGAGATCTTTCCGATAGTGATATCCCGATATTGATAGAGGGTGAAAGTGGTACCGGTAAGGAGGTAATTGCACGTAACATACACCGACTAAGCGCCAGACGATCCAAGCCCCTGGTGATAGTGAACTGCATGGAGATACCCAGCTCGCTTCTTCAGAGCGAGATTTTCGGTCACAGAAGGGGCTCTTTCACCGGTGCGCTCAGAGACAGGGTCGGTCTCGTGGAGAGCGCCGATGGCGGGACATTCTTCCTGGATGAGATAGGGGAGATGCCAGTCTCTCTCCAGGCGGCTCTGTTGAGGGTGCTTCAGGAAAAGGAGGTGCGCAGGATAGGTGAAAGCACACGACGGAATGTCGATGTCAGGTTCGTTTTCGCCACTAACAGATGCCTTGCCGATATGGTCAGTAACGGCGATTTCCGGGCGGATCTCTACTTCCGGATAAAGGGAGCCCGGATTCACATTCCGCCATTGAGGATGAGACTCGATGATATACTTCCACTTGCTAAACATTTTCTCACACTTTACTCCGAGAGGCATAAATGCAAGCTTAGGGGTATTTCAATCGAGGCTGCGCGGACGATGCTTGCCTATCACTGGCCGGGGAACGTGCGTGAGCTCAAGAACGAGATGGAGTTCGTGGCCGCCATGAACGGCGACAACCAGACGGTCGAAGCGTGTATGCTGTCTCAGTGTATTTCGGAAGGGCGGCATGTGGACCGTGAATTCTCCACAACCCGCATACATACACTGCCGGCAGCTGTCGAGAAGCTCGAGCGTCATATGATCTGCGATGCGCTGGAACGGTACGGTGGTAATAGAACCCGGACGGCGAGTGCTCTCGGCATAACGCGGCAGGGGCTTTTGAAGAAACTCAAAAGGCTGCGAATTAGCGGGGAAACCGGTAAAAGGCGCAGTTAAAAGTATGGAAATGAATCGTATTATGGATTATTCTTTATTGTGAAACCTGCATGTTTCACGGTTGATGGGGCTGGGTGCATTTTTCGGAACTTGTTTGTAAATGAGGTGTTCGAATCGGGGGGATAAGTAGGAGGAACGAGTGCATTCCATTAGTATACGCCGATTACATTTAATAACGATCTTTGCGGTTGCTGTTCTGGTTTATTCCTGCGGCGGCGATGAGGACAGAATCGGCGACCGGTTTTCGGATAGCGGCCGCAGGGCGGCGGTGAGAACCGCGAAGGGTGATTCCTCCATGCGCGGCCGGAAATTGGATCCCTCGAAGATGACACCGGCCATGATAGCTGCAATGCGCGACTCCGCCAGGCAGGGCAGATTGCCTTCCGGAGATGGGAGCAGGATGGCTCCAGCACAGCAACGGGGACACCAAATGGGAGGGAGTGCCGTAGCGATACCGGTCGAGATCGACAGGATAATCCGGAAGGACATGGTTGATTATATATTGGCCAGCACGACTGTAGAAGCTCTCCGTGAAGTGGAGGTATTCGCGCAGACGACAGGGATCATTGAGAAGCTGAACGTCGAAGAGGGAGATAATGTTTCGGCGGGCGATACTCTCGTAGTCCTGGACGACAGGGAGGCGGGCTTGAATCTCAGAAGGGCTGAGATATCGCTCAGCGAGGCAAAGAACACGCTTGATAGAGCAAGGGAGATGATATCGAAGAACCTCATCAGTATGGAGGAATTCGAGACGACACAGCTAGCCTACAGAAGTGCCGAGAACGGCCTGGATGAGGCGGAGCTTGCATACAGGTACACTAGAGTGACGGCGCCTATAAGCGGCACGATAACCGAGCGTCAGGTCTTCCTTGGGGATATGATCTCTCAGGGCAAGGTCCTTTTCCGTCTCGCCGACTTCGATCCGTTAAGGGCACGTGTCTTCATTCCGGAAAAAGACCTGCGAAGGTTGAGAATCGGCCAGGAGGCCATTTTGGCAGTGGAATCGGAACCTGGAAGGGAATTTCCCGCGGTTGTGAAGCTCATCAGCTCAGTAATCGATCCATCGAGCGGAACATTCAAGGTAACATTGGAAATCGACAGGTCGGATGGAGTGCTGAGACCCGGAATGTTCGCCTCAGTCAGGATAGTCGTAGACACCCATCCCGCTGCGCTGGTCGTTCCAGCCGAGGCGGTTCTCTACGAGGGGCAGCAGAGGTATATCTATACGATCCATAGCGGCAAAGCCCAAAGGATCGATGTGAACGCCGGCTTTGTGGGTGGTGGCGAAATAGAGATAACGGGGCCGGTTGGTGAAGGAGATCCGGTTGTTATAGCCGGACATAACAACCTGGCTTCAGGCGCGAGCGTCGAGATCGTAAAGGATGCCTCCGGTGCAGCCGTTTCTGCTGATGAGATCTCGCCGACCGGTGGAGCGGGGTCGGGATCGTCGATGCGCAGGACGCAAATCCGGCAGGACGGCCGATGAGGATAGTAAGGTTTTCCGTATCGCGACCTGTAACCGTCGCGATGTTCACGATAGCACTGGTTCTGTTCGGTTCCATAGCCTTCAATAAGCTCTCCATTGACCTATTACCTGACATTTCATATCCGACGATAACGGTGAGGACCGAGTATGAGGGAAACGCTCCGGCAGAGATCGAGAACCTGATCACAGAGCCTATCGAAGAGGCTGTGGGGGTGGTAGGCGACGTTGTTCAGGTAAGCTCCATATCCAGGGCGGGTGTCAGCGAAGTTATGATAGAGTTCGATTGGGGAACGAACATGGATTTCGCTGTTCTGGGGGTTCGCGAAAAGCTCGACCTGCTCAGGCTTCCCGATGATGCCGAAAAACCAATCATCCTGAGATTCGATCCGAACCAGGACCCGATCGTGCGTCATGTAGCATTCGGTGAACGGGGATTAAAGGAGATAAGAACGCTGGCGGAGGAATTCATCAAGCCCGAGCTGGAAGCCCTGGATGGTGTGGCGGCGGTCGAGATAAGCGGCGGTCTGGAAGAAGAGATACACGTCGAGCTTGTAGAGGGTAAGCTCGCCGGCATGGGATTGACGATTCAAGGTATCACAGACCGCTTGGCGGAGGAGAACATCAATCTGGCGGGTGGCACGCTCAAGGACGGGGACGCCGAATATCTTGTGCGAACATTGAACGAGTTCGAGAAAGTCGAGGAGGTCGGCGATGTTGTGGTGGGTATAAGCGGCGGAGTGCCTGTATATCTTCGTGATATAGCTATGGTCACAAGCTCACACAAGGAGAGGGAGATCATAATAAGGGTCAACGGCGTTGAGGGTGTGCAGCTGGCATGCTACCGCGAAGCGGACAGGAATACGGTATCGGTTTCAGAGACGATCGGGAGAACCGTTGAGGGATTGAACCTGGAGATGCCACCCGGCATCCGATTGGAAAACGTTTTCGATCAGGCGGTGTTTATAAAGGAATCAATGAACGAGGTTCTCAAGACGGCAGTAGCGGGAGGGGTGCTCGCCGTCCTGATCCTTTTCATGTTCTTGCAGCGGGCGAAGAGCACCGCCGTGATTTCTCTCGCCATACCTATTTCCATCGTAACGACGTTTTTCCTCATGTACATGGCGGATGTCTCCCTTAACATCATGTCATTGGGTGGTCTCGCTCTGGGTGTTGGATTGCTGGTCGATAATTCGATAGTGGTGCTCGAGAGCATCAACCGCTTTCAGCACAAAGGAGAGAACGACCGCGAAGCTGCGATAAGGGGGACTTCGGAGGTTGGTAAGGCTGTTACAGCGGCTACCCTAACGACCGTTGCTGTATTTTTACCCATAGTATTCATAAAGGGCGTGGCGGGGCAGCTCTTCAGGGATCAGGCGCTTACGGTGACGTTCAGCCTTATAACGTCGTTGTTTGTGGCCCTTACATTGATCCCTATGCTTTCATCGCGTGGTACGGATCACCCATCGGATACAACAGCGGATGGGACGGTCCGCGTTTCAGACGATGGCAGTTCTGCCTCAAACAGCAGGTCGGCATATGCGGCCGGCAGGCTCGTCGGCCTGGTCATTGGGCTGTTACACGCCGTGAGAGTCATGCTTGGAAGGCTCTTGTCACCCCTGTTGCGTTTGTTCATGCTGATTTATGAAAAAGTGAAGAGCGTCTATGAGCGCGTGCTCGATTCCGCGCTCGAGCATAGAGCTGCGACAGTATTCCTGGCGATGCTCTCGATGGCCCTGTGCGTGCTCATATATACACAGCTCGGCAAGGAGCTCATACCCGATCTCGTTCAGGGTCAATTCAACATTGAGGTCAAATTTCCCTCCGGAACACCACTTCTCACGACATCCTCGATGATGAGAGAGATGGAGGAAACAGCCGGTGGATTATCGGGTGTCGGCAGGGTTTTCTCGACCGTAGGGTCGAATCCGACGTTTGGAGGAACGTTGGAGGACAAGGACGAAAGCAGGGGGCAGATTAACGTTTGGCTTGATTTCGGCTCGGACCACAAACGGGAAGAAAGGCTGAAGAACACGCTGAGGGGCGATTATTCATTCATACCCGATCTCGAATACAAATTCACCCGTCCTTCATATTTTTCTCTGAAGACACCGATCGAGGTGCTGATTCGCGGTGAAGATCTCGGTATGCTCAAGGTAGTATCCCAACAGGCGAAGCATCTTCTCGCCGGCATAGAGGGAGTGACCGACGTTCGTTCGCTCCTCGAGGAGGGCACCCCGGAGGTTCTGATATATTTCAACCGCGAAAAGCTTGCAAAGCTCGGGCTCTCTGTCGGATCGATCTCACGCCTGCTGCGCAGTAAAGTGTATGGAGACGTTGCAACGGAATTCGTGAGGGGTGAGAGAAAGATCGATATAAGGGTGCAGGTTCTGAAGGACAGGATGCAGACACTCGAAGATCTGAAGGGGTTGATAGTGAATCCGGCTTCGAATCCGCCTGTGATCCTCAAGTCGGTCGCGGAGTTTCAGGTCATTTCATCTCCTTCCGAGATTCACCGGATCGACCAGCAGCGCGTGGCTAAGATAACTGCTAATCTCTCCGGCAAGGATCTTAGCACCGCGGTGGAGGAGATTCAGAATATCCTAGATGAGAGCCTGTCCATAGGACCGGAGTATGAATATGCGATGGGCGGTCAAAGCAGGGAGATGATGCTGTCGTTTTCATCGATGCGTTTCGCAATATTGTTGGCGGTATTTCTAGTTTACCTGGTTATGGCATCGCAGTTTGAATCGTTCCTGCATCCATTCGTGATTCTATTTACGATTCCGCTCAGTCTGGTGGGCGCCGCGGTCCTGCTCTTCATAGCTCGAAAGCCGGTGAACGTTCTCGTTTTTATCGGCGTTATCATGTTGGCGGGGATAGTCGTGAACAACGCGATCGTACTGGTCGACTATATAAATGTTCTAAGGCGTGAGGGGAGAGGCAAGTACGAGGCCATACGCCGGGCGGCGAATGTTCGCTTCCGGCCCATATTGATGACCACGGCCACGACGGTTCTTGGATTAGTCCCGATGGCGCTGGGTCTTGGAGAGGGTGGTGAGATAAGGTCACCGATGGCTTTGACCGTTATAGGCGGCCTTGTGTTTTCCACCTTGCTCACTCTCATAGTAATACCGGTCGTTTACTCGATTCTAGAGCGTGAAAGAGATGCCGGGAGCGGGCCGTCATGAATCTCCCCGATTTCTCCATTAAAAAACCGGTGACGACCATGATGATCCTGGCCTGCTTTATAGTGCTGGGATTGATCTCCTTGAACCTTCTTCCTCTCAATATGTATCCCGACATATCGTTTCCGAACCTATGGATAAGAATCCCCTATCAGGCCTCCTCACCGGAAGAAGTGGAAAAGCTCATTACGATACCGGTAGAAGAGGCATTGGGAACGGTGAACCGTCTCAAGAGGATACGTTCGAGCTCATCAGCCGATCAGGCCAGCGTCAGCGTGGAGTTCGAATGGGGAACGAACATGGACGCCGCTTCGATGGAGATCAGGGAACAGCTCGACAGGGTAAGGGCCGATCTCCCCGCCGATGTGGATAATATTTACATATTCAGGTTCCAATCGACAGACACTCCAATAATAATGTGCAGCGTATCCTTGCCGGGAGATAGGGACAGGCTCTTCAGCTTCGTCGACAAGGTGATGAAGCCGAAGCTCGAACGTATAGCCGGCGTGGCGAATGTAGAGACCCGGGGGCTGGCCCAGAGGGAAGTCCAGGTAAACCTCAAAGAGGACATGCTCAAGACCTTCGGGCTGAGCCCTTACGACATTTCTTACGAGCTGGCGACCGGCAACTTCGATCTTTCCGTCGGCAAGATATTTTTCGGTAATAGACGTTACGCCGTGAGAACCCTCGGGGAGCTCGATAATCATTTTCAGGTGATGAAACTGCCGGTACGCGGAGGCAACGTAAGGTTCGAGGACTTCGCCGATGTAGCATACGACTATCCGGAGGAGAGGTATTTTCAGAGCATAGACAACCAGAAAGCGGTTTCCATAAGGATATACAAAGCATCTGTGGCAAACGTCGTTGAAGTATCCGGAAAGGTCAACGAAGTATTCGACGAGCTGAGGAATGATCCCCGTCTCAGTGGATTGAAGATACTGGCTTACCGCGATCAGGCCGACGAGATACTCAGGAGCGTTAGATCGCTGAGGCAAGCCGGACTGCTGGGGGGATTGCTGGCCATCGCCGTCATATTCTTCTTTCTGCGTAAGCTCCGCTCCACACTGATCATCGCGATCGCGATACCGGCCTCGGTGATCTGCACGTTCATACTTATGTATTTTCTCGGTGTATCACTCAATATCCTCTCGATAACCGGGCTGGCATTGGCCGTGGGGATGCTTGTGGATAACTCCGTCGTGGTCCTCGAGAGTATCTACACACAGCGGCAGAAAGGAATGCCTTCTCGAGAGGCCGCTCTCGAAGGTGGTAACCGAGTGGCGTTGGCCATCACAGCTGCTACCATGACCACAATAATAGTTTTTGTTCCATTGGTTTTCCTCGCTCGATCCAGGATGGGATTGTTAATGAAAGACTTCGGGATGGCGATCGCCACCGCACTCGTCGCATCCCTCTTCATAGCGTTGACTTTGATACCACTTCTCTCCGAGAAAATGTTCCGGAAGGAGCCAAGGAAAAGAACTCGATTCGTGGTTTTCCTCGAGAGAAATTATTCCAGACTTATAGCATGGACCCTGGATCACCGTGTGATCACGGTTGTGATAGTGGCGATTCTACTCGTAGGCAGCGTTTTCCTGGCCAGGGGCATCAAGCGTGAGCAGTTTCCCCAGGTGCCGGACAGGATGGGCCGTTATAATTTGGAGGTTCCGAACGGCTATCCCCTTGATAAGCTGAAGGAGCTTGTGGACGGTTTCGAGAAAAAATTACTAGCCGTGAAGGATGAGCTGGAAATAGACAATATATCCTCCTACATCAGCAGGAGAGGTGTGAGTTTTTACATAATATTCCGCGAGGCGGATGAAAGGGAGGGTGATCTGAAGGAGCTGCAGAGGAAGGTGAAGGATATGTTCCCCGTAACGCCCGGTGTCACATTCGAGATGACACAGCGCCGCGGTAGGCACGGCGGGGATCTGGGGATTACTTTGGAGATCACGGGAAGGGATCCTGAAACTCTGATTCTCATATCTGAAAAGATCAAGAATGAACTGTCCAACGTGCCCGGTCTCGAGGATCTCGCAACGGATATCGAGAGCGGTGTCGACGAGGTCAGGATAAAGGTCGACAGGGAGCTGGCCACAAGGCATGGCCTTTCACCGAGAAACGTAGCAAGAACGATCTCGGCTGCGTATGGAAGCCGTCCAGTCACCCGCCTCGAGATGGAAAAGAACGAAGTCGAAGTGGTAGTGCAGTACAGGGAGAGTGACCGCCGGGACATATCACGTCTCGATGACCTGTATGTTATAAATGCATTGGGAGATCGTGTGCCGCTGGGAGTCGTTGCCAGCATCGAGGTAGTCGAGGGACCGTCTGTCATAAGCAGGGAGAACCGGCGAAGAATCATGAGGATAACCGCAAATACTGATATGAGCGGTATGTTCATGCTGGGAAGGGTTATCGAGCGGCGTCTTTCGGCCCTTTCGCTACCTACAGGTTATGCCTGGAGGTTCGGTGAGGAATACAGGCAGTTCAGGGAATCGGAAAAGGAATCCGGATTTGCGATAGTAATTGCACTGATACTCATCTATATGCTGATGGCCTCGCTGTTCGAATCGCTGCTTCATCCATTTACGATCATGTGCTCCATACCATTCGCCTTTATCGGTGTGGCTGTTCTTTTCAGAATCACGCATACGACACTCAACAGCTTTTCAATGCTGGGGCTTCTGATCCTCGCCGGTATCGTCGTAAATAATGCCATCGTGCTGCTCCATCATGTGAACCGCTTGAGATTAGAGGGGCTGAACAGGAGGGATGCGCTGATAACGGGCGGCAGGGACAGGCTCAGACCGATTTTGATGGCAGCTCTCACAACTATACTGGGCCTGATTCCGGTTGCTTTCGGTGTTGGAGAGGGGAGAGATGCCATGTGGGCTCCGATGGGAAAAGCCGTCATCGGAGGCTTGACTACTTCGACGTTTTTGACACTTATGCTAATTCCAACGTTTTACTCGATTTTCGACGACGTGGCAGTCTGGCTGCGTAAAGCACGGAAAGCGGCGATTCGAATAAAGGCGTGAGCTCTTCGCACTGCCGGCTTGCCCGCCTGGACAAGCTACATTATAATGCTTTCTCACGTCCTTTAGCCCTGGGAGATTCGGTTGGGCATCGACAGGTTCATTTATAGATGGAGAAACGAGCTCTTCGCGGGCGTGCTGAGCGGGCTGCTTCTAGCGTTTTCGTTCCCTCCGTATCCGGCTAGATTCCTCTCCTGCATAGCGCTTGTGCCCGTTTTTCGCTTTTTCATCACACCGACCGATAGTGCGGCAGACCGTCGCGGTGTTATAAGGATGGGTTTGGTGACGGGATTTGCCTTCGGTCTATCATTCTTTACCTTACTGCTCTTTTGGATTGTCAACTTGATTCCAGCTTCAAGCGTTAAGATCCCGTGGATCCTGACTCCCGCACTGATCCTTCTTGTGCTGTACCTTTCATGCTATCCGGCTCTTTCTTTCATTGCGATCCACTTCCTCCGCAAGAGATACGGAGGGGTGGCTCTATTGGGTGTCCCGGCGGTCTGGTCTGTTTTCGAGCTCGCCCGCTCCAGCGGCGAGCTTGGTTTCTCGTGGGGGATTGTATCGAATTCGCTCGTGACCTACCCCATGGCGATCCAGGGAGCTTCGGTATACGGGCCCTATGGGCTGTCTTTCGTCGTTGTGCTTGTCAACATGCTCCTGGCACTGGTTCTCTTCGGCCGCGGAAAGGGGAACCGGATTCTAGCGCTTGCCGGTCTGGTATTTGTTACGTGTGCTCACCTTGGCTTTGGTCATTATAGGATCAACTCCTATGACAGGAAAATGAATGAGGGGAACGGCCTTATGAAGGTCGCTGTTGTACAGCCCAACGTTGATCTGGCGATAAAATGGAACCCGGCATACAGGGATTCGATATTCTCGAAGATAGAGATACTGACGTTGAAGTCGGCGGCGAATGGAGCCGAGGTTGTAATATTTCCTGAGACCTCGGCTCCGATTTCACTCAGTTATTCACCCGAATACGGGGAGAGGCTCGAGATGCTCTCGCGAACGAGCGGAGTGGATTTACTGGTTGGATACATCTATCATACAAGCATAAACAATTCCATTCAATCATATAACTCCGCTGGGATGTTCGACAGCTCAGGGAGGCTGATAACGCAGTACCACAAGGTCAACCTCCTTCCTTTCGGCGAGAGGATACCCTTCAGCCAGTATATTCCGGCACTTAGCAGGCTCAAGTTCGGCCAGGCAAATTTCGAGGCTGGAACCCTGCAACCCCTTTTCCGATCAAAGGCGGGCCCGTTCGGGGTGCTCATCTGCTTCGAGTCCACATTTTCGGATTTCGCCAGGAGATACGTGCGTGACGGAGCTGATTTCCTCGTTAATATAACCAACGACGGGTGGTTTGGAAGCGAGAGGGGTCCCCTACAGCATACCGAGACGGCCGTCTTGCGTTCCGTCGAGAATGGAGTGCCACTTCTCAGATCCGCCAATACGGGGATATCAATGATAGTCGATCCACTTGGCCGCGTAGAAAGGCACATCGGACTCGACAGGGAAGGATTGCTGCTCGCCGATATCGGCAGACCGCTGAGAAGGACGCCTTACTGCAAATACGGCAACCTTATATTCTATATCATGGTATTGTCGAGCCTTGCGGCCGTTCCGCTCGGTCAAGCAATACGAAGGTGCGGACGTAAGGTCCGGCTCCGCTGATACATCTTGCCCGCCGCTCGCGAAGCCGGGCGTCGCGATTCGAATTTCCAGTACCGGAAGACGTTACGGCAGCATTCCTTTACTAAAGTTTTTCCTTTGTAAGCCGAAAATTATCAATGGTGTACTTCAATCGTGGGAAGGTAGTGGATAATCATGTCTGAAGAAAATTCAATAGATACGGCGGGAAATACCGATGTGCTCCGTTTCGTCGGATTCAAACTGGGTGAAGAGCTGTTCGGGCAGGATATAAATTATATTCACGAGGTTACAAGGATACAGGATATCACGGATGTTCCCGGATCTCCACCGTATATTCTCGGAGTGATGAATCTTCGCGGACAGGTTATTCCATTGATGGACCTCGGATTGCGTCTCGGGTGTCCCAGAACTGAGATCACCGATGAAACGAGGGTTATCGTGGTCGAATATCTGGAATCTACACTGGGCCTCGTTGTGGATTCGGTCTTCCACGTAGTCGAGTTCCCGGCTTCCAGTATTTCGGACCCACCCGAGTCGAGCTTAACTGACAGGAATAGGCATTTGGCAGGCATAGGACAGGTGGAGGATAACCTGATCTTCTTCATAGATATTGAAAAGATCTTCGAGGAGGAGTGTAGGGGTGTAATGAATATTGAAGACGAAGCAGGGATGCCGATCTAAAAATGGAGTTGGTTTTGAAAAGCACACCGGAACTTGTCGACCTCGAAAAATCCGATTTCGATTGGTTTAGAGAACTGATCGAGCGGGAATCCGGGATCCATATAAGAGAGAACAAGTACATGTTCATGTACAACAGGCTGCTTAGACGGATCCGGAACCTTGGTATGGATAACTTCTCCCAGTACAAGGATTATCTGCGGACTGGAGAGGGATTTGAAAAGGAGCTCGGCAAGCTGTTAGAGGAGATCGTTATCCCGGAGAGTTCATTTTTCAGATACCAGCCTCAGTTCGAGATGCTCGTATCGATGATACTGCCGGATTTGATGAAGAGGCGGATCATGCAGGGAAAGCCCCTCAATGTCGTGAGTTTCGGCTGCGCAACCGGAGAGGAACCATATTCGATTGCGCTGCTCCTTTATGACAGGCTCTCCGTCAGTCAGAGGCAGCTTGTGAGGATAAGGGCCGTCGATCTTTCCGAAACACTCCTTAGCAAGGCTCGAGAGGGATTGTACGAGGAAAGCGACCTGGCCAATGTCCCGCCGATATTCTTGAGCCAGTACTTTATCAGGGAAAATGGAGGATACAGGTTGATCTCCCGCGTTTCCCAGATGGTGCATTTCTACAAGTTCAATTTGGTGCATGAGAACTGGACTCGTTTCAATTTCTCTGATCTCGCGTTCTGCAGGAATACGACGATCTACTTCAATAAAGAGGCGAGGCATCAGGTTAATTATAACCTTAAAAATTGCCTCAGGGAGAATGGGTACCTCGTACTCGGCCATACTGAGATTATCAATGGGGATCAGAATGGGCTCAAGCATATGGGCAACATGGTGTATAGAAAGGTGAATCCTTGAGTAAAACACCCGCTTTACTGGAAACATACCTCTTGGATGTCGAAGAGATTCTACAGGAGATCGATATACTGCTTGTTGATATCGAGGAATCTCACTTTCACGAGGAAGTGATCGACAAGCTCTTCAGGCTAGTACATACGCTCAAGGGATCTTCCTCGTTCATAGGATTTAATGCCGTATCGGATTTCGCCCACGAGATCGAAGATATTCTCGATGCCATAAGAAGTGGAGCTCTTGTTATCGGCGATGCGGGATCAGAGATCATCCTTGAAGGCTTCAGCCTCCTAAAGGCCATGATCGAGGATATCAGGAAGGGCGGTAACGGTGAATTGGAAAACGTGCAGGAGGTGGTCAAGGGATTGTCATCCTTGCTGGATGCCGAACCCGAAGACCAGCTTCATAGCGTGGAAGATTCGCCGAATGAGGGTCGTGCAGCCGACGAGAATAGATCAGTCGCAAGACCGTGTTCCAGCTTGTCGGGGAACGGCTGGTCGTTCACTCTCTCCGCAGAGGAATTGGGACTTCTTGAGGACCTCGAGATCGGGCAGCGGTTGTTCTATATGAGGGTCGAGTTCAGTCCTGAGACACAGATGAAGGTGGCTAAGGCCATGCTGGCCTCTAAGGCTATTGAAGAGAACACATTTCTCGTAAAGTCCGTTCCACCGGTTGAATTTATCGAAGAGGAATTCAGAGGCTTTGTGGATTTCCTGTTCATCTCGAAATTCGATGAGGATGAGCTGAGGGAGATGGTCGGAGATGTCGGAGTTGATGAGATAAGCTTGAGGATCGTGGGAACCGAGGAAATCGAAAGGAGTTCGAGTTCGGCTGAGGGCCGTGGAGGCATTACCGGCGGGTGTATCGATGAATCATCCGGTGTAGGCGAGGACACGGATCCTCCGGTCGACGAAGATGGCCGTACAACCGTGGAATCACAGGCGGTCCGGAAATCTGAAATCGCGGACGGTTCCCCGGGTCAAGAGAAAACAGCCGCTGGAATTGCAGGGAATTCGGCCGCTGCTGTAGAAAAGCCGGATGGCGGTCTTAGAGCAGCTCGAAATGCAAAGCGTATAAAGAACGTCAGGAGTGAAACAATAAGGGTTGATATCGGAAAGTTCGATAGGCTGATGAACCTTGCCGGCGAACTGGTGACCAATCGTACGAGAACCAACGATCTTGCCTCTAGGATCGCTTCGAAGGAAGGTGGAGGGGGGGCAGGCAGCCTTCTGATGGAGAGTCTTCAATTGGAAGGAAAGATAGTCAGCGAATTGCAGGAAGGGATCATGGAGAGCCGGATGATCCGCCTGGGGCGCTTGTTCAGCACGTTTCCTCCGTTTGTAAGGGAGATGGCGAAGAAATCGAAGAAGAGTGTCGAATGCATGATCTCGGGGGAGGACACCGAGCTAGACAAGAAGCTTGTGGATGGCATAAAGGAGCCGCTCGTTCATCTGATTAGAAATGCGATCGACCATGGGATCGAGCCTCCGGAGCAGAGGGAACTACTCGGCAAGCGGGATAAGGGACTTTTGCACGTAAGCGCGTTCCAGGAGTACAACACGGTAGTGATCCAGGTGACGGACGACGGTTATGGGATAGACAGGGATGAGGTCGTAAAAAAGGCGATCGAGAAGGGATTCCTAAAGCCCGGTGAGGAGAACGAGCTTACGGATAGGCAAGTGTTAGAGCTGCTCTTTTCCCCTGGGTTCTCCACGGTCAAGGAGGTAACGAGTTATTCAGGTAGGGGAGTCGGAATGGATGCGGCTAAAAAGGCCATAGAGGATCTGAACGGCTCCGTTGAGGTCACCTCCGAACCGGGAAGGGGAACAACGGTCTCGATCCGCTTGCCCCTCACGCTTGCCATCATCCAGGGGCTTTTGGTCATGAGCAATGAAAGAATTTTCATCGTTCCGATCGTTGAGATCCTGGAGATCATCAGGTTTGCACCGTTGAAGATCTTCAGGGACCCGAGCGGAGAGCAGCTTTTTAATTTCAGGGGAGAAGTTATCAGCCTTCATTCATTGGGCGAACTTCTCGGTATCGAGCGGGACGAAATCCACGATGGAGCACAGGTTATAATAATGAGCGGGATGGGAAGAAAATTCGGCATAGCTGTTGATTCCATGATCGGCAGGAGGGAAGTTGTTATTAAAAGCCTCAGGGGCGCGTTCCTCGATATAGAGGGTATCTCCGGGGCTTCGATCATGGGCGACGGTAAGGTAATTCTCATTCTCGATGTTGCAAAGCTCTTGAAGAGGGGGCCGTTGAATGGGAAACAAGGGCGTAAGTGCTTTGCACAGAAGTGATAGGGACAAAGACTGGATATGCTTGACAGGGGAACGACAAAAGCAGCGGGAATGAATTACGTCCGTATAGGCGAGGTTGTTACCTCGTCCTCTCCGGCCAAGCTCGCGACCGTGCTCGGCTCGTGCGTGGCTCTTACCCTATATAATCCTGTAACACGTGCGGGCGGTATGGCGCATATCCTGATCTCCGGGGATGACCGAGGGGAAAACTGCCGCTACTCTGATCCGGCGACAAGGAGGCTTCTCGAAGAGGTGAGGGAGGCCCATGGTGAGGTGGATGGCTTGGTTGCCAAGGTCGTTGGCGGTGGATTTATCAAATCCGGAGGAGTCGGTTCGCTTCTGAGGAATGTGGGGCTGAGCACAGCCCTTAGGGTCATGTCGATCCTCGTGGAAAACAGCATACCCGTTGTGGGTATGCATGTAGGGGGAGGGTACGAGCGGAGAGTCGTATTTGATCTCGAAACCGGTCGGATCTGTATTGTTGTCAAGAAAGGCAACGTTTTCTGCGACGAGGATATCGTCATTTGACGGGTATCATGGTTGTTTCATCGGACGGTGTGTTATGGGGATAAAGGTTCTTTGCGCAGACGATTCCAAGCATATCCGTAATATTCTGTCCAGGCTTCTGTCGAGTCACCGGGAGATAGACGAGGTGTTGCTGGCAGAGAACGGGGAGGAAGCCGTACGCCTCGTACACGTCTATTCCCCCGACGTAGTCCTACTGGATCTTAAGATGCCGAAGGTCGACGGACTGGAAGCCATGAGGAGCATAAAGAAATTCTCGGAAGTGCCCGTGATCATCATGAGCTCGTATACTCAACCGGGTGCAAAGGCGACGATAGAGGCCCTTGAACTAGGAGCGTTCGATTTCCTTCCGAAGCCTGTAAGCGGCAGGCCCGACCATTTATTGATGATGAGGGATAAACTGATTATCCTTATCGAGGAGGCTTATAAGGCATACGGTTCTATGACCGATCGCAGAACCGAAGAAGCGGAAGTGAGACACGAGGGAGCCGGCATAGTATCTCCGATCAGCTCGGAGAAACCCGTCCCTGGCCTGGGCTCACTGTCGAGAAGTGAGGTCGGCAGTTTCAATGCGATAGCCATCGGCTGTTCCACCGGGGGGCCGTACGCGCTCGGTAAGATGCTTCCACTGCTCCCGGAATCGTTTCCCTGGCCGATATTGATCGTCCAGCACATGCCCTCGTATTTCACGTCCTACTTCGCGAAAAAACTCGATGAGGAATGTTTGCTTAAGGTAAAAGAGGCGGAGGACAGGGAATTCGTAGAGCCCGGGATCATATACATCGCACCGGGGGATTGTCATCTAAGCGTTAAAGAAGCTGTCGGGGAACTCCGCATCGATCTGGACTATTCACGAACGCCGGTCTCCGGAGCGTTGCCTTCTGTAGATATTCTATTCGACTCTGTAACGAAGTGCTGCGGATCTAAGGCAATAGGCATACTGCTTACCGGTATGGGAGATGACGGTGTGAACGGTCTTCTGAGAATGAAAGAGGTTAATGCTGTAACCATAGTTCAGGATTCGAGATCGTCATTCATATATGGGATGCCCGGCAGGGCGTTGAAGCTGGGAGCTTCGGATAATATCGTCGACCTTACCGACATCCCCAAATTCATATACGATGAGGCGCGAAGGAAAGCTCTGCGAAGAAAGATAACCCAGGTTCCGCGTGTATGAAAACTCCCATCTGCAGGGTAATTCCGGTTGTATCCATTTCAAGTATGCGCTAATATTGACGCCGCATGGCTATTCGGGCCTTTGCGGCCGTCACAACAGGTGGGAACAATCCGCATGAACGTGTATCTATCCATATTCTATGCTTTTTTGAAGGTAGGTTTATTCGGTTTCGGTGGTGGGCCGGCCCTGATACCTCTTATCGAGAAGGAGGTCGTCAGCAACTACGGTTGGCTATCGACCGAGGAATTCATCGACTCCCTAGCAATGGCGAACTCCCTTCCGGGACCTGTCGCCACAAAGATATCACTCTGTATCGGACTAAGGGTTGCTGGTCCGGCCGGGGCGGCTATCGCCCTCGGTGCGATTCTGCTTCCTTCGAGTTTGCTGATCATCGTGTTAACGGGACTGTATTACAAGTATCGCAATATTCCGTCGATACGGGGAGTGCTGCAGGGTATCCGACCGGTCGTGATAGCGCTTTTAATGGTCACAGTTGCTCATCTGGCTCCCAAATCAGTCATGACATGGGATTCATTCCTTATTGCACTCGTCGCATTCGCGGCGGTTTTTTACTTCAAGGTCCATCCAATCATCACTATCGTCTGCGCCGGACTGATCGGCTTATGGTTTTACCGCTGAATGCCGCAGCTTCGGTTCCCGTTTGCGGAGGCCGTCTATGAACGTGAAAGAGAGATGTTACCTGCGGGATGCGTATGTATTCGATTTCACCGCCAAGGTGAGGGAATCGATCAGGATGGAAGATGGGAAATTCGGCGTTTACCTGGACAAGACCTACTTCTATCCGGTATCAGGAGGTCAGCCCGAGGACAGTGGGACACTTGGCGGGAGGCGGGTAGTGGCGGTTACCGAGGATGAGAAGGGCGTACTTCACACTATCGACGGTGAGCTGGATGGCATGGGTGAGATCGAAGG
Organism: uncultured bacterium; assembly: GCA_964422745.1. Lineage (GTDB taxonomy): Bacteria > Krumholzibacteriota > Krumholzibacteriia > Krumholzibacteriales > Krumholzibacteriaceae > CAYRCK01. The sequence goes on from CAYRCK010000016.1 coordinate 26,743, forward strand.
GCACATCGATGCGCACAGAAGACTCGATCACATGCAGCAGCATACGGGCCAGCACCTTCTTTCAAGGGTCTTTCTGGAAATGTTCAAAGCCCGGACCGTGGGATTTCACTTGGGCGAAAGGTACAGCACGATAGATCTCGACGGATATTTTCCTTCCGATGTTGAAATAGATGCGGTGGAGTCACGTGTGAACGGGCTCGTACGGGATGATCTGCCTGTTGCGAGCCGGATCATAGGTGCGGAGGAGTACGAGAGAATCAGATCCCGCCGGCCCGGGGACGGAGCAGACGCCGTTAGATCCAGGCTGCCCGGTGGTGTTGAGAGTATCAGGATAGTGGAGATAGAAGGAGTAGAGTGCTCAACCTGTTGCGGCACGCATTGCAAAAGAACAGGCGAAATCGGTCTTGTGAAGATCCTTGGAGTAGAAAAGGTGAAGGGTAAGGCGCGTGTGGAGTTCGTTTGCGGAGGCAGAGCCGTTTCGGATTATGGGGGTAAGCATCGTGTTCTCAGATCACTTGCGCTGCAGTTCAGCACGGACTGGAGAGGGCTCGAACAAGTAGTGGGCAAGCTTGTCGAGGAGAACAGAGCCCTTGGAAAGGAAAAGGAGGAGCTTACCCGTGAGCTGGCGCATTTCAGGGCGGTCGAGTTCTCCGAGCCGACCGGAAACGTAGGTGGTATCGACATAGTCAAAAGAGTTTTCGAGGGTGAAGATGCGGGGGCTCTGAGGCGGGTGGCGTTCGAGATCAGGGATTCGAAGAGTAGCGTAGTCCTGTTCGGGATAACCGGACCTTCTCCCGGGCTCGTTTTCGCCTGCACACCGGGTCTCCCGTTGGAGATGGGAGAACTGCTGAAGTTGTCTGCGGGTGTCATGGGTGCTCGGGGAGGGGGAGGCAAGGACTTCGCCCAGGGTGGAGGAGGGGATGGCGGAAAGGTGCAAGAGGCTCTCGATAAAGCAGAGACATCGGTAAAGGAGCTTCTCGGTGGATAGAGGGCAGCTCGAGGGAATGAGTCGGATGCGCGAGCAGATGGTAGAGAGCCAGATTGCATCCAGGGGAATCAGGGATGAGCGGGTGCTGGAGGCGATGAGAAAGGTTCCCCGTGAGAGGTTCGTAAGGGATAGAGACATAAGCATGGCCTTTTTCGACGGACCGCTCTCCATAGGCTGCGGCCAGACGATATCACAGCCCTATATAGTCGCCTACATGACGGAAAAGATGGGATTGAAGAGCGATTCCCGCGTGCTCGAAGTCGGGACGGGGAGCGGTTACCAGACTGCGGTGCTTGCGGAGATCGCGGCGGCCGTTTTCACTGTAGAGATCGTGGAAGATCTCTCTATGCAGGCGCGGAGCAAGCTCGTGGAGCTCGGATATAGCAATATAAGGTTCCTCGTGGGAGACGGTTGCGACGGATGGCCGGATGAGAGCCCATTCGATTCGATTATAGTCACAGCCTCTCCCGCGATAGTGCCGCAGCGTCTGGTAGAGCAGCTTTCCGACGGGGGGACAATGATTCTCCCGGTGGGAGTGCACTCGCAATATTTGGAGCTAGTAAAGAGGCGGGGTGAGACCGTGGAAAGCGAGAGACTCATAGCCGTAAGGTTCGTCCCCATGACCGGACGGATCGAACGGGATTGATGCATGGGGACGGTATGTCATTCCCTCTTGAAGCATCTAAACGGTTTCTATAGATCCAGGAATAGTTGATTGTGCTCCGAGCGGCTCTCGTTGATCGATGTCACACGTATGGCGGGCATATCCACGACGGGGCATTTGTTCTCGCAGATTCCGCATCCGATACAGAGATCCGGCTCGACAACGGGCTTTTTGAGTATGAACCTCGATCCGTCCTCGCCCACCGCATCCTCTTCTACGAACTTTATCGCCTTTTCGGGGACCGGGCAATGCTCCTCGCATACGATGCAGTTCCTTCCGAGCGCGTACGGGATGCACCGATTCTTGTCGAAGAATGCGAGCCCGATGTGGGTCTCCTTCTTTTCCTCGATTTCTATTGTTCTTATGGCGCCGGTGGGGCAAACCTGGGAGCACAGGTTGCAGTTGTACTCGCAGTAGCCCAGGCGCGGCACGAGGATGGGCGTCCAAAGCCCTTCCAGCCCGGCCTCGTGAAGCGCAGGCTGAAGTCCGTTCGTAAGACATACCTTCATGCATTCACCGCATTTCACGCACCTTTTGACGAAATCCTTCTCCTCGAGTGCCCCGGGGGGACGTATAAGCACGGGATTGGGTATCTTGCGGTGAACCCCCGATCCGATCAGGGGCACCGAAAGGACGGCACCCAACCCGCTTGTCAGTAGCCAGCGCCTTCTCAGGTCAACATCTCCGTTCCCCGTCCTCCTAGTGGTCGTATGGATAGAGATTGCGTCTACAGGGCACGTTTCCCGGCAGTTATAGCAAACAAGACATTCCCTGCTCGCCCAGTCACCGGGCGGAAACGGTGAGGCATCGCCCTGGCACTCCTGGTTGCATCTCATGCACGATACGCACTTTTCCTCATTTACATCGACCCTTGCTACCTGGTGTTTGCATCCGATAATCCCCAGCAGCGCCCCCAGGGGGCAAAGATAGCGGCACCAGAATCTCGGAGCCGCGAGGTTCAAGCCGATGATTCCAGTGAATATTGCCGCGATGAGGAAACACTGCCTGAATATGGGCTGTTGGAACGAAAGGACCGTGCCTATCATGGCCGTGTAAATTGCATCGAAAAATGGTGAGATGAACGGTATACCGAGAGCGTAATTGAAATCGAATAATGACCGCACGATCTTGTTTGCCGCCGGATTCACACCGATGGCGAAGGATCTTATCAATAGCGATATCGGATCCACCAGACCCGCTGCGTTCCAGCCGAACACGGCGGCCGCAAGAACGAATACCAGGATGTAGTACTTCACGGATCTGAGTGATGGGTATGAGCGAGCCTTCAATACGGGGCCGGCACTGCGCATTCGGAGATATCCAACGGCGTTGTTCAGCGTCCCGAGCGGGCAGATCCAACCGCAGAAGAAGCGTCCCATGAATATCGTCGAGACGACGATGATCAGGGAAAAAAGAAAAGTTATACGCACAGTGTGGGATGCCAGAAGTGCGCTCAGCGCCACAAGTGGGTCGAAGTCCAGGAATAGCTTAACGGGAAGCCCGAGCTCGTTGCTGCCCTTGTAATCGGTCTGTATGAACAGGAATACGAAAAGGGCCAGAAAGAGTATCTGCGATGTTCTCCTCAGGTTTCTCATTGCCTCTATCCGAGATCGATTTCTTTGAATCCTGCGCCCCTGAATTCGGGATTACCCAGCCCTCTGCTCTCACCGAGTTTAATGTGCTTGAATTCACCCGGATCCTTTCCGAACAGGGTTATACCGAAGGCATCGATGGCCACCGGATCCGTGCTCGCAGCTATGGTGTCGAGCTTCAAGACGTCCTTTTCTGTTCCTCCCTGGGGACCGTTCGCCTTCAGAATCCTTACGGCGTCCAGGATATGGAGTTGAGGTTTGAAGTACGAGGCCAGGTCGACGATACTCTCGGAAATCTTCTGGTGCATGCTGCTTCGTCTTCCACCAACGAGCCCCATGAGATTCTTCATCGAGAGGGTGACCGATGACAGGCTATGGTGCTTTGCGATCGGGATGTTTATTATCTTGTCCGCCTCGATGACATTCCTGAAAACAGGCCATTCACCGAGAACCTCGCCCTTCATATCCACTTTGACCAGTTTTCTTGGTTCCATGAACGGGACCTTGGCTCCCGCCTTCTCGGCCGTCGATTGGATTTCGCTTCTCGAGTAGCACCGTCTGGCTTCATTACAGGTGTTATCGGCGACTACAACACTTTTGGCTCCGGCTTCGAATACCATCTTCACCACTTCGGATACAACAGCCGGATTTGTGGTTGCAGCCTGTTCTGGAGTGCGATCCCATGATATATTCGGCTTGACGAACACGATGTCGTTACGTGATACGAACGATTTCATGCCACCCAGCATATCCACAGCCTTCCTGACGGTCGCTACGGGATCCGGGCTCTTTACGACCGAGAACGACACCGCTTCGGCATCCTCGGATCCCAAGGCCGCTAATCTATCGATCGGAAGCAGGCATCCCGCCGCGCTACCCGCCAGAACCTGCAGAAACGTCCTTCTATCAAGCATTTCTCAACCGTCCTTTCGGCGTCTTCGTTCACCGGATACAGCCTTGTGAGTGTTTTTCATCATTATAAGTTATACAAATAGAGGCCTATATCATTCCGGGTGCCGGAAGGCCCACTATCCGGGATTATACTCTCTTCGAACCTTTGCGTAAAGATAATTAGCCATGCCGGAAAGCCGTGAGCATTGCTCAATACCTTGATCGGCATCAAGTTAGTTTTTTATTTATCGGATTTATAGCATTTGCACCGGGCCGCGGGAACGGTTATTGTAAGCTCGGTTGTTCGACAGGAGTGATTTCATGAATTCAGACGCTACGGAGTTCCGACCGAAGGAGTTCTACAGGAAGCTCGATTCGCTTCTTACGAAGATCGAAAGCAGTGCGAGCACGGGCGAGCTGTTATCATTCGTACTCGGGGAGCTGGTTCGCTCGTTCGGAACCGAGCTGAAGATCGAGAGTGGATGCGTATACAGAACCAAGGTGGGATTCTACCAGCTGATCGATGGACCGGAGGGTGAATCGAAGAAGCCGTGGCCGGAGTCTATCTCAAAGGCCGATCAAGCGGTCGCTCTTCTCACGAGGCACAAGAACTACATATTTGATGCCGATAATATTTCACCGTGGGGAAGGAACAGTGTCGCAGTGGTGGTAGGGGAGAACGATCAGTATATCATCGCATTTCGGCTGAAGACGGGATGGGAAAGGGAGACACTCGATTTCTCTCTCAACACGATTCGAAGCACATTGAATTTCAGCAGGTCTATGAGCCGGCTCAGAGCCGACCTCCAGGAGGCGAAGGTCATCCAGAGGAGCCTTCTTCCGGAGAAGATGCCGTCTTTCGACGGATATGACATCGCCGGGCGGTCACTGTCGGCCGATTCGGTAGGCGGGGATTTTTTCGATTTTCACCTTCTGGACGAAAAAGCACTGGGCATGGCAATCGGAGATGCGAGCGGTCACGGCCTTCCGGCCGCTCTTGTCGCGAGGGACGTAGTAACGGGGCTTCGCATGGGCGTCGAGAAGGAGATGAAAATCTCTGGAGTCATCAAGAAGCTCAACACCGTTATCAACCGCAGCCAGCTGTCTACGAGATTCGTTTCCCTGGTGTATGGCGAGCTTGAGAACAATGGGACGCTCGTTTATATAAACGCCGGACATCCTCCCCCTCTGCTGTTCAAGGAATCCGGAGTGGAGGAACTCAGTATCGGCGGTACGATAATTGGCCCGATCAAAGATTCCGTTTTCAAGAGAGGATTCGCATTCCTCAATCCCGGAGATATTCTTTTCATGTATACGGACGGGATATTGGACAGGATCAACCACCAGGGTGATTTCTTCGGGAAAGAGAAGATAATCGACCTCGTACAGGGCTGGCGCAGCGAATCGGCCGATATGATAATTGGAAGGCTTTTCGAGACAATCTTCGAATTCGGCGCCGGTGAGAAGCTGGAGGACGATGCCACTGCCGTCACCGTGAAACGCAAGATCGAGGTTTAGAGTGCGGTTTCCGGATTGATCAGTGTGCCGCGCAGTGCAGGCCGTGAAACCTCCCTGACGGCTATCCGTGTTCCATCGGCCCTGCCGGGAAGCGTACTCTGTCCACTTGACGCATTACCATTGCAGATATTAGACTTGAATGATACGAATCTGACGGATCGTGCCTGCATCCATTCAGGGGTGCGCACGGTTTCCATGCTGATCTGGATTGGTTGATATTTTTCGGTCTATCCGATGGAGGGTGCAAAATGAAGAAGGCAACAGGGGGCAAGGAGCTGCCCGCCTCGAAACTGAGATGGCGCTGCCCGGAAGACATTTTCAAATTCAAGACAACTGATGAGATCAAACCATGCAAAGACATCATAGGTCAGGAGCGGGCGATCCTATCTATCAGCATGGGGCTGGAACTGGAGCACCGCGGGTACAACATATTCATAACCGGTCTCGTAGGAACCGGCCGTACGACAACGATCAAGCACCTGTTGGAGCGTTTGGAAAAGAAGGCTCCCGTGCCCCCGGATATGTGCTATATGCACAATTTCAAGGATCCGGGTCAGCCTGTCTGGATAGAGCTGGATGCGGGAAGTGGGAAGAAGCTCGCCGACGATATGGACAAGCTCATAGCCAACCTGAAAAAGGAGATCTCGTCCGTCTTCAGAAGCGATTATTACAAGGACAGGCGCAAGAGACTTTTGACCATTGTGCAGAACAAGCAGAAGAAGATCGTCACCGAGTTCGAGGATATGATCGGCAAGGAAGGGCTGACTATGGTGCGGATGCAGGCCGGGGCATTCATGAAACCTGAGATAGTCCCCGTTGTTGACGGCAATCCGACCCCTTTTCAGCAGCTCGCTCAACTTGTCGACGAGGGGAAATACCCTAAGAAAGATTTCGATAGCCTGGTGAAGAAGGCTGAAAAGAATGCGGAAAAGATGGCTCAGGTCTACGAAGAGCTCACAGAGCTGGAAAACGAGTTCCACAGGATGGTTGAAAAGCTGGATGCCGAGACGGTCAAACCCATAGTACACGCGATGATCATGGAAATCGACAAGCGCTACAGAAATGAGAAGCTTTCGGGGATACTGGTTAAAGCCGAAGAGCAGCTGATGAAGATGCTCGATATGTTTCGCTCGAAGGAAGAGAATAACAACTCCAAGGAGGAGATAGCGGTTATCGGCCAATCCGTCGAGAGCGAGGATCCGTTTCTCGAGTTCAGAGTCAATGTCATCGTCGACAACTCTGATTGCAAAGCTCCGCCGGTGATCATCGAAAATTTCCCGAACCAGAAGAATCTGTTCGGAGTGATAGAAAGACACGTCTCACCAAGCGGCTGGGCGAACGTGAATCACATGGATATACGTACGGGATCATTCCAACGGGCCAATGGTGGATACCTCGTCTTGAACGCACTCGATGTCCTCACCGAGCCCGGTGTATGGAATATTCTGAAGAGAACGCTGAAAAGCTCGGAATCGATCATTCAGAGTTACGATGCATTCAGCCTTATCGGTTCATCCGCGCTCAAACCCGAGCCAATATACATAAAGGTGAAGATCGTTCTAATCGGCGACGCGCGGTTGTACTACTTGCTTCAGGCATACGATGAGGACTTCAGAAAGATATTCAAGATAAGAGCTGATTTTGACAGGGAGATAGACAGGAGTATGCCGCTGATAAAGCAGTACGCGGGTTTCATAAAGAACCTCGGTGACAGGGAGAACCTGAAAGGTTTCGATCGCGGCGGCGTGGCTGCCGTAGTGGAGGCGGGTGTAAGGCTCGCGGGCCGTCAGAACAAGCTCTCGACCAGGTTCAGTGAGATAGCCGATCTGGTGCGTGAGGCCGATTACCACTCCAAGTCCGATGGGAGCAGTACGGTCAGTAGGGAACACGTTGAAAAGGCCCGGAAGTACAGGATAAAGAGAGTGAGCATGTACGAGGAGAAGATCAGGGAGAGGATTACGGAAGGGACACTCATGATCGATACGAAGGGCGAGGTCGTAGGCCAGGTCAACGCCCTTTCGGTGTACAATCTGGGTGATTATTCCTTCGGAATGCCGTCACGGATCACGGCTCGAACCGCACTGGGTAATGCCGGGGTGATCAATATCGAGAGGGAAGCCGATATGAGCGGCAGCACGCATAATAAAGGCGTTTTGATCCTGGGCGGGTACCTCAGGGGCAAATACGGCGGAGATAGTCCTCTGGTCATGAGCACCAGCCTGTGCTTCGAGCAGTCTTACGGTGGGGTCGATGGAGACAGTGCGAGCTCCACGGAGCTCTATGCTATCCTTTCGAGCCTTTCCGGCCTTCCAATCCGGCAGGATATCGCCGTTACCGGATCGATAAACCAGAATGGAGAGGTCCAACCGATAGGGGGAGTTAACGAAAAGATCGAGGGCTTTTTCAAGGTATGCAAGGCCCGTGGATTTAATAAATCGGAGGGTGTCATAATCCCGGTTCAGAACGTATCCGACCTTATGCTGGATGGGGAAGTCGTAGAGGCTGTGAAAGAAGGCCGTTTCCATATATACCCGATCAAATCGGTCGATGAAGGGATTTCACTGCTTACGGGCGTTAAAGCCGGGAAAAAGACTCGAAATGGGAAATACCCTGCGGGATCGGTCAACGATCTGGTGCAGAAGAGGCTTATCGAATTGGCGTTGAAGTGGAAGAAATTCGGCAGGGAGAAAGGCGATCGCTGAGGCAAGGAGTGCCCGATGCCCGAAATAAGGCAGAATCCGGCGACAAAGGAATGGGTTGTGATAGCCACGGAAAGAGCAAGGCGCCCGGAAGAATTCGTGGAGATGGGCGAGACCGGTAGGAAAATCCCGGTCTATTCGAAGGATTGCCCGTTCTGTCCAGGCAATGAGGCCAGTACACCGCCCGAGATCATCTCGGTCGTTGGAAGCGACGGGAAATGGTCACTGAGGGTCGTGCCCAACAAATTCCCCGCTCTGATACCGGAGGGCGAATCGGTCCGTGACGGGGATTTCGGTTTCTTCAGGAGCATGGACGGTCTGGGACAGCACGAAGTCATAATCGAGACGCCGTTACATAACGCCTCGTTCGGGGACATAAGCGACGACAAGGCGCTCGAGATAGTAAAGGCCTACAGGACGCGCTATCTCGACCTGAGCTCTGATAAACGCTTCAAACTCGTGACAGTTTTCAGGAACCAGGGAAAGGAGGCGGGAACATCGATAGAGCACCCTCATTCTCAGATAGTCGCGACTCCCGTGGTGCCTCTGCATATCCGCCACCGTCTGGAAGAGGCGACGAGGTTTTTCGACAATCACGGCGAGTGCGTCTTCTGCAGGATGCTGGAGATGGAGAAAAAGGACGGGAAGCGGATAGTGATGGACTCGGAGAGCTTCCTCGTGATCGAGCCATTCGCATCCAGGATGCCTTTCGAAACATGGATAATTCCGAACGAGCACCACGCATCGTTCGGGGAGGTGGGCGACACCGAGCTGTCGGAGCTTGCAAGGGTGATGAACCGCCTGCTTGAGAAGTTCAACAGGTGCCTGGGGAGCTTGAGTTACAACCTGGTTGTCCGGACCGTCCCTGTCGGTGAAGAAGGTGAGGATTACTACCACTGGCATATTCAGTTGATCCCAAGGTTGACGACACCAGCGGGATTCGAGCTCGGTACAGGTGTATATATCAACACGTCGCTTCCCGAAGCGGCGGCGAAGTTTCTGCGTAAAGCTTAGCGTTCCTGGTATCTTATTCTTGAAGTGCCGTTAAACGTTATATAGATTGATATATTGCTTCAGTTGTCTAGGAGGAGATATGAACGAATCTATATACGGGCGTATCAGGTGTCTTTCCGCGCTGCTCGCCATCATGGCGTTACTGTGTCTTGGCTGCGGAGGGGAAAGGGAACTCCCCGAAGTGCCCATCGAAATAAATCTGATAGAGAATCCGTCGTTCGAATCATGGGAAAACGACATTCCGGCCGGATGGGAGCTCAGGCACATGGATGGGGATGGTGAGGTGACAAACAGGTACGGCCGGGCGACGAATGAGAAATGGGACGGGGAATCCTCCTTCATGCTCAGAGGCGTATACGACACGGACAGATGGATGGTATTGGTCCAGCGTGTTCCGGTGATTCCCGGATATAAGATGATCGTTTCGGCCATGATGAAAACCGTCAACCTGAGGATGGTAGGTGATAACAACAAGGATAGGGCGAATTTCTACGTCCGTTACCTCGACGATGAAGGCAATCGGCTGGAGGACGAGGAGTATGCGGATTTTCATACTATCCCCCGCATCGGCACGACCAAATGGGGAAGGGGGGGTAGGAAGGTAAGTATCCCGGAAAACGCATATTACGCGGAATTTGGGCTTATCAACCAGATGACAGGGCGCATGTACTTCGATCATGTTTCGCTCAGACTCGAGAGGCCTCTTCCCTGGAAGATGGTGGAGAAAAAGCATGTCAAATATCATTACTTCGAGGAGTACCCGCCACCGAAGAATGCCATCGACGATCAGGGAAAAATAATGAAAGACCTCGTAAAGCTTTTCGATATCGATCCCGAGGAGAAGCTGAAGTACTTTTACTATTCGGATGAAAAGTACATGGAGGTGTTCAATTCGGATACAATAATTCAAAGATCCTGGTTCGATGAGATGGAACTCCATACGACTTCCCCCACCGAGAACAATGATGTCATCCATTTCCTACTTGCCAAGATCAGCAGACCGCCGATAGGGCTCTCGAGAGGTGTGATATTCGCCTTGCGCGGTCTGCCCGACGGAACGGATATTCATTTGCTGACGAAATCGCATCTTTTGGATAAAAGTCTCCCCGCTCTCTACAAAATCTACAGGCATGAGGAGCTCAAGAATCATAATCCCGCTGTGACGATTACAGCCTGGGGATCATTTTGCAAATATCTGATCGATAGGGCCGGAATGGATAAGTTTATGCAGCTTTACCGGGAGTCCAACATGGCACTGGATGCGATCACTTTCAAAAATGTTTTCAGAAACGTGTACGGTGAGGATTTCGAAACGGTCGACAGGGGATGGCGCCTGTTTCTGCTGCGTTACAGTCCGCGGAAGGAAGGTGACGCGGCCCCATGAGCTTGGAATTCTCCTTCTGTCCTGAATGCGGTAAGCCTCTCTCGAAATTCACTGATAGCGGCCGGACAAGGAGCCGATGCGATTATTGCGGTTATGTTCATTACATGAATCCAGCACCGGCCGCGGGGATTCTGATTCTGGAGGAGGGCAAGGTCCTCCTTGTAAAGCGGCGCTTCGATCCGTACAGGGGGCAGTGGGTGATGCCCTCCGGTTACATAGAGTACGATGAGGATATCACGGTGACGGCGGTTAGAGAGGTGAGGGAGGAGACGGGATTGGATGTGGAGCTGGATAGGATACATGCCGTCGAATCGTGCTTCGATGATCCTAGGGGAAACACGATCCTTGTGCTGTACGCCGGCCACGTAACAGGCGGTGTCCTCAAGGCTGGTGATGATGCGGAGGAAGCCGGATTCTTCCCCCTGGAAGACCTTCCTCCGATAGCGTTCGAGGTTCAAAGGAAAATACTGGGCAAGCTCGGGGAGTGTGAGGGACAGGCCGCCGGCTGAGGGTATGTTCGAGTCCCCGGTCGACTCAGGTTCGAACAGTGATATTATATGTCCGGATTGGTCTTTCTCGCTGCATCCGGACGGCCTTCATCCCTCTTCTTCTCCAATTTCCAGATGAATCCCAACAGGAATAGAAAGCCTCCCCAGAGCAGGGTGCAGATCGAGACCATCATGGCTATTGCGGAACCGCTCATGGACCGATCCCTCCTCTATTTTCCTCTTCTGGTACCGGACCGTTTATGTTTATTCCGAAGAGCCTACGCTGTATCGGCCGGTTGAACACCAGGAGAAAGACAATCAATAATCCCCACTGAAGTATGCAGGTTCCTATGCTGAATGTGCGGAACGGGTGCCACCAGAAATCGGGATCGTAATGCAGTATTGCCTGTGTGAACCACCAGGTCATCATTGCGAGAAATTCTATTGGTATCATTATCTTGACGACGAAGTTGAAGACTCTTCCCAGCTTGAAGTCGCTATCCGGAACGTCGACCGAATCACGCCTGAATCTTTCAACCCCGTATCTTATAACTAGTATCGCAAACAGGATTCCGTTCAGAAGGAGTCCGACACTCCAAACCCAATCCTGGTTCTGGAAGAAGCCGGGATTGAGCGCGGAAGGCAGGCCGAATAGAAAGCAGGCACTTCCCACTATTAAAATACTCCTCCTGCGGGTAAGACCGAAGTCCATGACAATCCTCGTTCCAAGCTCGACCATCGATATCAGTGACGAGAGTGCCGCGATGGAGAGAGCGAGGAAAAATACGAATAGGAATATCCGTCCTCCGGCTATCTCCTCGAACAGCCTGGGGATCCAGATGAATGTAAGGCCGGTGCTCACAGGCCCCGTTTCCGTCACCGTGGAGATGGCCTGCTGTGTGGGCAATATGGCGAAGACGGTAGGGATAATGGCTATGGCCGCGAGCAGCGACGCCGAGTTGTTACCCAGTCCCGTTAGAAACGAGTTCGCTACGATATCGTCATTGCGTCTCATATATACAGCGTATGTCAGGATCAATCCCCAACCGGCCCCTGTCGACCATGCGCTCTGTGACAATCCGGCCAACCATATCCGGTAGTTCAACAGGTCCCGCCACCGCGGCTCGAACAGAAAGTTCATTCCCTCCGCCGCGCCCGGCAGGGTCACCGCTCTGACCGCGGCTATGATCAACAGGGTGAAAAGTGCGGGGATGAGCAGCTTGTTGGCCTTCTCGATTCCATTGACGACTCCCCTGTATATTATTGCGGAAGCTGTGAATATTCCAAGCAAATGGAAGAAAACGGGCTGCCATGGAGTGCTCATGAATGAGTTCCAGTAAGATGTCGTTTCGGCTCCTCTCAGGCCGCCCCCCGGGATCGCCCCGGATGGAACTGCAAGATCAACGAGTGAGGCGATCGTATATCGAAAACACCACCCTGTAACAACGCAGTAGTAGAACGTTATGGCAAGGGTGCAGAATCCGACGAAACCACCCATCCATGTGAATCCCCGATTAATGGAGCCGAACGCGCCGATCGTTCCCATTCTGGTTTTTTTGCCTATACCGAATTCGATGATGAGTAACGGGATGGACCACAGGAATAGGAAGAGGAACCACGGGATGAGGAACGGGGCCCCTCCGTTCTGCGCTATGATGCGGGGAAATCTCCAGATGTTACCTGTTCCGATGGCCATGCCGATCGCCGCAAGCAGCAGCGCCCATCTCGATGTGAATGTCTCTTTCAAATTCCCTCCCCCCGAGATCCGGCTGCGGGGATAACACCTTATATCATTCCTCTTCACTCATCCAGAACGATAATGTTGAATTTATCACCGGCTTCGATCCTGCTGACTACGTCCATTCCACTGGTAACCCTTCCGATAACCGTGTACCGGCCGTCGAGGTGCGGCTGTGGGGAATGTGTTATGAAGAACTGGCTGCCGGGTGTATCCTTGCCCGCGTGGGCCATACCGACCGTACCCTTTCCGTATCTGTGCATATTGAACTCGCTTCTGAGGAAATAGCCGGCATCGCCCCAGCCGTCACCGCGCGGGCATCCGCCCTGGATCACGAATCCCGGTACGACCCTGTGAAAGCTGAGACCCTCGTAAAAACCCTCACGTGCGAGTGTGAGTATACTCTTCACCATGTTGGGCGCATCATCACCGAATAGCAAGATCTCTATGTCTCCACGGTCCGTTTCTATCTTGATCCTTCTCTCCCCGAGCGGCGTGGCCGGCTTTCCCCAGGGTAGCATACCCCGCTTCCACCGATTGGCGGACTCGCGATCCCGGGCGAGGCCCATTCCGAACTTCGCGCCGACTTCGACTGCCTTCTTCGAGACCCTGGGATCGGGATCCGCCGTGCCCTCCCTGAGCAGTTTCACTATCTTGCCCCTCTCCGCCTCTTCAAGCTCTTTTGGATCGATGTTCGCTACTGCTCCGAGAATCGCCAGTTTCCTGTCTCCATCAACGCGCCCGCCGTGCCTGGAGAAAATGCCCGCCAGGCCGCTCAGCGCTATTCGGGGCACGGTATTGCCCAGTGCCTCTATCGCAATTGCAGCCACGACCCAGTCGTCACCGTCAGCGGCCTCGAGCAGCACCTTGACCGGCTTGTATTTTTCCAGTCCCCCGCCGACCTGCTCCGTGAGATGTTCATGGTGCTCCCATCTTCCCAGTCCGGCGGCCGCTCCTTCACGGACCAGGACGTTTCCATCACCTGCCAGGATACGTGAGAGAAGGACGAGGTCATCCCGGTTGCCGATCTCCCCCAGGAATTCGGCAGCGGCCATCTTTTCAATGTCATTACCGTTTTTTAGAAAATCGAGCAGGTAATCCCTGGCTCTTTCTCCTCCGGTGGATGCAGCGGCTTCGATCGCGGCGATCCTTACCATTTGTGAGGTGTCTTCGAGCAGCTGGGCAACGCTATCGAACGATTTCCTATCACCGGCGGCTGCGATTCCCTTCAGGGAAACGGTTTTCATGTAGCTGTCGTTTTTACTCAGAGCTTTTTCCAGAGACTCGATACTTATTCTGTCTCCTATCCTGCCGAGCGCCTCGGCCGCTTTTATCGCGACCATCCTGTCGCTGTTCGCTATGAGTGAATAGAGAGGGTCGGCGGCTCTCTTTTCCTCGAGCCTTCCCAGCGCCTCCGCCACCCTCAGCTTGACCTCGGGATTCGGATTATCAAGCAGGGATATCAGTCTATCGTTAGCCGCCGGAAATCCAAGTCTGCCCAGCGCATATGCCGCGGAGGCCACTACGTGGGGATTGGGATCGTGAAGCGAGCTCGTGATCTGTGGTGCCACCGAGGAGTCACCGAGAGCGGCAAGAGCGAGCGCCGCCTCGGCTCGAAGCGAGTAATGGAAGTTTTTCAAGTAAGGAATGATCAGATCAGCCGCCTCGGGTCGCTTGGTATGCCCCAGGGCTATGAGCGCCCTTATCTTGATGTACCTTGGCGCGTCTTTCAAGTGCCTTGCCAAGATCTCCACCGCATCGGCTTCCCCTGTGAGCCCCATGGCGAATATCGCCGACTGAACAACGTCTATATGTTCATCTTCGCACAGCTTGGAAAGATAGTGCCCCGTGCCTGACGGGTGATCAACCCTTCCCAGAACCTCTGCGCACCTTATCCTTATCAGCGGATCGGGATGACCTATCAGCTCCCCGATTCCGGTGATCGAGCCGGACTGTTCCATTTCCGCCAATCTCTCCAACGCAAGGCTCCCCTGCGGGGTGTCGAGTATGTGGCCGTAGCGGTTCTGGCCGCCGGCCCCTGCCGTCAAAAGCACAATCAGCGCTAGGGGTACGGCTGACGTGAATCGTTGTAATATGGAATGCTTATTCATGATAACTCCTTTTGGGTTTTCTAATTCGTGCCATTTAGTGGCGACTGCTGTCAAGGAGTTTCGGTCGTTACAAAACCGGTCGGCCCCGTGTAATTCACAATTGATTGAAGTTTTGCGGCTTTCGGTATAATCTGGAAAATGATATGCTGTTTCGCCGTGATTGCCCTTATGGACTATTCGATGAAAAATCCGGAGGTCGACCGATGATAAGGCGTTTATTGGGTGGCATTGTATTCATGATTGCGTATCTAATCTCTCCGGCCAGCCTTGATGCATGCACGAACCTTATTGTGACAAAGGGCGCATCGAAGGATGGTTCGGTGATCGTCACCTACACATGTGACGGTGAGTTCCATCCGCATCTACGGTATTCACCTGCGGCCGATCACGGGCCCGACGATGTCGTGGAGATAAAGGATTGGAGTGGAAACGTTCTAGGCGAGGTCAAGCAGGTGCCCCATACATATGCAGTCATCGGCTTGATGAACGAGCATCAGCTGGTCATCGGCGAGACGACTTTTACGGGACGGGAGGAACTTCAGAATCCGGAAGGGCTTCTGCATTACTGGTGGCTCATGAGGCTTGCGCTTCAACGGGCGAGGACAGCGCGCCAGGCCGTGGAGGTGATCGCCGGTCTCGTCGAAGAGTACGGCTACAAAAGCAGCGGCGAATCGATTTCCATTGCCGATCCGGAGGAGGCCTGGCTGCTGGAGATTATCGGTCCCGGTCCCGGGGGTAGTGGAGCAAACTGGATCGCGCTTAGAATCCCGGACGGATATGTATGTGCTCATGCCAACAAGGCCAAGATCGGCGAGTTCCCTCTTGATGACGGGGATAACTGCCTTTATTCGAAAGATATAGTAGAATTCGCGATAGATAGGGGATACTACGATCCCGGATCCGGGAAACCTTTCGTCTTTCACGAGGCTTACTGTCCTCCGACACCCCAGAAGCTCCGTTACACGGCCACACGTGTCTGGAGTTTCTATCGCCGGATCGCCCCCTCGAATGATTGGCCCGTGGACTATCATAGGGGTGTGGAAGGTGCGGAGCCTTATCCACTGTGGGTAAAACCAGAAGGCAAACTGTCCTTACGGGATGTGATCGCTCTGATGAGGGATCACTACGAGGGGACCGATTTCGATATGACGAGGGGTGTGGACGCGGGGCCTTTCGGCACGCCCAATCGCTGGAGGCCGATGAACTGGGATATCGACGGTATAGACTACACGTGGGAGAGGCCGATATCAACGCAGCAGACCGGATTTTCGTTCGTTTCCCAGTCGCGGTCCTGGCTCCCCGATCCGGTCGGAGGCCTCTTGTGGTACGGTGTTGATGATACGTACACGACATGCTATGTCCCTCTTTACTGCGGCATCGCATCGGCACCCGACTGCTTTGCCAAGGGTAGGATATCGGAGTTCTCATGGGAATCCGCGTGGTGGGCTTTCAATTTCGTGGCGAATTTCGCCAATCTTAAGTACTCGTATATGATAGAAGACATCAAAGCGGTACAATCCGAGCTCGAAGAGCGGTTCTTAGCACTTCAGCCATCGATCGAACGAACAGCCCTGGATATCTTCGAAAGGGATGCCTCATTGATGCAGAGCTATCTCACCGAATATTCCGGAAACAGGGCGGCAGAGACCGTTGAGCGCTGGAGGCGGCTCGGCGAGGAGCTGATTGTAAAGTACAACGACGGCTATGTCAGGAACCAGGATGGAAGGCATCAGGAGGTAGGGTATCCCGAGTCCTGGCTGATGAACGTTCAACGCTTGAGACCGCATCAGTTCGAGCTTGAACGGTGGGGATCGGACAGCCTGGAAACTGATCTACCTTACTGAATTGAGGGTTTAAATTGCAGCGCCACCGTGTTGCTCCGGACCGGTTCCGGAGCCAGCACAGGATCCGCTGCGGCATCGATCCGACGGTGTGGGAGCACTGAGCGTATGAGACATTCGGCTTTGGGGATTCCTTTTATGGGGTATGCAGCAGGGGATTCGTTCCTACACCGATTGAGCCCGATATCCAAGATGATCGTTCTGCTAATTATGGTTGCCTCTCTCTTTCTATTCGAAAATTGGTTCGTCGCAGTTCCGGCTGCCGTCATGATCATCCTGCTCTACATGGCCGGGGGGGCAGGATTGACGACGCCTGTCAAGATTCTCAAGCACATGCCGTTGTTTGTAGTACTTATCGTGCTTGCGCACGTTTTTCTCGTCAAAGCGTCGGATTCGTGGATCGTTAATGCGGGGAACGGATTGCTGAGAAGCCTCGTCGTGGTTAATATCCTTCTCGCTGCCGGTCTGTTCCTCGCGGTTACGGATCCTCTAGATGTTTCTGGTTCTGTTATAGCCATGATGGGACCGTTCAGCAGGGTGGGACTGAGAACGGGTGAACTCTCCCTGATTCTTATGATTGCTTTAAGTTTTCTGCCCGCGATTGCCGATGAGGCCGGGCGGCTGAAGTTGGCACAGGGTGTCAGATGCGGATTCGGAGGCAGATGGCTGGGGGCCGGCAAGAACACGGTTACGCTCATCACGCCTCTGATTGTAGGGATATTCAGGCTTGCCGACGAGATGGAACTTTCCCTGGCCGCGCGCTGTTACAATCTGGAAAGGCCGAGAAGCACGCTCGGGACGCCCGTAATGGGCAGGTCTGATCTCTTTGTATGTGCGGTGGCGGTCATAGCTTTCATTGCTGGACTTTATGCGAAACTACAAGCTCACAATTGAGTACGACGGATCCGATTTCTACGGGTGGCAGGTGCAACCGGGCCGGCGCACGGTTCAGGGGGAGCTGTACAGAGCTCTCGAAGAATTCGGACCGGACGCGGTGAAGGTGGTCGGCGCCGGCAGGACGGATGCCGGCGTTCATGCCTCAGGGCAGGTTGCCAGTGTTAAGGCAGACTTGGAGCTGGATTGCGTGACCATGCGCAAAGCGCTCAACGCAAAGCTGCCCAAAGATATCATGATCAGGAATGCGGAGCAGGTGCCGTTAAGCTTCAATGCGCGCTTCGATGCCAAGCGGAGAACCTATCAATATATATTCATAATGAGAAAGTCGGCCCTCTGGAGGCGCTATTTCCTTTCCGTCCCGGACAGTCTCGATGTGGACAGGATGCACAGGGCCCTTCTGGATCTTCCTGGAGAGAGGGATTTCAGCTCGTTCGCGTCTGCGGGTGACGATTGCTCGAGTAAGAGGTGCAACCTCATGAGGGCGGATCTCATAGAAAACAAACCGCTTTTGATCTTCGAAGTCACGGCTGATCATTTTCTGTACAACATGGTCCGGGCTATGGCTGGGACGCTGCTGGACATCGGCCGCGGCAGGGAGATCGACCTGGATGGGATTGTAAGGGCAAGGGACAGATCCTTGGCCGGCTCGACACTGCCACCCTACGCGCTGTACCTGATTGATGTGTGCTACTGAATTACGGGTGCATCGGATTCGGCCGGACTCGTGAAGCGTGCGGCGGATCGGTGGTATTAATCGGTTGAGATGGCTGAACTATATTTGTATAATGATACTTCCCCGGATTTTCGCCGCGACCGGTTGGGAAGGGATCGAGTATTATACGGGTAATCAGACACTCGGGAGGAGAAATGAAGTTCTTCATAGACACTGCAAACGTCGATCAGATAAGGGAGGCCGCCACCCTGGGAGTACTTGATGGTGTGACCACTAATCCCACACTGCTCTCCAGGGAGAAGGGATCGTACAGGGAGATTCTAAAGGAGATTTGCTCCATTGTTCCCGGTCCCGTGAGCGCGGAGGTCGTATCCCTCGAGGCGGATGGGATGGTCGAGGAGGGCAAGGAGCTCTGCAAGATCGCCGACAATATAATCATAAAGGTTCCCTGCATCCGAGAAGGGGTAAAGGCGATCGGCATGTTCAAATCGGAGGGAATACAGACGAATGCCACCCTCTGCTTCTCGGCTCCTCAAGGGCTTCTGGTCGCTAAGGCCGGTGCGACCTACGTGAGCCCCTTCGTCGGCAGGATAGACGATGTGGGAAGTCCGGGAATGGAGCTTGTGAGGGAACTGGTCACGATATACGGCAACTATTCTTACGCTACCCAGATAATCGTATCAAGTGTTCGTCACAGCCAGCATGTATACGAGGCCGCACTCATCGGGGCCGATGTCGTTACCATTCCCTTCAAAGTCATAGAACAGCTGATAAGGCATCCTCTGACAGATGTCGGCATCGATAAATTCCTGGCAGACTGGGATAAGGTAGAGAAAAAATAACCACCCGTGAACGGCCTCCCGGGTGAAAGTAAGATCCTTCCCTTTTCCAACGGCACGAACCGTCCAATTTCCGGTGGATGGAATCCCTCACCGGAAAGTGAAAGCTTTTTCATCGGGCCGTGCAGCTGCTGGCGAGGTGATATGTCATGAAACCTTTCGAATCGAAATGGGCGAAGATCTTTCCATATTTGATAGGAGGGCTTTTCGGTCTTTCCATAGCCATGCTCGCTATGTCCCTGTTCATGTACAGGAGGGCCATCGAGAGGGAGCCGTTTCTGACTACATCCGATGGTACCCGTGTGAATGTATCCGACTCCCGGTCGGGCAGCTCGATAGTGGAGGCCAGGCGTTTGGTGAGCCCGGCCGTCGTGTCGGTCACGGCCTACAGAACGGAGATCGTCTACGCAAGGCCATTACACAGCTTCCGTTGGTTCCAGCAGCTCTTTCCGGGTACTCCGAGACGGTACGAGAAGAGGTATCCGAGCCTGGGATCGGGATTGATAGTGAACAGCTACGGATTCATCCTCACGAACGAGCATGTGATAAGAGACGCGGAGGAGATCTACGTCACGACGAGCGACAGCACCGAGGTTGTTGCCACGCTCATCGGTTCAACGGCGGCCTATGATCTGGCCCTGCTCAAGATCGAAGGAGAAGGATACACGTACGCCACGCTCGGCGATTCGGACCAGCTCGAGATAGGAGAATCTGTCATAGCCATAGGAAGTCCCTTCCCATATCTCTTCAACGACACTCAGCCTACGGTTACGGTCGGTGTCGTAAGCGCTCTCCACAGGAATGTCAAATCGGGCACAAACTCCAAGGCGATATTCAAGAACCTAATCCAGACCGACGCGGCTATCAATCCGGGAAACAGCGGGGGGCCTCTGGTTTCTGGAAGGGGTGAGGTCATAGGGATAAACACATCGATATTTTCGGACGGCGAAGGTTCGAACCTCGGGATGGGATTTGCAATCCCCATCAACACGGCAAAGATGGTTGTGGAGGAGTTGAGACGATACGGACGGGTCAGGGAAGTATGGACGGGGTTGGTCGTCAGCGAGTTGACGCCTCAGATAGCAAACAGGCTAGATTTTCCAGTTGAATCTGGCCTTCTCGTCGAGAGGATAGACGAGGGAAGCCCCGCAATCGAGGCGGGAATCGAGATCGGGGATATTATAGTGATGGTCAACGGCACGGAAATACAGAATCTCGCCCAGGCGAACCATGAGATTCTAGGTTCCAGAGTGGGGGATATACTCGAAATCGTCATTCGGAGGGGTGACAGGAGCATAAATATCAAGCTCGAGCTGGCCGAAAGGGTGGACCGAGCATAGATGCCCGGCTTACGGGGCCGGTAGAAGAGGAGGTAAGAGATGATTCCGAGATATTCGTTACCCGAGATCGCCGGGATATGGTCAGATGAGCATAAGTTCGCCCTTTGGCAGGAGATAGAAGTGCTCTACTGCGAGGGCATGGCACAGGCCGGTCTTATACCGAAGAAAGCCGCCAGGGAGATAAGGAAAAGGGCTGGCTTCAATATCAAGAGAATAGAGAGGATCGAGAGGAGGACAAGGCATGACGTGATAGCGTTCCTAACCGACATGTCCTCCAGGATAGGTCCATCCGGGCGATATCTTCATATGGGGATGACGAGTTCCGACCTGCTCGACACTGCGCTGGCATGCCAGATGCGTGACGCAGCCCAGGTTTGCCTGGCCAAGCTGAGGAGATTCAGGACGATCCTAAAACGCCAGGCGCTCAGGTACCGTTACACACCGATGATCGGAAGGACACACGGGATACATGCGGAGCCCATTACATTCGGTTTGAAGCTGCTTGTCTGGTACTCAGAGATAAAGCGGAGCATAGTACGTCTAGAGACCGCGATTGACGAGATATCGGTAGGGCAGATGACAGGAGCGGTCGGCACCATGACGCACATCGACCACCGTGCGGAAAGGTATGTCCTTACCAAGCTCGGGCTGAAACCTGCTCCTATCACCACTCAGATCATCCAGCGGGACAGGCATGCTGCATACCTTTCGGCCATCGCGGTGATAGGCTCGTCTCTAGGCAAGATGGCGACCGAGATCAGGGGTTTGCAGCGGACCGAAGTAGGGGAGGTGGAGGAACCTTTTATCAGAGGGCAGAAGGGTTCCAGCGCGATGCCGCATAAAAGAAATCCAATCCTTTCCGAGAGGATAGCGGGTATGGCTAGGATCCTGCGCGCAAACTCTTCGGCGGCGTTGGAAAACGTCTCGCTGTGGCATGAAAGGGATATCAGCCATTCTTCGGTGGAACGTGTCATAATACCGGATTCGACGATGATCCTCGCCTACATGATAGAGAAGCTCGGCTGGATCGTGAACGGCCTCAGGGTGAACAAGGAGGCCATGAAGAGGAACATGGAGATGACGGGAGGATTGATCTACTCGGAGCATATGCTGCTTCTACTTGTAGAGAAGGGTTTGTCGAGGGAGGAAGCCTACTCGATAGTGCAGCAGGCCGCGATGAAGAGCATGAAATCCGGGGCCGCCTTCAAGGATATGATATCCTCGGACAATAGGGTCACCAGGTATTGCAGTGAGGAAGAGATCGAGGCCTCATTCGATCTCGATGTCCACCTGGAACGGGTCGATTTCATATTTAACCGGGTTCTGTCCCGCAGGGGCAGGCCTAAGAAATAGGGTGGCAAATTCCGCTCTGAAAAGATAGAAAGGACGGCTGGATTGCTTAGGGAGACGGTCACTATCAAAGGGCAGCCTGATGCGAGGGTCGGTGAGCTGCTGTCAGACAACGGGCTCAACCTGACCGTACCGGAGGCGAGAAGGATTACAGAGCTTCTCGGCAGGGATCCATCGATCGTAGAGCTCACGATATTCAACACCATGTGGAGCGAGCACTGTAGCTACAAGAGCAGCCGGAAGGTTCTGCGCGACCTGCTGCCCACCGATGCCCCGAACGTCGTGCTGGGGCCGGGCGAGGATGCAGGGATAATAAGATTTGAAGAAGCGGGGGAAGGTGACTGGCACTGTCTGGTCGTAGCCCACGAGAGTCATAACCATCCTTCGCAGGTTCTGCCCGTGGAGGGGGCCGCCACCGGTATAGGCGGAATCGTGAGGGATGTGTACTGCATGGGAGCCGATGTTGTGGGTGTGCTGGATCCGCTTCGATTCGGCGATCCGATTGGAAACAACGGCAGGCAGGCGGTGGGGATCGCCAGGGGAGTGGTTGAAGGCATCGCCCAGTACGGAGATGCCCTTGGTGTTCCAAACCTCGGAGGCGACATAATATTCGACGAGGGGTACGATGAGAACTGTCTGGTCAATGTTGTGGCGCTCGGTATCGTGAGGGAATCGAGAATACTGAGAAGCAGGATTCCCAAGGAGGCCTCGGACAGGCCCTATCAGATGGTGCTTATAGGCAAACCGACGGATGACTCGGGATTCGGAGGAGCCGCGTTTGCGTCGGAGGACCTGGCAGCCGAGGAGGAGACGAACAGGGGGGCGGTCCAGGTGCCCGATCCCTTCCTGAAAAGAGTGCTCGTAGAGGCGACCCGCAAGGTTCTGGATCTGGCGGAGGAGACCGGGGCGGTGATCGGATTCAAGGATCTCGGAGCGGGAGGGATCTCGTGCGTCACATCAGAGATGGCCGATGCGGGCGGATTCGGAGTGACGATCGATCTCGATCGGGTCAACGTGGCTTCGGAAGATTTTTCTCCTGCGGTGATATCCTGCTCGGAAACACAGGAGCGGTACTGTCTGGCCGTTCCCCGGGATATCGTGGATGACGTGCTGAGGATATACAACGAGGATTTCGATCTGCCCCATATCTATCATGGAGCAGGGGCCAGGGTTATCGGTGATGTCATGAATGATTCCGTTTACAGGATCAAGAGCGCCGGTGAGGTTGTATGCGATGCCCCCGTCAACGTAATAACAACTGGCATCTCTTACGACAGGCCCAGGAAGCCGGGAAGAAGGCTATTCAAAGAGCCCGAGCTGGAGCAGGGACGTCCGCTACGAGAGGATTTC
This sequence comes from uncultured bacterium, assembly GCA_964422745.1. Taxonomy (GTDB): domain Bacteria; phylum Krumholzibacteriota; class Krumholzibacteriia; order Krumholzibacteriales; family Krumholzibacteriaceae; genus CAYRCK01. The sequence continues at coordinate 50,120 of CAYRCK010000016.1, forward strand.
CTGAGGATTCTATCATCTCCAAACGTATCGTCGAAGAATCACGCGTTCCGGCATTACGATTTCGAAGTCCAGGGCAGGGCGGTCCTGAGACCCGGTGAAGCGGACGCCGGTGTGATAGCTCCTTTCCCGGACAAGAGTGTCGGAATAGCTGCATCCGTCGACGGCAATCCGTTTTACGGAATGATCGATCCATACCAGGGAGGCGCCCTGGCCGTATGCGAGGCTGCAAGGAACGTCTCCTCCGTGGGAGGGATTCCTTCCGCTGTAACGGATTGCCTGAACTACGGAAATCCGGAGATCGAAGAGGTTTTCTGGGATTTCTTCGAGGGCGTCAGGGGTGTCGGAGATGCCTGCAAGGGTATCGGCCTGATTTCGGACGAGCCTCACCCCATTCCGGTAATTTCGGGCAACGTCAGTTTCTACAACCAGGGAGAGAGCGGGAAGGCGATCCCTCCATCCCCGATCATAGCGTGTTTCGGAGTCGTGAAGGATTACTCGAGATGCAGGTCGTTGCAGTGGAAGGAAGAAGGAGATGATATCTATCTGATAGGTGAGCCTCTCGATGAGCTGGGCGGTGGCGAGTACTACAGGTCGGTCTACGGCACGCTGGGGGCGAATGTTCCCAAGGCCGATTTTGCAAGGGAGAGGCGTCAGATGAGAGCCGTCATAGAGATGCACGGTCTCGGTTGGATAAAGGCCTGCCATGATATAGGACATGGAGGCCTTCTAACGTCCCTCGCGGAGATGGCAGTCGGAAGCGATGGCGGAGGAGACCTCGGGCTGACGGTGAATATGGATGAATTCTCGGGATGCGGTTTGTCTGTGGAAAAGATACTGTTTTCAGAGACCGGCGGATTCGTAGTGGAGCTGTCCCCTGGGATGGAGAGAGACATTCTGGCACTCTGCACCAGGAACCGGGTGAGGCTTTTCAAGCTTGGAACGCTTTCCCCCAGGTTGCGTATGGAGATTTTGAGCGGCGGCAAGAGCTTGGCCTTGTGGGACATAGGCGAGCTCGAATCGGCGTACATGTCGGGTTGCCGGCCGATATTCGGAAAGGCCGCTTCACCCGCCGCCGTGTGAGGGTATTAAGATAAATGAAAGGAGTTCGATTGCCCCATGAATTCAAAGACAAGGTCGCCGTTATACAATTCCCCGGTGTAAATTGCGAGTATGAAACCGTAGCCGCCGTTAGATCCGTGGGGCTCGACGCCGGGCTGTTCCGCTGGAACGACGATCCCGCTCTGCTGGACGGGAGTAGAGCCATTATCCTTCCCGGGGGATTTTCTTACCAAGATAGAATAAGGGCGGGAGTAGTGGCGGCGAAGGATGCGATAATGGGCAAGCTGGGGGAGCTAGCGAAAGAGGGCACGCCGCTTCTCGGTATATGCAATGGCGCCCAGGTCCTAGTGGAGTCGGGATTCATACCCGGCCTCCACTGGGAGAGGGTGGACCTGGCCCTTGCTCCGAATGTGATGGCCGACCGGGAGGGATACTACTGCAAATGGGTGTACCTGAAAAAAGAGGAGAGCCGGTGTCATTGGACACGCACGTACCTCGAGGGGGAGGTTGTACCGGTTCCGGTGTCGCATGCCGAGGGCCGTTTTGTAACGGACGACAGAGATATAATAGAGAGCATGAAGGAGAACGGGCAGATCGTTCTTAGGTACTGCAGCAGCAGGGGAGAGATCGACGTCTCATTCCCGGTCAACCCGAACGGCTCCGTCGAGAACATCGCCGGCGTATGCAATCCTGAGGGCAATGTGCTTGCCATGATGCCCCATCCGGAGAGGGCTACATGGATGAGACAGGTTCCCGAGGACCTGCATGGAGAATGGGGCAGAAAGAGAAGGGGCGCGGTGGGCAGCATAGACGCCATGTTGGTGGAGGGCCCCGGACGGAGGATATTCACATCCCTGCTGGAAGCGAGGGAGCCCGTATGAGAAAAGAGAAAAAAGGATATCACACCGGTAATGTGACTACGGACGGGAAGAAGGTCTCCGTAAAAATGGAGCTGTGGGTCAGGCTGAAGGTGGTCGACCTCGTTGCCAGGACCGCGATTATGACACTGATCGACAAGCTCGACCTTGGTGACGATCTGGCGGGCCTCGTGCACTACTCGTACTGGGCAATGAACGCGAGCGGCGGGGATTTCGAGAGAGTACTGGAGGAGGTCGATCGAGTAATACAGATGGACAGCGCGTTCACCAACCAGAACAAGCATATCTACAGCCTCATGGTGACAGATGAGCGAGCGCGCGCCCTTCACCGCGGGAGCCTTGAACTGGAGAAAGACTATCCTCTGGAGGATGGATCCTCCAATGAATCATCACTAGGCGGGATTTTCGCGGTCGACTGCCTTGTCCGCGAAATGGATGACATGCGCGAGAGAGGCTTTGAAGCCAGGTTGAATGAGAGACTCGAGGGAGTCACCGTATCGGGGCTCAAAGCTGGTGCCATGTGGCGCTTGCTGGTCCATGCCGTTGATGCTGCTGCCGCTCGCAAGATCGCTCGAAAAATGGCGGTCACACGTTCTAGGAGAGAGGGATTGCTGCTCAATCCGCATTACCAGCTGCTCGAGATCGTTTCTGTTGCGCAGCTGGGGAATGGAGGTGTAGGGGCTTGAGAGAGGAATGCGCCATATACGGGATCTTCGGTGACTCGAACGCCGCTCAACTTGCCTATCTGGGGCTATACGCCCTTCAACATAGGGGACAGGAGAGTGCTGGCATCATCTCGGCGGATGGGGAGTGTATCTACGAGCACAAGGACATGGGTCTCGTCTCCAAGGTGTTCAAGAGGGATATCCTGGACGGGCTCGAGGGGAACATGGCCATCGGTCATAATAGATATTCCACGACCGGACTCTCTCACGCGGCGAACATACAGCCGTTCCTTGTAGACTGCAAGATCGGGAAGATCGCCCTCGCCCATAACGGAAACATCGTCAACGCCGTGGAGCTCAGGCAAGAGATGGAGAACAAGGGATCAATATTCAGAAGTACTATGGACAGCGAGATCATTCTGCACCTCATAGCCAGAAGCGGAGAGAGAGACTTAGAGGGTATGGTCGTTGATGCGTTGGGAAAGGTGTCCGGAGCGTATTCGCTGGTATTTCTTACGAAAGAGAGGATTATTGCCGCCAAGGATCCGAGCGGTTTCAGGCCGCTCTGCATGGGGAGGCTGGATGACGCTTTCGTTTTTGCCTCCGAGAGCTGTGCGTTCGATATAATCGGCGCCCGGTACGATAGGGAGCTGGAACCGGGCGAGTTGTGTGTGGTCGATAAGAACGGTATGCGCTGTATCAGGTTCTCCGAGCCCGCGGAAAGGCAGTCCAGATGCATTTTCGAGTTCATATATTTCTCGAGACCGGACAGCCGCGTTTTTGGAGAGAATGTGGATAAGGTTCGCAGGAAGCTGGGGAGAAAGCTTGCAGAGGAAGCCCCGGCCGCCGCCGATATAGTGATTTCCGTGCCGGATTCGAGCAATACGATCGCTCTTGGTTATGCCGAAGCCTCCGGTATTCCATTCGAACTGGGATTGATAAGGAATCACTATGTCGGCAGGACTTTCATCCAACCTAAGCAGAGCGATCGGGACTGGGATGTGAGGATCAAATTCAATCCTGTGCGCGGCGTGCTGAAGGATAGGTCCGTAGTCGTAGTGGACGACTCGATAGTCCGCGGTTCAACGATGAAAAAGTTAGTCGATATACTGCGCGGCGCAGGCGCAGGGAGCGTGCATCTGCGAATAGGATCACCCGCCATAACCAATTCCTGCTATTACGGTATCGATACCCCGACGAGAGGTGAACTCATCGCCTCCACTCATTCCGTCGAGGATATCAGGGAATACCTGAACGTCGAGAGTCTATCGTATCTTTCACTGGAGGGGCTTCTCGCCTGCGTGGAAGAGCCGGAGAACTACTGCTCGGCATGCTTCACGGGATGCTATCCGATCATGAGGGAGAACATGCACGGCAAGGATGTGTTCGAAGGCGGCAGAGATTGCGTAAAGGGGCCGGCCACCGGGAAGGAATAGCTTACTTGGACATATCACTGCCTGTCGAGGACATTCACAAGATTTTGGACTTCACCGTCTCCGGTGGAGGGGAATTCGCCGAGCTGTTTCTCGAATCCAAACTGTCTCATTCGGTATTTTGCGAGAACAGCAGGGTCGAGCGTATCTCGAGCGGCAAGGATTCCGGATTCGGGCTGAGGATAATGGCCTCCGGCCGCACGGTGTACGGTTACTCGAATATCACGAGGATGGATGAGATATCGGGGCTCGCTCGGAAGCTGCTGGATATGATCGGGAGCGGTGGTGGAACATCGCCGGAGGTTTTGGATGCGACCCGGGTGGCGGCTTCAAATCCCGAAATACAGGTGGATTCCATCAGCGCCGAGGAGAAGGTCGGGCTTGTGCTCTCCGCGGACAGGGCGGCCAGGGATGCCGGGCGTGAGATTGCACAGGTTCAGGTGAGTTATCTAGACAGCCGGCAGACGGTCGGAATATTCAACAGCAATGGAGATTCGGTCGAGGACGAGCGCCGTCAGCTCGTTTTTTCCGTAAGGGCGGTAGCCTCCGAGGGACCGATCCTCCAGACCGCGTTGAGGACCGTTGGGGGAAGCGCGGGATTCGGGGTCCTCGACGGGATGGACCCGGTGGAGTTGGCGGCGGATGCGGGTGAAGGGGCCATAAGGACATTGAAGGCCCGCCCGGCACCGGCGGGAAAGATGACCGTCGTCCTGGCCAGTCTTGCGGGAGGGACCATGGTGCATGAGGCGATCGGGCATGGACTAGAGGGGGACGCCGCGGAAAAAAACCTCTCGATATACAGCGGCAAGGTCGGCGAAATGGTGGCCTCTCCACATATTACGGTGATTGACGATGCGACCCTGGAGGGAAAGAGGGGTTCGTATCTGTACGATGACGAGGGAGTGCCGGCACGCAGATCGGTTCTCGTCGAGAATGGGATTCTCAGGGGGTATCTGCTTGACCGTCGGACAGCGGCCAGGTTGGGGACCGATTCAACGGGGAACGGGCGCCGCGAGTCTTTCCGCTACAGGCCGATAGTACGTATGAGTAATACTATGATAGCGCCTGGCGGTCATGATCCGGCCCAGATCATAAACAGTGTCGGGAAAGGTCTGTATGTGGTAAGGATGGGGGGCGGCCAGGTCGACACATCGAGCGGAGATTTCGTTTTCAAGGTCGACGAGGCATACATCATCGAAGGGGGGCGGGTCGGTGAGCCTGTCCGCGGAGCGGTTCTAATAGGCAACGGACCGGCTGTTCTAAAGGGTATTGACATGGTCGGGAACGATCTTGGTTTTGATATCGGTACTTGTGGAAAAGACGGCCAGAACGTGCCTGTAGCCGATGCCCAGCCTACCCTCAGGATTCCATCGATAACGGTTGGAGGACATGTCTAGTCCAAAACAGCGATCATCCGGCGGAGAAGTTCTCGACCGGTTGCTGCCATTCGTCGAGAAGCCGTCGAGGTATTCGAGCGGAGAGATCAATCTATGCTCGAGGGGCTATACGAGCGGGCTGTTCAACGTTCTGCTGGCCTTTCCGGACGTCTACGAGATAGGGATGTCGTATCAGGGGATCAGATTCCTCTACGGAAGGCTCGCTGCAATGGAAGGTGTGGGAGTCGAGTTCGCGTTTGCGCCATGGCCGGACCTCGAAGGATTGATGAGAAGATCCGGGGAAGGACTCCGGTCAAGGCAGACCGGAATCCCCGCTTCTAGTTTCGATCTGATAGGAGTCTCGTTGACCTATGAGCTGCACTACTCGAACCTACTGTTGATGCTGGATCTGGCCGGCATGGCGCTCGAGAGCGCGGATAGGGAAGAGGATTCGCCGCTCGTCGTATCCGGGGGACCATGCTGCACGAATCCTCTTCCCTTTCTTGATGCGGTGGATGCGGTATTTCTCGGGGATGGAGAGCAATCCCTCCCCGAGGCTGTGGCGATTCTCAAGGGGCTGAAAAAGGGAGGTGCCGGCAGGAGTGAAATGGTGGAGTCTCTGGCCGGTATCGAGGGTGTTTACGTCGACGGCGTTACGGAATCCGCCGATATCAGGGTCTACGGATTCGAACCGGGTGACCTCTCTCCGAATCCGATCGTCCCTTCAGCCGGCATAGTGCACAATCGGCTTGCCGTTGAGGTCATGCGCGGCTGCACCCGTGGGTGCCGCTTCTGCCAGGCGGGGATGATATGCAGGCCGAGAAGAGAGCGTAGCGTAGACGAGATCACCGAAGCCGTATGCCTTGGGCTGGATGCGACTGGATGGGAAGAGGTTTCTCTGCTCTCACTTTCCACTTCGGATTACTCGAGGCTTGACGATCTGCTCGATCGCATCTCTCCGGAGCTCGAAAGTAGAAATGTTTCGCTGGCCCTACCCAGCCTCAGACCGGAGACCGTTACAGAGAGGATAGTTGATGCCTCATCAGGGATCCGCAAATCCGGGTTCACGCTGGCCCCGGAGGCGGGCACCGAACGGCTGAGGAGGGTGATAAACAAGGGAATGAGCGATGAGGAGATACTCGAGGGATGCCGATGTATTCTGCGCGCGGGATGGCAGAGCCTGAAACTGTACTTTATGATCGGACTGCCTACAGAGACTGAGGACGACCTCGAGGGGATCGTCGATCTAGTCGGGAGAATTCTGGGTATCGGCCGTTCGCATAGGAGGTTCAGGCTCGGTATTTCCGTATCGCCGTTCGTTCCGAAACCCCACACACCTTTTCAATGGGAGAGGCAATGTTCCCTGGAGGAGCTGGTTGAGAAGGAGAGGTACATCTCGATGCGCATGAAAAACCGCCGGATCCAGCTCAGCCAGAGAGATCCCGTTGTAAGCGTCCTCGAAGCGGTTCTGGCCAGGGGGGATCGCAGGTTATGGCCGGCCCTGGTGGGTGCCTACAGGGCGGGATGCCGGTTCGACGGCTGGAGGGACATGCTGAAGTTCGATTCATGGATGATGGCTCTGGAGAAGGAGGGTCTCTGCGCCGAGCAATTCACGTCCGGCTTTGAAAGGGGAGGGCGGTTGCCCTGGAGCTCTTTCCGCACCAGGGTAAGCCATGAGCACCTCGTGAGGGAGAGGGAAAGAGCCGGTTCGGAAGAGCTTACGCAGGATTGCCGGGTGGGGCCCTGTCACCATTGCGGTGCGTGCGGTGGATCCGGTAGGGTGGAGCCCGCGCAGCCCCGTATCCCGAACAACGAAAAGGGTGGTGTGAAGGGTCATCGGAAACGGAGAGATGGCGGGGATGGAGTATTCCGTTTCAGGGTATTGTACGATAAAGGAATGTCCGCAAGATTCCTCTCGCACAGGGAGATCATAAATATCTTCAACAGAGCGCTCAGGCGCAGCGGCCTGCCGTTGAATTTTACCGAGGGATTCAATCCGCATCCAAGGTTGTCTATGGGGCCTGCACTGGCGGTCGGGTTGGAGGGTGAGGGCGAATTTCTCGATATAGAGCTCACTGATCGGGAACGATTTCGTCCGGACGTATTCGAGGGGCTTCTGCCCGACGGAATCGGTGTCACAGAGTGCAGAGGGCCATTTACAAGGAAAGAGGGCAAACTTCCGCCCGAAGCCATCTACCGTTATGTTCTGTACTTCGATACGCTGGGTGAGGCGCTTGCCGGGGAACAGGGGGAATGTGAATGGTTGTCCGGCATACCTGATCTGTGTTATCTTACGGACCAGTCACGCAGTATCGAGAATGAAAGGGAAGCTTTGACAAAGAGGTGCGCGGAGGCCGTTACAGCCTGGTTCGAGGGACGGCTGGGCGAGAAGGCGGGAAAGCGGATCTCCTCTGCCGGGGATGAAGGGAGTGTCCAAAGGCCGGGCGCGGGATTTTCGATAAGAAAAACCGGGAGCGGTGCGGAGCTTTTGGTCGAGATCCCCGTGGGAGAAAACGGGGGAGTGAAACCGAAGGATCTGATAGAAGGATCGCTGCCGGCAAATCTTGCGGGACTTGTAAGGATAAAGAGGATTGGGATATTATACAAAAAGGAAGAAAGTTACTTAAAACCGATAGATCTAATAATGGCATAGTGATAGCGGGGAAATCGAGATGAAGAAAGAGATAGTGATAAACTACACGAGCCGAGAGGTAAGGATAGCCATACTGGAAGACGGCGATGTGGTGGAGTTTCTGATAGAGCGCGAGGACAGCCGGCGTACCGTTGGCGGAATATATCTGGGCAGGATCAACGCTGTAATCCCTGGGATCCAGGCGGCATTCGTGGATATCGGAGGGGAAAAGGCCGCGTTCCTGCATGTGAGCGATGTGGCCACAGGCTCGCTGGATCCGGACCTGCTCGATGATGATGAAATCGATATGTCCAAGAGAAAGAGGCGGGAATACCCTCCGATAGAAAATCTGCTGAAGAAGGGGCAGGATATTCTCGTCCAGGTAAGGAAAGAGGCGATAGGAACAAAAGGACCTCGAATCTCCTCGCAGCTTTCCCTGCCGGGCCGTTACGCGGTGCTGATGCCCGATCACGATCACATCGGTGTGAGCAAGAAGATAGAAAACCGCAAGGAGAGATCGAGGCTCAGGAAGATAGTCCACAGGTATCGCCCGAAGGGGGCTGCGGTTATAGTGCGCACGGCGGGAAGCGGCGTAAGCGGAGACCAGATCAAGGACGATATCAAATACCTGGAAAGGCTATGGAAGGATATCAAGCAGAAGAGGGAAAGGGCCGAGCCTCCAGCACTGATCCACGAGGATGTCGATATAACGGTCTTCGCCCTTCGCGATCTATTTACGGAAAAAGTGGACCGAATCATAATAGACGACAAGGAGGAGTTCAAGAGGCTGGAGACCTATCTCAGGTCCTTCGCGTCCCACCTGGCTTCGCGTGTGAAACTGTACAGGAACAAACCTCCCATATTCGACTATTACAAGATCGAGAGTGAGATCGAGAAGACGCTGGAGCGGAAGATATGGCTTCGCAAGGGTGGTTACCTTATTTTCGAGCACACAGAGGCGCTGGTCTCTATCGATGTGAACACCGGGCGGTTCACAGGCAAGAGAAACCAGGAGGAGACGATACTGGAGACGAACCTGATAGCCGCGAGGGAGATTGCCAGACAACTTAGGCTTCGCGATATCGGTGGCATAATAGTCGTCGATTTCATCGATATGGAGAAGGAGGAGAACAGAGACAAGGTCTATAGGGAGTTCAGGCGGGAGTTGCGGAGGGACAGGTCCCGTTCGAGGGTCTACCCGATCAGTGAGCTCGGCCTGGTCGAGATAAGCCGCAAGAGGGTGCGGCCGAGCCTGCTTCACTATTACAGCGATGAGTGTCCATACTGTTCCGGCGGAGGGAAGATCCTCAGCATCGAATCCATGGCGATGAAAGCCGAGCACTGGATCAGGAGGATCGGATCGGCGGGGAGGGAGCGTGGTATCCAGTTCAGGGTCAATCCAACCCTGGGGATTTTCTTGAGAGAGGAGAGGGAGGAGAACATCAAGGAACTGGCCGATACACATCGGTTGAATGTAGAGGTGATCGACGATCCCCGGCTGCACCGCGAGGAATACCACATATTTTCCCTCGACGGTAAACGGGACCTGAAAGCCGAATTCGAATAGTTAAAGTGCCGCGGCGCCGGAGAAAACCGCATTTTAATACAAATTGAGAGCAAAAACGATCATATCCATGCTGTGCAACCTCGAGGAATCCTTCCTAGTGGTGCGCATAACCGGATTCATATTAGCGCTTCCCATGATGATCAAAGCATGGAAGATCCAGGATCTTGTCGGGAGGATCACTCCACGCAGGATGGTGCGCGGCGGTGCGCTGGATGCCGAGAGAGTGCGATATCTGTGTGATAGGGTTCTAGGTATATTCAGGATTACGGGGTACAGGCATACATGCATGAGGCGCTGCCTGCTGCTTTATCATTTCTTGCGTTGCTATGGAGTGCCCGTCACGATCAATTTCGGTGCGAAGCTCGAGGAGGGCGGACTGACGGGACACAGCTGGCTGAGTCTTGACGGAAGGATTCACCTGGATACGAGCGAGAAGGTCGATCAATTCACATGTTTCTTCTCACTTCCTGACGGCGGGTCGACCGGCGGAGGTGCAGGGGGCTCGGACCTTGGGCGCGCCTCAGGATTAGAGGATATATCTTTTGACTAGAAATGATCGAAAATCCTCAAGGGAGCTGAGCGGCGAGGAAGCGCTTTTTCTCCTGATAGCCGAGAACTCGTCCTTCGGCAGGGCGGATAGGTCTGCACTGGCGCAGAGGGCGGGACAAATAATGGAGAGCGGCATTAATTGGGGTTACTTCCGTAAACTTTGCCGCTATCACAACAATCAGGCGGCCGCTTTCCGTTTCTTCACCGACCTGGATTTGATCGAAGTGCTCGATGATAATTTCAGACAGGAGATAGAGAATGAGTATCTGCTAGCGCAGGCCAGGTTCATCAAGAAGGAATCGGAGTTGGTGGAGGTTGTGGGGGCGCTGGAGCGAAACGGAATCGTTCCGATAGTATTCAAGGGCATTCCACTGGCGCACATGCTTTACGAAGATCCCGGAGTAAGGGTATCGAAGGATATAGATATTTTGGTGGCCCCGGGCGAATTCGAAACAGCCAAGAGTGTTCTCATTGACATCGGGTTCTCGGTGTACTCGGATGTGTTCTCGGAAGCGGAATACCGTGATTATCACTTTCATCTGATATTCACGCGCGGAAAGAAGATGGATGTCGTCGTAGAGCTGCACTGGACCCTTGTCGACGTAAAGAAGGGGCACGGCATGGACATGGAAGCGCTGCGGGATCGGTCCGTTCCGGTGACGGTCGCGGGAAAGGAGATAAGAACTCTCTGCATCGAGCATTTTATCTGGTACACGGCTATTCATCTATCGTACGTGGCGTTCTTGGACGTGCGAAATATGGCGGAGCTCAAGAGGATGGTTGTGATTTTGGATGAGGGGGAGTGGGGCGGCGTTATCGACTGGGCGCGGCGCTGCAATTCGACCGCCGAGCTGAAGCTATCGCTTCGGATCTCGGAGATCCTCTTTGGTGGATTTATGCCGAGGAGAACGAGGAAAAAACTGCTCCCGGATTTTTTCACGGACAGGTTTATCGCCGGCATCTACTATCCACGTGGTCTGGTATGGGAATGGGCGCCCTTCTGCGATACGCTCGGATTGGTGACCTCCCTCAGTCTCAGAAGGGGATTAAGAAAAAAGATCGATTACATGTATAGGCTCGTTTTCCCGGACAGGTACGCCTGGCACGAGGTCTATGCGTTCAGGAAAAAGGGAGAGAGGCGAAGAGGCGGGGAGTTTATCATCGAGGGTCTGGTTGTTCTGGTGAAGGTTCTCATTATGACTTTCATGCTTGGCTTCTCGGTAAGGACCGGTGTGCTCGGTGAGAAAAGGATGGACCCGCTCAGAAGCAAGAGAATAAAATGACGGGACGGCGGTATATCCTTGATCCCGCCTATTTATGAATGAGGTAGCGGTATATGAGATCTGAGATAGTGGCGGAGTGCAGTAACGTCAAGAAGTACTACCCCGTGCCGTTATCGATGAGATCGATACTGAGCCTCCGCCTCTCGCGGAAGAGAAAACTGGTCCTCGATGATATAAGCATCAGTGTGAACAGGGGGGAGATATTCGGCATCATCGGTCCTAATGGAGCCGGCAAGACCACGATAATGAAGATCATGTGCCATCTGACCGCCCCCTCGGCTGGCAAAGCCCTGGTATGCGGGCACGATGTGGAGAAGGAATGGCCGAAGGTGCTCAATCGTATAGGTTACTGTATCAGCGAGGAGAGGAGTTTCTTCTGGAGGTTGTCCGGAAGGCAGAACCTCGAGTTCTTCTCCGCCCTTATGGAAGTGCCGGCCCGGACAATGCACAGGAAGATCGAGGAACTTCTCGAGCTTCTCGATCTTAGGGGAGCCGCTGACGACAGGTTCATGAACTACTCCTCGGGCATGAAGCAGAAGATGGCGATCGCCAGATCTCTTCTCGCCGATCCCGAAGTACTCTTGATGGATGAACCTACCAAAGGGCTCGATCCGGGTGCCGCCTTCAAGATCAGGACCTTCATAGAGGATTACATCGCTTCGCGGGACAAAACGGCGATCTTCACCACAAACAGGGTAGGGGATATCGAAAACCTTTGCAGGAGGATTGCGATCCTCAACAAGGGGCGAATAGTAACACAGGGATCTGTGGCCGATATAAGGTCTTCATTCCGAGAAAGTACCGGGATCATGAAGGAAGTCTCGTTCGAGGAAATTTTCAACCGTATGCTCGAATCGAACGAAGAGGCGAGACGCGAGGAAGGTGCAGGCCGATAAACGATGTCACGAATTTCTGTCTTCATAAGGAAACCGTCGGCTATCATCAAGAAGGAATTTCTCACGGCAATCAGCTACAGGTTCGATTTTGTATTCAAGCTGATGGGCATCTGGCTGAGCCTGTTCGTATTCTACTTCCTGTCCAAGTTGATAAATCCCGCGATATCCCAGGATCTGGAGCCCTATGGAGGCAACTACTTCTCCTTCGTGATAATCGGGACGGCTTTCTCCGGCTATCTCAACGTGGGGCTGGACAGCTTTTCGAGATCGATCCGCGAGGCCCAATTGATGGGAACGCTGGAGGCGGTTCTCGTGACAAGAACCCGTTTTACGACGATACTCATATTCCAGGCCGTCTGGAATTTTCTGTTCGCTTCCATACATGTCGTTCTTTACCTTGCATTCAGCTTCATATTCTTCGAATCACAGCTGACGAATCCGGATTTCTTCGCGGCGCTGGTAATACTAGTCCTTACGATCATAGCGTTCAGCTCGCTCGGTATCATCTCGGGGAGCTTCATCCTCGTATTCAAGAAGGGATCACCTGTAAACTGGGTCATATCAAGCTTCTCCAGATTTCTGGGTGGTGTTTACTATCCGCTCAGCGTCCTCCCCCTATGGTGCCAGAAACTGGCCCTCATCCTTCCGATAACACATGCTCTAGAGGGGATAAGGCTTGCGCTGATAAGAGGGCATTCCATTGCCGAGCTTAAAGCCCAGGTCATCGCCCTGCTGCTTTTCAACGCCGTCGTGTTCCCACTAAGCATCCTGTGCTTCAACCTCGCCTTCCAGAAGGCGAGGAGAGACGGGACGTTGTGCAACTACTGAGCACCGCCGAAAACATCCCCGGTTGCGGTATCTTTTGTTGACATCGATGCATCAGCTGTGATAGAATCTCTGTAACTAAATTAAAGTCTTGTTATTGCATTTTGGAGGGAAGAGATGACGAAAAAGAAAAAGGAAAGTAAAAGGGAAAGCAAGAAGGGTTATTCCAAGCCTGAGGTGAAGAAACACGAGAATCTGAAAGAGATTACCCTTCTATCCTTTACGCCGCCGAACTGATCGAGCGGGAATACTTTTACTGCACCTAGGGGATAACGAGAGACTCCTTTCGAGGGAGAGGCGGCCGGGTCTTGGCCGTCAGTAATGAAGAGGAGGATCTTGTAAAAGGGGAAAGTATGTTCAAAATCAATTCTAATGTCATATTCCGGGAAATAGACGATAGGATCGTACTTATCAATCTGGAGAACGGATTCTACTACTCCCTCAACGAAATCGGATGCATGATCTTCAAATTAATTCTGGACAAGCACGATACATCGGAGATCGTCGAAAGAATCAACGGCAATTTCGAAATTGCTAACGATACGATCGAAAGTGATCTGGATTCTTTCATAAGAGACATGGAAAGAGAAAAGATAGTGATCTCCCGGAATTGATCCTTCTATGAATAATCCAATGGATACTGCCTGTTTGCGCTTCAGCAAAACAATAAAGATGAGTAAGTACAAGATAGTGCTGCGCACGGACGATGAGAGGGTGATCGACGCAGTCATGGATGGAGTGGATCCCCAGATCGCCAGGCGTCATGAGGAGTGGGGCTGCAAAGGCGAGGTTCCACTCGAGATAAGACTGTATTCAGGATCGGTGCCGGATGGTCTGCCCTCGAAGCCGGCTCTCCCCCCGACAGCTACTTTCGAGGAGATCGAGTTCTTTTCCCTGCCTGAAGGGACGCTGATAGTATTCGACACTGAAACGGCGGTTATGGTGAAGAATGAGGAATCGGTAGCATACGGTTTCGTCTCGGAGAGGCACATGGGGCTGCCGTGGATTCTTACACATCATATCTTCTATGTCCCCCTTCTCGAGATGATGCGGATGATCGGAGCGTACTACGTCCATTCGGGATGCGTGTGCAGCGGGGACAGATGCATCCTGATCTGCGGTGGCAGCGGCCATGGTAAATCTACACTGACCTACGCCCTGGCGAGATCACTATACTCGTACATGTCGGATGATGCGGTATTCATGCAGATGGATGAAGGAAAACTGGGAATATTCTCGTTCCCCGAAAAGATCAAACTAGATAGCAAGAGCTGTGCATATTTCGAGGAGTTCGGTGATTATACAGATTTCCCTGGCAAAGTGGAGATCCCGCTGCAGGAGACGAGGATCGGTGACGTAGCCGTGTGCGGGAAGCCTTGGGTGCTCCTTTTCCCGGATATAACGGCCGGGGGTGATATCGGGCTCGAAGATATACCGAGAAGCGAAGCGATGCTCCGCCTCATAAGGCAGAGCATCTCACTTACGAACAGTGATGGCATAGAGGCCCATCTCGATCTCTTGAAGCTGCTCTGCGAATCCTCCCGCAGCTGCATTCTGAGGATAGGCCCCGATTACAACGGGGTGTCAGAGTTGCTCGAATCCGCACTGTCCCAAAGTGCTTGAGTCGGGCGGGCCGTGTTTACGAAAACTTAACAGTTAGCTGCAAGGGTGACATCAAAATGCGAATCTGCAATGTGGCGATCTCTCTTCACAGGTTTGTACTAGTCGGACTCTTCCTTACCTTTCTTTTCAAGGGACCGAATTCATGGGGGGGCTATTACGAGTGGTCGAACGAGGGCGGCCCCTACGGCGGACGTATTCAGGCTGTGGATTTCATCGATGACACGACGCTCATAGCCGGCACCAGGCACGGTGGAGTGTATATGAGCGTGGATGGAGGAGGGCTCTGGCAAACAGCGAACGTAGGCCTGACCGATCTAATCGTCAACTGTATATCCGTGAACTCTCTGAACGTGAATACCATCTTCATAGGAACGGAGGGAAGTGGTGTGTTCAGGACTAGAAGGAGCAGGTCGGAATGCGACTGGACCTCCAGATCGGTGAATCTCGGTAACTACAATGTGCTTTCAATCGCGGTTTCTTCCTTCGATACGAACTTTGTTATCGCCGGTACGGTAAACGGCATCTACGCGAGTTCGAACGGCGGGGACGAATGGGTAGATATCACCAGCGATCTAGGTAACACGAATGTAAATGCCGTGGCGGTCTCCCAATTCGGCCTCGACACGCTGTACGCTGGGACAAACGGCGGCATTTTCAAGTCGGTGGACGGCGGCTCCTCGTGGGTTGAGCGCAACAGCGGCCTTACGAATAATTTCGTGAGGTCCGTGAAGATAGATCCTCGCGACAGTGAAGTCCTGCTCGCCGCGACATTCGGTGGTGTTTTTCTCAGCGAGGATGGAGGGGGCTCGTGGGTCGCCAGAAACAGCGGCCTGGGAAGCTCTTACGTCAGGGATATCGAGATCCATCCGGACAGCTCGGAGGTTTATTTCGCCGGCACTCAGGAGGGCGTGTACATCAGCTTGAACAGCGGTGAGTCCTGGTCGGGTCTAAGCGACAGCCTTTCCTGTGCAAGGGTATACGCCGTGGCGGTGGATTCCTCCGGGGCCGTGCTGCTCGCCGGCACGTACTGGGGGGGTGTGTACAGGTCGGTGGACAGAGCATCGTGGGAGCATTCGGTTAACGGTATGCACAATACATTTGTCACAGACATCGACGTCGATCCGTCGGACAACAGCATAATTCAGGTGACTTCTTACGGACAGGTTTTCAGGAGCGAGGACGAGGGGAGAGAATGGCACGAAAGCTCCGAGGGAATCTCGGACGAGGATCTCACGTCGCTGGCGGTCGATCCGGTAGCGCCGGATACCGTTTTCTGCGGCGCATACTACGGAGGAGTCTACAAGAGCGCTGACGGCGGCCTGACATGGACCCTGATGAACGAAGGGCTGAGCTCAACCACCGTCACCTGTGTCGCGGTCGATCATGAGGACAACAGCGTGGTGTATGCCGGCACGTACAATTATCTCTACAGGAGCACGGACGGAGGCAGGCATTGGGAGCTCAAGTCGAGCGGCATCACGGATAAGCACATATGGACGATAGAGATAGATCCCACGGATGCATCCACGGTCTATGTGGGTACCTACGGGGGAGGGATCTTCAAATCCACGGATTCGGGGGAGAGCTGGGTGGTCAAGAACAGCGGACTGCCCGAGATCTATATAAAGGCGGTGGCGGTCGATCCATTGGATAATGATATAGTCTATGCCGGAGCATATTACAACGGAGGCATCTATAAGTCCACCGACGGCGGAGACAGCTGGAGCAACAAGAGCAGCGGCCTCACGAACCTCGATATCTGGAGCCTGGACGTGCATCCGGAAAGACACGAACAGATCATAGCGGGCACGTACGGCGGAATTTTCGTCACGCTCGACGGCGCCGAGAACTGGGTCGATCTTTCCGACGGGCTCGATGTGCTCGACACGAGGTGCGTCGTCTACGACCAGTCCGAGTCCAGGCATATATTCGCCGGCACGTACGGAGGTGGGGTTTACAAGTACGACGGCATATACTGCGGCGATGACGGCGGGCAGCCTCCCGGGCTCGCAGCTTCCGACCATCTCTTCTCCAACTACCCGAATCCGTTCAATCCCTCGACAACGATCCCCTTCAGGATCGGTAATGCCGGTCATGTGAGCCTGGAGGTGTACGATGTGACGGGACGGCTGGTTGCGATGCTCGTGGACGGCCACCGGGAAGCGGGCACACACAGCACGGTCTGGGACGGCCGCAGCGAGAGGGGGTCATCGGTCGCATCCGGAGTGTACTTCTACCGTTTGGAATCCGGGGCGTATTCGCTTACTCGGCGGATGGTTCTTTTACGTTGAAAAACACTTCCCGAGTATGATATAATGTCGTTTTACTAGCGGTTTATTTAAATCATTAGCTTCTTGGAGAATATCCCTCCCGAGAAAAACGGGAGGAACATGGGGGTGATAGCTGCATTGATGGTACTTGCTTCGTAGGATCAATTGTTTTACTTACACGGGGACATTCATCGAGAAGGGGGATAAAGTGAAAAAAGATACAAAGAGCGGTACGGACAAGAAGAATAGCAAGAAGGCCTACAAGAAGCCCGAGGTCGACAAGAAGGAGAACCTCAAGGAGATAACGCTGCTCTCCTTCACTCCGCCTAGTAGCTAGGATACTGGCTGAGATTTTACTTATATTAAGATAAGCATTTACACTAACCAAGGAGATGCAGATGAGATGTGCAATTTCAGTTCTGCTGTCATTGCTGCTCATCCCGTGCATCTTGTTTGCGTCGGACATCCAATCGGTGATGAGTCACGACATCACGACAGACATCAAGGCAAGGATGCTGGATGACGGATCAATGACAGTCGAGTGGTATACGCCCGACCTGTCACGGGATTTCACTATTCTCGTACGGAACACAAAGACCGGTGAGGAGACGGAGATAGCGGCGGGAAGGGTAAAAAGCTATACGATAAGCGGGCTCGACGTCAACGCGACCTACGAGGTCGTGGTCGTCGCGGATGGCGCATCCGCGGGAGCCACCAGAACACCGCTCGAAAGAATCTCTTACATCCCTCCCAGGGTGACGAACGCGCCCGCTCCGCTCAATGCGCCGGCCCTAGACCTGCACCAGGAGATAACGGGCTTGGACCTGACCCTTTGGCCCAGGATCAACCTCTCCTCCATAGTTGAGGATCTGGACCTAGGCGAGTACATAGGCGGACTCGGATCCACGAGCTTCTGGGAGGTCAGGGAGGACGGCGCGGTGGTTACGGACTGCTTCGAGGTACAGGAGATAGCCGGCTTCGCCCTCGTGGACATGGTCTTCCTGATCGACTACAGCGGAAGCATGGACGATGAGATAGACGAGGTTATAGCTAATGTCGAGGCCTTCGTCGACGACCTCGTAGCATCCGGATGGGATGTGAGGCTCGGCTTCGTGAGGTTCGGCTACTGCGATAACGATGTGGACCCTCCCACCGTGTTCAACGACGGCAACCTCACGGACGACGTGGAGCTGTTCAAGGACTGGCTCGTGTACGACTGGAGCTGCCTGTGGAACGGCTGGTGGGAGGAGGGGCTTCTAGCAGTCGAGAGAGGCTGCGGCATGATGAACTTCCGTCCTGGATCGCAGAGGCACTTCCTGCTCATCACGGACGAGGATTCGGACGGCGGCAGCCTGGTCGACGCCTGTGACTGCTGCAATAACAACAACATAACCGTACACGTAGCGGTAGACTCTTACGATGGAACAGAAGATTACATAGACGGGATAGCGGCGTGCACGGGCGGCCTCGTCTTCGATGTCGTCGGCCCGTACGACGCAATTCTCGACGAGATAGCCGAGAGGGTCGAGAGCACGTATATTATCACCTACTGCTCGCCAAACACTGACTGCGACGGTCTGGAGAGGCTCGTAGAGCTCACCGTCGAGTACGACGGGCAGACGGCAACGGATGAGGCGAGCTACGTGCCGTGCGCCTGCCCGGTGATAGAGCGCACGCCGGCAACGGTGGCGCTGAGCTCCACGGCCGTTCCGTACCTATCCGACGTGCTGATCGAGGCCAGGGTGACCGATTCCCACGAGCCCTACGTGCAGTGGGTGAGCCTGTTCTACCGCACGACGGGAACCGCCTCCTACACGGAAGCCGCGATGACGCTCGCAAGCGGAGATGCTGAGGACGGCATCTGGCATTACACGATCACGAGTGTCGTCGATCCGGGTATCGACTACTACCTGGTGGCCTCGGACGGCGAGTGCAGGGTTACGGATCCTTCGACGGACCCGTCGCTTAATCCCTACCAGATAGCGGTCCAGCCAAACTACCCGCCGCTGATCGTACACACACCCGTTGAGACGGGATGCGAGGGGGATGACGTCATAGTCAGCTGGCAGGCGTCCGACGAGACCGAATCCCTCGTAGAGACCTGCCTGTACTACAGGCGTTTCGGAACGCTGGTATGGAACCCTATATGCACGGGCGTCCCGATCCCCTTCCCGGTTATCTTCATGATACCGGGCGCTCAGATGACCGAGGACGGGATCGAGTACTACATCACGGCGACCGATAACTACGGGATAACCTCCTATCACGGTACATCGGATGATCCGCACTTCATCGAGAGTATAGTCTGTGACTGCCCGCCCTACGATCCCGAGCTGGTCCTGACCGGCTACGATGAGGTTGACTGGAGTGATC